>NZ_VDFP01000029.1 GCF_009600985.1 Companilactobacillus halodurans
TTAAACTACAAAACTCCACGGGAACTATTCACTAGTTTCTGTGGAGTTTAGAAATGTACTTTTCTGGTACTGATATATTTCGTATTTATTTTTGGACAAGTGGCTAACTTGTTCTTGTAATTTTCGACATACTTTATTTTAAGTATTCTACAAATTTATTGATAAAAGCATTCAACAAGGTTATATTTTTTTGTGAATTCTAGTTAGTGACTATTAATTATGCACCCCGTTTTATAATTAAATTAATTTTTTATAATTTTAAATTATTATTTATATATTTTCCCTTAAATCGAGTAGGAGGTGACGATTAGTCACCGACCTCTCACACCACCGTACGTACGGTTCCGTATACGGCGGTTCATTAATTTAAGCATTTTGAATAGACTCGAGTTTCTTGGACATATTTATTAGTCCAAGGGACTCGAGTTTTCTATTCGTTAAAGTGTACAACAGGGTCTTACTATGGGCTGTTCGCCAGTAACCCTTACGGATATTGGCGAATATCCAAGCTTGATTCTTTGGAATACCAAGTTTCATTAGGTTTCTAATTCTAGTTTTAGTTTTCTTTCGATTGATGGTTAGTTTCAAGTCCTTCTCAAGAAATTTCGAAATACTTTCAAGAACTCGATATCCAGCTTGTTTACTTTTGACATAGATATTACAGTCATCGTCATAGCGAACAAACTTATGTCCACGGGACATAAGTAATTTATCGAGTTCATTTAAATAGATATTAGCTAGTAATGGAGAAAGGTTGCCACCTTGTGGCGTTCCTTTTTCGGACTTTTGAAATAGTTGTCCATCCATTACTCCACTAGTCAAGAATTTACGAATCATTCTCAATAACCATTCATCATCAATATACTGCTTGATGAATTTCATTAGTAAGTCATGATTGACTGTATCGAAGTATGATTTTAGGTCAAGGTCTATCACAACGTGATAGCCTTGATCATAAAATTCTGTGACACGTTTTATAGCATCATGAGCACTTCGATTTGGTCTAAATCCAAAACTATTATCAGAAAACACATTCTCAAACATAGGCGTCATTGCTTGCGCAATTGTCTGTTGTACCAGACGGTCAACGACTGTGGTACCCCTAACTTACGTTTTGACCCATCAGGTTTAGGTATTTCTACTCTTCTGACAGGTTTGGGCTTATAGGTAAGGTTGCTTAATGACTTTATCAATTGAGTTTTGTTCTCTTTGATATAGTCGAACAGTTCATAGACAGTCATTCCGTCTATTCCTTGAGCTCCCTTGTTCTTATAGACTCGTTTATAAGCTAGATTGAGATTGTCTCTATTCAAAACTAATTCTTTAAATGAAATGCCACTCTTATTCGTGCTCTCACCAGAGGCGGTACTACGCGCCTCTGATTTCCTTTGATTTTCCAAACCTATCATCCTCAGATGGTCAGCTTTTTGTTCTGTTTTCTGCGATTGTCGCACCGCTTCCACCTCCAGTATCGAAAAAAGTTATTAATGTTCGGTCCTTCGTCGCAATCGACTACTATGATCTCGGCTGACTTCTGTATCATTCAGCCAAACACCGCTGCTTGGTTTGTTCGTAGGATACATTCCGTTTCCTTGCCAAACATATGATACAGACCTCCCCGGGTAAGAACGCCAACTTTCATACCATGTAGCTGCCAACTTTACTAGAAATATTTTCGAGTAGTTTGGGGCTTTACCTTGTTAAGCAGGCTTATCCAATATTTCCAGCCTTATAGTCGATTTTTGTTCATCAGCTCAGTATTTTGCTTTAAACTTCCTTCAGATTCCACCTCACGGTGGACACCCTTGTCTTCGACTAGTAATTCCGACTATTACGGTTCACAGTGGACTTTCACCAACAAGTTAACGCCCATGCCGAGCGCACTTAAAACAAAAAGAGCATTCACAATTGTGAATGCTCTTTTTGTTGAACTCCTTATCTTTAAAAGTAATTAAACAAATCTTATATATTAATAAAAAATACATTGAAACTATAATGGATAAATTCAACATAACACTTGTCCATCTATACCAAAAATACAAAGTCTTCTAAAACATGTGCCCGTTTTCATAAATCAACAACTGTTTGCTCAAAGCTATAAATACTATATCCTTCACTATTATATACAACGACAAAAATGATTATTCGTTCAATAACACCTTGGCCGTATTTTCATCCATTATAAAAACGTTAGCACATCTCAACTTTAATGCCGCTTTTATTGATTCAATTTTCTTTTCACTATCAGGTACTAATATAGAATATTCTTTTTTACGAAGATCATTTAATGATATTCCCATGGTTCTTTAGTTAATGTTTTCATTCGCAATTTTGCCCTCAGAGTTAATGAATCTGGAACATATATCACCAGAGTTTGGAATTTCACCGTGTAATTCATAATGATCATCCAGTCCTGGTGTGCCATTAGCCAATAATCCTGATGAAAATTGGAAGCATTCATAAGTATCCACAATTTCTTTTCCGGGAGGCGGCTGAGAAAACATATCCTGCATTTTTAAAGAGATTTTATCAAATATAGCATCCCAAATAATCATTCTCATATATGGTATAAAGTAAGATGTTCACGTGAATTCTCAACTATAACCCCTTCAACACCTGATGGATATGTATAAGATTTTATCTTAAAATCTTTATTTTTTATAAGGCAGATTGCACTAAATAACCCCTTTAGAAATCATTTTGTACAAAGACATTGGTAAATTACTCAATGTGAAAATTGTTTTAAATTATGTAATTAAAATATCATTAAAACTAACTACATCCGCCTACATCGGAAATAAGCATGATAATAAAACAACGTGGAAAATCGGATTCTTATTTAAATATTCATCATCAGTTGGCTCTGCATCCAACTTAAATAAATGAATTTTTTCTTTTATTCATCATTATATTTGGACTATTCACCTATTAAATCCTCCGTTTTGCCAATTATCTTCCATTAACGATTTTAATGCTGGCACTTGTTCCTAATCTTGTAGCACCCGCATTAATCATAGCTTCTGCTTCCTCTTTTGAATGAATGCCACCAGAAGCCTTAACACCAATTTTATTTCCAACAGTTTCTTTAAGTAATTTGACATCTTCAACCTTTGCTCCTGAAGTTGAAAATCCTGTTGAGGTCTTTACAAAATCAGCATTTGCCTTCATAACCAATTCGGCAGCTGTTACTTTTTCATCATCCGTTAATAATGCAGTTTCAATAATGACTTTAACAATTTTATTTTCCGCATGTCCTGCATTAACTACTGATTTAATATCAGATTCAACTGCATCTAAATCGTTACCCTTAAGTTCACCAATATTCAGTACCATATCAATTTCATCAGCACCGTCAAGTAGTGCTTTTCTAGTTTCTGCAACTTTTATTTCAGTGGTATTTGCCCCTAAAGGAAATCCAATAACTGTTGCTGTTTGGATATCTGTACCTAACAGTTCATCATGAGTATGCTTTACCCAGTAAGGATTAATCATCACTGATGCAAAATCATTTTCTTTAGCTTCCTTAATTACATGATCAACCTCTTTCTTGGTTGCTTCTGGTGATAGTAACGTATGATCAATATATTTATTAAGCCTCATTTTTAGAAACCCCTTTCACAGATTTATAAATTAACCATATCAATTTTTTAGTATTTGTAAATAGATATATAGAAATTATGTTCATAAAATATTTATAATTATTAATAAAATCGAATAAATAGTAGTAAACAATATAATCCTTATTGAAACAAAATTTTAAATGATATTTTTATTATTAACATATAAAACAATCCATTTTACGTTCCTGTAACTGTCAACAAGAAACAACTTACTCCCTCCTAACAAAGGATAAATATTTTTTTATAATTAAGAGATTCTATTTTCCTTTCCATTTTCTAACTTTTTAGTAACTTGTTTAACAAACATAATTTAATTATAATCAAGTTGTATGGGTTATCTTTTTTATAAATATTAGTATTGTCGAGGGCTAAGAATGATTTCAAAATATATAAATAAGATTTATAAAATAATTTCCTATGTTATAAGTATTCTACTTACCATACCAATAACCTTAATAATGTGTGACTGGATCGAGCGTACATATTATGACAACATAATTATCGTTAATCGTATTATTCTAGATCAAGCGTGGTCTTTATTAGTTACATTATTATTATTAGGACTGGGACTGGATATATCTGTAGCTATCGCTGGAATTATATATAATTTCCTAACCAAATATTAATCAAAGTTCTATTAGATAAAGAAGGTTTTATAAAATTTAAAATCGATATTTTTATTTATTGCAACTACAAACTTGACATTGTATTACTAATTGGATTATCTTCTTGCATTACTTAATTGACTTAATATTCTTAACAATATCTTTCAAAACAATAAAGACTTCTCCTTGCACAAAATCTACCATTGTAATATTTTAAGGATACCAAATATTTTCCAAGGGAGCGTTAAAATTGGCTGAAAAGAATCCTTACTGTCACGAGGGTATGACATGTGCTGCTGGCTGTCGTTGTGCAAGTTCAGATGGCATTTGTCACTGTAAAATGATTGACGATAAAAAATGTGCCTGCAATAGTCACTGTATTAGAAAAATTCCGGCTGCTATATAAGAAAAGATACTTCAGATTTTTTAAGATCTGAAGTGTCTTTTTATTTTCCATATGTTTGATGAAAATCAACTGCTGCACCCAATAAATTCGATTCATTGGTATATTTGCATAAAACAACTTTTGGACTAAATGGTGCTATTTCAACTGTTTTGCGAATTTTTTCAATTTCGTTTTTAACGCCTGGTAATAAATCAGGATTATTGGAAACGGCTCCACCTAAGACGATTAGCTCGGGATCAAAACTATATTGTAGGTTGTAAATCCCCTTAGCCAAAGCATGATACATAATTTGAACTTCTTTTTGAGCTAACTTATCGCCCTTCTTAGCTAAATCGAAGACTTCTTTTCCTGTGTAATTAGTGTCAGATTGCTCATTATATCTGTTTGCGACGCCGACTGATGTTCCCAATTCACTTAAAGTCTTATCCTCGCTATTTAAGGTGAATCCGAACTCGCCACCGAAAAGATGTGCACCATGAATAATCTTTCGATTAACAATAAATGAACCGCCAACACCGGTGCCGATAATCAAAAATAATAGATTATTGACATTTTTTCCTGCTCCATATTTAACTTCTGCTAAAGCTGCACAATTTGCATCGTTTTCCATGCTTACTGGCAAGTCGAATCTCTTGCTTAATTCAGGTTGAATTTTGAAGTTGTGAATATAAGAAATTGCTGAAATTCCTTCAACAATGCCTGTTTTTTTATTAACGGCATCAGGTGAACTGATTCCTACACCAGCAATTGGATAATTATTTTTCATTTCATTAACTTTAGTTGTCAATTCTTTGTAAAAATCTTCCAAATTTTCGGGTGTTTTAATTGAGTCCATCCGCTTCAATTCTTCATTAACCAATACACCAAATTTGATTGATGTTCCACCAATATCAATCAGTCCCAAATCTTCCATAATTAACTTATCTCCATTTCTAAACTCTCATATTAATTATGGTAACGTTTTCAGCAAATGTGTGCAACTTTTTTCATTTAAATATGTTATAATTAACATATGTTAAACACAACATATGTAAAGAAGGGATAATTTGCCAAATCCAAAACCAATCAACGAACAACTTTTGAATGAATCGCAAAAAATTCTCAAAATGTTGAGCAACCCAACTCGGTTGCAAATGCTATATATCTTAGAACAGCAAGAGTTGAATGTTACGGAAATCGTTAACTTATTAGGACTGGAACAATCGGTCGTGTCACACCAATTAGCCTTGTTACGTCAATATCAATTGGTCAGTGCTAAGCGAGTTGGCAAATCAAATTATTATCAACTGGACGATCCACATATTCTTGATGTTATCAATGAAACGCTTGAACACGCGGATCACGTTATGAGGGGTAAAAAACATGGTGAATAGCCAAAATATTGATTTACTTAAAAAGAGTTTACACACGGAATACTTTTCCACAGCTTGGATGGCTTTTGAATTTATTGTCGGTTTTTATTCGGGGATTAAAGCTGGATCGATTCTTTTAATTGCCTTTGGATTGGATAGCTTTTTGGAAATCATCTCTGGCAGTACTTTGATTTGGCGTTTGAAAAAAGAATTCAACGGAGCTGATAGTTCCGAAATCGTTAAAGCTGAAAAGAAATCATCCTTAATAGTCGGTTCAGTTTTACTATTGCTTTGCGTCTACGTCATCGGCGTTTCGCTCTTCAATCTCTTCACGCACCAAGCATCTGAATCCAGTTTCTATGGAATCGCCATTGCTATTGCATCAGTCATCTTAATGCCAATCCTAACTTTGAAAAAAAGAAAATTGGGAAAAGCTATTCATTCTGATGCTTTGATTGAAGATGGCATGTGCAATATTACTTGTGCATACATGGCGGCAACGGTTCTCGTCGGTGCCATTCTGACTGCCCTTTTCGGTCTTTGGTGGGTCGACTCAATCGCTGCCTTAGTGCTAGTTTATTTCATAGCTAGCGAAGGATTGGAATCTTTTCAAAACGGAATACGAAAGTAACTTGCTTGAATTAAGCCAAAATACCAATAATAAGGTTAATAATTAAGTTTCCTTAATAAAGGCGCCACCTTTTAGATTATTTGGTACTCTTAGGTCGTAGGAATTAGTTGTTTTTATAAAAAAAGAGCCATACACAACGTGTACGGCTCTTTTCATATCTAATTAAACGGTCTTAGACAAGACCCAATCTTTAACATCCCCATGACTCAAGTTAACCTTTTTAACTGAGCGCACGGCAAAATTATTCTTTTTATAAAATTTAACGTTCTTTTGTGTGTTGGTCTCCAAAATAATATTTCGGTAACCAATTTTTTTAACATAAGGGCTAATGTGGTTGTTCAGCATTTTACTACCAATACCTTGACCGCGTAATTTTTTATCCACAGCTAGGTACTCAACTGCGCATTTTTTCTTACCCTTAACTAAATCGAATAGGTCTTCAAATTTAAAGATATCGAGTGCATTGAAGCCACTAAATCCACTCATAAAAATCATTGAAAGTAATTTTAGACCATCCATTGAAAAATAATCCCAACTACTAATTTGACTGCCTTGATTAAAATCAATTAGAGCAACTGCTCGAGGTTTTCCCTTTCCGTCAGCTCCTACGTAAACCAAACCTTTTTTCATAAAGACATTAACTTCAAGTTCAAAGTATTTTCTCATTAACTTATCAAACTTGGCACTGGAACGAAATTTTGATGGAAACATATTCTTTATTGTAATGTATTCTTTAAATGATTCTACTAGTAAATTTATTATCTGGGGTTTTTCACTGTTTAGCCCACTTCTAAAATCCAAAAATATGACCTCCTTATGTAGCCATGTTTCTATGATATACGCAAAATGACTAATTGTCTATTATTGGAATTTGTTTATATACCAAAAGTGATTTTTACTATAAAATTATAACAAAAAAATTGAATTAAATTATTAGACAACAATATAAATTCATAGTATGCTTACTTGTAATGTGATTACAAGTTCGTCACAAGCCGATATTGGGTATCTTTACCCTTTATCGGTTTTATTATTCTCAAATTATCTACCAGCAGAATAATTTTGAACTATTTTATTTTATGAGGAGGGGAATTTATGGGGAAGAACAAAAGATCCATTTACATTCTTGTTTTTAGCAACTTTTTAATTTGTTTAGGTATCGGACTAGTCATTCCGGTAACACCTTTCATTAAAAATGAGTATAATTTTACAACGTCACAAATGGGGGTCATGACTTCACTTTTTGCTTTTGCGCAATTCGTAGCCTCACCAATCGTCGGCAAAATGTCTGATAAAGTTGGCCGCAAGCCAGTAATTGTTTTCGGATTATTCACTTACATGATTTCTGAATTTATCTTTGCTCTGGCAACAACGCTTCCTATCTTTAATCTTTCTCGTATTATTGGTGGTTTGTCAGCTGCTATGGTCATCCCTACTTCTATGGCTTTAGGTTCAGATTTAACTACAATGAAGGATCGTGCGAAGGTCATTGGCTGGTTGTCAGCTGCTTTTAGTGGTGGCTTGATTTTAGGACCTGGTCTTGGTGGAATCCTTGCTGGGATTACTTATAAAACTCCTTTCTGGGTCGCCGGTGTTTTGAGTATCACCAGTGCTATCTTCACTTACATCTTCCTAAAAGAAGACAAAGAAGTTCTTGAAGTTGAAGAAATGGAAGCCGAGAAAAAGACTCAACAAAAAGGTTCAATCAGATCCATCTTAACTTTGCCAATGGTGATGCTTTTTGGAATGATTTTAGTATCCTCATTTGGTTTACAAGGATTTGAAAGTATCTATAGTATTTATGTTAACCAAGTCTTCGATTTTGGTCTAAGTACTATCGCTTTAGTTTTAACTTTAAATGGAATTATCTCATTGATTCTGCAAGTAGCTGCTTTCAATTGGATTATCAATAAAATCGGTGAAATGCGTTTAATCAGTATTGCTTTTCTATTAAGTGCTTTATGCGTTTTCTGGATTACTCAAGCACATACGCACATTGAAGTAATTGTCGCAACTTTGGTCATCTTTTCATCATTTGATCTCTTGAGACCAGCTATTACTACGTTATTAACTAAATCAAGTCGTTCAAATCAAGGCCTAATTAATGGTATGAACATGTCTTTGACCAGTGTTGGTAATGTCATTGGCCCATTGATGTCAGGTGCTTTGATGGATTGGAACACGCACTATCCATACTTAGTGGTAACCTTCATCTTAGCAGCATCATATTTATTAACATTTATTGTCAGAAAATTTCCAATCGTTCAGGCAGAATAAAAGACAGGCAAATTTGTCTGTCTTTTATTTTGTCCAAATCATATCCAATTCCTTTTCTTCATTTGCGGTATCAGTTTTTTGAGCCACTACTTTAAAATCATTATTTTGATAGAATTTCTTAGCAAAATCGTTTTTTTCATAAACGGTCAATTGTAATTTTGTATGATTCTGCTTTAAAAAGTCGAGTAATTTCTTGCCAATTCCTTGTTGCTGAAATTCTTTTTGCACAAAAATACCAGCAATATAATTCCCTTGCATTCCGACAAAACCTTTCAAAGTATCATCGATAAAAACATAAATTTCCGATTGTTGAAATTGCTTTTTTACTTCGTCTACATTATCGATCCAATAATTAGGATTAATAAAATTATGTCCTTCTAAATTGCCTTGTAGCCAAATATCAGCAATTTTATCAACTTCATCTGTTTTCATTCTTCTAATCATCTTCATTTGCCACCTATCTTTTAATTTGCTAGAATAAATTTATTAATCAACACTGCCGGGTGTCACTACAACTAGTACTCTTATCAATTCCGTTAGGCCATAGAAGGAATTGATAGGGGTACTTATTTTTTTGGAGGAATTAATATGAATTGGATCTATTTAATCATCGCGGGACTCTTTGAAACTGTGTGGGCAACCACGATGAAATTAAGTCACGGCTTCACTAAAATAAGTTTTACAATCTACACCATAGTGGGACTTTTTTTCAGCATGTTTTTCTTAGCAATTGCCATTAAAAAATTACCTATGAGTTTAGCCTACCCCATCTGGACTGGTATCGGTGCTGTCGGTTCTATTATAGTCGGAGTAATTTTGTTTGGAGACAAACTTTCACCTTTAACTTGGTGTTTTGTCGCCTTATTATTAATTAGTATTATTGGTATCAAATTCACATCTGGAAACTAATATCCAATCGTAAATAAGTGACAACGCTTTCATTTTACGTTATTCTTGAGCTGATTGGAAAGGATGCGTAAATATGTTGACACCTGAAGAATTTAAAGAAGAATTCGATAAACTTAACGAAGAAAAAATGGCTATTGTTAAAGGCAACCCATGGGTTATTCCAGCAGCCTCGGCTTTTTGTGCTATTCCTTTGGCTATCTGTATCCATGGTTACTGGAAGAACCGTCAATTGAAGAATAAGTATAAGATTGAACGTGAGAAAACAAAACAACTGACAATTGAAAACAAAGCTGGCCATAATTTCTAATAAAATAGTGCTACTGAATTTGCAGTAGCACTATTTTTTTGAGTAGAATGAAGTGTACAAGATAATTTAAAGGGGAAAATTATGATAAAGAGGAAACTGATTTCAACACTACTAATACTACTCGCCTTACCACTGACTGCTACGTCGGTTCAAGCTGCTAAGGTTCCCGGAGCAAAAAATCTTACACCTGTCACTCGAAGCGTCAATCACGCCTCGCCAAGTTCACCAATAATTTTTTCTCACCGTGGAAGTCCCTATAATAATCCTGATCACTCTTTCAGTGGTTATAACCGTGCCATTAAGGATGGAACGCAATACATTGAACAAGATGTTTGGCTCAGTAAAGATGGAAAGCTCTTTGTTTCCCATGATGACAACTTAAAGAAATCCACCGGCCACAATGTAACCATTTCAACTTCAAATTCTAGCAAAATCAAAAAAGTAAAACTGAACAACGGCGAAAAAATCCATCAATTAAAGGATGTCTTCAATCGTTACGATAAAAAAGTTCATTATATAATTGAAGCTAAGAAAAATGCTGGCGATAATACTGATACTGAAAAAGCTTTAGTCAAAGAAGTTAAGAAATATAAGATGACTAAAAACATCATTATGCAGGATGCCAGTTTACCAGGTATCAAGAGCTTTCATAAATCATTGAAGAAGGTCCCTACTCTTTGGTTATTAGATTCAGCTAGCGAACGTCAATACCGTGAACAAATTGAAAATGCTCCTCGTTATATTGACTTTATTTCACTGAAATTAGATCAATGGACGCCAAAATTAGTCAAAATTGCTCATAAGAATGGCTTTAAAACTAACGGTTGGGTTTTAAACACTTATAACGATAATTACACTGCTCTAAATACTTTGAAACTCGATAGTGTCTTCACTAATGACACTAAAGAAACGGCAAAACTAATTAGTCATTGGAAATAATTTTACAAATACAAAACGGAAATCCAAATGGATTTCCGTTTTTATTTATTATTAGTAAGTTTTGGCAAAATAGCGAAGAGTACTAATCCAACTAAAAACAATATACTTAACGATGCTGCCCCAATCGTTGACTTACCTGTCATCTGCGTCACGACCGCCACAATAAATGGTCCCATGACAGCTGAAAATTTCCCTAAAATATTATAGAAGCCATAGAATTCACTTCCTGACTCCTTAGGAATGATTTTCCCAAAATAAGAGCGACTCAAAGCCTGTAAACCGCCTTGACTAGTACCAACTAAGAAAGCTAAGACCCAAAAATCAAAACTAGTTTTCAAATTCAAAGCATATAAACAAATCAATAAATAAACAAATATTCCTAATAAGATTCCTTTTCTAGTCGATGTTTTATCGGCAAGCCAACCAAATAAAATAGAAAACGGCACAGCAATCAGTTGCACGAACAACATAACAATCATCAATTCAGTAATTTTAATACCAATATCTAAGCCAATCGCTGTGGCCATAGTAAAAATCGTATCGACACCATCAATATAGAAGAAATATGCCACCAAAAACCATGCCACTTGCTTATACTGTTTGATATGTTTGATTGTTTGAAAAACTCGTTTGAAACTGCCATTCAAAGGTGATGTTGTTGGTTTAACAGAATACTTTTGATTGACGTTTCTTTGTAACGGCAAATAAAAAACTAACCACCAAATTGCAGCAATCATAAAACTCCAACGAGCAATCCCTGCTCCATCTAGTGTTCCAAAGCCACTAGTCAATTGCAATATCAAAAAGAGAATAAATGCTATCACGCCACCTAAGTAACCGTAAGCATAGCCATAAGTAGAAATTTTATTCATTTGCTCATCTTCAGCGACATCTGTTAAAAAGCTATCATAAAATAAGTTACTAGCAGAATAACCAATTGCTGAAAAAATATAAACTATCAATAACAATTGCCATTGAGTAGATGGAACAAAAGCTAACCCAACCGTCATAACGATTCCTAACCAGCAAAACAAACTAAGTAAACGTTTTTTAAAATGCGGATAATCAGCCAAGGCTCCTAAAAATGGCGCCAATAAAGATACCAACAAAGTGCTGAAACTATTGGCATAACCCCAATAAGCCGTCGAACTAGCGGCTGAAATATGATTGCTAGTGGCCATCGATTTAAAATAGACTGGCAAAACAGCAGTTGTAACAATGATGCCATATGCGGAATTGGCCCAGTCGTACATAATCCAACTCCACTGTTCTTTATTGATTTTAATCTTGAAACTCTTATTATTTTTTAACGAAATCACAATAATTTTTACCCCTTCGGAGAACAACAGCCTCCCACTAATTGTATAAGGAGTATATCATTGAAAGATATTTTCAAGATACCAAATATCTTCATTTATTGATTAATCATTACGCTGTTATATCAACGTTTCAACAATTTTAATTGCAAATAAATTATCGGTACGCACAAAAAAGCGTCGAATCAAAGTAGACTTTTGATTCAACGCTTTTTCTAAATAAAATAATATTATTTTTCGATTCCCTTGCCGACATAAACGTCTTCAAGGATTTGTTTCAATTCTGAAATCAATGGTTCCTTAGGGTTTGTGAATGAGAATTGATCACCGAAAGCTTCTTCGGACAATTCATCTAACTTCTCATCGAATTCACCCTTCTTAATATAGTTATCTTTTAGACTTAACTTGATACCAACAGCATGTGCTAAATCAACAATCTTCTTAACTAAAGCATCTTTCAAAGCTTCATTGTCTTTACCGCTCAAACCAACGTATCTAGCAATTGAAGCATAGTCTGAATCAGCTCTGAAGCTTTCATACTTAGGCCACATTGTCATCTTTGTTGGTTGCTTGAAGTTATAATTGATAACTTGTGGCAAGGCAATGATTGATGCTAAACCATGTCTAATTCCATAAGCATTTGTCAAAACATCAGTAATCGAGTGACCAACACCGGCAAAGGCATTACCAAATGAAATTCCTGCTAAAGCTGAAGCGTTGTGCATTTCAGCTTGGGCATCTTTATTGCCATTAACAGCATTTTGAAGGTTGTCAAAGACTAATTTGATAGCTTGAAGTGCATATGGTCTTGTGTAATCAGATGCCATATTGGCAACGTAAGATTCAACCGCATTGTTTAAAACATCCATACCAGATTCAGCCATGATATTTTCAGGCATCGTTTCGACAAATTGTGAGTCAACGATAGCAACATCAGGTGTCAAAGCATAATCAGCGATTGGGTACTTAGTGCCAGTTTCAGTATCAATAATTGAACTAAATGGTGTGACTTCTGCACCAGTTCCAAAGGTTGTAGGAATTGCTACAAATTGAGCCTTTTCAGGCTTAGGGAACTTATAAGTACGTTTTCTGATATCGATGAATCCTTGCTTTGCACCAAACAAATCAACATCTGGGTGTTCATAGAAGAGCCACATATCTTTGGCTGTATCCATTGTAGTTCCGCCACCTAGAGCAATAATTGTATCCGGTTTGAATAGATTCATTTGTGTCACGCCACGTTTAACAACGTCTGTCGTAACAATATTGTCAACATCGGAGAACATTGAATATTCAACGTGAACTTTACTACGTTTCAATTCATCTGTAATTGTATCAACGTAACCTAGTTGAACCATCACTGGATCACAAACGATAAAGGCTCTCTTCATTCCTTCAAGATCCTCTAAGTAACGAACTGAAGTTTTTTCATAGTAAACTCTTGGTTGTTTAATCCATTGCATATTATTTCTCCGTTTAGCGATTGTCTTAATATTAAGCAAATCAAATGAAGATACGTTATGAGAAATAGAATTTTTACCCCATGAACCAGTACCAAGCGTTAATGATGGAATCATTTCGTTATAAAGATTACCAATACCACCGATAGCAGCAGGAGTATTAACTAGTACACGACTAGCTTTCATCTTGATACCAAATTCAGTAGCTAAATCTTCATCCATTGTGTGAATACCAACTGTGTGGCCTAAACCACCAAAGTGCAACAATTCATCAGCTTTCTTGAAGCCTTCTTTGTGACCTTTGACTTTAAAGACTGAAAGAACTGGTGAGAGTTTTTCAGCTGAAAGTGGTTCTTTTGGACCAACATTTTCAATCTCGACACCAAGAACTTTTGTATCAGCTGGAACTTTGATTCCAGCTAATTTAGCGATATTAGTTGCTGATTGTCCAGCGATAGGGCCTTTAACTCCACCCTCTGGTCTAAACATTGCGTCAGCTAATTTCTTGTAATCAGCTTTTTTGATAAAGTAAACTTTATTTTTCTCAAATAAGTCTTTAACTTCATCGTAAATATCAGCATCAACAATGGCACTATTTTCAGCGGCACAAACCATACCATTATCGAATGTCTTTGAAATCATGATATCGTTGACGGCACGTTTGATGTTGGCTGTCTTCTCAATGTAAGCAGGACCATTTCCGGGTCCAACACCTAAAGCAGGTTTTCCTGTTGAATAAGCAGCTTTGACCATTCCGGGACCACCAGTAGCCAAGACACTGGCAACGCCATCGTTATTCATCAAGTATGAAGTAGCTTCAATACTTGGCTTTTCAATCCATTGAATAACTCCCTCTGGAGCTCCAGCATCAACGGCAGCTTTTAGCATAACTTTAGCAGCTGCAACTGAAGATTTTTGAGCTTGTGGGTGGAATCCAAAAATAATTGGATTACGAGTCTTCAAAGCAATCAATGATTTGAACATTGTTGTTGAAGTTGGGTTGGTAACTGGAGTAACACCAGCTAAAACGCCAAGTGGTTCAGCAACCTTGATCAAACGGTGTTCTTTGTCGTTTTCAATGATACCAACAGTCTTGTCACGTTTAATTGAGTGCCAAATTTCTTCGGTAGAATACATATTTTTAATTACTTTATCTTCGACTAAGCCACGACCTGTTTCTTCGTAAGCTAACTTAGCCAATTTAAAACTAGCATTTAATCCAGCAATAGCCATTTGATGAACGATATGATCAACTTGTTCTTGAGTATAACTATCCATGATATCTAAAGCTTTGTGAGCTTTAGCAACCATGGCATCAATAACAGGTTTTACATCTTCTTTTTTTTCATCAACCTTTGTGTCTTTGGAACCTTTCAACATTTGATTACCTCCAAGATTGAAACTATATTTGTTAACTAATTCACGTTTTATATTATCACTGTGTATTTTTTGTTCAACCTTTTTAATCTAAAATCTGAATGAAAACGTATCCACGTTGATATATCAACACGTAATGGATTTGGCGTACTGATTGTCATTATATTATGATTAGATTTTATTAATTTTATTGTGAAATTTTATTCACAAAGTCAGTGATGTAGGATGTTTTTTTCACAAGTCTGTTTTTATTTTGGATTAATTTTGGACGTAAAAAAACTCCCAAGATTGGATTTTTGCGTCCTTTTTTGGGAGTTTGACGATTTGTCTTTAGTTTTTGGGGTTGGATGGTTTTAGGTTTTGGGTATGTTGAATCAACTTGGAGTTATATTTACCTGGTTAGTTGGTTTGAATATATAACTTTGTGTTTTAGATAAATAACCATTAGTTTTATGTTAATAACAATACTTCTTAACCTAATAACCATTCTTTCTGGCTGCATTGTGGAAACGAGCTGCGCAGGACAGACACTTCCGGTTAGAGCAATTTCACCAATCACTCGCAAGGTACGCGAGCAATTGGTGAAATTGCTCTAATCCTCAGTGTCTAAGCGGTCCTGCTCCGCTCTCTGCTTTATCTAAACATGGTCTTAGTAGCTCGAGCCATAACTTTAGGATTCTTCTCATAATGATGCATTGGTGTCATTTCTGTTAATGGAATGTTCAACAATGTATAAACGGCTCTTTGGGCTGCTCTAAATGAGTATTGTTCTGTAAATACCATGTCAAATGGTTGTTCACAAAATTGACTGATGAAGGCTAGGTTCTTGCTGTGCTTTGGTACTACGTCTGGACGGTCGCCTACTGCTCTTTGATTGAACATAGCGCTGGCATATGGTAGATATACTGGCACTACATTGACGATGCTATCCATGATTTCTTTTGTATGATTCTTGATGTTATCTTTACTTGGATCGACTTCTGCTAGATGTCCTAGTAGTTCTTCCAACATTTCTTTTCCGGTCATTTCCATAACTGGCTTTTGTACGTAATCGCCATTTCTTCTTGGATACATGAAGTAACCCCAGAAGATAGCTTCGTTAGGTTTTTGAGCTTTGAAGTGTGGTTGATGGTGAACAACGATTGATAGTAATGGCGTACTTTCAATCCATGTGTTCAAAGCATTTCCAGGTTCTTGTTGAGTGATCCTTGCAATTTCATTTAACAAGAAGTGGTCTTTAGCTGTAACGGTGAAGCTGACCCACTCGCTTTGTGAACGGTCGCCAAAGAATTTATCCGGATTACCCAATGAATAGAACTTCTCGGCAGCTTTCTTCCAAAGCAAAGCACTTGGGGCATAATCCATATTTTCTTTGAATGGTGTATCGAAATCACCTATCGATGAACTGTCAGTAATTGAACCATTGGTATCGAAGACTAAGTCGTTTTCATCAATATCAATGTGTCCCTCTTTATTATCGTTGTCGACTTCTTCATACTTCAAACCGGTCACAATAATGTCATCTTGCAATGGCGTATCTTTGAATTCTAAGTCGGTTACCTTACGGTTGTTGATAAAGGTTACGCCGCGGTCTTCCAAATATTTGCGCATTGGCAAAATGATACTTTCAAATTGATTATAAGGGCTTCTAGTTACTCCTTCCAAAGTATTGATTCGGCTGAATTCCAAAATCATCCTGTTCATGTAACGACGCAATTCAACAGCTGAACTTGCACGTTTGAATGCAAAGGTCGTTTGCCACATGTACCAGAAATTAGTTGTGAAGAAATGAGGTGTGCTCTTGAACCATTCAGCAATACTGATATTATTCAATTTCTCTTCGTCTTTTTCAGGCATCAACATCAATTTAGACAGTAAATAACGATCTTTGTTATCAAATTGCATGTGTCTATAATTATTCTTTCCAGGATTTACACGTGGTCCGTTGTGATCGATCAAACGACCTACGTCATGTGTTGGATGTGCGTGATCGAAATTCAAAATATCATCGGTTACAGTTTGACCAGGGTGATCCAAGGATGGAACTGAACGCAAAACATCCCAAAGGTTCTCAAACGTTTCCTCGTTTAGCATTCGGCCACCTTTTGCTAAAAATCCTTTACTATTTGATAGTGCTTGATTGCCGTATTCATCTTGGTAATCTTTAACGGCTGCACCATCATTAGCACCGTGATCTTCTAGACCCATCATGGTGATTTGTTCGCCCTTGAATCCTCCATCACGAATTAAATAGATACCGGCAGCGAGGTTTCCGACACCAGTACCAATCATATAGGCTTTTCTTGTCATAACAATTTAACCTCCGTTCAAAATTGACTATTGTTTTATACAACTTAAATATAGCAGTTCACCACAAAAAGTAAAGGCTTTCATAACAATATTTTTAAGATATTCAATCTATTTTTTGTTAAAAATATAAAAAGCAAAAATCGCAAATTCACCTTTATGAATTTGCGATTTTTTTAATTTTTAATCACTAAATTTAGTTAGTCGAACAACGTCACGAACAATCATTAATTCTTCATCAGTTGGAACTACGACAACTTGAACTGAAGAATCTTTTGTACTGATAAGACGCGTGTCTTCACCATTTTCATTAGCTTTTTTATCAATTTTTACACCCATATAGTTAAAACTATTGGAAATATCAGCTCTTATCTCCGCATTCTTAGCACCCGTACCGGCAGTGAAGATAATTACATCTACGCCGCCAAGAAGAGCAATGTAGGAACCGATATATTTAACGATACGATTTTCATAAATTCTAATAGCTAAATCAGAACGGTCGTTTTCATCGCGAGTAGCAAGTAAATCACGCATATCCGGTGAAACGCCAGAAATTCCTAATAATCCTGACTTAGTATTTAGAATCTTAACCATTTCTGTTGGATCGGTAATCTTTAATTTTTGCATCAAATAAGCCACTAACGAAGGATCGATATCACCCGAACGAGTACTCATTGTGATACCAGCTAGTGGGGTAAAACCCATTGATGTATCGACTGACTTACCATCTTCGATTGCATCGATTGAAGCTCCGCTACCTAAATGACATGAAATAATCTTCAAATCATTGATTGGTTTGTGCAAAAAGTCAGCCGCAGCTTGTGAGACATAACGATGACTTGTACCATGAGCGCCAAACTTACGAACTCCATACTTTTCATAATATTCATAAGGGATACTATACAAGTAATTCACTGGGTCCATCGTTTGATGGAATGAAGTATCAAAAACAGCCACTTGCGGTACATCGGGCAATATTTTTTCAAACGCCTCGATACCAGCAGCTTGACCAGGATTATGCAGTGGAGCAAATTCAGAAAGGTTCTTAATTTGCTGAATCACTCGAGGAGTCACTACGGCTGAATCTTTGAAGATAGAGCCACCGGCAACTACTCGATGACCAACACCAGTTATTTCGTGATAACTCTTGATAATTTTTAAGTCAATCAATTTATCAAGCATCTTGTTAACTGCGGTCGTGTGATCGGGAATGTCGCCCATTTCACTGATTTTTTTTCCTGCAAATTCAACTTCAAAAACTGAGTCTGAGAGACCAAGACGGTCAACCATCCCCCTAGCAATAACTTTTTCCTCAGGTACTGTGTATAGTTTCCACTTCAGTGTAGAGCTACCAGAATTAACGGCCATGATTTTAGACATTTAATCTCACCTAACCTTTAAAATTTTTCGCCCAGTCTTGCAACTGGTCTTTAAATCCTTCGAATAACTTTGGATTATTGGTATCTGGTATTGTGCCCATCAAAACATTTCCAACTTGTTTAGCATCTGCACCATGCTTTTGTAAAACAACTACTGCCTTTTGAGCTTCTTTGGAAGCAAACAAGCCAGCAGGCAAATCC
The DNA here is from genome assembly GCF_009600985.1 of Companilactobacillus halodurans. Taxonomy (GTDB): domain Bacteria; phylum Bacillota; class Bacilli; order Lactobacillales; family Lactobacillaceae; genus Companilactobacillus; species Companilactobacillus halodurans. The sequence continues at coordinate 19,087 of NZ_VDFP01000029.1, forward strand.
AAAACAGCTTGCAAATAAACACTAGAAACCATCCATTCAGATAATTTCTTAGCCTGATCGGTTTGGAAAATTTGTGAAGGTACGATAAATATACCAATTCCTCCATCATTTAAATTATTCATTGTTTGTTCAATCAATAAATGATGCACATATGAATGACCTTCATCCGACTTTGTCTTAAAGTTCTTAGCATTGTCATCAATTGGGTAATAACCAACTGGCAAATCAGCAACCGCCATATCGATGTCAGTAATATCCCAATCAGCAATACTGTCTTGGTGATAAGCATCGATATTTAAGTTCATAACTTCACTAAACGACTTAGTTAAAGCAATTAAAGCATCGTCATTATCCAGTGCTGCTGCATTAATTTTAAATTTGTCAGTCATATTCAATTGTTCAATAACTTCAATCAATAAGTTACCAGTTCCAACAGTTGGATCAACAATATTCACATTCGTTTTATTTTGAACATTTAGTACCTCATAAGCAATTAAGCTCGCTATTAAACCAATTGTATCTGGAGTCATCAACTTGTTGACTTCAGCTTTGTCATCTTTTTGAGCTTTGATAATTGAAACAGTGATGGCCTGCTTTAATTGTAATGGTGTTAGGCCTAAGTCTTTTAGCTCATTATAAATACCTTCCAATTTCTTGGCAGTATCTTCATTTGGCACGCCATTTTCCACATAAACCTTGCCATCAGAAATATTTGTCAATGTTTCAGCAAGTGCATCAATACTTTCTACTTTCAAAGACTTTTTCAAAATTGAATTAGCCTCATTTAGCTTATCAAAATATGATTGCATATCTTTTTCTGACATAGTTAACCTCTTTGCTTAATAATAAAATTCTAACGTTGGAACCGATTTTATTCAAGGATTGACCGATTCGCTATAGTTTATTTTATTACTTTTATTAATTTTCTCTGAAATTTGTCGCTTATAAAGCTTGTCTAATTGCCGGTAATCATCAACTTGATTCGATAAATAAGAATTGCTGTACCCTACAATCATAATAGCGACCGATAGTACTAATATACTATTTAGTAGCACTGTTCCGCTATGTTTTTGACTGTATTCGAAAAATCTACGGATCATTTATAAAACACATCTGTGATTTTTGACCGGCTTTATTCACTGTTGTAATAATAACTAAATTCTGAATTTTTTCAATAGTAACTGGATGGTCTGTATCTAAATTTGTAAAAATCGGTTCATGACCACCTTTAACTGCTGCTGTAAGTCGCAAAATATTACTGCCATATTTTTCAACGACCCATTTCAAATTTTTATCATTCTTATTTTTATAAATAATCTTATTATTATCAATTTCCACGAGTTCATTTTGTGAGAGAATGCTATCTAATTTTTCATAAGAAATATGCAAACGCAGTGGATCTCGAAAAGAAACTCTTTGAATCGTCTTTAATAATTGCAAAGACTGCTGCAAAATTCCTAAAGTCATAATCGTTATCATTAACGAAAGCACCGCTTCATATAAAACAAAACCATCTCTTTTAGAATTCCATTTGGTAAACATTTTTATTCACCTTTACTTCAAACTTATTTTCATGTCGAAAAAAATAATATTCCTGATTCTTAATGATTAAAGGATTAGGAATATTATTATTTTTTAAATTTAAAAGCATAATTTTATGTGCATTGACCCGTTCTTCCCAATTGTTCAACAATTTGAATTGTTCGTTGATACAATAAGTCAACGTCAAAACGACCATTAATGAAATCGACAATGAAATAAGCGATTCGACTAAGATAAATCCCTTATGACGTCGTCTCAATTATTTCGCCCCACATCATTTGAATTTTATAAATATAAGTCTTATTAGTTAAGCTATAAATAAATTGGATAGTGATTGGAGGTGCTTGACCAGAATTGTAAATCGTATACTGGACTTTTGCTTTATCTTTTAACTTCAACGTTTTAGGAAATAGTTTTCTTACATGTTTCACTTTAAGACCTTCACGATGAGAAAAATCAACTATATTCTTTCCTGGTTCAACCCTTAATGTGACAACATTATGGTTCAAGTAACTATAATTAAAAGCACTTTTAAAAGAATTTTTGAACCATTCCAACGCTTGTCTTTCTTCAATTTGTGCTTGATAATCACGCAAATTGCTTAAAGATATTAAAGCTAAACTACAAACAATCGATAGTCCAATCGTCGTTTCTAAAAGTGTAAAGCCACTTCTAAGTCGTTGCTTGAGCATCATCAGTTTCACCCAATAAATTTTGTTTCTCATCAATCTTTAATTGCTTAGCATGTTTTTCTTGAGAATCTGTTATATATTTTTCTTTAACCAATTGACCTAAAGTAACCGTCTCTGAATCAGCTTCTCCTTTATGATTTTCATAATAAAGTTCAGCTTGTGTCTTTAATGTCGTTCTGAAAGCTTCTTCAGACCGTTTATCAGCATGATCTTTTTGTGCCGCCAAATTAGGAATCATAATCAATAACAACAAAGAAATAATGAACAAAACAATTACCATTTCAATTAATGTAAAGCCTTTGCGTATTCTTTTCATCAGGACATCCCTTTCATCATTGCATAAATTGGTAATAAAACAATCAAATATGTCACCACGATAACAATCGCTATCACGCCAAATAAAATTGGCTGAACTAAATTTAAGGTTTTTTTCAAACCTTGTTTAGTTTCTTCAAACTTAAGTTCTGACATTAACAACAAGTCTTGTGCTAACCTTGGACCACTTTCACCAGCTTCCAACAAGGCTTTTAATTGATTTGGTAAAAGTGGTTCCTGTTCAATCAATTTCAAAAGGCTTTTTCCATTCGTTAATCCGTCGATACATTTATTTGATAAATAGCCTTGAATCGAATCATTTTGGAAGCGTTTGTTGGATTCACAAATGTCATATAAATTCATGCCACTAGCTAATTGCATACCTAAGCCTTGTAAAATCAGAAATTGATAAAAGCTCAAATAAATTTTACCAATAAGCGGAAGTTTCACAATCATTAAAGCACGTTTATACTCGACCTTTTTTCTGAGTCGAATCAACAATAATGTTATTACCGAGATTATTCCTAAAACTAAACCAATGATTAATTCTAAAAACAAATCGATATTCTTTCCTCCGCTTGCTAATTCCAGTTGCGGAATGATATAAAGCTTCATTCCTATTAACATCGTCATTAAGAAGGCAAAGATAAAACTTGGATACGCCATTAATTCTTTCAATTTATTTACTTGTCTAGCTTGATTTTTTAAGAGTATCCCTGTTTGTTCTAGGGCTAAATCAAATTTGCCATGATCTTGGGCAATGACCAATTGATTGAAAACGACACTGGGCAATTCTAGATGTCTTAGTGATTGTGAAATCATTGCTCCATACCGCAAATCATGATGAATCTTTTCAAATAAAATATCGTTTCTGTTTAGTAAGCGTAAACAATTTATCGACTGACTTAGTGAAAATCCATTTCTCAATAGCTTACTAATTAATAATAAATACTCGCCCTTTTGACTATTTTTGATGCGTTTATCCGTGAAGATATTCTTGATAAACTTGGTCATTGATTTTTCCTTGCTGATAGGTTTTTTGTATCTGAGTTTTCCACTCATCATCTTCTTTACTATCTTTCAAATATTGTTTAATTTGTTGGTTATTTAAAGTATCAATAAATATTTCTAAGTCATTGACGATTGGAATCAGTCTTTGATATGAAATTAGATTGACTGAATTAATTATTTCTTGGTCATCAATTCCAAATTGTCGCAATCGTTGAATGATTGAAAATTTCGACTTTCCATGTATCGTCGTCATAACGGTGTAGCCACAAATAGCTGCTTGAATAGCTTGATTAGCGGTTTGTTTGTCACGAATCTCTCCGATAATCAAAACTTCAGGCCGATGTCTGAGACTTGTCTTAATCAACTCTTCATAAGTCATCCCTGCTTCAGCGTTGACTTGCAATTGTAAAAATTCATCCTCTACTATCTCAATTGGATCTTCGATACACATCACTTTTTTATTCCAACTTAACTCTCGACCTAAGGCATACATCAGAGACGTTTTCCCTGAACCCATGGGTCCAGCAAATAACATCATTCCTTTTTGTTGAGAAATCGGCAGCAGTTGCTCAATTATTTCCTCATTTATTTTTGCATTAAATTCTTGAGGATAAATTAAACGAACGACCATTGATTCTCGATTTTTGAAATCACCGACAGATGAAATGCGAATAAAGATTTTTTTATTTTGATAAATAAAATTGAAGGCCCCTTTTTGAGAGCGGCGTCTCTCTGAAATATCCAATCCTGAATTGAATTTTAAATAGTTCATAATCATTAGGGTTTCATCAACGCCCAAATCCGCCACTGTATAGCTTTGCAATGAATTACGAGCTTCCAAATGATAAAAATTCTCTTTCGGCAAAAAATAAATATCAGAAATTTTATTAACACATGCTTCAGTTAAAAGATTCTTAACCATTGTCTCTGCCGTCATATTCTCATCTCCTTTCGAGAAAAAATTACGCAAAAAAAGACCGCAAACTCAAAAAGTTTAGGCTGTACGATAAATAAAGTTGATAGGTATTTTGCCATCAACTTTATTTTTGTATACCATTTATTAGTAATAACCATTTAAGAACACCAAAAAAGGACACCATTCATGCCCTTTAGATGTTCG
>NZ_VDFP01000286.1 GCF_009600985.1 Companilactobacillus halodurans
CACGGTTGGAAAGATACGGTTGGTGTTAATGCTGGTGAAACTGTCAGAATTGCAGTTCAATTTACTAAATTCGGTGTTTATATGTATCATTGCCATATTCTTGAACATGAAGATACTGGTATGATGGCACAAATTGAAGCCTATGATCCAAATCATGAACATAAATATCATTTGTTAAGTATGGATGAAATGAATCATCCTAGTAAATAACGTTGACAACGTTTTCACTCTAAATTAAACTGATCTCTATACTTTCCGTCTTCCGTAACGAAGAAAAATCTCACTACTGAGCTCATTTTCTTTGCTGCTCCAGACTAGTGTATCTGTTGGTTTAATTGGTTTATATTAAATAATTAAAACTAATAACAGTGTCTTTTAAGGCTGATACACGTGTGTATCGAAGGGCTTAATGGATACTGTTATTTTTGATTAAATTAATTGATGTTTATGTAGTTAGGCTCTTATTAATTGGAAAAATCGAGGGGATTAGTTTTGGAAAAGGGTAGATATAAAACTCGTTTGGGGTATTTGATTTTTGCAATTGTTTTAGATGCTTTTGCAAATGCGCTGATGATTGATAGTAATATGGGAAGTGCTGTTTGGACGGCTTCGGCGGTCAATATATCGTCACTTTTACATTCCAGTTATGGTACAACCTTGTTTGTTTATGCTGTGATAGTGACTATTACTAATCAATTGTTGTTAGGAAAGTTTGACGGACACATTTTCTTATCTAATCTGCTCTTTTCGTTACCATTTAGTTATTTGGTAGGATTCTTCTCAGATATTATGAATCCTTTGCAGATGAGTAATTTTCCAATTGTATGGCGCTTGGTGATCGATGTTTTAGGACTGATTGGTGTTTCAATTGGAACTTCAATTTATCAGCGTTGCAATTTGATTCAACATCCTAATGATGAATTGGCATATTTGTTGAGATTTAAATACTTGCACGGTTCAGCTGGTTGGGGACAATTAGTTAGTTATATTCCACCGGTAACAATTATGATTATCTGTTATGTAATGACAGGCAGTATAT
>NZ_VDFP01000287.1 GCF_009600985.1 Companilactobacillus halodurans
AGTCGTCCCGGGGGCTCGAGGTGGTCCTGGGGGACACGTTATTGCGGGTAAGGCAGGGGCCTGTGGCGAAGATCTACAACCTGAGTTTAAAGCTTACAGGGAACGAGTTATCAAAAACGCCACTGCTATGGCAAAAGTTATCAATGATGCTGATAACCTTTCCGTATTAACTGGCGGTACAGATAACCACTTGCTCAATGTTGTTTTAACAGAATGGGACTTGACCGGTATGGAAGTTCAAAACCTTCTTGATTCAATTCATATCACAACTAACAAGGAAGCCATTCCAAATGATCCATTGCCACCAAAATATACATCTGGACTTCGTCTAGGTTCTCCTGCTATTACATCAAGAGGATTTGACGAAGAAGACTGTGAAGAAGTAGCCCGTATTATTGTTGATGCAATCAAGTATCATGATGATCCAGAAAAACTTCAAGAATTGGATGCACGTACAAAAGCTTTGACTGACAAGCATCCCGTTGAATTTAACTAAAAATTGTATGTAAAAAGCGGACCTCTATTTGATTAGAGATTCGCTTTTTTATTTGTCTACTTTTCTGGAACTGCATCTTTAGAGATGAAGTTCGTATTTGGATTTGAACCAGTATCATTGTAAATTCTATGGAAACCATCCAAATCATTGGTCCACTCTGCATTGAGAGATGTAGCATTATCTGACATCCCAATGGCGGCCGGAGATCCTGTGTAAATTAATGCTGCACGATGACCAAAATGTCCTACATGACCAAGCGTTGCAAAGATATTATTGTCATCATCATACCAACCTTTTATGAGATAAAAGGCCACATCTCGATCAGATTTTAACCCCACATAACCACCATTTTTCAAGATAAAATCATAGCCAAGACCATAGAGATCTTCTTCAGTATTACGTGGTTGAGTAGAATGATCCAGCGTTTTACCAACTTGTTGATAAGCACGATGATTAGCATACTCAAACATTTCAGGTGTTGTAGAAACTTCCGGAGTTCCGTTAGCACGATGTAAAGCGTTCAAATACTTAATAAAATAATCA
>NZ_VDFP01000288.1 GCF_009600985.1 Companilactobacillus halodurans
GGATGAAGTCGTGATCACATGTCCACTCTTTTGCTTTTTCATAATTGGTAAAGCTGCAGCAATTCCGTTAAGAACACCTTTAATGTTGATATCCAACATGTTTGTCCATTCATCTCGAGCAATTTGGTCCAAGTTATTTACTGGCATGATACCAGCGTTATTGAACAAAACATCGACACGTCCAAATTTTTCAATTGTCTTGTCGATCACATTTTGGACTTCTTTTTCCTTAGTGACATCAGCTTCAACTGCCAAAATATCACTATCAGGATTATCCTTTTTAATTTCTTCCAAACGATTCATTCTTCTAGCAGCAATAGTTACTTTGGCACCTTTGTTAGCTAATAATTTTGCGGTAGCAGCACCGATACCACTTGATGCTCCCATAATAACTACAACTTTATCTTTTAAACTCATAAATTTCCTCCATTCTTTAATTGTTTTAATTACTCGAGCAGGCACACCACCAACAATTGTATTTGCGGGGACATCTTTTGTTACGACCGCACCCGCTGCTACAATGGCATTTTCACCAATCACAGTTCCCGGAGTAATGGTGACATTTGCACATAACCACGCATTATCGTGTATATAAACTGAATCAAACTTTAAATGCCTTCTACGACTTGGTTCTTGATGATGATTAACCGAAGTTATCGTCGCATTAGGTCCAATCAAAACATTATCACCAATATAAATGCCGCCTAAATCAACAAACATTGAACAATTGCTAATGTAATCATTTTTTCCTAAATGAAGATTTTGACCAAAGTCAGTATAAAATGGCAAACGAATCTCTGTACTTGAGTCAATTTTTTCACCAGTTATTTGACTAATGATTTCTCTTGTTTCCGATTTTGTACGTGGAACTGAATTCAACTTTTGAACTAAAATCTGATTACGAGCGTTGATTTTTTCAATTTGTTCATAAGCTTGTGTATCGACATCCATTTCTGATTTCATTGGATCACCTCTTTGATTGATTTCAGTATACGAGGAGATTATTATAATGTTAAATACTTATTAATAATCATT
>NZ_VDFP01000289.1 GCF_009600985.1 Companilactobacillus halodurans
GTGGGGAACCCACTTAGTAGAAGGCCAGTATTTGAGATAATTGTGAATTTCAATTATCTCAAATCTGTGCTCGCAGCGTTCCAGCCCAATCGGTTTTGCTGTGGAGGACGGCAGCCCAAAGGCAAAAAAAGGAGTTTATATATGTCATTATCATGGACAGATGATTTACCAGAAGATTTAAAAACAAAAGTTGCTAAAGTAGAAAAACTAATTCAACCACGTTTAGAAGAAATTGATCAACAAGTTCTTTATAACCAACAACGTGTCTTGAACTTGTTTAGAAAACATCGAGTAGGTGAAGAAGACCTAGTACCATCAACCGGCTATGGTTATGATGATATCGGTCGCGATAAGATCGAAGCCATTTATGCCGACTACTTTAAAGTGGATGATGCTTTAGTTCGTCCGCAATTTGCTTCAGGTACACATGCAATTTCGACAGCTCTATTCAGTATGTTGCGTCCTGGAAATACGCTTTATTATTTAACTGGAACACCATACGATACAATTCAAGAAGTTATTGGTTTAGCTGGTAATAAGCGTGGCAATATGAAGGAGTATGGTATTAACTTTTCTACAACGGAATTATTAGATGATGGTTCAGTTGATTATGAGAACGCGGAAAAAGCATTGAAGGCTGACGATAACATCAAAGTAGTTGCTATTCAACGCTCAAGAGGTTACGCAGTTCGTGACAGTTTTACAGTTGATAAGATTGCTAAAATGATCAAATTCGTTAAATCAATTCGTCCTGACGTTAATGTTTTTATTGATAATTGTTACGGCGAATTTTCAGAAAAAGAAGAGCCTACTTTCTATGGCGCTGATATTATGGCAGGATCTTTGTATAAGAACGCTGGTGCTGGAATTGTTAAGAGTGGTGCCTATATTGTTGGACGAGAAGATTTAGTTGATGGTGCTGGTTCACGTTTGACAGTTCCTGGTGCTGGTAAAGGTGAAGGAGCTACTTGGGGTTACTTACGTGACTTTTATCAAGGATTTTTAAAAAAAGAAAAAATGTCGAGTAAATCT
>NZ_VDFP01000290.1 GCF_009600985.1 Companilactobacillus halodurans
TGGTAACAGTTCAAGATACTCAAACTGGTGAAAAAAGACAAGTTTCCTATGATCAATTGATTTTATCACCTGGAGCCAAACCAATTATGCCTAAATCAATTCAAGGTATAAGTAATACCAATGTATTTTCAGTTAGAAATGTAGTTGATATTAAAAAAATTCAAAAATATTTGGAAGAGAATCACGTTAAAGACGTAGCTGTTATTGGCGGTGGTTTTATTGGCCTAGAAGTTTGTGAGAATCTAGTTCAATCAGGAAGAAATGTAGCTGTCGTTGAGGCTGCAAGCCATGTTTTGAGTACGATCGACGATGACTTCGCACAGTTAGTTCATAAGAATTTATATGATCATGGAGTTCAAGTCGTTTTGAATGATCCATTAGTAAAAATTTCAGATGACCAGATTCAGTTAGCTTCAGGGAAAAAGATTCCTTCGCAAGCGGTTATCATGGCTATAGGTGTAAGTCCAGATACCAAATTGGCACAAAAAATTGGTTGTAAATTGGGAATAACTGGCAGTATAGCGGTTGATCAGCATTATGAAACTTCGATTCCCGATATTTATGCAGTTGGTGATGCAATAGAGGTAACCAATAAGTTAACCCGTAAAAAAACACGTTTAGCCTTGGCTTTTCCTGCACAAATGGAAGCTCGAGATGCAGTCGATCATATTTATGGAAGGTCAGTCAGAAATAGGGGCGTAATTGGATCACAAGTGATACATTTATTCGATTTGAATGTTGCTTCAACTGGTTTAACAGAAGATGCTTGTGATAAAAATGAAATTGAACACCGTTCTGTCACCGTTATACCTCAGAACCGCGTTAGTGTAATGCCAGAAACGTCACCAATCTTTTTAAAGTTAATTTTTGGTTATCCTAGTGGTGAAATACTTGGTGCACAAGCAATTGGAAAGTCGGGCGTGGATAAGCAAATTGATATTATTGCTACTTTAATTTCTATGCATGGTCACGTTGAAGATTTGACCCATTTGGAATTATGTTATTCTCCATGGTTTAGTACGGCCAAGAA
>NZ_VDFP01000291.1 GCF_009600985.1 Companilactobacillus halodurans
GACCCACTTTCAGCTCTGAATCCATTAAAAAGAATTGAAGATCAAATCAGTGAAGTAATGGATTATCACACTGACTTCTCAACTGAACAAAAGCACCAACGTGTTTTAGAGCTACTTGATCAAGTCGGCATTATCAATCCTCAACGGACAGCCCGTCAATTTCCGCATGAATTATCTGGTGGTATGAGACAACGTGTTATCATCGCCATCGCCATTGCTTGTAAACCTGATTTAATTATCGCTGACGAGCCAACGACTGCTTTGGATGTAACTATCCAAGCTCAGATTTTGGACGTCCTACGAGCTATTCAAAAAGAAAATCATGCCGGTATTATTCTAATTACCCATGATTTAGGTGTTGTTGCTGAAACAGCTGACCGAGTTGCCGTTATGTATGCTGGCCAAATCGTTGAAGAAGGTAGTGTTGAACAAATCTTCAATCAACCAAAGCATCCCTACACTCGTTCACTATTACGATCAATGCCTCAACTAGACAAAGAAAATGATGACTTATATGTCATCAGGGGAAATGTTCCCTCCTTACAAAAAATGCCTCACACTGGCGACCGTTTTGCACCCAGAATTCCTTGGATGTCAGACGACGAACATGAAACTGAACCAACTATGCATGAAGTCGAAACAGGACACTTAGTTCGTTGTACTTGTTACAAATCATTTAAGTTTCCTGATGAACAAGGGGGTGCATCTGCATGAGCTTAGTTGAAATTAAAGATTTAACCGTGCACTACCCTATCCGTTCTGGATTTTGGAATCGTATCACCGATTCAGTCAAAGCTGTCGACGGTATTAGTTTCAACATCGAAGCCGGCGAAACATACGGCCTTGTCGGCGAATCTGGCTCGGGTAAATCAACCACTGGTAAATCAGTCGTTGGTCTTGAAAAAGTCACTAGCGGTTCAATTATGTACCAAGGAAAAGACATTACGAAGAAAGCTAACCGTAAGAGCCTTGATTATAACCACGACGTTCAAATGATTTTCCAAGATTCACTTTCTAGTTTGAATCC
>NZ_VDFP01000292.1 GCF_009600985.1 Companilactobacillus halodurans
GCTAGATCTTCAACGGTTAATTTATGTTGAATTGCTAGAGCCAAAACGTTGCCTTGGGCTGTGATGTCATATGTTGAAAGCACGGCACCGCCAAGAAGTACGTGTGAAATAGGATTGAAGAATAACTGTACTGAGACGGTAGGATTGTCTTTTCCAGCAGGAACGTAAGCTGGTCTGAGACTTCCTTGGTAGAAGGAACTCTTGATTTCTACATTAGAACGTCGAGCGGTAAAACTGTTCAAACCACTTTCAGTGAAATGATAATCAAAGACGCTCAGTGCTGAAGAACCTACAACGCCACCAAATGGTAGAGCAGGTTTCTTTTCAAATAAGTGTTTTACAACATATCTAGCTTCACGACGAGCTACGGTTGCCAACGCAATTGGAACATGATTGTCAGCCGGAATTGAGTAAGCTAATGTAGCGTCACCGATAGCATAGATGTCCTTTTGGTTAGTTTGAAGATATTCATTTGTCTTGATCCAGCCACGATCATCTAAATCGATTGTGCCTTTGAGCCAATCAGTATTAGGTTTAACACCAGCAGCTTGAATGACTAGGTCACTAGGATATGTAACTTGATCAGTTTTAACGCCAGTTACGGCATCACTACCAACATATTCCTGAATGTGAGCGCCAGTAACAACTTTTACATCCTTATCTTCAAGATGTTTTTCAAGGATATCAGTCATTTCTTTATCAAGATATGTTCCCAAAGGACGATCGATCACGTCAAGCAATGTTACGTTCTTACCAGCTTTGACACTGGCTTCAGCAGCCTCAATACCGATGTAACCAGCACCAACCACAGTAATATTCTTAACGCTTGAATCCTCTAATTTGGCCTTGATTTGAGTTGCCCAATCTAAACCACGCATTAAAAAGACATTTTTGAGATTATTTCCTGGAATAGGAAGAGACTTAGGAGTTACACCAGAACTTAAAATCAATTTATCATAAGGATATTCTTGATTGTTGTTATCCTTAGTATCAACAACAGTAATAACCTTTTTATCAGTATTGAT
>NZ_VDFP01000293.1 GCF_009600985.1 Companilactobacillus halodurans
CATAATTTCCATGTCCTGTAACGATTAACTTCATTATAGTACCCCCAACCATGAGAATAAGATAGCAAAGATAAATGTTGCCAAAATTAGAATAACTGGTGAAACATTCTTCTTTTTAAGTAGCCAATAAAGTAAGAATGTATAACCTAATGGCAAAATATTAGGAAAAATACGATCAAAGAATTGTGTTTGTAAAGCAATTGTATGACCTGCTGAAACAGGTATTTTTGTTTTAACAGAAATTTGAACATATGTAGCAATTAATCCACCAATAACAGTACATCCTAGGACACTTGCAGCATGTGACACAATAGCTGAATTTTCTCTAATTTTAGAAATTGCCTTTGTTCCTGTTGTATATCCTAATTGAGCAATTGGAATACGTGCAAAGAACATTGCTAGATAAACAAGGAAGAAAATCAATGGTCCTAAAATACTTCCTTGTTTAGCAAATGAAGCTGTAATACCGGCAACGATAGGTAAAATAGTGAACCAAGTAATCGCATCACCAATACCAGCTAAAGGTCCGAACAAAGCAATTCTCAAACCATCGATGGTTGAACGTTTCTCACCATTTTCTTCCAATGAAGCTTCAAGACCCATTAACAATGGGGCGGTGTAATTATTAGTGTTGATAAATTGTAGATTGGATTTCAAAGAATCAGCCAATCCCTCTTTATCATCCTTATAAATTTTCTTCAAAGCTGGCATCATAGCTAAAGTCCAGCCATCAGCCTGCATTCTCTCATAATTCATTGCAGATTGATTAAATAGAGATCTAATACCAAGCATTCTGACATCGTGCTTAGTCAATTTACCTCTTTTTGGAGTTTCAGTTTTTTTAGATTCCATCTTCATCATCTCCATTGTTATTGGCATTTTCCATAACTGCCTTCATTTTCTTTTCATTCTCAGCGTCTTTCTTACTTCTGTTATATTCGATCAAAGCAAGAGCTACACCGATAACAGCGACAGGCATCAAGTTTCCAAACTTAATGAAACATGCTGCTGTAAATCCAATTA
>NZ_VDFP01000294.1 GCF_009600985.1 Companilactobacillus halodurans
CCGAATAGTTTTTTTTAACATTTTTATCTCCTCTTAAACCAAGCTTTCTAATTGCGCTATCTCCCATTAAATGACATTTGAAATTCATACTTAAACGACCATATTCCAAACACTTCATTGGAGTATGGCCGTTTTGCATATGGTTTTATACTATTTTTTTAACAAACGTTCCATACTCTTTTAGCATGTATGAAAATTAAAAATCTAATTACTTAATGTACACATCGGTAGCAGAAACGAATTCATTTGTAGCAACTCTGAAGTATTTCCTTAAATTGTTATTAGATTGAGAAGTATTCGCATCCTTTTCTAAATAAGCAATTCTATCGGTATGCCATGCTGTGTCATGGGATAATTCTCTATTGGCTATAGTCTCTCCCTGCGCATTGATCAAACGTGCATCTTTATTTGTATAAAGAGTGGCGTCCAAACTAACATAGCGATAAACATCAGAAGCTTTAGCCCATTCATTTGTAGCAACTCTTAAGTAATCTTCACCATTAATGGTTACTTTCTTATCGACATACCAATCAGAATTTGAAGCAAGAACTCTATCTGATATCTTGGTTACTGAACCGGAATGATGACGATTTAGTGACCAAAGTTCAACGTTTGGTTTGTCAGAGTAAGTAGCGATGTTCTCAATTTGTGAAGATAGTGGAACTTCTGAGTCATGATGATTTGTAGAATTGTTATGACTTGCGGTATTGTTGTGGCTTGGGGGAGTGGGTGTGGGATGTTCTTGGCCAGTATAGTACATATTTATAGTGTAAGTATCACCAGCATCGTAAGTTCCTTGGAGATTATTCTGTTCGGAAAGAATAGTCTGTGGCAAATTTTCTATATTATCGTACCCAGAATCTTTGATGTCGTCCACTGTCATTAAGTCATCATCATTTTCTTGAAGAGTAGTTTTATCTTCATCAAATTTCCAGTCGGAAAAAATCTTTGGAAAACTTAAATCTGATGGTACTTGTGAAACTCCATCAACGAAAGGAATATCATATTCTTTTGA
>NZ_VDFP01000295.1 GCF_009600985.1 Companilactobacillus halodurans
CTGTTTCGGTAGGAGTTTTTTCTCCCTTTTCAAATTGCCATAATCTTTTTTCATCAAATGATAAGTCAGAAATTTTATTTAATTCATCTTTAAGTTGTTTAAGTGTTAGCTCATGTCTTTTTCTTAAATTAATTAATATATCCATTTATACTCTCTCCTGTTTTATAGTAAATATGAATACAACTTTGATTGCATAAAAAGTTATTTTTAAACTTATGCAAGTCTCAAGACTATCATTTCTGATTTTAAATATATGAATCATATATTTAATCACATCATCTTATACGCATATCTAAATTTAAAACTACAGTTAGAAATATTTCTAACTGTAGTAAGTGTGTAATTAAAAAGTTATATGGGGAGCTTTATTTTATTAATACCTTTAATTTATCTAAATTAAACCTAAATTTACATAATCGATGATTATCAGAAGTTCGATTCACATAAAAAAGCACGACAAGTTCATGAACTTGTCGTGCCTTTTTAATTAAAATTAGTTACCAAATAAACGACTCCAAAACCCTTTTTTAGGGGTCTGTTCTCCCCTATCAACAGTCTCATCCTCTATTTCTTCAGATGGTTTATCATCTTTTGCTAATACTTCTTCGTTTGTACTGTCATCCTTTTTATCTTCAGCTACATCTTTATGTTGTACTTCTGTTGGCTGTTCATCTTCTTGTTCTTGATTAATATCTTTAGATTCTTCGGTAAATGTTGCTTCTTGCGAATTAACGTTTTGTCTATCATTAACAGATGTATCAAAGGAATAATTAAGCTGTCTTTCTTCCTCTAATTGATTCTCTAATTTTTGAATCTTCTTATTACTCTCTAACGCCAATACTTGTTGATTCTCTAAAAGTCTATTAAGTGTATTTATTTGCTCTTTATCTCTGTTTGATTGTTCTTTATATATATCTACCTGGTTATATAATTGTTTTATTGTCTCATCTTTCACCAGGTTATCATTATTAGGTTTAGCTTCTTCTTTTTTTTCACTTTCAAAATCATCATTCTT
>NZ_VDFP01000003.1 GCF_009600985.1 Companilactobacillus halodurans
GCGAAAATAGTGTGGTGGCGATAGTGAGAAGGATACACCTGTTCCCATGCCGAACACAGAAGTTAAGCTTCTCCGCGCCGAAAGTAGTTGGTGGGAAACTACCCGCGAGGATAGGGAGCTGCCACGCAAGCTAAGGAATCGACAATGTCGATTCCTTTTTTCGTGTCTTCTTTTTTACAGATACAATAATAGGAAGAAATATTTATAAAAAATAATGAAAAAGTTTATTGTAAATAAAAACTTTTTTAAAAGTAAACTTTGATGCCAAGCGTCATTTTTTCATGAAAATACAGTAAAATATATAGTATTTTATATAAATCCAAGGAAATAAACTGAATAAAATTCAGTTTATTTTTTTCTTTTTTATGAAAATTATTTTTTTCAAAATTTAAGGCAAATTCAGGGGCTATACTTATTAAAAATAAGGCGTAAAATAACATATTGGTATAGATAATAAAATGTGTTCATATTTCCCTAAATATCTTGTCTAGTTATTTAAGTAATAAATTTTACTAGGTTAGTAATATGAAACTTTATTTACTATAATGTAATCTTTTTAATACGAAATTGAATATATTCTATTATAATAGAATTAATTATATCTACGGGGGTGGATACTTTGGATAGCTTTACTGACTTATTTCTCTCAAAATCAGAAATAGAAAAGATACAACTATTTAATAAAATAAAGTTGATCAGAACTAATCAACTTGCCAGTGCCAATCTTATCAATACCTATCGTAATCGTGATATTAAGGTTAAGGATATCAACTTACGTAAGGCTGCTTATCAAATGAATAAGAGTTACGGGAGTGTTTACAATACATTCTTGGGTATTCAAGATGATTTCAAGAAAATCCTTAAAAAGGATGACTACAGTACTGAAGAAATGTTTGATGTAACAAGAGATGCCTATCATGCTTATTTGACAACTAATTCAGATGGCTACTTATTCCTCGATGCAATCGTTAAGAATAAGGAAGATTCTTTTAAACATTTCTATGAAACGCTAGAAAGCAGCAAAGCAACTGTTTTACGTCATTTAAAGCCAATGAGAGGCTATTTAAAGCGTTTTGGTGTCCGAATAGCTTATGAACCAATGCGTTTCGTAGGCGATGAGGAATCGATTCGTTTAGCAATTGCGGCGTTATACTGGAACGCTACAAGGGGATACGTATGGCCTTTTGAAGACTTTACGCAAAAGACTGCCTTTAAGGTTGTCGATATTGCTTTAGATAAATATCGTCTCAAACCAACTAACCATATTACCAAGATGTTCTATGCTTATGTCGTTATGGCTCATTTGTATCGAATCATTGAAGGAAATCATGTTCAGAATATGGATGCGTTAAATGTCATCAACTATCCATTCCCTAATATTTTTGAAAGTGCTGGTTCGATGCTTGAAGGCGATACTGGTAGCGAAAAAGTTCGAGAATTGAAACGTGCTATCAAAGAAGATGTCAGTTACGAAGAGCAAATGTTCCAATCAGCTGACTTCTATATTTTGTTGATGTGCGTTCCTGCTACTTTTGAAGTATCAGATGAATATCTACAATCAGTTTCTAAACAATTAGTTAGATACAATCCTTTATTCGCTAACTTCATTGATGATTTCTTGGAACTTATTCCAATCGATGTGGAACAAGCAGTTTCAGATATGGCCTTGTCACACAAGGAATTCTTACGTTATAAATATAATTTAACGACATGTATTATTGGCGTTCTAGCATTAGATCACAACTACATTGAAATTTTGAATCTCTATTCAGGATTTGGCGATGCTATCAGCAAGCTAAATGATGAAGGATTAGAAAGCAAAATTTACTCAACAGTGCAACATTTGATGCTTCGTGATAAATATCAGTCATTGAATGGAAAATCTAAACAGATTTCGGAAGCTATTTATGCGATTGCTTACCGTTTCTTCTCACTATACAATAAGAACATTCAAGTCAAAGTTTACTTGGAATTAGAGTCATTTTTCTTAGTTTACTCAGATCTTGCAGTGACATTGCAGTCATTGCCTTATGCTAAAATCGTAAGCGATCCAAAAGACGCTGATATTGTTGTGACTGCTAATAGTGCCAACCCACCAGAAGATGAAATGAAAGACGATGTCTGCATCTATCGCTGGATGTATAATGGCGTCGACGGCCAAATGGGCGGCTTATTGAACTTGATTTATAAGATTTGGACTGAAGAAAAAGTTAGTGAAAACCCAAATCTTTAAGTGAAAGGTGTTGCAACTATTTTCAGAATATATTATGATACAGGTTGTGCGATGAGTCGAGAGTCGTCGAATTAGGACGACACTTATGATGGTAGGGTATCGAGCACCACTCACCGGATTGTGAGGGATATCTATAGGAACTGGATGTGAACCGGGACCTATTTACTCAATTTGAGTACTACCGATAAAACCATGGTTGATTTAAGCCATGGTTTTTTTATTGAAAAAATTAATAGAAGAGGTGAGAAGGATGCGTGCACAAAGAATATGGTTGTTAATTTTAAATATCACGTTTAACTTGGTAATGGGGTTTATGTTGCCGGTCAATACAATTTTTATTCATAAGAACCTACACGAAACACTAGTTACAGCTGGATTCGCCTTGATGGTCTATTCAGGCTGTATGATGGTTGGAAATGCCCTTGGCGGCGTTATGTTCGATCGTTTTTCTAAGCGTGGAACGTTATACATTGGTTATGCTATTTCAATCTTATCGTTGTTAGGTATGTCAGTACATCATGTATGGCCAACATATGCGATTATGTTGTTCATTTTAGGATTTGGAATGGGGTTAGTCTATACCGCAATCAATGCCTATACTGCTTTTGTCGCAGAGCAAATGTCAGGAAATAGCCGAGTTATTTTTAATAATATGTATTTGGCAGCTAATATCGGAATTGCCATTGGCTCAACAGCAGTTGGCTTCATATTTAAGTGGAGTATCTTTTTCACTTTCTTCATACCAATGCTATTATTCGTGTTGAGCGGCGTTATATTGTTGCTTCGAGCTAACGTGTTGGATCAGGTTGCTGAACGTGATTATGAATCAGACAGACCAGCTATGGAAGCAACTGAAATCAAAGACCCACGAATCGAAATCGGGTCAAGACGTTTCAACATTAATATGTTTATTATTTGTGCGTCAATTTTTATTGTCTGGTTAGGTTATTCGCAGTGGGACAGCAATTTGTCAGCTTATATGCTCAACCAAGGCTATACAACGCGTGAATACGGATTAGTCTTCACGATTAATGCTGCTTCGCTTTTGATTATTCAACCAGTAATGAATCGTGTGATTTCCAAAATATTTAAATTATTGAAATTTCAAATTTTCATTGGAACAGTAATCATGGGTTCTTCATTTTTACTGCTACCAGAAGCTAAAAGCTATGCGGCATACGTCACTAGTATGTTGATTTTGACAGTTGGCGAATCAATGGTCTTTCCAACGATTCCAGCTTTATTGAGCAAAATGTCAACGAATAAAAACCGTGGAACTTTCCAAAGTTTCTATAGTATTTTTGGTTCGTTAGGTCGAGCAATCGGTCCTTATGCCGGTAGTTTAATAATTGCAGCTCTATCATTTTCAACGTTATTCGTTGGAATAACGGTTTCAATGGTATTAGTAGCTGTAGCAATGTTAGGCGTTAAAGAATTAGCACAAGAGGGGTAAGATAATGATAATCTTTTTATTGATATTGTTATTACTAGTCGTTCTAATTCTGAACGCCTTTTTTTTATATATACAACAAAGAGGTTCAAAGGCTTTAGGTTCACAAGCACCCAAAGTCAAGATGGATGAAGGACTAGAAGAAAGCACTAAAAAGTTTTTAGAGAAGACAAAAGAAGAGTGGCAAATAAAGTCCAGTTACAATGGCAGTAAACTATATGGTTGGTTTACGAATAATAACGCTCATGTAACGGCTATTTTGGTGCATGGATTTGGCGTGGATCATAATTCGTTAAATGTGCACGCGCAACTCTTTGATAAATTAGGCTGCAATACGCTTCAAATCGATAATCAAGCAGCTGGCAAAAGCGAAGGTAAATATTTAGGGTTTGGCTATATTGAAGGTTTAGACCTTTTAGACTGGATAAAAGAGCTAAATAAGAGAAAGCCTGATCAAAAGATCGTTTTATTTGGAGCATCGATGGGAGCAGCAACAGTAATGCTTGCAACCAGGAATGATTTACCAAAAAATGTTAAACTGATTATTGAAGATTCTGGTTATACCAGTGCATTTGATATTTTAAGCTATCATTGTCAAAAACGATATCATATCAAAGGCAAGTGGCTAATCAATGGTATTTCATTGATGTCGAAAATTCGTGCAGGCTTTTCATACCAACAGGCAAACTGTAAAAAGGCTTTAGAACAAAACAAGTTGCCGATTTTATTCATGCATGGCAAGAATGATTTTACAGTCCCTTATAAAATGGAAGGGAAGTTATCCACATGTGGAAAATTCCCAAAAAAAGACGTATAAAAGTCTTGGCGTCCATATTCGTAGCTACTACGTAGACTCAATAAACTATCAAAGTGCTGTGGATAACTTTTTGAAAATGTACCTTTAGGAGAAAATGATGAAAGTAAAAATTGCTGATTTTATGGAGAACGTTCAAGAAGGAAATTTTAATCAAACTAGTTTAGAAATTAGTAAAGATGATTTGCTTCAAGAAGACTTGTGGTCACTTAATAAAGCTAAGGAACAACTGGAAAAGGATGTTGCCGATAATAAACTTTCCCAAGTGATGATTCATGTAGCCGATGCTGAATTCGAAATTAACTTTTATTTAGAAACTGGTGTTATAAATTTACCTTTTGATGATGCTAAGAAAGTCACTCATTTCTTCGATGACGACGCAGAAGTTGAGACAAAAATCTATCTTTCAACAGCATGCGATTATTTAAATGCCTCAAAATTTCACATTGATTTAATTTCAGAAAATGTCTTAAAAAATGCTGAAATTAAACATGCAATGGATATAATGAAAGATAACTATGAAACTTCTGTAGAGAATTTCTCAAATAAAGAAGAAGTAGAGAAAGAGGATAAATAATGAATTCGATGCTACTACTCTTAGTAATGGGTGTAGGAGCTGGAATTCTTGGCGCAATTTTGGGGATCGGTGGCGGTATGATTATCACGCCGGTATTGACTATCATGATGGGGTTAGATATTAAGTATGCAATCGGTGCTAGTATCATCTCAGTTATTGCGACGAGTTCTGGTTCTACGATTGCCTATTTAAAAGATGATATGCTGAATCTGCGTGTCGCCATGTTTCTTGAAATCGCGACGACTGTTGGTGCTATTATGGGTGCACTCTTAGTTGGGATGTTCTCAAGTAATTTCTTGTATGTCTTGTTTGGATTTTTCCTATTATATTCAAGTTATAATATGCTTCGGAAACTTTTTGATAAGAAGGGCGAATCAGTTTATACCCAAGATGAAGGACTAGTTAAGAAATTCAAATTGGCTAGTACGTATTATGATAAATCGGAACAAAAACAAGTTGATTATTCAATGAAAAATGTTCCTGGTGGTTTTGTCATGATGTGGGCTGCTGGATTGGCTAGTGGTTTATTAGGAATCGGTAGTGGTGCTTTTAAAGTAATCGCGATGGATACGATTATGAAGATGCCACTAAAACCTTCGAGTGCAACTAGTAATTTGATGATGGGTGTTACTGCCGCAGCTAGTGCGACTGTATACTTTTTCAATGGATCGATTCGTCCTGATATTGCTGGACCATTAGCAATTGGTGTTTTAGCGGGTGCTACAATTGGTGCTCGATTAATGCAAGTTTTGAAACCTCGAGTTATTCGAATGATTTTTGTCCCTATTATTTTGTATATGGGATTGCAAATGGCACTTAAAGGATTTGGGGTGAATATCTAATGGAATCACATGAAGAAACTAGAGAAGTTGAAGTAATCATTGGTAAAATTTTACGAATCGGTGTCATTACCTCAGCTATTGTTATTCTAATTGGCATGGCGCTCTATTTTATGAATGGCAGCGGCTATACGAATGGATTTCCCAAAAGATTTTCAGCAATTTTTGCTGGAGTAGCTAGTGGCAAGTCATATGCGGTCATTATGTTAGGAGTTTTTCTATTAATTTTGACCCCAGTATTGCGAGTCGTTGTTTCGATTTACGCCTTTTATAAAGAACATGATAATTTATACGTTATAATCACAACGATTGTTTTAATCATTTTGATGTTTGCAATGTTCATGGGATATCGAAGTTAAAAGTAAGTAAAAAAATAAGCTATCGAGAAAAATATATCTCGATAGCTTATTTTTTTATGCATTGTCAATTGAATCTAAGAGTGTCCAGTTGATAGTTCCAGTGTAATTACCAGAGCGACTGGTTTGATTACTATTGTTTAAAGCAAGTAGAATACCGCTTTGATCCGTCCATTGAGAGGCAATATTATTAGTTTCTATGTTGTCACTATTCTTAGTATGACTAGCAATGTGAACATTGTTGGTTAAATCTATTGCTTGGCTATCGGGATTTTCTCGGTAAACCAAATTACCATATAGAGTGTGTTGTTTATTGGTATTGATAAGGTTAGAGGCTTGAGCTTGAACTGACCAGCTGCTGCCTTTATCACGACTGTCGATGACATTGATGTTCCATTTATCAAGTCGAGGAACTAATTGATTTCTGGAAGTCCAATAAATATTTTTAAATGAGACCTTATTAGACACCTCACCAAAGGCAACAGTACCGCCAATTTGGATCATTCGACTTAAGGTATTCGTTTGTCCAACTGAATCATCTGGGTCTTTAACATAAAAGGAAATTGGGGTAGATGATTCATTTAGCTGACTGTTGTCAAGATGCAAGGTGAAACTACCATCTGCAGCAATTGGAGTTGTGAGTGGAACGTAATCTTGGTCGTTTATTTTTTGGTAGACAGTCATTTTAGTGTAATCAGGCTTTGTGCTTTCATTTCCTAAGTAGTCGACTTGTGCAGGGATGTCGACGCTGTCGTTTTTATTGATTTTAATAATATCAGGCGTTGAACTTTTGAGGGTAATGGAACGTGGGTCAATAATAAATGAAGTCGTATCGGTATCAGTAATCAAATTATCGCCATCGAAATGAGCGTGTGCTGTTGGGACGGTCAACTGATTAGTCGATGTTTTAGCTGCCTGCCCATGTAAAGAAATCTTAGCAGTTCGATTGTCCTTATCTAGATGCTGTTGCAAGGTGTAATTGATATATTGTGGATCACTAAAGGCAGAACTAGGAATAGTTTCGCTTAAACCATTGGCATAAGTCACTTCACCGCTAGAAAAAGTCATATTAGCAGGGATTTGCATCTTGGCTTTAATATCAGACCAAGTTCTAGTCCAACCGATATATTTCAAATCATAGTTGTAAGTTATTTTATCTTGCGTATCAACGTGGCCATCAGCTGGAACTTCTTTATTAGCAGTATCGTTATGAATCGTAGTTTGAGCTTCTGCATCAACAAAAGAAGGCAATGATTCAAAAGCAATCAAATTATTTTCGGTGTATCTACCAGTTGCACCGGTAAAACCCCAATGAAGTTTGCCATCGGTAGTATTGAATTTAGAAATATCAACTCCCATAGTAGAAACTTTGCTGGTATTAGTAGCTGTACCATCAGGATTCTTGTCATCGTAATAATAAGTCAGTTTTCCCATCATTTTTCCACTGACTTGATTGTAAGTAGCCTTAGTCCAATGAATCGTTAAATGATGCCACTTGCTATCGACTAAATTTATGTTGGAAGTATAAGCTAAGTGCAACAATGAAAAGTAGTTTTTTGTACCGTCTTCTTTAGTTGAATCAGTTGCTTTGGCTGTATCGATTGCTTTGGTTGTATTAGTTTCAGTATTTTGAACTTTTTTAGTTGGATCGGTTACAGTTTTAGTTGGATCAGTTACAGAATGATGAATATAAGTACTAGCTTCTCCTGGATAATTGGCAGCAATGTGATGAGTATCTTTTTGTCCATAGGTTCCTACATCAAAAGAAACACCTTCGCCACTGATGTCGTTAAAATTAGTCATTCGATCCATGAAAGTATCGAATTCGATAGCAACACTGTTTTGAATAGCATTTTTAGCAATATTCGTGGGTTCTGTTTCTTTTGTGTCCCAATCGGTACCCCAAACACCTAAGGTCTCACCATTACCAGGGACGACTTTAGTTGTTGATTTGTCCTTATTTGTAATGGTCCCTGTAGAATGAGCATCGGTCGTTCTAGGGTCGTTTTGAATCACAAAAGCCATGCCATCGCCCGGATACATACCATCGCCGCCTGTAGCTTTATCATGTCCAAAATAAAGCCACATCGAGGCTGTTTGGTCATGGTCGATATCGAAGTAATTGTAATTGTTAGCATTGCTCCAAATCCCACCAACTTGATAGAGACCATTAGTTACTTTAATGACACTAGTATCAGGAGATTCAGGGTTGTTAGAATTGACAATAGTTGCAGAGTTGCCCTCAAAACCGGCTTTTTTGAAATCATCATCGCTCCATTTTAGTCCTTTAGGTACGGTATCTAGGGCGTTTTGATAGTCATCGGCTAAAGCAGTATTGGGATTGACTAAATAGATAAAAAGAATCGAAAAAAATATAATCAAAAAAATATATATAATCCGAAATTTACTTTTAAAAATATGCATATTCCCCTCTGGCAGATAAAATAGATGTTGTTTTCTGCCAAAAGTATAACAAAGGTATAAATATATTATTCATTTATGGTACCGTAAAACCATTCTATTTTTATATAACAAAAATAAATAAAATAGCTATCAAAATATGCTTTTATTTATATAAAAAGAACAAGCTATTTCAGCTTGTTCTTTTTTGATAATTAACGATTATTTTTTTGATTGATCCAATTGGTCGAAATATCCATTGCTGCACGAGTGGCGTTAGTTTGATCGAGAGAATTGACCATTACGAAATCATGTACCATACCTTGGAAGCGTAATTGCGTAACTTCAACTCCCGCATCACGTAATTTCTTCGCGTAAGCTTCTCCTTCATCTCGTAAGACATCTGCTTCACCATTTAGAATCATTGCGCAAGGTAGGTCTTTTAAGTCAGAAAGAGAGGCTCTTAATGGAGAAGCCGTAATCTCAGCACGTTCTTGCTTACTCGTTGTATACTTGTCCCAGAACCATTGCATGCCGGCTTTAGTTAAGAAGTAATCTTCTGCAAAAGTTTTGTATGATTCAGTTTCAAAATTAGCATCAGTAACTGGGTAGTAAAGTAATTGTTGGGCGATAGGAAGACCGTGACGCATCTTAGTCATAATCGTCATAACGGTTGCCATATTGCCTCCAACATAGTCGCCGGAAACGGTGATTTTATCTAAATTGAGTTTCTTTTCAGAAGCTAAGTTTGATAATTGTTGCAGCACAGAATAACTTTGTTCAATTGCAGTTGGATATTTGGCTTCAGGGGAAAGTGCATATTCAGGGAAAACGACTACGGAATTAGTTCTTACAGCTAGTTCACGAATCAATTTATCGTGAGTGTGGGCATTGCCAAAGACCCAGCCAGCGCCGTGAATATAAAAAATAACAGGAAGAACTGAGGAGTTGTTTTGAGGTCTGATGAAACGGATATTGATATTGCCCCATTTGCCAGTATTCATTTCAACGTCTTCAATATCAACTTCTCGTTTTAAAATCGGACTATCTTGAACTTGATCTAAGATAGAACGTCCTAAGGCAGGTTCTACTTCATAGATGCGGGGATGCGATTCATTAGCAATGCTAAAATCTAAAGCGGCTTGTTCTAAAGAAATACGATCTGTCATAATATTATTCCTCTTTCGTAATTAAATTGTGCACAACCAATATTGGAGGCAGATATAAATATATAATCAGCGATACATTTTGTCAACAATTAAATTGCACAAAATATAATTATTTACAATTTCATAGATTTGGAATAAAATGTATTAACGAATAAATTATAAAAGGGGGCAACAATTGTGCCTATTATCGACGACAAGCAACAACCAATCCCTTTAGATGAACATTTATGCTTTTCTCTTTATGCGACGTCACGAGCTATTCAAAAACTTTATCATGATGGATTGAGCCAAAATGGTTTAACTTATCCGCAGTATTTAGTTTTAGTTTCTTTGTATCAATATCACAATGTGACAGTGAAGAAACTGGGCAATTTGTTGGCATTGGATTCAGGAACTTTGACGCCTTTATTGAAGCGCCTCGAAAATGAAGGTTTAGTAAAGCGTCAACGTAGTAAGAAAGATGAACGTGTGGTAAATGTTTGTCTAACTGCTGCCGGGACTAAAAAGAGAGAAGAAGTAAATGAACTACCCGAAATATTGGTAAAAAAGAGTCATTTTTCTAAGACGGAATGGGACAAATTAGAAAGTCTATCGAATAAGCTGTTTGAAAATATTACAGCTAAAGATTAAAAAATAAGCTCTAGCAATCAGTTGATTGCTAGAGCTTATTTTTGTGTAATCTATTTTAATTTTTTAACTTTACTAAAGAGCGAATCGCTTTCTGGCGTCTTACGATCGCCAGTACGACCGATATCGTAATCGGAATCTTTCATAGCTTCAACTTTACCCATCAAGTAGCCGTTACCTACTTGTGAGAAGAAGTCATGATTACTTGTACCAGTTGAGATACCGTTCATAACGATAGGGTTGACATCTTCAGCGTTACCATCTGGGAATAGTGGTTCTTGACCCAAATTCATCAGCGCTTTGTTAGCGTTATAACGCAAGAAGACCATAACTTCATCGACCCAGCCAACTTCCTTATAGAGTTCACGAGTGTATTTTTCTTCGTTGTCATATAAGGTATAGAGCAAATCGTACATCCAATCCTTTAAATCAGCTTGTTCTTTTTCGCTTAGTTCGTTGAAACCTAATTGGAATTTATAACCAATGTAAGTTCCGTGAACGGATTCGTCACGAATAATCAACTTAATGATTTCAGCAACATTAGCTAATTTGTTATTGCCTAAATAATAAAGTGGCGTGTAAAAACCGGAGTAGAATAAGAAACTTTCCAAGAAGACGCTGGCAACTTTCTTTTCCAATGGCTTGCCATTTTGATAGATGTCATTGATGAACTTGGCCTTTTTTTGAAGGTATTCGTTGTGATCAGTCCAGTCAAAAATCTCATCGATTTCTTCAGCAGTGTTCAAAGTACTGAAAATAGAGGAGTAACTTTTGGCATGGACTGATTCCATAAATTCAATGTTATTGAAGACGGCTGTTTCGGCTTGAGTTCTGGTATCTTTTAGCATAGCTTGGATACCATCTTGAGATTGCAAAGTATCAAGCAAAGTCAAACCACCAAAGACGTGACCGACAACGGTGTGTTCAGCGGGACTCAAAGTTCTCCAGTCATCCATATCGTTAGATAAAGGAATTCTAGTATCGAGCCAAAATTGAGAAGTTAGCTTTTCCCAAGTTTCCTTGTCGATTTGGTCTTCAAGTTTATTCCAATTCATTGATTTGTAATATGTTTCAACCATTATAAAAATTTCCTCCTAGATTGAGCAGCTTTCACATTCGTTACTACCGATTTCATCGTTATTCTCAGTAAAGGTTCTAATGTAATAAAGCGACTTGATACCCTTGTAGTAAGCGTAGTTACGTAAAATACTTAAGTCTCTGGTAGTTTGTTTAGGATCGTCTTTCCATTCATAGATTCCTTCAGGAATTTGTGAACGCATGAAGAGCGTCAAACTCATACCTTGATCAATGTGTTCTTGAGCTGAAGCATAAGTATCGATAACTTTACGCATATCAGTATCATAAGCTGATTTGTAGTACTTGATTGTGTCGTTACTTAAGAAGGGAGCTGGGAAATAGATTTTACCATTTTTCTTCTCTTGTCTTTCTTCAACTAAACGTGTAACAGGTTGCAAACTAGCACTAGTGTTGTTGACATAAGAGATTGAACCTGTTGGAGCAACTGCCATCCGGTAGGCGTTATAAAGGCCATCACGCATAACTTTTTGTTTTAAATCTTTCCAATCGCTAGGACTTGGGATGAAGATGCCATCAAATAATTCTTTGACAGCGGGCAACTTTGGAGCGAAGCTCTCATTTACATACTTATCGAAGTATGAACCATCGGCGTATTTTGATTTTTCAAAATTCTTGAAGGTTTCATTACGGTCTCTAGCAATATTGTTGCTTTCTACTAAAGTCCAGTAATTCAACAACAAGAAATAAACGTTAATGAACTCAATGGCTTCAGGTGAACCATATTCGAGGTGGTGACAAGCTAGGAAGGTATGCAACCCCATAGCGCCTAAACCGATTGAGTGGTTGACTTTGTTACCATTGGCAACTGGAGGAACGGCAACGATATTTGAAGCATCGCTGACAAAAGTCAAAGCACGAGTCATGGCACGGATTGACTTACCAAAATCGGGACTTTGCATCATATTCAAGATGTTAGTTGAACCAAGGTTACAGCTGACATCAGTTCCCATTTTGACGTAATCTTGAGCGTCATTTAATTCTGAAGGTATTTGAACTTGTTGAATCTCAGTACAGAGATTACTCATGATGATCTTGCCATCGATAGGGTTGTCGCGATTGACAGTATCGATATTTAGAACATATGGATAACCTGATTCTTGTTGCAATTTACTGATTTCGTCTTCAAGTTCACGTGCTTCAATCTTATATTTCTTGATACGGTCGTCTTTGACCATATTGTCGTATTCTTTAGTGATGTCGACATAAGAGAAAGGTACGCCGTAAACTCTTTCAACTGAATAAGGGCTGAATAAATACATATCTTCGTTATTACGAACTAATTCGTAATATTTATCAGGAACGATAACACCAAGTGAAAGGGTCTTAACACGGATTTTTTCATCAGCATTTTCCTTTTTAGCTGACAAGAAATCGATGATGTCAGGATGGAAGACGTTCAAATAAACGGCTCCGGCACCTTGACGTTGTCCTAATTGGTTACTGTAACTGAAACTGTCTTCCAACAATTTCATAACTGGTAGAACACCAGATGAAGAGTTGTCGACACCTTTGATTGGTGAACCTGATTCACGCAAATTAGATAAGGTGATACCAACTCCGCCACCGATACGTGATAGTTGTAAAGCAGAGTTGACAGTTCTTCCGATACTGTTCATGTCGTCAGTTACTTGCAATAAGAAACAAGAAACGTATTCGCCACGACGTTTGCGACCAGCGTTCAAAAATGAAGGCGTAGCAGGTTGATAACGTTGAGCAATCATTTCTTTGGCCAAGGCTTTAGCTAGTTCTTGATCGCCATTGGCATATAAAAGGGCATTAAAAAGAATCCTCATTTCATAATTTTCTAGGTAGAGGTCACCGTCATCCGTCTTTAAGGCGTATTGATTGTAGAACTTATAAGCAGCCATAAAGGACTGAAACTTAAAGTTTTGATCCATCAAGTCTTGATAAAGTTGGTCGATGAATTCATGAGGATATTCATCGATAACATTTTTTTCGATATAGTTGTTTTGAACTAAGTAGTCGATATGATCTTTGAAAGAAGCAAATTTCTTTGTGTTTGGTTCAACATTTTCTTTGAAAAAGGCAACAACAGCTTCTTTATCCTTGTTTAAAGGAATTTTATCATCCACGGGGATGTTGATTTCGTTATTTAATTTAAAATAACTGAGTTTGGTTGCGTCTAGGCTATTTAGTCCCAATTTTATTCACTACTTTCTTAAAGTTTTCGACATCTTTTTGTGTTCCGTTGAATTCAAATTGGAAGACGACCGGAACATCTAAGGCTGAAGCGATATCCTTAGCAGTGTGATTATAGAGCGTATTGAAATTACGGTTGCCGCCACCAGCGACACCAACGCAGTTTTTAGCATTATCTTCGTATTGAAGAAAATCAATTACTGGATCCATCATATCGTCGTCATAAGAAGGCACGATAAGAATAAATGACCGATCCATCTTGTAGAAAGGATCGGCGTCGGTTATTTCGTATCCATCTATTCCTAATTTATTGACGAAACGTTTTGTTTGACCAGTAATGGAATAATAGGCAACTTCTTTCAAAATTAGCCTACGAGCTCTTTTAAGCTATCTGGACGGAAACCGACGATTGGGTCCATAGAATCATTCATAACGATGGGAACACTTTGGAAACCTTGTTGTTTTAAAGCATCAAGATATTGTGGCTCTTGATTGATATTTCTTTCTTCAAAAGAAACGTTGTGTTCCTTCAAGAATCTTTTGGTCATTTTGCATTGCATGCAGTTGTTTTTACTATATACGATAACATTATTCATAAGTATTACTTCCTCTCGCTTGCGTTCTAAATCAGTATAATCATTTAATTAAATAAACACAACATATTGTGTTCACATGTAACGAGCAATACACGATATAGCATGGTTATGTCGCCATTATAAATCAGTGACAAACGTGTGTGCCCACGCAATTTTTAGCGTTTTGCGTTACAATTTCAAATAATTTTTCGATTCGTGGTAAAATTAGCGTAATGACTATTATAGAGTTATGGAGTGTTTAAAACAATTAATTTTAGTTGGGAGAAAACTATGAACTCTTGGAATTTTGTGGGAATTATTGCATGGATCATTGTCATAGCACTTTTGATCTTTGTTGTCTTTAATATTAGAAATCGTCATTTAAAAATTCTCGTGGGCCAAAAAAAGAAAATTACTTGGACCACTATTTTAACGGATTTATTAGAAATTGTCGTCATAATTTTAGCTGTTATCGGACTTTTATATAATAGCTTGTTTACGAAGGTTGATTTGACAGATAAAAGTGAAGTCGCCGTTTCATATAAATATGATCCGATGATTGTTCAAACGACTGATGATGGACAAGGATACTATGTCAAAATCAATAAAAAAGAATCTAGTTCGGCAACTGATGTTTATCAATATTGGTTGAATAATTCGACTTATACCGTCTCAAGCAAAAACGCCACAGTTTCAGATGCAACTTTGCCATTTACCGTTTCAGGATTGCATTTAGACTGGCCAATGAAAAAAATCAAGAAGATGGATTCAAAATACCAGTTTGCTTACGTAATTACCGTCCAAGCTAAGTATAAGAATAACTTCATCAACGGATTAGGCTTGAAGGCTAATCGCTATGCCATGGAATATCGAGTATTGAGGGTTCCAGCTAGATCGTTTATTAACGTCGAACGCTAGAAAAATTTAAAAATATTAAAAGTAAGGTTTAGAGATTCAACTTTTAATCATAATGATAAAGATAAAATAGGTGTGACAATCGTAAATGGTTATCACGCCTATTATTTTTGTGAAAATATTTAAAATAAATTAACGACTTATTCTATTTTGATATAACAGGCAGTTAAAACCTGAATGCTTTGAATTACGTGCTAAACTTATTTCATCAATAACAAGGGGATGAAAGGTGAAAAATCATACGAAAATAATCTTAACTTTTTCATTTCTGCTGCTTTTGTCTGGCTGCGGTCAACATCAAAAAACGAGTCACTCAAAACCTGCGACAACTCGCACGCATCAACAAAAGAAAAAGACAAAAACTTTGGAATTTACAAAGGGTGTTCCCAAAGATTTTCAAGCAGTTTATCATCAATATACTCCTCAAGCAAATACCGTATCTGATGAAATGTCCGAAGTTAAATTCACCAAGACTAAGCTGTCGATGAAGGATTTGGTTGAAAATGTGGAACGAGAAAGTTTAGATGATATTTACTACTACCAGTTGACGGACAATTCCTATATTTTGTATGATGATATTTCATTTAAAAAAGTAAAGATTCTTGCCAATAAAGATATAGCCGTTTTTAGAAGTCGCAGTAAATATCAGGATGCTGTCGATAATACTGATAAAGAAATTTATCATCCAGGTCCAGTTCCAAAAGATTTGCGACTATTGCCCAAGAATTTGGATAATAAATTTTATGTCAGCGACAATAATCCTGCCAGATACCTTAGTTTTAATTGTCCACCTGAAAATTCTTATTTAGCTATTGTTCAAATGGATGGGGAGGAAAAATATCCCATTATTTATAAAGACATAATGGTTAAAAATGGCAAGTATGTTTTGAATCAATATAATTTAAATCAATCTAAAGAGATTTTAGGACAGTTGGTTTTATTAAGATTGTCGAAAACGAAGCTTCAAGATGCGAATACTGGAGAAACCTATTCGTTATTTCAAAATAAAAATAGTACTCCTAAAGAAACGGCCATTGATAAATTAGGCATTACAATAAAGCCTAAAATTTATCATGTGCCGGAAAAGCATCAGACTAAAGAACAAAAGACTTACGATTTTGCTGACGATCAAGATGATGATTATTACGATACTTATGATGACTTTGGACTCAATGAAGGCGACGATTAAGAGTCAAAAAAAGACCGAACATTTTGTCCGGCCGGTTAAATCATTACTTAGCTTTTTTGATTTTCTTGATGCTTACAACAATTTTGTTGTTTAATTCCATTTTATTAGAATTATCTTTGGGATCATTTTTAACAATTTCCATCAAAGCTGAGTGTTCGTAAATCTTTTCAACTTTACCTTGGAATGGGTAATCCATATCTTCATCAACGGAGCAATCGTAAACAGTACCAACTTTTAAGTCTTCTATTTTCATATGTAAATTCTCCTCGGATTAATTACTTAACAGACTAGTATAATAATATAGTAGAAGAAATATTTCAAACTTAGGGGTCCCATAATGGATAAAAAAATTATCGTTATCACTGGAGCAAGTGGAACTGGTAAAACAACAATTAGCAAATACTTACAAGATACTTATCATATACCTAGTGTTATAACTCACACTACTAGATTACCACGTACGGGCGAAAAAAATGGCATTGACTACTATTTTGAAACAAAAGATAGCTTTTCAAACAACCATTATTTGGAAAAAGTTGAATATAGCGGCAACTGGTACGGATCTTCTGAAGAAAGTCTGAATCGCACTTGGGAACAATATGACGCCGCTAGCATTGTTGTTGATACTAAAGGGGCCGTCTCCTACAAAGAAAAGTATGGAAAAAACGCCGTGGTCATCTTTTTAGAGGTCGACTTGGAAACAGTCACTCAGAGACTTGAAAATCGTGGGGACGATAAAGCTCGTTTACAAACTCGAATCAATAGTAATGAATTCCAGCGAGATTTGAAAATTCCTGAAGAATTAAGAGGTAAATCCTACGTAATAGTTAACAATAATATCAAAATAACCAAAGAAACCGTTGCAAAAATACTAGTAAATGAAAAAATCAAATAAAAAGCCTTTTCACAAAAGGACTCTTATCGCTTATGTAACAACGATGAGAGCCCTTTTATTTTGTGAATGACAAAGTGTAACATTCTTATACAATTACTGTAACAATTCTGCAATATTCAGAGAGTATTATAGTCATCGTTGAGTGATAAGAAAATAATAATTAATAAAAACTTAAGGAATAAAAACAAACCATTAACGGGGGATTTAAATTTTGAATAATAACATTAAAAAAAGTCTAATTTCATTTACAGCTGCTGCATCATTAGCAGTAACAGGTTTAGGTCTAGCACATACAACTACAACTAAGGCTGCTGCCCAAATCGTTTCAGAAAACGTTCCTTCAGTTGTTACAACAAAGAACGTTACAACATTGTATTCAGCTCCTAATTCAAGTGCTAAGAATACTGGACGTGCTTTGGCATCAAACAGTTCATGGAAAGTTGGTTCTGAAGCTGTTGATGATCAAGGAAACACATGGTACTTAGTTGCTACAAACGAATGGGTTAACGTAAATGACGTAACTATTCCTTCAGCTAAGACAGAATCAGCTGCATCATCAGATACAAGTTCAACTTCATCAGTCGATGCAGCTATCAGTACTGCTAAACAATATATTGGTACACCTTATGTATGGGGTGGTAAGACACCAAGTGGTTTCGACTGCTCAGGTTTCACATCATACGTATATCAACAAGCAACTGGTAAGAGCATTGGTTCATACACAGTAGCCCAAGAAAGTGCCGGTACACAAGAATCAGTATCACAAGCTTCAGCCGGAGACTTATTATTCTGGGGTAGCAAGGGTGCAAGTTACCACGTAGCTATCTACTTAGGTAACAACCAATACATCGCTGCACCACAACCTGGCGAATCAGTTAAGATTTCATCAATCTCAAGTTACTTCATGCCTTCATTCGCTGTTAAGGTTCTATAATTAAAATTCAAAATTCAAATCATTCTATAAATAAGTAAATAATTCGAGACTGCCAATTGGCAGTCTTTTTTTGTACAATTTAAATTTCAAAAAATCTTCACATATTGGTATAAAAATATTCTAATTTCAACGTTATTATTTAAGCATAGTCAAAAAGCAAAGAGGTGACAGTTGATAAGATAAGATTTTCCCAAAGAAACAATCCTTTATTTGAATAGATAATGATTATTGAAAACAATCAATTAATTAATAAAAGTTAAACCCTTTAAAACATAAATTAAATATATCTCCCCCCTAAGATATAGAAATAAAAAACAATTATGAGTTATTCCCCGTAACTCATTAAAAAGAAAGAAGAGGTATTTATCTTGTTAATAAATATCGTCGCAGCCTGCTTATTAGCGGGCTTTTTTCTTGGTCAAAATTTGGTAAAATTAAAGCAAAATCTATTTGGGAGAAATGAATATGGAGAAATTGATCGCTCAAGCACTGGAATTGATTGAACCGAATATGACTGTCAGTTTTGGTGGTGGCAGAACAGTAGGAAGGTTGATCAAAGCTTTAGATAAGAACTTGAATTTGAAAATTGCTAGTCCTTCCGAATCAACCCGAAAACTCTGTTTAGAATTAGGCATTACCGTAGTTTCTTTAGACCAAGTTGAACGATTTGATATTGCCTTTGATGGATGCGACAGTATCGATGAAAATTTGAATGTTTTAAAAAGTAATGGTGGAATTCATACGCTTGAAAAGTTATATGCTAATTTAGCAAAACGATATGTGATTATGGCACCAGAAAGTCGTTTTGCTAAAGTTTTAAATCCAGAAGTCGTCTTAAGCGTGGAAGTTTTAGAATTAGCGATTCCTCAAGTTCTTCAAAAAGTTCAAGAATTAGGTGGAGTTGGAAAGGTTCGTCAATCTAGCGAGATTGCGGGGATGGTCCGAACAGAAAATGGCAATGGATTAGTTGATTGTCAATTCTCTGATTGGTCCAAGATAAAACAAATAAATGAAGCATTAGAACAAATGACTGGTGTTCTTGGGACATCTTATTTTGAAAATTTAGTAACTGATGTCCTATTAGCCACAAATGATGATGTTAAACATCTAAAAAAATAAAAAGATTAGCGGATTGATAAAATCTGCTAATCTTTTTTGTCATCATTATTTAAATGCCATTGCTTAATATTTTCCAACCGTTGTTTGAAGAAACGTTCTTTTCCTTGTTCGGTAGGAAAATAATACTGACTATTTTCAACTTCTTTAGGAACAGTCTTCATGGTAGTCAATTTATCTTTGTAGTTATGAGCCAATTCATATCCTTTGCCATAGCCAAGATTTTTCATCAATTTAGTAGGTGCATTTCTAATCTGTAGTGGAACTGGCAAGTTACCATATTTTTTGACGTCTTTTTGAGCTGCCAAGAGGGCTTTATAAGTAGCGTTTGATTTAGGTGCAACTGACAAATAAATCACAGTTTCAACTAAATGAACGTTACATTCTGGCATACCTAAGAACTGACAAGCTTGAAAGGCGTTAATAGCGACGTTTAAAGCATTAGTATCTGCTAGTCCGATATCTTCACTAGCAAATCTAACAAGCCGTCTAGCGATGTAGAGGGGGTCTTCTCCTCCTTCCATCATGCGTGTGACCCAATAGATTGCTGAATCAGTATCGCTGTTACGCATTGATTTATGCAAAGCTGAAATGATGTTGTAGTGCTCTTCGCCGTGTTTGTCATAACGTAATGATTTGGTATTTAATAGTTGATTAATATCGTTTAAATCGACTTTAACAGTATTATCTTTTGTTTCTGAGTTGATAACGGCCATTTCTAGGGTGTTAAGAGCAACTCGAGCGTCTCCATTAGCATAAGCAGCAATCATTTGAATCGTATCGTCGTCGATGTCAATTTTCAACTTGGGAAAAGCCATAGGATTGGTCAAAGTATTCTTGATGAGTGTCACCAAATCATCAGTGGTGAGCGACTTTAAAACGAACACTTTACATCTTGAGAGCAGAGCAGAATTTATTTCAAAAGAAGGGTTCTCTGTGGTTGCTCCAACTAAGGTGATGCTGCCCTTTTCAACGAATGGCAAAAAGGCATCTTGTTGAGCCTTATTGAAGCGATGGATTTCATCGATAAAGACGATGGTTTTTTGACCCATTTCTCGATTGAGTTCGGCTTCTTTCATGACTTTTTTGATGTCGTTGATACCAGTGGTGACAGCACTAAAAGTAATGAAATTGGCTTTAGTTTTTTTGGCGATGATTTCAGCAAGAGTGGTTTTACCGACCCCAGGAGGTCCCCAAAAAATTATTGAGGGTATTTTATCTTGATCGATGATATCTTTGAGAACTTTGTGATCACCGATTAAATGTTGTTGACCGACAAACTCCTCTAGTGTCGTAGGGCGGACCCGATTAGCTAGAGGAGTATTTTGGTCATTGTCTGGATTAGAAAATAGCGATTCTTGTTTCATAGTGCCTCTTTTTATTTGATAGCAGTTTTAATTTTTTCTTCATTATAACCTAGTAAAATCAAAAACATAATTACATAAAGTGCCAGCGGGATTAAAGCGTAATTTAAATTGATGGCAGAGATAGTCGTTGCTGTCTGGGCTTTATTGGAAACATAACCTGATAATTGCAGCGATTCAGCGGTAATTAAACCTCCAAGTCCTAGACCTATATTAACGCCAAAGTCATCGGTTGAAGCTAAGACGCCTTCGGCTTGGATTCCCATTGAAGTACCATAACGAATCGTGTCGGCAATCATAATAGAAACAAGTCCAATAATAAAACCGCCACCAATGCAGTTGATAAGAATACCAGTAAAAAGCACAGGCAGGTTCTTCGTGTAAGTAGCGAAGGTGATGATTAGTTGTCCTACAAAGGCTGTTACGATACCCAAAAGCATCGTATTTTTCTTGCCCAATTTGGCAGAGACGAAGTAAATGGCTACGACACCGATCAAAGCAGTCAAAGTAAAGCTATTGGCCAGTGAAACCATTGCTTCATCATGCATAATGTATTTGAAATAATAGATTGTGGTTTGGTTCTTGATTGAAGTCGTCAGCCAGTATAGGAAAATTACAATCGAGATAATAATCCAGGGTTTATTCTGCTTCAGCATCTTCCAAACAGCTGAAACTGGTTGATGATTTATTTCCTCATTGGAATAACGTTCACGCACATGAAAGAAAGTGTTGAGAATTAGAATTAGGGAAATGACCCCAAATAAAATGATAGTTCCCAAGAATCCTTTTTGTTGATCGCCTTTACCAAAGAAGCTTACCAGAGGAATCGTAAAGACAGCAACAATGATTTGAACAGAACTACCGAAGAATTGTCTAATAACTCCTAAGAGGGTAGTTTCTTGCTCATTATTGGTCATCGTAGGCAAGATTGAGGTGATTGGTAAGTTAACAGCAGTATAAAAGAATCCTAAACCTAAGTACGTGACGTAGGCCCAAATCAATTTCCCAGAATGTGGTAGGAAATTAGGTGTCACAAAAGTTAAGACAGCGAAAATTACGTAAGGAAATGAATACCACAAGAAAAATGGTCGACTCTTGCCCCATTTGGAGTGAGTGTTATCAATCATCATTCCGATTATCAAACTTTCAAAAACATCGGCGGTTCTGGCGACAACAAATAAGATAGCAACTTCATTTGCGGTCAAACCGAAGACGTCGGTGTAGAAGAATAGTAGGTAGGTGGTCATCATTTGGAAAACTAAATTATCGGCTGCATCACTTAAGCCATAACTGATTCGTTCAGTTACTGAAGTCCTCCATTTGTTCAAAGGCGGCTCCTATTTTTGTTCAGTCAAACGACGGTAAAGTTCACGTCCAACGATGTCGTTTGTCCACATCCAAGCGATATGGCCGAGAGCTTCTGAAATGTGTTCCTCAGTTGGTTGATCCTTAGGACTAGGTACAGTCTTCATCATTGGCATGATTCCGATGTGAAAGGCAACCCAGATTGCTAGTCCAAAGATAGCTCCAGAACCCTTTCTAATGAATGGTTTGTATTGGGCTAAAACTTCATAAATGATAGCAAAGGAAGTTGAGAAGCCAAAGTGCATGAGAAAACTTGCCCAAGGCATTTGTTGATGAGAATAAGTATATGTACCTCGAGTGATCTTTTGTGGAATACCGAATTGTTCTAATAATGTTTGTGGAGGGTTAACGGCATCA
This sequence comes from Companilactobacillus halodurans, assembly GCF_009600985.1. Taxonomy (GTDB): domain Bacteria; phylum Bacillota; class Bacilli; order Lactobacillales; family Lactobacillaceae; genus Companilactobacillus; species Companilactobacillus halodurans. The sequence goes on from NZ_VDFP01000003.1 coordinate 22,434, forward strand.
CGTTCTGGTGTACGTGGTGGCAAGACATTTTCCCAACCTAATTTAACGAAACCTGAAAAAATACCGGCAGCAGTACCAGCAATTAAAGCAGCTTTCAAATCGACTTTTTGACTCTTAGTTAATTTCATACTCAAATCCTCTCTTCTATTTAATAATTAATATTTCTATTAAATTATAAATCAGCTAGAAATCGAATTCAGGTAATTAGTCTTATTAGAGCTGATTGTTTTCAAAAGAGGGGTGATAGGGATTACATGGTCACAAATTCTTCATATATTGTTATAAATTAATTCGTACTTTGGGAACTGTATATTCATAAATTCCCGTTATTATTTAAGCATAGTCAAAAACAAAGAAGCAAAGAGGTGACCGGATGGACGAACCAAACGCTTTTCAAAGAAACAAACCTTTAAAATAAATAACTTAAACTATGAATGAATATTAATCCCCTTAAAATTTATAACAACAGATACTTTTGAAAGAAGTGACCGAATGAAATTGGAAATTCCCTGTAAAAATTATTTTCTTAAATAACTCACTTTACACATGAATAGAAATAAACCCTTATAAATAAATACTCTATTTTTAAAAAAGTTTAATCCCCTTATAAAATATACATAAATGAAAAACTTTGATTATCTCCCCCCTAAGATATAAAAGTTAATTTCCTAAAAACAATTTGATATTTATTCCCCCTAAATAAATATCACAAAAATGAAAAGAACCTACTTCCCCGGTAGGCTCTTTTTAGTTGTGTCAGTAAATATAAAAGTTATTAAGTTCTATTGTGTATTGTTTTGACGGGATTTAGAAATTTGCTCATGGAAATAAGAATAATATTTCTTCACAATTAATTACTATTTCTTTCTAATTTTCCAAATGGTATATTCATAAATTCCCGTTATTATATAAGCATAGTCAAGCAACAAGAGGTGACTCGATGACTATAAATAAAACAATAGATAATAAAACTTAATAACATGAATTTTTTCATATATCTCCTCCCCCTAAGATGATATATAGAATTTAAAAAGAAAGAAGAAAAGCCTATGAAAATTACAAATAATATGAAAAGAGCTAGCCAATTGGCTAGCTCTTTTACTTGTGAGTTATGAAATAATATTTTTTTGGATTTTGGATTCTTCGATGTGTGTTGTGTAATGCGAATAACGTGGTTATGCGTTATTTTTTGGGGATTTTTTTCGTGTGTGTATGTGGTTCTTTGGAGAATGGTGCGTAAAGCATAAAAGTGAAGTGGGAGGTTTCGCTTTTATGCTTTATTGGTTTACTGAAACGAGTTGCGAGCAACAGATTCTTGCGCTTTGCTACACTTCCCAAATCACTCACAAAGTACGTGAGCAATTCGTGAAGTTAGGCAAATGCTCAGAATCTAAGCGTTGCTCTCCACTCTCTAACTAAAACGAGCTGCAGAAGGGCAATTCTCTCCAGATAGCTACGCTTCCCAAATCACTCGCAAAGTACGCGAGCAATTCGTGAAGCTAGGCTATCCTCCGAGAATTAAACGCCCTTCTTCCACTCTCTGATTGAAACGAGCTACAGACAACAGGACTCTGCGGTTATCCAGGCTCTGTAAACCACTCACAAAGTACGTGAGTAATTTCCAGAGCCCAGATAATCCTCAAGTCCTAAGCGTTGTCTTTCGCTCTCTATTTTTTAAAGCTTGCTGCTTTTTCATCATTACAATACAAGAAATGTCCAGGTAATACTTCTTGTAATCTTTGATCATCTTGAAAGTGGTTCTTGTGATCAAAACTGATTCTTGTCCGTTTCTTTTCGACTTCTGGATCGGGGACAGGGATGGCTGATAGTAGACTTTGTGTGTAGGGATGTAATGGATTTTTGTAGATTTCGTTTGAGCCTGCTAGTTCAACTATCTTTCCTCGATACATAACGGCGATACGGTCACTGATGTACTTAACCATGGACAAATCGTGGGCGATGAAGAGGTAGGTCAGGTTTTGTTGTTTTTGAATGTCTTGCATCAAGTTAACTACTTGAGCTTGAATCGAAACATCAAGTGCTGAGATTGGTTCATCGGCGATGATGAATTGGGGGTTAACGGCTAAGGCACGGGCGATTCCGATACGTTGTCTTTGACCACCAGAAAATTCATACGGATAACGAGTCATGTGTTCTGGATTCAGGTTAACTTCGTCGAGTAATTCACGGACTCTTTGGTCACGTTCTTGTTCATTTTTTACTAGACCGTGAACGTCGAGTCCTTCGGCAATGATGTCCTTAACTTTCATTCTAGGATTTAATGAAGCATAAGGATCTTGGAAAATCATCTGCATTTCACGACGGAATTCCTTCATCTTTGGACCATGAGTTTTGATTTTACTAATGTCTTGACCATTGAAGAAGATGTGGCCATCAGTTGGATTGTAAAGTCGGATGATACTACGACCAGTAGTACTCTTACCGGAACCAGATTCACCAACTAGTCCAAAAGTTTCACCTTTGTAGATATCAAAGGATACATCATCAACGGCCTTAACTTCATTAGGTTTGCCAATATTGAAATACTGTTTGAGATTTTTAACGGATACGATTACTTCTCTTTCATCTGCCATTATTTCGCATTGCCTCCTAATTTCTTAAATTTTGCGTAGCGGTTGAGAATGCCGGCTGGTGGGGTAACTTTTGGTGCGTTGGGATGCAATAGCCAGGTTGCAGCGTAATGATTTTTAGATACTTTGAAAAATGGTGGTTGTTGTTCCTCATCAATTTCCATCGCATAAGCATTACGAGGTGCAAAGGCATCTCCCTTTGGTGGATTCAATAAGTTTGGTGGAGTACCAGGAATTGAATTCAAGCGAGCATCTTCATTCGTATCAAGTGTTGGCATTGAATCCAATAAGCCCCATGTGTAAGGGTGTTGAGGATTGTAGAAGACATCATTTATCGAACCATATTCGACAAAGCGTCCGGCGTACATAACTGCGACACGGTCAGCAATTCCGGCAACAACACCCAAGTCGTGGGTGATGAAGATGATTGAAGTACCGATTTTTTGTTGCAATTCTCTTAATAAGTCGATGATTTCAGCTTGAACAGTAACATCCAAGGCTGTTGTTGGTTCATCGGCAATGAGGATTTCAGGGTAGTCAACGATTGCGATTGCGATAACGATACGTTGTCTTTGTCCACCTGAAAATTGGTGAGGGTAGTCTTTCATTCTAGCTTTAGGATTAGGAATACCTACCAAGCGTAAAACTTCTTCAGCACGTTTCAGTGCATCCTTTTTGGAAACTTCGTTGTGAATCAATAGAGGTTCAGCAACTTGTTTACCAATTGTCATAGTTGGATCAAGCGAAGTCATTGGGTCTTGGAAAATCATGGAAATTTTGTTTCCACGAATCTTGTCCATTTCCTTTTCGCTTTCTTGCAAGAGGTCATCTCCGTGATAGAGGACCTCTCCTTTTGAGATAGTAGCGTTTGATGCGAGTAATTGAATGATTGAACGAACTGTGATGGACTTACCAGAACCAGATTCACCAACGATAGCTAAGGTTTCACCGGCGTTTAAATGGAAGTTAACACCACGGATAGCATGAACAACACCGTTATAGGTATCAAAGTCTACATGCAAATCTTTTACTTCTAGAATTTTATCCATTGCGATTTCTCCTTAGTTAGTGTTCTGATGATTGTGGGTCAAAGGCATCACGTAAACCATCACCAAGAAGGTTAGTGGCAATCATGATAATACTCAAGATAATAGCTGGAGCCCACATTTGATATGGTAAGAATCTGAAGGCTTTTTGACCATCTGATAAAAGTGTACCTAATGATGCGTTTGGTGCTGGAATACCAATACCAATGAAACTTAGGAAAGCTTCAAAGAAAATGGCATTCGGAATTGTAAACATTGTTTGAATAATAATTGTTGATGAAAGGTTTGGAATCAAGTGCTTAGTAGCAATCTTAGTTGAGGATTCACCAAGTGTCCGTGCAGCTAAGATATATTCTTGCTCTTTCAATTGGAAAGTCTGCGCCCGAATCAGACGAGCCATCGTGACCCAACCAGTAATAGCAATCGCAATAACGATTGAAGTAAGTCCTGGCTTTAAGATAATCATCATCAAGATAACAACGATCAAGTTAGGGATTGAAGAAACGATTTCAACGATACGTTGCATGAATGTATCAGTTTTGCCGCCTTTCCAACCAGAAACGATACCATAAGGTACCCCGATTAGAAGGTCAACTAAAGTAGCTAAAATAGCAACGACTAGTGAAAGTCTTGTACCATAAATGATTCTAGATAGGAGATCACGCCCTAAGTAATCAGTACCGAGGATGTGAACTTCACTACCAGAAACTCCGGCTTGCTTATAAGCATCGACCATGTGACCACCCATATTTTGATAACCATTCATACCAGGGATATTCAGGTTACCCAACTTTGGAGGCAAGTTAGACATGGTAACTTGTTGAGCATTAGGATTATAAGGTGCAATGATTGGGGCAAAGATGGAAACTAAAAGAATGATTGAAAGTAGGGTCAAACAAACGACCGCAACTTTATTCTTGAATAAACGACGACGAACATCTTGCATGTAAGTCAGTGAAGGAGTACCAATTTTTTCTTGCTCTTTGTTGTTGTCATTGTGTACTAATTTAAATTTTTCCTTAGGAATTTGAGGAATCTGTTCCATTATTCTTTACCTCCATTTCCTAGTCTAATTCTTGGATCGATCAAACCGTAAAGGATATCGACGATCAAGTAAACTATGATTAATAAGAATGAATAGAAGATTGTTAGCCCCATGATAGTAGGGTAGTCATTTGTGGTGATTGATTTAACGAATTGTTCACCAATACCAGGAATTGAGAAGATATTCTCAACAACCATGGAACCAGTCATAACGGAAACGGCCATTGGACCGATGATTGTGACAACTGGAATCAAAGAGTTACGTAAAGCGTGTTTTGCAACAACATTCCAACTGGAATTACCCTTTGATTTGGCTAGTTCGATGTAATCACTACTCATAACATCGACCATTTCGGTTCTCATGAATCGAGCAACAGTACCTAACGGCAAGGCCGCTAGAGCTAATGTTGGTAGAACACTTGATTGGAAGTTATCCCACAATGCTACTGGGTAGATCTTCCATTTGTAAGCTAGGTAGAACTGAAGTAGAACAGCTAGAACGAAAGATGGAATTGATAATCCTAAAATTGAGATAAATGTTGCGAATGTATCAACCCATGTGTTTTTACGAATAGCAGCGATAGCACCGAGCAAGATACCACCGATAGTACCAACGACCATAGCTTGAGCACCAATTTGCATTGATGGAGCAAGTCTTTGACCGATTAATAAAGTTACAGGTTCGTTATTGAATTGGAAGGAAGTACCAAGATTTCCTTGCAATAGACCACCGATATAACGAACGTATTGAACAAATACTGATTGATCCAATCCATATTGTGCTTTAACGATTTTTAGTTGTTCCGCTGACATCCGGTTCTGGTTAGAGAACGGAGTACCAGGAAGCATCTTCATTAGGAAGAAGGTAATCGTCGCAATAATGAAAAGGGTCAAGAATAAATAAAAGATTCTTCTGAGAATATACTTAGTCATTATTTAATCTCCCTCACCTTTGATTATTTTTTAAAGACGGTAACAAGGTTATAACTACCATTTGGTGTCATTGTGTAATTCTTAATATTAGATCTAGTTAAGTTAGCTTGATATGACTGATACAAAGGAACAGCTCCTTGGTCCTCAGTTAAAATCTTCGTTGCGTCCAAAAGATCTTGCCATCTAGCATTTTCATCAGTTGCATCAGTTGTCTTAGATTTGTTGATTAAGGCATCGTATTCTGGATTAGAATATTTACCATTATTTTGTGAGTTGTCGCTTGTAAAGATATCCAAGAATGTAACAGGATCTGGATAATCGGCGTTCCAACCAGTAACAACAATATCAAATTGACCAGATGAAGATTTATCTAGACGAGACTTAAATGGCACATTAGATAAGGTAATATTTAGACCTGGTAGATTCTTTTCAAGTTGACCTTGAAGGAATTCATTTTGTTTCTTAGAACCGTCAGTATCATCACCTAAAAGAGTAAAGTTGAGGTTCTTTTGACCAGTTTCCTTGATTCCTTCCTTCCAAAGCTTTTTGGCTTCTTTAGGATTGTATTCAGTGTATTTACTTGAAGATTGAAGCGTCTTTTCTTTCGTGAAATCAACGTTAGTCTTAGGGTTGTATGACATACCAACTGGAACGATCGTATGTTCAATACCACCAGTCTTACCAAGAACGTTATTCGTTAATTGCTTACGATTGATAGCCATTGAAATGGCTTGTCTGATCTTGGCATTGCGGAAGAACTTGTATTTCTTTTGGTTAAACTCAAGATAGAAGTTTCCTGTTTGTTTATCCAAGGAGAAAGTCTTGTAATTTGAAACTTGACGTGCGGTATCCCCGCTTAGCTTTTCAAGACGGTTGATTCTATTGGCATCGTAGAGGTTGAGACCAGTGTTGGCATCCTTAACGACGTAGTATTTAACTTTCTTTAGTGAAACAGCTTTGGCATTCCAGTAAGAATTATTCTTAACTTCAGTCCAACTGTTGTCAGAAACAGACCAGTTAACTAATTTGAATGGTCCATTGAAGACCATGCCCTTACTCTTTAGACCATATTGCTTACCAGCTTTTTCAACTGATGGTTTGTATTGTGGGTAAAAAGTAGAACTAGCCATCAAAGTATTGAAATAAGGAATCGCATCTTCCAAAGTTACTTGGAGTTTATATTTTCCCAAAGCTTTGATTCCTAAAGTATTTACAGGCTTCTTACCAGCATTGATCTTGTCGGCATTTTTAATACCGGTATAAATGTAAGCATATTGTGAAGCTGTCTTAGGATCGACTGTTCTGCGCCATGCATAGACGAAATCACTAGCAGTAACAGGTTTTCCGTTAGACCACTTTGTGTGTCTCAAATTGAAAGTGTAAGTTTTCCCACCATTAGTTGGCTTAACGACTTTCTTAGCTATGGCCGGTTTTAAGGTTTTACCATCGTATCTGTAAAGACCTTCCATAGTGTTGGTTAAGTTTTGAGCACCAATAACATCGGTGTTCATTGATGAATCCATTGTTGCGATAACATCGCTAGAACTAATGGAGAGGGTACTTTTACTATCTTTTTCAGAAGAAGAACCACAGCCATTTAGCACTAATGCGAATAGAAATATTGGTAACAATGCAAGTAAATACTTCTTAAATTTCATTGTTTAACCTCCCTAAAATAATTATTCTTAGAATACACTAATGAATATTAAAATCAATAGCCCTTAATTAGAAAAAATCTAATGTTTATAAAATAATAATACAATATGGCTTAAAATGCAAAAAAAAACAGAAATATCTGTTAATCAGATATCTCTGCTTGGATATATTTATTAAATTTTTCTAATTCTGTCTTACTTAGATTAGCTGTGATCAAAGAACCATCATTCGTGAAGTCTTTCTTGATAACTTGGGAGTTTTTAAGGATTTCATCAGTTATTTTTTGATCGCTGTAAGGAATCAATAATTCGGTCTTTTTATAATTGACAAAAATCTTTTGTTTGATTAAGTAAACTAATTTTTCGATTGACGATTTGTCAATGGCTGAGTAATAGATATTGTCGCCTTCGATAGCTGGGAACTTTTGTCCTGGCTTCAAATCAGCTTTATTGAAAGCATAGATCATTGGTTTGTCGATGACGCCAATTTCTTTCAATGTCTTTTCAGTAACTTCCAACATATTCTTCCAATGTTCATCACTGACATCGATTACTTGAATCAATAAGTCAGCATCTTTAGCTTCTTTTAAGGTCGTCTTAAATGATTCAACTAAATTATGTGGCAATTTGCTGACGAAACCAACAGTATCGGAAAGTAGAAAGCTGGTATTATCTTCAAGGTCGATGCGTCGAACGCTGGTATCAAGCGTAGCAAAAAGCATATTCTTTTCAAAGACTTTTCGATCATTAGAATCGTCTTTATTAAAATTCAAGATACCGTTCATTGTCGTCGACTTACCAGCATTCGTATATCCAACTAAGGAAACTAGCGGTAAGGAAGTATTAGTTCGACGTCTGCTTTGAACATCAACTGTCTTGTCGACCGTTTTAAGGTCGTTACGTAGAGCAGTGATTCGATTTCTAATGACACGTCTGTCGAGTTCTAGTTTTGATTCACCAGCACCACGGTTAGCGAGTCCACCGGAAGCAGATTGCTGATCCAATGGGTTACCTGAAGGGTGAATTCTAGGTAGCTGATATTGCAACTTAGCAATTTCAACTTGAAGTTTGGCTTGTTTCGTTTGAGCACGATTGGAGAAAACTTGGAGGATCAATTCGGTTCGGTCCATGAAACTTAATTTAGTTTCTTTTTCAAGATTTCTAATTTGTGAAGGTGTCAATTCATCATTTAAAACGATGATTGAAACGTCGTCGGCGTTGGCAATTTCTTTGATTTCACTAACTTTACCAGAACCAAAGTAAGTTGCACCACTAACGCTGTCGGCATTTTGAGTGATTGTATCAGCTACTTCCATGTTGTTTGCTTCAACTAGAGCAGCCAATTCTTGCATCGTATATTCGAAGTCAGGCTGTAAGTGGCTAACTCCAGCGACGATGACACGAGTTTTTTCATATGTTAATTTAGATTCAGTCATAAATCCTCCTGGTGGCACTATTTACCCCAGGGTTAATAATGCCTTTGTATTATTTAATAAGTGTAATGATATTTGCTTTTAAGCGCATGATTCTAATACCATCCTTTCATAAACTGTCTAAATAATAACATGGAAGCAAAATTCACGCTATATAATAGTAGAAAGTGAAATTTTCTATAAAAGAGGTCTTTGGTTTTTCTTCTTAGGTTTGGGTTTTCTAAAGAGACTCAATAAAAAGAAAACGATAGCAGCAATAATGAAAATTGCATCAATCAAAATCCAAGTGGATTTGGTAGAATGGTCAATAAAAATCAAGCCAACTATCAACATGGCGATAGCATACCAAAAATTGATACTTTTGTAGAATTGTTTGTTCATATCATAATCTCCAAATATTTAATAAAAAGTGTATACGCTTAATTATACACTAGATAATCATACAAAAATGGTATCTATTATTAAGAAAATCAGTTATATTAATATACGGGTGAAAATACAAATGGATTATTCTAAACAAAAACTAATGTTGACTCTGTTAACTGAATTCGAGCTCTCATTTACTAAGCAAATCAATGAATCTAATATCAATCAGGAGACTAGTAGGTATCTTGAAGATAAGGTTCGTGAAATGCGTGATAAACAATATCGCGGTTCATTATTTGACAAAGAAGTTGAGCAAATAATAAAAAAAATAAATCAAGCTCAAGCTGATGATTTAGTTTTCAATGATTATACAAAGCGTCTTTGGAAAGTCATCGTTCAAATTTCTAAACGAACGACTAGTTTTGAAACAGCTTATTCATTAATAGATATCCTTAGTTCAAAAAATGCTTCCTTTAAATTATAAAGGGAGTATTTTTTGTTTGCACAATAATTATTTAGAATGTAAAAATTCTCTGGTTTCAGTGGTGAGATGAATTAGTTGAGGATTAAAGCTATTTAAAAAAATATTTAATTTACCTAAGGTTTTTTCTGGTCGATTAACATAGTCGTTCGATAAATCCAAGTCGACAACAGTTTTATTACGGAGAGTTAATCTAATCTTAATTGGTTGATTAATCAATAAAGTTAAGTTGTATAACAGGCCAGTTTCTTCAGAGACCGTTGGGTCATTTCTGGGATTAGAGCTTTTTTGTGGTAATCCAAGTAGTGTGATGGCCACGATATCATTTTTGGCTATTTCTTTTAGACGCAGATGTCTGGGGTAGAACATGACAGCTAGGCGTGTTCTTATCGTTTTGTTATCGCTATAACGAATGTTTTCTTTTTGGGAATCCCAGTAATTGAAGATAATCGGTAAAATTAATAGGTAATGTCCTAAGAAGACTAATAGGAAAACAATCGTTCCTATTTCTATTCCTGATCTCAACGATAGATTTATTTTAAATAGCAGGCCGATAATGAAGGCGAGGCTTAGGCTAACTAGTAATGGTCGATAATTGACTTTTTTTCCAAAGCTCAACATAAGAAATCTGTTCTTTCTTTACTAATCTATTTATTTTGCAATTTGTCTTTAGCATTTTTTGATGAAAACAGTCATAAAATCATCCTGACAATTTGTCTATGGGTAAAGCTATATTTTGAAGACATTTAGGTAGGGAATTATCATTAAAATCATTATGATGTGAATAGCAAAATTATTTATGAAAGTAGTGATTAGTATGGCATATTTCATCGCTTTAATATTATTTGTTTTAGGATGTATTCAAATTTTTCTGACTGGTAAATCACTTTACAAAATTAAAGCAACGCCACAAAAAAGGATTCCTAAATTTATTCAGTTTTCAATTTGGTATGGCTCGCTTTTTGGATTATTATTTATTTTCGTTGGTTTTGATATTATTTTTAAATGGATTTGATAAGATTATACTATGATAATGGTAAGGGGCTGATATCATGGTTGTGGAATTGATTGGAATCATCGTTATTCTAATGGGAATATATCAAATATATGTCGCTAGAAAAACTTATTACAATATCAAGAAAAATGTTAAGAATCCCCAACCTTATGTCTTTTATGGAGTTTATTTCTCTTTGATATTAGGAATCATTTTTCTTGTGGCAGGAGCTTTTTTGATTCGTTAAATAAAAATAGCTATGGTAAATTATCCGTAATTACCATAGCTATTATTTTGTATTCCAAAAAATTTTATTTCTTTGATAATAAAAGATCAGCCAAAGTTTCAGGCTCAATCTTACCTAAATTAGCTGCCAAATCAACTGAAGACAAGGCTTTGACCAAATTATCCTTATCAAATTCGGCACCGACAAGAGCTTTTTCAATCAAACTGATATCGCCACCGGTAATGAAATCACCGTAGATTTTTACATCGGAAATTTTATTATCTTTTAATGAGAAGTTAAAAGCTACTGTTCCGATATCAAAGTGTTTAGAAACATAATTGGTGAATCCAGGGTTCTTACCATAATTCCAAGCGTCAGTATCATATTTATCTTCCAAACGAGAATAAATAATATCCCAGTCCTTATCATTCAAGGTATAAGTTTCAATATCTGATAACTTGTCAACGTGATAGATACGTTTTAAGAGTTCAACTTTGAAGTCATTAGCTGACATGCTTTTGAAGGGTTCGTCGAGATATGGTTTGATGTTAGTAATTCGCTTATTGACAGATTTAACACCTTTAGATTCCAACTTATCTTGTTCAGGCGTGAGAACCTTGCTAGCAGTTTCCATATCGAGGTCAAACATTAATGTGCCACCGGCAGCATATGAATCACCCACTTTAAACATTGTCATACCAGAGAATTTCTTGCCATCAACGACAATGTCATTTCTACCACGCATTTCGACACCTGTGGCCCCCATGTCATGCAAAGCGTCAATAATTGGTTTAGCAAAATAAGCGTAATCGCCAAAATGTTCATCGTCGCCAATCACGATATTTTCAAAAATAAAGTTGCCATAATCGTGATAAACAGCGCCACCGCCAGAAGTTCTTCTGACTAATTGAATCTTATTTTTCTTAAGATAAGGGAAGTTAACTTCAGCATAAGCATTTTGGTTAACGCCGATAATTACGGATGGATTGTTGATATAAAGAATCAGTCCATGACCTGGCAAACGTAAATCATTGACCAAATAGTTATCTAAAGATTGGTTAACAATGGCATTGTAAACTGGTTTGTTGTTTCTAGATGTATCGATAAAAAACATAAACTTCACTCCTTCTTCTTTAACTAAGTCAATTGTAATCCCTTTCATATGATTGAATAAAGACTATTTCCCGTATTTGATGCAAATTAATGATTTCTAAAATTATTCATCGAAATTATACCGTTATTTAGAAATCTTAGTTGTTTTTGAAAGCAAAAAAAGCTACTAATACAGTAGCTCTTTTAGATTTACTTAGTACCAAAGACACGGTCGTAAATGTCAACGCCAAAGCTGGTTTTCAATGGTGACCCTTTTAATAATTTGAAATTTCGATGACCATTTTCGTCACGTTCTGGCCGTAAGAATATCGGTTCGATGTCAGAATTCAATTGCAGCATCTTGGAAAATTCAAATTGATGAGTGACTGAAATAACTGTCACGCCACTGTTTACCAAACCGGAAACTACTTGAGCGTTGATTTGTGATCCTTCATGTTCATTAGTTGAAGAAAATGATTCATTCATCAGAATCAAAGTTTTGTCGTGAATAGCTTGGACAATGTTAGACATTCGCAAGAGTTCATTGTCTAACTTGCCACTAGTTAAGCCAGTATCTTCTTCACGTTTGAAGTGGGTAAAGATTTCATCGAATAAAGGAGCTTGAAAACTATCGGCAAAGACATACATTCCCGAATCCATCATCAATTGAGCTTGTCCCAAGCTTCTTAAAGTAGTTGTTTTGCCACCTTGATTAGTTCCCGAAATAATAACAAGTTTTAAATCGTTGCCCGACAAATCATTACCGACCACTTTAGTATCATCATCGGCACTGACGAGTAAAACGACATTCTTCAAGCCAGTTACTCGTGTATTTGCGGCAACCTTTGGGTAGGTGAGGTTGATTTTTGAAAGGGATCTTTGCAAACGTACGGTTCCAATTAAAAAGCCAACTTGAAATTTTAATTCGTTAAAAAACTTTTCTAATTCGTATTTTGTATTAACGACTTTAGTAGCTAAATTGAAATCTGCGATATTGTCGTAATGGCCAAGGGCGTTGCTGCTGTCATCGTCACGCTCAGCAATAACGAATTTGGCCTCTCTTTTTTCAAAATGTGTTTTGACAGAATCCATCATGCCACTGAATTTGCCGGTCTTCTTAGTAAAATCTAAATCAGAGACATCGCTGCCAAAGTTTTTATTCAATTTGACTGGGAAGCTATAAGTATTATTAGTGACGATGATATCAATCAATTCGTGCATTTGAGCCAATGATTGTTTAGAAAAGACTTTATCCAAACGTTTGAAAAAATTAATGAAATTGTCTGATTCCCAATCGGTATCATTGAAGGCTTTGACCTCATCGAGATAATTCAAGTAAATGTCGATTTGGCGGGCGAAGCTGTGCAATTTATAAGAAGCAGAACCGGAATCTAAAGTCCAAAATTCACTCCGGACGGTTTTGATAGTCTCAAGGATTAATTGGTACAAGTCGTGAATTTCTTGAGGATGATTTACAGCATCTTGGACAGCAGCCTGGCGATAAACGATATCTGATTCCGTTTTTAAGGGCGTGAACCAAATTTTTAAGATTGTTTGTTTCAGAAATTTATCATGGTCAGACATAGTTTCTAAAATTGGCTGCAATTCTAAGTCTTCAACGACATTCTCTTGTAGATCAGTTAATTTGAATTCCGACAAATCTAAGTCGTCAGGTGAAATCAATGTAGTTTTCATTGTGATAGCTTCCCTTCGATATTATCTTGGCTCAGGTGATATTTATTCAACAAAATATCGGTGTAAGCTTTGCCATTCAGTTCCTCAGGAATGACTTTAAAAGTTCTTTTGGCGTCAGCTGTTACTTGGCTCATCAGGGGTTGAACTTGTGGCAAGGTTCCTAAAGATTCCAAAAAAGTAACATAAATCCCGCTAGCATGTCGTTTATCAAGTTCTTTAACAACTCTGGTACCAAGTTTTGTTGCATCTTCTTCAGAAGTAGAGGAGAACAATTCATTGAGGATAACGAAACTATTCTGGTCGACTTTTTGAATGATCTGGTGGATTCGCTCAACGTCAGTTTCCAAAAGACCGCTGAGTTTGTTGCTGGATTCTTGGCGATCGAAATGGGTGAAGATTGACTGGCGAGTTCTGATTTTGGCCGAGGTTCCAGCAATCGCAATGCCTAATCTAGCTAGGTAAAAAATTTGTCCGACCATGCGGGCGTAAGTAGTTTTACCCCCTTGATTGGGACCAGAAATGACTAAGAAAGGTTTTTTCGGATTGATTTCTACTTGATTAGTAACAATTGTTTGCGTGGAAGTGAATTGCTTGAGCGCTAAACCAAAGTCAAAACTGTTATCGATACGTTTGCTGCCAGATTTAACTAGTATAGGAAGCGTGAAAGCGAGATGGCCAATTTTTTCAACCGTTAGTTCAGCTTTTTGCCAAGCTAAAAAGAAGGTCAGCTCTTTAACGATTTTTTCAATCAATTCATCATGATAAGTAGCATATTTTTGATAGAATTGGTTCATTTCTGCAAATTGGTCAGGATACAACTTGACTAACTCGGTGATGATTGAGACTTGCAGGTTGTTCATATTGTAAGAGCCATAAATGTCGTCCATCTTCACTGGTTTGGTGAGGTCCTTTTGATGATTGAAGATTGGAGTAAAAATCTCTTCAAAACGACTATCCATGCTTTCTTTGGGTTCGGGAGAAGCTTCAACAGTTACATTGCGGCCATTGAGATACAACCGATAATAAATATCGTTGAAATCATGATTGATGTTTTTGATATCTTTTTTGATTGCCAAGATTTTTTCGGAATTTTCATATTCTTCTAGGTAGTCGATAAATTTAACCAGGCCTTTGGAATCAAGCGATAGGTCTTGTAAGTTAAGAATTAAAGAATGAATCGCATTTAATTCGTCATCTAAAATGTTGACTAATTTATGCTCGCGATAAGCTTGAGGATATAGTTTGTGAATTTCTTCGTGTTCTTTCATGGAATAAAGCATTTGTTTCGTGAAGTCTTCAAAATCGTGATAGATATCTTCATTTTGAAAGTCTTTAAAAGTTTCCTGACGGTAACGGATTTCTTCGTCATCGATTAATGGTTGATGATTAAATTCAGAAATATCGAAGCCAGTCAGTTGGTTAACTTGTAAAAAGAGGTCATCGAGGTTCAAATCTTGAAAAATGGGATCATCATTGGGTAATAATTCCGCTGGTTTATTGGTATTCGTAAATAATAAGCTGTTAAACATAAAGCCATACCTCCAAATTTTGGGATAAAAAAAGACGCCTGCCTCAAATAAAGGTAGACGTCGTCAAATTCAAATTGAATTTTTGCGGTGAACGTCATCACCGACTCTCTCTGGAATTATAATATTACTTATTTTGTTTTCCAGCAATAATTTAGGTCTTGTTTTCTAAAAACCTAACAATTGTCTTTTAAGTTGGACAAGCCTACAATTTTACTTATATAGACAGATTCAATGGGAGTTGATAGCTATGAATATTTACTTCATCCGTCATGGAGAAACATATTTTAATCATCTCAGGAAAATGCAGGGATGGTCGGATACTCCATTAACCAAAGCGGGTCATGAAGAGGCCTATCGCATGGGAAGAACCTTGAAAAATTTAGGAGAACTCTCAGATACGATTTATTGCAGCGATATGAACCGGTCCGTCCAGACTGTTACGGAATTGAATAATGGCGCCAAAGCAGCCGGCGGGAAAACTTTTAAAATGGTCACGATGCCTGAATTGCGTGAACAATTCTATGGCAGTTTTGAAGGCCAGTCCAAAAAAGAAACTTATCAAAAAATTATCGGTAAGTCAGTTGAAGAAACTTTTAAGGAATTGTCTGCTAATGAAATTCAAGATAAAATTGCTAAATTAGATCCAGCCAATTTGGCTGAAACTAGCAGCGAGTTTTGGGCACGTTTTGCTAAAGGAATTGAAAAAATCGATCAAGCAGAAAAAAAGCCCGTCATAGTCGTCACGCACAGCGCAATCCTGACCGCTTTAGTCGATACTTATGCTCATGATATGTTGAGTCAAATTGAACCTAATAATTTGTCTTTAACTAAGATTCATCTCGAGGGCGATAAGTTTGAGCCACATGTCGTTTACTACAACCAAAAGGTTGAACAAAACATTTAAATAATACAAAAAATAGGTGATTTCTAAGAAAACATTTCTTGAAATCACCTATTTTTTAATGTGAATTTTCTTTTTCTTTGTTTAAAGCATCCATATCTTTAATCAAAGCTTTGACTTGTTCCATGCTACCAACATAAGCACCGGAGGCTAAAGGATGGCCGCCACCGCCAAATTTTTCAGCAACTCCGTTGATTGAAACGGTCTTGGAACGCAAATTAACTCGAAAACGATTGGTGTCTTCTTCACTTACAACAATCCAGTTGTGGACTTTAGTAATGCGTCCAATCAAAGGCACGACGTGATCTAATTCGCCAGCATCTAAGTGGAAATCTTCCAAGGTATCTTTTCGAATCACGATATATCCAAAACCAGAAGGAGTAATCTTGAGGTTATTTAGGATATAGGCTTCTAGTCGAGCCACTTGAAGAGACATTTCGTCTTCATGCAAGCTGATGTCGGAAATATCGATGCCAGTTTTTGCTAATTGGGCGGCAATCATCAAGGTTCGATAAGTCGTTTCAGCGTATAAGAAACGATTCGTATCGCCGATGACACCAGAATAGAGACTATAAGCACTTTGTTTCGAGATTTTTAGCGGTGCTAATTTATCAGCTAGAGTGTAAATCATTTCAGCACAACTAGAATAGTCTTCATCGACCCAATTCAAATCACCAAAAGGATCAACATTGGGATGATGGTCAATTTTAATCAATTTAGCAGCTTTTTTATAATCGCCATTGTTGTCGATTCGGGGCACGTTGGCAGTGTCTACGGTGATAACGAGTGCATCTTGATAAGCTTGGCTGGGAATCGTCTGCATTTTACCGATCCAATCGAGGACGGGTAAATCAATTCCAGTTATATAGATATTTTTTTGAGGATATGCATCTCTTAAAATCGTGGCCAAACCAGTTTGTGAACCGACAGCATCAGGGTCGGGATTTTGATGTCTGAGAATGATGATGGTCTTATATTTTTCGATATCTTTTAAAATTTCATCAATCATAGGCTTTTCTCCTCAACTTTTTGATATTTTTTTAACATTAACGTTTATTTCTTAGCTAAGTCAATCAAGAAGTCCTTAGCTTTTTGACGATAATTGTTCTCTGAATTGATTTTTTCCAATATGTCTTTGTCGTGAGTTGAAGCATGACCAGTTGTTAGTAGCTTTTGATAAAGCGATGGGTAAGGAAAACCTAATTCATTGGCGTGATTTAATTCGGCTTGAATGTCAAAAGGAATTCTACGAAAGTCGACATCGTCAACTTTGCCATTTTCTAAGGTCAATAACATGTAACTAGCATCACGGTCTTTCATCAAACTAGGCCGACTGTACCAAGGTTGACCAACTGAACCGGGATTCAAAATCATCTGTCCCGAAGTCGTGTAACGCCACAATGGCGTGTGCGTGTGAGCATAAATAGCAACATCCATTTCATTGCCGACATCTAATTGATCAAAGTTAGCTTGTTTTTTATAAGCGAATAATTCATGTCCTTTATTAGACGTTGGTAAATTGTGCGTCAATGAGAAGTTGACATTTTGGATAGTCTTTTGACCGGTCAAAGGAAGATTCTTAATTTGATCAATTCGACCTGGTGTTAAATGTTCCAAATCGTATTGTACTAAGTTAGCAAAGTAGACTTGACTAGGATTATCCAGGTCAACGCTTTGCGTAGCAATAACTGAGAGAAAGGCTGTTTCCCAGTTTCCCATAAGATATTGGGTCGTGTTGACTTCACTTAATAATTGGAAGCATTCTTCAGTCGAAGAACCACCAATTGTAGTATCACCTAGCGACCAAATTTCTTGGGCGTTATTTTTTTGCGCATCTGCTAAAACCGCCTTTAGGGCAGTGACATTGCCGTGGATATCAGAAAGGACTGCAATTTTTTCTTTCAATTTAAATCACTCCTTGGGTACTTTCTGCTAGTTTACATCAAATTAGCTTTGATTGGCGGATTTTGACCTCTGGTATTTAGCAATCAATGGCAAAATAATTCCGATGGCAATCATAATTAATGGTTCAATGATATTTAGGCTTAACACGTGGGTCCAGGCTTTAGTTCCAGGTGTTTCATCAGTTGGGAAGATTCCTAAAGTTGCGGCCCCAAAAGTAATTGCAAAGCACCAGATACCAACAAGGATGGCTAGATACTTGTTCTTGATGTAAACAAAGTCTGATTGGAATCTGTCTTCATGCAATCTAACTAAAATAAAGGAACTAAATAGGAAACAAGTCGTATATGGCGAGACGATTCCGTTAAGGTTCAAGAGTTGATTGAAAATAGAATTCATATTCGGCAAAGTAGTACTTAAAACCATGATAATCGTACAGATAGCTGTCGTTAGCCAGTAACCATTGATTGGTAGTCCACGTTTATCAGTCTTAGTTAGACCCTTAGGCAAATATTCTCTAGCCGTATCAGAGAGGAACATTCTGGTTCCGGCATCCAGTAAGACTGCAAGTTGAGCCATCATATAAAGTGCTTGCGTTAGGGCAAATAAGTAAAGGAAGAATTGACCCATGCCAAATTCTTGACCCATGTATTGGAAAGCATAGTAAGAACCGTTCATCTTCAAATCATTTGGCAAATGGTGAGCATTGAAAAAGACTCCCAAGGCAAATGATCCTAGAACAGTTAAGAATCCAGTCATGATAGCGAGCATCCACATAGCTTTTGGAAAGTCACGTTTACCATTTTTCATTTCAGTAACGTATGGAGCAGCAAATTCTGAACCATTCATCGCAAAAATTACTAGTCCAAAGGTTGATAGATAGTGCATATCAAATTTAGGAATGAAGGATTTGAAAGTAAATGGTTGCGTATGTGGCATGTTTCCTTGTCCCAAGTAAGCAATCGTCATGATGACATACAAAATGGAAACAATGAACATAGCACCACCACCGATGATACTTAAAATCTGTAGTGAATTTTTCAAGTAATGTTGAATAAAAATGAATAGCGTAAAGATTACAGCTGTCAGTAAAGCAAACATCGAATTGCTCATTTTGTCTGACATGGAACTGTCGCCATTAATCAGCCAACCAAATGAAATCAAAGTTGAATTAGCGACATCGACGATATAAGGCAAACTTGAGACCCAAACAGTCCAAGCACAAATGTAACCCCAAAGGTTTCCCCCAGTAGCACGAACCCAAGAAGTTACGCCACCGCCTTCTTCGTCAAACGTTGAACCAAGATGTCCGACCATCATTTCGTAAGGTACAACGAATAAAAACAACATTAGTACCCAAGTGAAAACGATTCCTAAACCTTGGTTATGAAAATTATAGACAATGTCATCGAAACCAATTACGGTAACAAAGTCCATTAAAGCCACGACGGGCCAGCTGATATATGACTTTTTCGAGTCAAGTTCTGGCATTTTTTTCCCCATCGAAAATACACCCCTTTATAAATAATTGTTCGGAAACTTTTGTGTAAAAAAGCCTCTAAAATACTATATCACTATAAATGACAATGACTTACAAAATTGTAAGGAAATGTAAGGTAAATCCAACGACTTCAAGGAGTCTCACCCGTTATGATTGATATATCAAATGGAGGAAGAATAAATGCAAAAAATCGTTGAAGTAGAAAATATTGAAAAAATTTATGGTAAGGCCGGGGAGAAACAATTTAAAGCCTTATCTGACGTTAACTTTGAAGTTAAGTCCGGCGAATTCGTAGGAATTATGGGCGCTTCAGGTTCTGGTAAGACAACCCTTTTGAACATTCTCTCAACTCTTGATACACCGACAAGCGGAAAAGTTGAAATTGCCGGTCAAGATATCACTAAATTGAATAACAATAAAATGGCAGATTTTCGTGCAAATGAAATTGGATTTATTTTCCAGGATTTCAATTTGTTGGAGAATTTAACAGCTTACGAAAATATCGCTTTGCCATTGGCTTTGCAAAATAAGCCAACTAAAGATATTAAACCAAACGTGGAGAGTATCGCTGAAAAACTAGGCTTAACGGAGATTTTGAACCACTATCCAACGGAACTTTCTGGTGGTCAAAAACAACGTGTGGCAGCTGCTCGTGCTTTAGTACATCAACCAGCCATCGTTTTTGGAGATGAACCAACGGGTGCGCTTGATTCCAAGAGTGCTAGAGCTTTGATGGATACGATGACTAAAATCAATCGTGAAGACAACGTTTCGATTCTATTAGTAACCCATGATCCTTTCTCGGCAAGTTTTTGTGACCGCATCCTTTTCATTAAAGATGGTGAAATCGGTCAAGAATTGAAAAAAGAAGATAATTCACGAGCTGAATACTATCAAGAAATCCTTGATTCATTAGGAACATTTGCGGAATAAGAGGGGGAAAGGGAAGATAATATGTTAAATAAGTTAGCCTTAAGTGGCATTAGGCATCGCATCCGTGATTACAGCGTCTTATTTTCAGGGTTGATGATTGCCTCAGCAATTTTTTATATGTTCATGTCGTTAGCAACTAATCAGTCATTTTTAAGTTCTAATTCGCCGGCAGCAGCAACTAGTTTTATTTTTGCTTTCGGAATCGTTTTGTTAGCAATTATTACGATTGTTTATATCAATTACGCTAATACATTCCTGTTGAGCATGCGTCAAAAAGAATATGGGATGTTCATGATGCTTGGTGCTAAAAGCAGCAAGATTTCCAAAATGATTTTCGTTGAAACTTTTGCTATCGGAGCAATGTCGACCATCATTGGAAGTATTATCGGAATAATTGCAACTAGTTTCGTTAGTCGATGGATTATCAAAGCTTTAGATATGCAAGTCAAACACTTTAATAGTTTTTATTTACCAGCATTACTTTGGACTTTTGTATTCTTTATCGTTATTTTCTTGCTTTCAGCGATTAAAAATTCGGTATCATTACGTCGCAGCAAGGTTTTAACGTTGTTAAATCGTGACAGTCAACCAGTTAAGATTAAACGTAACGGCGTTTTAAAAGCTATTCAAGCTTTGTTTGGATTAGTTATGTTAATTATTGGCTATTTCACAATGTATTATACCGGTAATAATCCCAGTGCTATTTTTATGGGCATTCCGGTAGCACTAGTAACGATTGTTGGTGGAACTTATTTCACGATCAATTCAGTCGTTACGACTATCATTGCTTTACTAAAGAAAAATACGAAATTTTCTCAAAAAGGTTTGAATAATTTCACGCTTTCTCAATTGAGTTTTAGAATCACTGATTACACTAAGATTCTCTCGATGGTATCGATGATGTTTGCTTTAGCTTTAGGTGCTATTACGGTAGGTTTAGGTTTTAATAGCCAAATCGATAATCTCGTCAATGGACAAAATTATTATGACGTTCAAGTAACCAATCCTAATGCTGCTCAACAAAAGCGTTTGAAAAAATTAACTGTCGATAAAAAAGTCACTTATAATTACAAAACTGATGGTAAAAAAGTTTACTATCAAGCAAGCGAATTTAAAAATCAACCCGTCGGTTACGCCAAAATGAATACCAAAACAATGCAATTTAAATTGAATAGTACCAAGGATCCAGCTAAGAATAGTACTGCCCAATATGAATTGATGGGAACACGTTTGCCCAAAGAACGAATGATGGAAGCTGAATTTGTTAACGATAAAACTTATCAAGCTATTAATTCAAAAGAAATCACGAGTGTCTTAGTTAAAACTGATTTCTTTAAGAAAAATTTACCTGAAATCAAGGCTATTTCAAAAGCTGAAAATAATCGCTATCCAAGTTTAAAAACCACTTCAAGCGACAAATATACTTCTTATACGATAATCAATGGCTTCTTATCAGGCCTGGAATTCATGGGATTCTTCCTTGGAATTGCCTTTCTAGCCATGTTAGCCAGCTGCTTGATGTTTAAAATTCTTTCAGGAGCTAACGGTGACGTTAAGCGTTATAAGATGCTTTCAAAAATTGGTGCTAGACAAAAAGTCTTACGTAAAACCATCAATAAAGAAATTGCCGTCTTATTCTCAGTTCCAGCTGTTCTAGGTATTGTTCATGTATTGTTTGGTCTACAGTTATTCGTCGGAATATTGTACAAACCATATGCCAATATTGAAATACCATTTGCTATCTTTCTTGTCTTGTATCTAGGCTATTATTTCTTAACAAGATACCTTTATAAGAAGATTGTTCTCAAATAAAAGCTAGTTCCCTTTTGGGGGAACTGCGGTCAACGGGTAACTAACTACCTTTTGGGCGCAGCTCCTCAAAAAGAGGAGCCTTCCCCCCATTAATAATTAATTTTCGAGATCCTCAACAAATCTCACTAGATATTCAAAATTTGAATATCAAAAGAATGTTAATTAAAAATAGTATTTATTCATTTGCTTATTGATTAAGTGATTGTTAATAAATACTATTTTTTTGTCCAAAATTTTAAGTTTCGGGATAAAAATTAAAATATTTTTTATTTTTTATTTATAAGCAATATAAGCCTGGAATTATAGCGTTCTTGAGCCATATACGTTAGACGATTTGACAATTTCTTCACTTGCAAAAATATTTTTTTGTTGCTAAATTCTTACAAAGACATTAGAATTTCTTTAATAAAACTTTTTAGGAAAATTATTATGGATTGGAAGGAGAAATAACTATGTCAATGATTGAATTTCGCGACGTACAAAAATATTACGGAAATTTTCATGCTCTAAAAGATATTAATCTGGAGATTGACAAAGGAGAAACTGTCGTTTTAATCGGACCTTCTGGTTCTGGTAAGAGTACTCTGGCTAGAACAGTCAATGGCTTGGAAACCATTCAAGAGGGCCAGTTGATTGTCAACGGACGTGATATCGCTGAAAAATCGACTGATATCAATCGAATTAGACGAGATGTCGGGATGGTGTTCCAGCACTTTAACCTTTACGCAAATAAAGATGTTTTAGAAAATGTTATGTTAGCTCCCAGAATCGTTTTGAAGCTAAGTGAAGAAGAGAATAAAAAAAGGGCAATGGCACTGCTTGATCAAGTTGGATTAGCTGACAAAGCTCACAATATGCCATCGCAGATTTCCGGTGGGCAAGAACAGCGTGTGGCAATTGCTAGATCGTTAGCGATGAAACCACGTTGCATGCTATTTTACGAACCTACCAGTGCTTTGGACCCAGAAATGATTGACGATGTTTTGGGCGTTATCAAATACGTTACTAGTCAAAGCGATATGACTTCTTTGATCGTTACTCACGAAATGGGCTTTGCCGAAGAAGTAGCAAATCGAGTTATTTTCATGGATGACGGACAGATTCTTGAAGATGATGCTACAAGCGTCTTCTTTAAAAATCCTACAAATGATCGTGCTAGAAAGTTCTTGAGCAAGATTATCAAACATTAAAAAGGGGGTAAACGATATGAAACGATTAAAATATTTAGCATTGATTATCACTTCTTTACTCCTAGCTCTTACATTGACTGCCTGTGGTTCCAAGCCGCTCTCTAAGCAAAATGTCTTAACTAACGACCAAAAATCAAAGACTATCACTTGGGGTGTTAAGGCTGATACGAAATTGATTGGTCTGATCGATGTAAAAGATGGTAAGGAAAAAGGATTCGAAGTTGATCTTGCCAAAGCTATCACTAAGAAAATGCTCGGCAAGGATGCTACTGCCAAATTCGTAACCGTTACATCACAATCTCGTATCCCGTTGCTGAAGAATGGTAATATCGATGCCATTATCGCTACAATGACCATAACGCCGGAACGAAAAAAGACGATTGATTTTTCCAAGTCATACTTTGACGCTGGACAATCAATTTTGGTCAAGGATAATTCATCAATTAAAAAAGTTCAGGATTTAAATAATAAGACAATCATCGGTGTTGTCGGCTCCAACTCAGTTGAAAATGTTAAAAAATTTGCTCCAAAAGCTAGCGTTTTGCAATTACCCGATTATGCTCAGGCGTTGACTGCTTTGAAATCAGGTCAAGGAGATGCTTTGACGACAGATAATGTTATTTTAGCTGGTATGGCCGTCAATAATCCCGGTTACAAACTTCAGGGAAAAGCCTTTACGGTCGAACCTTACGGTATTGGAGTCAATAAAGGACAAGATGACTTCAGAAAGGCTATCAATAAGGCACTCAATGAACTAGAAGCAGACGGAACTTACAACAAGTTAGTTGTGAGGTGGTTCGGAAATGTTTCTGGATTTAACTACAAGGAGGTGCTACGCAAATGATCAATCTACTAACAAGCAATTGGAGTGAATTTATTAGTGGCTTTGGTTGGACGCTTCTATCCAGTATTTTGGCGTTGTTCTTCAGTTTGATTATTGGATCGTTGTTCGCCATCCTTGAAGTAGTGCCAAATAAATTCTTACGTGTTATTGGAAATATTTATGTGGAAGTCTTTCGTAATATTCCACTTTTGGTTATTACGATGTTCTTCTATTTGGTAATTCCACTTTATGTGGTTAAAATCAATGGTTTCACCGCTGGAACGATTGGTTTAACAATTTATACTTCAGCCTTTATCGCTGAAACGGTTCGGGCGGGTATCAACTCCGTCAGTGTTGGTCAAATGGAAGCTGCCCGTTCTCAGGGAATGACTTTTTGGCAAGGTATGCGTTACATCGTTTTGCCTCAAGCCTTCAAATTGGTAATTCCACCTCTTGGCAATCAGTTCGTTAACTTGGTTAAGAATTCCTCAGTTCTAGCTTTCGTGGCTGGATTTGACTTGATGTACCAAGGTAATGCGATTGCCTCACAGACTTTTGATACGATCAATACATATATCATTGTTGGTTTGTTCTACTTAGTTATCACAATGCCAATCAGTTACTATATGCAATATCTCGAAAGAAAATTAGCTTAGGAGGAGTAAATTATGCAAAATTGGATAGACGCTTATTCATGGATAAATATCAGATTTCTTCTCCAAGGCTTATGGGTTACGATAATGATTTCAGTTATTTCAGTAATCTTGAGTTTCATTTTCGGATCTATCCTAGGATTAATCCGTTATACGAAGATTCCATATTTTTCCAAAATAGTTGGTTTCATAATCGATGTTATTCGTAACTTGCCACTACTATTGATCATCTTCTTTACTTATTTTGGATTGCCAGCCTTTGGGTTCAAGCCGGATACGATTCCGGCGGCAATTTTAGCAATGACAGTCTTTGAATCGACGATGATTGCGGAGATTATCCGTTCAGGGATTCAAGCAGTCGATATTGGACAAATGGAAGCCTCACGGTCAATGGGGATGAAATATGGTCAAGCTATGTGGCACATCGTTTTACCACAAGCTTATAAAAAAATGATTCCTGCTTTAGTTAGTCAGTTTATTTCATTAATTAAGGATACATCTTTGGCAACGATTATCGTGGTGCCAGAATTGATGCAACACGGTCAAGTTGTTTATGGACAAGATCCAAACTATATCGTGCCAGTCTTTGTAGCAATGGCAATCATGTACTTCATCGTTTGCTACGCCTTGTCGTTATTATCTAAATATATTGACCACAGAATGGCATAAAAAAAGAAGAGCAGGCATAAATGGTCAGCTTTTGAAAATAGCTCCTGGTAATTGTATTTTGATTACCAGGAGCTATTTATTTTAAGCACACAAGCTATGTTCTCGCGTTTATGTTGCAAGTTTAGGAGAAAATAGTTATGTCTCAAATTCTTTATTTATGGTTTTAAATCGTATCAGTTAAGGTCCAAGTTAAATCACCGTGGTAACTGCCGACAGAGTTTAAACCGTCTTGTTCAAGCAAAATACCGGTATCTTTTTGCCAGTCGTCAGAAATTTCATCGACATCTTTTGTTAGACTAGCGGAATCTTGATGAGCAATTAATGCTTTTTCTTGAGAAACATTCTGCGTTTTAGTATCGTTACGGTAAATCACATTACCATCAAATTTTTCATTGCTATCATTGATTAAATCGCCAGCTTGACCAAAGAGCTTCCAAACAGAATTGTAACTAATGACGTTTAAATCGAAGTCATTTTTTCTCATTAAAACTTTTTGATTGTTGAATAAGTTAATATCTTGAAAGTTCAATGATTCAGAAGCTTTTAACTCAAGTGTCTTATCAGGCTTAACTGTGACTAAGAAGGTCAGAGGGTTAGATTTGATGTGGTCTTGATCAGTTGCTTGGACAGTAACATTGATTGGCTGATCTTTATCTTTATCAAAGATGCTCCAAAAATCATCGCCAAGGATATCCTTTAAGTCGAGCATATATGAAGCAGAACTGTCCTGTGAATCGACTGTAATATCCTTAGTATATTTAGCTGCGTCGATAGTTATTGTGTATTTGATAGGATCAGATTTTTCAAACTTGTGGTCCTTGTCGTAGGTTAAAGTCGTATCAAAATTCAAATCTTGGTTATCTTTTTTATAGATTAAATCATAGTCAGTTTTTGGAGTGGATAGAGTTAAGTTCCAATCCTTTTTATATTTGATAGTGAATTCAGGTGTACTCGTCGTTGAAATATTGGCTTCAGAACTGAATTTAGCAGGTTTTGCATCAACGTCGATATTTTCTTCAGTATCGTTGACAGCTTGACCATTGATGATTACTTCGGCTGTTTGATTACTATCATTCAAAGCTTGGGTAAATTTATGGGTGACAATATTTTCAGTGACAGTTTTTCCAGAAACATCTTTGACTGAGGTCGATTTTAATTCAGAGACAGGAATATTTTCCGTTACGCCATTAGCATAAGTTATTGTCCCGATGTTATTATTAGCATCAGGCGTGTATTTCATATTATCTGGTAAAGTAATGGAACCGGTGACGCCGTCCCAATCTTGGTGTCCATTAATGTAGTTAAGATTGTAGTGGAGAGCTAAATCGTCACCAGCTTCCACCGTTTTATCATCGTTATATACAGGGTCTGATTTGTCATCAGTGATTTTTTTATCAATCGTAGTGTCGTAAATATAACTATTTGCTTCAGCATTTACTAAAGCAGGAATTGATTCAAGACTGACTAATTTACTTTCAACATCACTAGCAGAACTGTTAGCACCAGTGAAGCCCCAAAGCAATTTGTTATCTTGAATATCGCCAAAGGTGCTTAAGTCTACTTGAGTTGAGCCATCGATTCTAACAAAAAAGTTTTGATTTATAACGCCGTTATAATTAGTGTTAACGACATTGTCGATGTTTTTATCATTGAAAGAGTAGTCAATTGTAGCTGTTTTACCGCCATCGGTCGAAGGATGCCAAGTCATCGTGATGTGATGCCAGTAAAGTGTGTTGCCATCTAAATCTTCGTCATTTATCAAAGTTGTTGAAGCCGGATTGACATGCATTTGCGTGTATCCAGCTGTAAATGGTTCCCAAGTTTCTGTCATGGCTGTTGTACCCAAAGCTTCAGATTGAGCATAAGTTCCTGGCATTCCAGGATAAGTCACGGCAATGTGGCCAAATCCACCATTACCACCAGATTGGGCACCTAATGGATATCCTGAAGGTGGCGTAACTCTAGTATCAACTGTATCAAAACCGCTGAGGGTAGTATGAGGATTATCGCTCTTAGGTGTATATAATTCAGTTGGTTGATGCAAACTTAATTTATTTTGTTGAGTATCAAATTCAATAGCTACACTATTCTGGACTGCTGTTTTAGCAACATCAGCAGGTTCTAATAATTTAGGACTTTTCTTGAACAAAATGGTCTCATATGTTGAATCATCATAACCATAGACACCTAGGCCTTCTTGACCAGCACCAATTGCTTTAGTTTTTAGAGGATCATTTTGTAAGACTAGAGCGGTTCCTTGTCCGTTGGTCTCTTCGTCATTAGAACTTTTACCGAAGTACAGCCAAGCAGTAATTTGCTGTTCTTTAGAGATGTCAATATAATTACTAGCTGTTTCATCCGACCATATAGCACCATAAGAACTCGTATTTTGAATGGTGCCTAAGGTTTTTTGGAATCCTAATATAACATCCTCTTTTACATCTTCAGTATCAGTTTGTCTAGAGCCACTTGCTAAAATTAATACTTTTCCAGATTCGTCAGTTGTGGCAAAATTATGTCGATAAGGGTAGGTTTTATCGTTTATGTCGGTATCTGTCTTATCTTGTTTAGTAAAATATTTACTGATCAAAAGTCCTTCTGGAGCATTTTTAATAGCCTCTTTATCAGTATCAGTCAAGGTCGTAGCAGCTGAATAGTCAGCTAAAATAGTTCTTGGATGTAAGAATGGCATCAGCAGACAAATAAAAATCCAGAAAAAGGCCAGTTTAAATAAAAGATGATGCCTCTGAACCATGTAATCTCCCCCCCTAATATAAAATTATTTATGTTATATATAAGATATCACGTAAACGGTTACAAAAATAATCAATTCATGAAAAATTTTTATTAAAATGTGAATATCTCTAATAAATAATGTTGACATGGGAGAATAAAGTTGTTAATGTTGATGTCAATCAAATAAATTCATATCAATATCTGAAACAATTAGTGATGTATCTGGGCGTAAGAAAGCCGGTGGATGATGCGAACCGGTCAGGGTATATTCATGAAATACCAGATGTTACTTGGACTATCCAAGCGGAAGAGAGATTCGTTATTTCTCAAGAGTGGAGCAATGGTTTATTTAGACTAAACTATTCTCAAGCTGGGTGGTACCACGGTAAATCGTCCCTGTTGCATAATAGCAGCAGGGACTTTTTTTATACCAAGGGGTAAGAGATATGTTGAATACGAGTGGCGGTAATCCTCGATATTAATTTTTTACTAGCAATAGATAAAAAAATCGGAGGAATTAAAATGAATAAGAGCAAAAAAACAGTAAGTTTTAGAGAAGCAATCTCTATTTTAGTCATAATGTTAATCGTCCTAGGATTGGGCGTAATTAAATTCGGTCTATCACCACAGACACCGGTACTAGTAGTTATCGGTTTATTGATGCTTTGGGGCAAAGTTCGTGGCAATAGCTGGGATAAAATCTTCGACGGCATCTCAGACGGCGTTAAAAATGGTATCATTCCCATCTTTATCTTTATTCTGATTGGTGCCTTAATTGGAACTTGGATTGCAGCCGGGATCATTCCTTCCATGATGGTTGCTGGATTCCACTTAATTTCTGCTAAGTGGTTCGTACCCTCAGTCTTTCTAGTCTGTGCTTTGATTGGAACTTCCATTGGAAGTGCCTTTACCATCGTTTCAACCATCGGGATCGCACTCTTTGGAATGGGACAAACTTTAGGTATGAATCCAGCTTTAGTTGCTGGAGCAATTATTTCTGGAGCAATCTTTGGAGATAAGACGTCACCCTTGTCAGATTCGACTAATTTGGCATCAGCCATCGCTGAAGATGATTTATTTGCCCATATCAAGAATTTGATGTGGACCACGATTCCCGCATTCTTTATCTCTTTGATCTTGTACACATTATTAGGCAATGCTGGTTCAGGAGCTAGCTTAAGTAAAATCGATACGACTTTGAATGTTTTAAATAACAACTTTGTTGTTTCATGGTGGGCCATTTTACCAATCGCCATCTTGTTTATCTGTTCAATTATGAAAGTGCCAGCTATCGCCACGTTAATTTTAAATATTACAATTACAGTCGGAATGATTTTTGTTGAAAAACCAAGTACTTCAGTTAAGAGTATCGCTGGATTCATCGAAAATGGCTTTGTTTCAAAAACGGGAAATGCTAGTGTTGATGCATTATTGACTCGTGGAGGCATTAGTTCAATGATGGGCACTGTTTCCTTAATTTTCTTAACCTTGTCATTAGGTGGACTTTTAATGAAGTTCAACGTTATTCAAACAGCTATGGAACCATTATCTGAAAAACTCAAAACACCAGGTTCTGTTATTACAGCTACGATTCTTTCAGGAATTGGCGTTAACATCTTCGTTGGTGAGCAATACTTATCAGTGATTCTACCTGGAAAAGCCTTCAAACAAACCTTTAATAAACGTGGTTTAGATAATCTAGCCTTAAGTCGAGTCTTGGAAGATGGAGGAACAGTTATCAACTACTTGATTCCTTGGGGAGTTGCTGGAGCCTTTGTTGCTAATACCTTAGGCGTTCCCACACTATCCTTCTTGCCATTTTGTTTCTTCAGTTTATTATCGCCATTGCTTTCCATTCTCAGTGGATTCACAGGCATTGGGTTAAAACGTGCTGAAACATCTGACAATAAAAAAGTTGCTACAGCGTAAAAGTTCAAAAAAATATCACCTATTAGAGTTTACGATTCTAATAGGTGATATTTTTTTGAACTATAAATTTTTTTAATCTAAGGCAGCTCCATTTGTTTCAATAATATGTTTCATCCAATTGAAAGATTTCTTAGGAGTCCGCTTCAATGATCCGTTACCTTTATCGTCCATATCTACGTAGACAAATCCATAACGTTTCTTCATTTCACCAGTCGATAATGAAACCAAATCAATTGGGGCCCACATTGTATAGCCAAGGCAAGGGATGTGATCGATGTTGATGGCATCAGCCATTGCACTGAGATGTTCTTGAAGGTATTCAATTCTATAATCATCTTCAACATAACCATTTTCGTCAGCTTTATCGATTGCACCCATACCATTTTCAACAATAAAGATAGGTTTTTGGATACGGTCATAAATTTCGTTCATGCAATATCTTAATCCAAGTGGATCAACTGGCCAACCCCAAGGGGTTTCCTTAAGGTAGGGGTTAGGATTTCCACCAACATTGAACCAGTCGTCGCCTTTTTTAGTAGTATTTGAACGATAATAACTAAAAGCAATGAAGTCTAGTTGACCTTCTTTTAAAGTTTGTTTGTCTTCTGGTTCCATATGTAAATCTTTAACTCCATGACGTTTCAGCAATTCATCAGCGTAGCTTGGATAATATCCACGTCCCATAATATCAATGAAGTACCAATTTTCTCGGTGTTCTTGGAGATGATGGAACATATCTTCTGGTTTGCATGTAGCAGGGTAGATTTCACTCATGGCATACATAGTTCCAAATTGACTACCAGGTACCAGTTTATGTCCTAATTTAACTGCTTTAGCGGAAGCGACGAACATGTTGTGGTCAGCTTGATACCTATCTTGACCGTTAGCGTTTCTAACTCCGGTAGGACCAAATCCACGAACAGCATTTATTTCATTGAAAGTTAACCAATATTTACAACGATTGCCAAAGCGTTCAAAGAGGGTCTTAGCATACTTAACATAAGCATCGATAACTTTTCTAGAAGTCCAGCCATTATATTTCAATGCTAAATGTACAGGCATTTCGTCGTGACTGATTGTAATCAGTGGTTGCATGTTATATTTGGCCATTTCGTTGATTACGCTGTCATAAAATTTTAAACCAGCTTCATTTGGTTTTTCTTCTTCACCAGTTGGGAAAATTCTACTCCAAGAAATTGAAAAACGATAAACGTTGAAACCCATTTCCGCCATTAATTTAATATCTTCTTTGTAATGGTGATAAAAATCAACTGCTTTATGGCTTGGATAATATTGGTCATCTAAGAAAACTGGTTGAGCTTCTTTAGGAACAGAGTCGGCCAAAATGAATGAACTGTTTGGTTCAATTAACGTTCCATCAGGCATCTTCATCGTATGGTGGCGGGGATGTTCTTTAGATCCATCGGTTTCATAATCATGTGATGATATACCACGACCGCCTTCGTTAAATCCACCTTCATATTGAAAATCTGAGGTTGCGCCACCCCAAAGAAATCCTTTTGGTAATTCTTTTGACATAATTTTATTCCTCCAATATTAAACTAGTGCAGTTCCAACTTTAACGTCACCTGACTGTTTCAAATCTATTTCTTGATTATTATCATTAGTAATTACTAACATTGTTGTTAAATCATAGCCTTGTTTCTTCAATTTTGCTCGATCAACACGAACAATTGGTTGTCCAGCACGGACCTTTTCACCTTGTTTAACTAGGACATCGAAACCATCGCCTTTAGCTTTAACGGTATCTAATCCTATGTGAACCAACATTTCAACGCCTTCATTAGTCAATACTCCAAAAGCATGTCCAGTTGGGAACATAGTTTCCAAAGTACCATTGGCTGGTGAACAAACGAAATCATTATTCAATTTGATAGCAATGCCGTCTCCTAAAGCCTTGCTTGAGAAAGCTTCATCGTTAACATTTTCAATATTCATTAAAGTACCATCACTGACTGAAACAATGGCATCGTCAGGGTAAGTTTCCTGAACGGGTTTAGTAACATTTTTAGAGGGTTCTTCTTTGATTCCTAGAATAAATGTCACAACAGCTGAAGTTGCAATTGCGGCAATGATACCAAAGACCATAGCCATAATTGTTTTTTGGAAAATTGGCAAAGCTAAAACATTAGAATATCCCATCACGTAAGCTTTGGCACCAAGTAGACTGGCAATAAAGCCACCAACGAAACCTCCAGCCATGACGCCGTACATTGGTCGACGATATTTCAAATTGACACCATAAATAGCTGGTTCAGTAACACCGGCAACGATACAACCGATAGCAAGAGAAATACATTCACTTCTGAACTTTGCATTTTTAGTTCTGGCAGCAACACCTAAATTAGCTCCACCTTCAGCCATATTGTGAAGTAGGAAAGCTGGACGCAAGATTGCATCGTAACCAGGATTACTTAGTAATTGAGGCATAAAAGGAGTTAGAGCAGTATGCATACCTGCCATAACCATCCAAGGTAAACATGCAGCTAATAAACCAACAGCTAAAGGACCAACGGTACTATTCAAGAACATGAATCCTGAAGCAATACCTTGACCTAACATATTACCTAGAGGTCCTAAAATTAAGAATCCCAAAGAACCAGAAACAAAAATCGTTCCCATTCCGACAAAGACTGAACGGAAAATTCCTGGAACAATCTTATTAAAGAATTTTTCTGCATAATAAGCTGTAATGGCAATCAAAAGTGCTGGCAACAAAGTACTTCCATAGTTGAGCATTTTGACGCTCATGCCAAATAATGTGGCATGTTTGGCAGCAGTTACTAATGTTGTGAAATTACCGTGTAATAGTGAAGCTGTTGCAACCATTGCATACACTGGTGTAGCTCCCATTTTGGTGGCAGCGCCATATGCAACGATAATGGGCATAAAGTAAAATGGTGAATCAGCAATAGCTGATAATAATAGGTAAGATGATGTATTTGCATAATGTGGAGATATAAAAGTTACTACTAATAATAGAGCAACTTTCATCATACCTCCGGCAATCAACCCAGGAAGTAAAGGAGTAACTGATGCTGAAACAAAACCGATTACCTTACCACCAACATTTTTCCAAGTAAGGGGTTCTTTTTTAGTATCTAAATTATCAAGATTTTCATCAGTGTTCTTTCCAGTCTGAATATCAAAATCCTTAATAATAGCCTGATAAGTAGGAAGTAAATCTTTTCCTAAAATGACCATATACTGTCCGCCAGCATATGTGACGCCTAAAACTCCGTCGAGATCTTCGAGGGCTTCTTTATTAGCCTTTGAAACGTCTTTTAGGTTAAATCTCAAACGTGTCATACAATGAACTAAAATATCAATATTATCTACGCCACCAACATTTTTAACGATGTCAGCGCCAAGCTTTTTATAATCCATAATATTGCCTCCTAAATAAATGGCAATATTGTCAAAATTATTTAACAATTTTACCAACTGTCATCATAGTAATAGCTATTGTAAGCGTTGTCAATGATAAATGACAAAATTATAGTATTAAATTGACAAAATTGTCACTGATAACTAAAGTTGGGATATGAAAAGAATCAAGGAGGTTCTGCCATGAATATCATTGAGAGTATTGAGGCACGTCATTTAAAACTTTCAAAATCAGAACAAAAAGTTAGTTCGTACATTATGCAGTATCCAGAAAATATTGAAAGATTTACTATCACGAAATTAGCAACGGAAGCTCATACTTCTACTTCAGCTGTATTAAGATTTTGTCAGACGTTGGGATTTCAAGGATACAAAGATTTTCGTTTTGAAATGGTTAACTTCTTGCGTAGTGGCCGACAGAATCGGGATGCGAATACAGTAGTTGGCGATTATGTGAATGATTACGTCAATGTAATGGGCCAAATATCGCAAATTGATGAAAAAAAAATAAACAATCTAATCGATTGTTTATTGAATGATCAAACAAATTATTTTATAGGAAACTATCAATCCTCGTTGCCAGCTAAAGAACTTTATTATGGTTTAAGTGACTTTGGCAAGGCTTCGATTTACTCAAATGGATATATAACCTCCGCCCATATTACTAGATCCATGAAAGAGGAGGACACGTTAGTATTATTTTCTATTAGTGGTAATAAACAAAATTTTTCAAACTTTTTACCTGATATTGTTATGAATATGCCGAAGAATTCTTTTTTAATTACTCTTAATCAAAAAGCTGAATTGGCAGATATTTTCAACAATACCATTTTTTTACCGGGTTCATCATTTTCTAATCGTTCAGTAGTTGATTCACAATCAATTCCAATGTTTTTTGTGGAACTTTTGCTTAATTTAATGCATGAAGAAAATTAAAATCAAGTTGAAGGAGCCAAAACAATGAATCCAGCTGAACGAGTGCAAGAAAAACTGACAGAATTAAAAATACCTTTTGAGATGATTGAACATCCGCCAGTCTATACAGCAAAGGAGGCCGATTTATACATTGATCGACCTTGCGTCAAGACTAAGTCGCTTTTTTTGACTGATAATAAGAAGCGTGATTTCTATTTAGTCTTTATGGCTGATGAAAAAAAGCTTGATATGAAAAATTTTGCTCAAATTGTTAATCAAAGGCATCTTAAGTTTGCTTCAGAAGATGCTTTATGGGAAAAATTAAAATTGAAACCAGGATTCGTTTCGGTTTTTGGCTTGTTGAACAATCAATCAAAAGATGTACAGGTTTATTTTGAAAAGGATATTGTGGGCAACTTGCCATTAACTTTTCACCCCAACGATAATATCAAGACGATTTTTATTGGTTGTGAAGGCTTGTTTAAATTTTTAACAAGTTTGGGTTTTGAATATCAGTTGTTCCAAATATAGATTAAAAAATCTTTTGCGTTATAGTTTAGGCAGATTAGATGAAAGGGGCTAGATTTGATAATGAATAGTAAAAGAATCGTAATTGTTGGTGGTGTCGGTGGCGGTGCTTCAGCTGCTGCAAGAGCACGACGTTTGGATGAAAAGGCAAAGATAACCATGTTTGAAAAGGGACCCAATGTTTCTTTTTCTAACTGTTCTCTACCTTATAATCTAAGCGGCGTGATTCCTGATGCTGACAGTATCGTTTTAAAAACGCCTGAGCAATTCAAGGCTCAATATAATATTGATGCTCAGGTCAATAAGGAAGTTATCGGTGCCAATACAGCTGAAAAGACCGTTCAAGTAAGAGATGTAAAAACTGATTTGTTAGAAGAAGTTCCTTATGATGAATTGATTCTTTCACCAGGTGCCAAGCCTATCATGCCAAAACAAATTTCAGGAATTGATAATAAGAATGTCTTTTCAATTCGCAATGTGGTCGATATTAAGCAATTGCAAAGTTATTTAACTGAAAATAAAGTCCAAGACGTGGCCGTTATTGGCGGTGGCTTTATCGGTGTAGAGGTCGGTGAAAATCTTACTTTAGCAGGTAAAAATGTTTCTGTGATTGAAGCAGCTGAGCATGTTTTAGGAACAGTCGATGATGATTTTGCTCAAATTGTTCAAAAACACCTTTATGATAATGGCGTGAACGTTATTGTCAATGATGGATTAGCCAAAATTTCTGACCAAGAAGTTGAATTGGCTTCTGGTAAAAAAATTCCTGCACAAGTTGTTGTGATGGCAATCGGGGTCAAACCGGATACGACCTTGGCTACTAAGATTGGCTGTAAATTAGGGGAAACGGGTTCAATTTTAGTCGATCAACATTATGAAACGACTGTTCCTGATGTCTATGCCGTTGGGGATGCAATTGAATTGACGCAACGTCAAACTTGTCAAAAATCACGTCTGGCTTTAGCCTTTCCAGCTCAAATGGAAGCCCGTGATGCAGTGGACCATATTTATGGCAGAAAAGTTGATAATCAGGGCTTCATCGGCACGCAAGTCATTCATTTGTTTGACATTAATGTGGCTTCAACTGGTTTGACTGAAAAAGCTTGTCGAGAAAACAACATCGAGTACCGTTTTGCTACCGTTATACCAAAAAATCGTGTCAGCATTATGCCTGATACAACGCCGATTTTCTTGAAATTAGTCTTTGGTTATCCTAGTGGCGAGATTTTGGGTGCTCAAGTGATAGGTCATTCGCAAATCGATAAGCAAATTGACGTTTTGGCAACTATGATAACGATGCATGGTCGAGTATCGGATTTGACGCATCTAGAATTAGCTTATTCTCCTTGGTTCAGTACAGCTAAGAATGCTGTCAATATGGTCGGTTTAGTGGCTGAAAACATCTTGAATGATGAATATCGCCAAGTACCGGTCACTAAAGTTAGAGAATTAGTTGAGAAAAACGCTTTTATCATTGATGCGCGTGAACCTAATGAATATCAAGCTGGTCATATTACGACTTCGGTTAATATTCCCTTGAGTCAATTTAGAGATCGACTAGATGAGATTCCCACAACAGAACCAGTCTATATTCACTGTCAATCTAGTCAACGTAGTTACAATATGGTTCGAGCTTTGGATAATTTAGGCTATAAAAACATTACCAATATATCCGGTTCGTATGGCGAACTTTGCGAGTATGAATACTTTAAAGACCAAACTACCGGTCGTGAGCCCATTTTAACTAGTTATTAATTTTTCAGTAAATTATATAAAATAATCGCGGTACAAGATGGCTGCAACACGTGCGATAATGGGGCCTGAGGAGTATTGCGATGAAAAAAACACTAATTGCTTTAATACTGTTAGTATTTGTTTTACCGTTATCTGTCTTCGGAATAAAGACGTTACAAGGATCCATAAAACCACAAGCTAAAGAAATCGGACGTCCTAATTTAGTTATTAAGAAAAATCAAAATATCTGGAAAAAAAGAATCGTAAATGCGGATGTCATTAAAAGCGATGGCTTTAACAATGGCAAGAGTTATGTCGGTACAACAATGGATCAGTTGGATAATCACAGTAAAGCTGTAATTAAGGGCACGGTTTATAATTTACAACGAATGAATAGTCCTAAAAATATGGCTTACACCAAAGCAACGATTCATATCGATAAAGTTTTAAGCGGCGACACGCAGCTTAAAGGCAAAAATATTTATATTGCGTTTGAGGGTGGATTAGTTTCATTTGATCACTGGTATGCCAATATGAGTAAGCCGAAAGATTTCGATCATGAAATGTTGGTCAAAAATGAAGAATTTCCACTGCCAGACATTGGTTCAAAAATTATTGCTGGTTTAGTACCAAACCACTTAGATGAAGCGACTGATTATAATATGGCTCTGAAACAAAGTGGCTTTACGATTCATAATTCCTATATGATCGATGTGCCACAATATAATTTTTGGATTAAAAGACCGGACGCTGATAAATATGTTTTGAATAATCCTAAAGCCTTAAAAAAATCGAATGATCGTCCTAATTTAGCAGCTGCTCTAGAAAAACTAACAACAGAAATCAATCAAAAATACAATAATAATAAATAAAGGAATATCTTTTTATTCGATACATAATAAGTATCATTGAAGATGTTCCTTTTTTTAATCACTAAAAAAGCCATCCGTCGAAGTTGACAGATGGTTTTTGTAATTAGTTATTCATTAATTCATTCAGTAATTCTTTAGCTGATTCATGCAAACTAGATTTTGACTTATCGTAGCCAAGGTGAGTATAGATTTCTCCAACGTAGACCTTGTCATGATAAAGTTTGTTAAAGACTTTGTCGATGATGGGACGAGTCTTTTCTTCTTCTTGAACTGGTCCAAATGGATTAGCAAAGAAGGTCGTTGTCATTCCGACTTCATCAGTTGTTCCTAGAGCCTTACGCTTACCAGCAATGAAGGTTGCTTTAGCATGTTCTTCATCAGGGAATTGATGCAAGCCGATTTCCTTATCATAGTTATTAGCGTAGACCCACATGTCGATTTCGTGGTGTTCGATAACGTGCTTGTAAGTATTAGCTGGCAAGATGACACGAGCGTTCTTCAATTCAGGGTTCAAGTAGATACCACGATCCATGTTATTGAAGGCAACTGAACTGCTCAAATCGTCAAGTCGAACAAAGGCACCAGTTTCAGTTCCTTGCGCGTAGATATTGCCTTGTTCATCAAAGGCAAAACTACCCATATCATCAAAGATAGTTTCGATACTGATGATTTTATCGTCAGCAATTTCTTGTAGAGCTTCAATTGATTCGGACTTTCCGGCACCAGAATCACCGAAGAAGACAACTGACTTAGTTTTGCCATTGGAGAAGCTGATACGAACCATTGAGCCGTGGATTGGCAAACGATTTTCATAAATCATGTGTAAGTTATGTACTGTTAAGCACATTTTCTTCATATAGCCAAAGTAAGTTGTCTTGTCGTTATATGGCACTTCGCCGACCCAAATATCATTATCGGTATCGTGATAATAGTGACTGACATCTCCTTCAGTTTTCTTAAGACCAAACAAGATGATTTCATCTGGCTTTTTACCGGCAACGCTTGCTTCATCAGCAACTTCAAAGAGGTTAGCTAGAGCAATTCCACTGACAAAATAGTCGCGGTGGAAGTAGATGAAGGCTAAACTTTCACCAATTTTTGCTGGGAAGCAGTACCAATCCTTTTGGTCGCCATCAAATTTTTCGATAGGGTTGTCAGGAACTTCGCTGAAGACACCTTCACGCTTGTTACTCTTAGTGTGCATCATCATTGGGGGACGAAGCATGATAGTATCCAAAAAGCGAATACTTTCGAGTGATTGATATTTAGCGGGTGTATCCCACTTGATTGATTGCGTCAAAACACAGGCGTTAGTACCAGCGTTGATTTGACGATATGTGCGGTTAGAAAATCCTTGGAGTTTTTCTTCAATAGAACGATAGAGGTGGATAACGACTTCATTAAACCGATTATCGATATTCATGAAGTTTCCTTTAACGATCGCACTACTGTGTTTATTGATTAGAGAGACTCTAAAGTATGAACGGTAGTATGAATAAAAGTCTTCAATACTTTTCAAAATTTGTTCGTTACCATATTTTTCGTAATTTGGTTTATCGTCGATTAGGACAGCTTTCAAAATATTGACATACGAATCGGCGGATAGTCCCTCAACTTTATTAGTAACAGCTTGTTGACTTGCTTGGAGGTATAAGTCAACTAAATTATAGAATCCTTTACTATTGATTAACTGGAAAACATCTTGGATGTATTCCTCGTTATAGTTAATAACAGCAACTGATCGATTAGGATTAGCATAAAATGCTTTGGATTCAATAGCTTGTGATGAGTTCGACATACGTTAAAGATCTCCTTTCAAATGTGAGCTTAAATATCATTTTAAAGCATTTTTCAGCAAACTGGTAGTTAAAATTAGAATTAATTTAATTTTGTCTACATTGAATAAAAGCTTAAACCGCTTAATGTTGTGATATGACAGCTTTAAATTAGAAAAATTAAAATTAAAAAATATTTTATCAAATTATTTATTATTCTAATTTCAATTACAGAAAAAAATAATAGATTTTTCAGCTTATTTTGGAATCAACAATTTATCATTCATTTGAAATATAGATAAAAAAATTATATTAATATGATAAAGGATAATAATTTTTATAATTAAAGCGTTTACAAAAATCGGTTTGGTGGTTATACTGAACTCGTAAGTTGAATAAATCGTTGGATTGTTACTATTAAATTAGGCATGACCATGAATTCCGCTAAAAGGGCGAAGTTTATGGTCATTTTTTTTCGAGAAAGGGGGGAAAGCTTTGTTGGTAGTAAATCGAGTCTACAATAACAATACTGTGCTTGTGGACGTTGGTCGAAAAGATCAAGCAATTATCCAAGGTAAAGGTGTTGGGTTTCAAAAGCGGCATGGTGACAATGTTTCGCCAACACGTGTGGAACGGATTTTCTACTTGAACACCGATGAAGCGAAGCAAAGATTTGGCACGTTGTTAAAGGATGTACCGATTGACATTACCATGACAGGATTTGCCATCATTGAAATGGCGAAAAAGGAGTTTCATTATCCAGTTCTCGATTATATTTATGTAACATTGACTGACCATATTTCACAGACTTACAAACATTTAATAGCTGGAAAATACGAAAAGAGTACCGTTCCTGATATTCGTGATCGTTATCCAACTGAATATGCGATTGCTGATAAAGCTGTGAGTATGATCAATCATGATTTAAATGTTCATTTCCCAAAAGATTCAGCTAAGGCAATTGCATTGCATTTTATTAATGCTCGTGGCAGTGAAAATCCTGAGCAAGAAAAAACAGAAGATCAGGAGGATTTTGGCAAGGGCGTTAACCAAATAGTACAGAGTGTTTTTAAGGAATACGGTATTACGAGAAATATCACTAATCAGAACTATTTTGACCGACTGATGATTCACTTACAATATTTAGTTCAAAGAATCAGCACCAATGAACAAGATAATCGTGCGTTGAACCAAAGTATTGAATCTGATTTTCAAAAGATTTATCCAAAGTCTTATCGAATAGCAAATGAAATATGTGACAAGATTCAAGCTCGCTTGCAAATCAATTTGAATAACAATGAGCTAGTTTATTTCGTAATTCACATTCAGAGATTAATTCAAGAAAGATAATCGTAGATAATTCAGGGAGGATTATTATGGCAACTAAAGAAGAAATTTCAATGACGGGTTTTTCAATCGTCGCATATGCTGGAGACGCTAAAACTAGTTTGATTGAAGCACTGCAATATGCACAAAAAGGTGAGTTTGATAAAGCTAATGCAAGCGTTGGAGAAGCTAATCAATCAATCGTTGATGCACATAATGAACAAACGAAGCTTTTGAGTAAAGAAGCCGGCGGCGAAGATATGGATGTTACCTTCATCATGGTTCACGGCCAAGATACATTGATGACTACAATGATGTTGATGGATGAAGTCAAATTCTTTATTGATGAATACAAACGAATCGACAAAATTGAACGTAATTTAAACATGAAATAAGAGGAGGTCTTGATTTGAGTATTGAATTAAAACGGGTCAAAAAATTACCTAAGAACTTCGTTTGGGGTGGCGCTACAGCTGCCTTTCAAGTTGAGGGCGCTACTAAAGTTGATGGTAAAGGCAAGACGATGTGGGATGACTATTTAAAAGCTCAAGGTCGTTTTGCACCAGATCCTGCTAGTGACTTCTATCATTTATACCCAGAAGACATTTGCTTGTCGAAAAAATATGGTTTGAATGCAATTAGAGTTTCCATTTCTTGGACGAGGATTTTTCCTGATGGCTATGGCAAACCTGTTCAAGCAGGCATCGATTACTACCATAGATTATTCAAAGAATGTCTTGATAATGGGATTGAACCTTATGTATCCTTGCATCATTTCGATTCGCCGAAGACTTTATTTGATGATGGCGACTGGTTGAATCGTAAGAATATTGATTATTTTGTCGATTATGCGAAGTTTTGTTTCGACGAATTCAAAGAAGTTAAGCATTGGTTTACAATCAATGAATTGATTTCTTTAGCATATTCACAATATATCCAAGGTAATTTCCCACCAAATCATAAATTCGATGTCACAAGTGCCATTCAGGCAGAACACAATGAATTATTAGCACACGCTAAAGTCGTCAATTTGTTTAAAGATGGCGGCTATGATGGAAAAATTGGCTTGATTCACGTCTTGCAACCAGTTTATCCATATCCAGATACAGCAGAAAATCAACATGCTGCCGACTTGAGCGATGCTTTCATGAATGCCTTTTTGCTTGATGGAACTTTCAAAGGCGAATATACCGATAAGACGATGAAATTGATCAATGAAATCTTAAAGGCAAACGATGCGCATTTGGACATTGAACCGGGCGACATGGATATTTTAAAGAAGGCATCTACGCGAAATGATTACTTTGGCTTAAATTATTATCAACCATCATTCTTTGCTGCATATAACGGCGAGAGTACTAATCATTTCAATGGTACCGGTACTAAAGGAACTTCATCATTCAAATTCAAAGGAGTTGGTCAAGCAGTTAAAAATCCTGATATTCCAACCACCGATTGGGATTGGAATATTTACCCAGATGGCTTATATGATATTTTGAAGCGTGTCAGTTCAGAATATCCAAATAGTAAAGAAATCTTTATTACTGAAAATGGATTAGGTCTTAAAGAAGAATTACCAGAGAATGCTACTCAAGATACTATTATCAATGATGATAAACGAATCGATTTCGTTGACCAGCATCTGGAAGCTATCTTGAAAGCACGTAACGAAGGTGTAAATGTAAACGGTTACTTCATCTGGTCGCTTCAGGACCAATTCTCATGGGCCAATGGATATAATAAGCGTTATGGTTTATTCTTTATTGATTTTGCAACACAGAAACGTTACATCAAGAAGAGTGCTTTATGGTATAAGGCACTTGCTGATACGAT
Source organism: Companilactobacillus halodurans (assembly GCF_009600985.1). Lineage (GTDB taxonomy): Bacteria > Bacillota > Bacilli > Lactobacillales > Lactobacillaceae > Companilactobacillus > Companilactobacillus halodurans. Next base: position 64,959 of record NZ_VDFP01000003.1, read on the forward strand.
GAAATAGCTTCTAGTTGTGGATTGTTACTATTAAATTAGGCATGACCGCAGTTGAAGCATAGTAATAGATTTAATTCTAATACTATGCTTTGCTGCGGTCATTTTTTTCGAAATCATATCCAGCATAATTAAAAAAGGGGTGTCATTATGCAATTTATTATTGATAAATTGGAGAAACATCAAAAGTTCTTTGATAAGATTTCAAAGAATATTTATTTGATGGCAATCAAGGATGGATTCTTGGCAGCAATGCCTATCATCTTGTTCTCAAGTATTTTCATTCTTTTAACATCTGTTCCTCCATTGTTTGGAGTCAATTTGCCTACTGGCTTAAACGATTGGTTCAACAAGATTTATAACTACACAATGGGATTTGTTGGCTTTTATGTTGCGGGGACAACAGCTAAAGCCTTCACAGGTTCTATTAACCAGCGTATCAAAGGTAGTAGATTTATTAACGGAACATCTACTATGATGGCTTCAATGTGTGGTTTCATGCTATTAGCCATTGGTACAACAAAGAGTGGCGCTTATATCGGCGACTACTTTGGTACAAAAGGTATTCTATCAGCCTTTGTTTCAGCTTTTGCAACCGTTCTTATTTACAAGTTCTGTGTTGAAAAAGATATTACTATCAAGATGCCTAAAGAAGTTCCTGGTGCTATTTCACAAAACTTCCGTGATGTCTTCCCATTCTCATTTTCAATCATTGCAATGGGTATTATTGATGTCTTAATCCGTGCATGGCTACACGTTCCATTCAGTGCCATGATTGCTACTTTGATTGCACCATTGTTCAAAGGTGCTGAAAGTTACTTCGGTATGGCTATCATTTGGTTCCTTATTCCTTTTTTCTGGTTCATGGGTATTCACGGACCATCAGTTGTAAAACCTGCTATCACCGCAGCACTTTATGGCAATACAACTGCTAACTTAGCTTTGTTCAAGAATGGTCAGTTCCCATTCCACTCACTAACAGAAAACTTTGGTAACTTCGTTGGTGAACTTGGTGGTACTGGTGCTACATTCGTTGTTCCATTTATTTTCATGTTCTTAATGAAATCAAAGCAATTGAAGGCTATCGGTAAAGCATCATTCATTCCTGTAATGTTTGCCGTTAACGAACCTCTATTGTTCGGTGCTCCAATTATCTTGAATCCTTACTTCTTTATTCCATTCGTTCTCTCACCAGTTGTGAACGTTGTTATTGGTAAATTATTTATTGATTTATTCAATATGAGAGGGTTCATGTACGTTCTATCGTGGGCATTGCCAGGGCCAATCGGTGCGTTCTTGGATACTAACTTCCAACCAATATCATTAGTTTTGATGGTTCTATTGCTTGCTCTTGATACATTGATTTACCTACCATTCTGTAAGGCTTACGATGCTTCATTAGTTAAAAAAGAAGCTGCTGTTGATGCTGCAGACGAAGCAGACGGCGTTGCTACTGCCGGAGTCGATGCAGGATCTGCAGAAGTTGCTACAGAATCAAACGATGCAACTGCTACAGCAACAACTGAAGAAACAGAAACAAAAGCTTCACCAGAAGATAAAAAATTAGATAAACAAGTTAAAGTCTTAGTACTCTGTGCCGGTGGCGGTACAAGTGAACAATTAGCCAACGCCTTGACAGAAGGTGCTGAGAAGTACGATGAACCAATCATTGCTAGTGCTGGTGCTTATGGTTCTCACCATGATATTTTGCCAAATTATGATTTAGTTGTCTTAGCTCCACAAGTTAGAACATATTACGATGATCTAAAAGCTGATACCGATCGTTTAGGTATTCAATTAGTTGCTACAAAAGGTCAACAATACATTGCCTTAACACGTGATTCAAAGAAAGCCTTGGACTTCGTTATGGAAAATTTGAATAAGAAAGATGACGATGATAAAGACGACAAGACGGATACTAAGTAATTAGTAATCTGGTTTAAATTAAAGAACGGTCAATTTGTATTCTGAATTGACCGTTCTTTTTTTAAATTTTAGCAAAAGCTTGTTTCAAATCATTTAATAAATCAGATTCATCTTCCAAACCGACCGACAAACGAATCAATTCATCTTTGATACCATTTTTCAAACGGATTTCTCGAGGGATGGATGAGTGCGTCATAACGGCAGGAACTTCAATCAAACTTTCAATACCACCCAGACTTTCAGCAAGGTCGATCAAGTTGAGACTTTCGACAAAGCGCTTCGCATCTAAGCCAGCTTGTAATTCAAAAGAAATCATAGCGCCGAAACCTGACATTTGTTTCTTAGCAATTTCATAACCAGTCGAATCAGGATTTCCTGGATAGTAAATCTTAGCAACCTTATCGTTATTAGCTAAATAATCGTAAACAGCTTGAGCATTCTCTTGGTGGACCCGCATTCTAACACCCAAGGTTTTAATACCACGCATCAAAAGCCAACTATCATCTGGTCCTAAGACGCTGCCGATAGAATTTTGTAAAAAGGCTAGTTCGTCAGCAATTTCATCGTCATTAGTAACTGCAAGACCAGCCACGACGTCGCTATGACCACCTAAATATTTAGTGGCACTGTGAACTACGATATCAACGCCTAAAGTTAAAGGATTTTGATTATAAGGAGTGGCAAAGGTATTGTCGACGATAGTCTTTAAATTATTATCTTTTGCAATGTCAGCGATAGCCTTGATATCAGTAATCTTTAAGAGTGGGTTAGTGGGAGTTTCAAAATAAATAGCTTTGGTATTTTCTTGAATGGCATTTTTAACAGCCGTTAAATCTCTAGTATCAACGACCGTGAATTCTAGTCCAAAACGTTTGAGAACTTTATTGACGAGTCGAAAAGTTCCGCCATAAACGTCATTGCCGATGATAATGTGATCGCCATTTGAAAATAGTGAGAAAACAGCATGAATTGCTGCTGAACCGGAAGCAAAAGCAAAGCCTCTTTTACCATCTTCGATATCAGCAATCAAACTCTCCAAAGCATTCCGTGTTGGGTTGCCAGTTCGAGCGTATTCCCATTTAGGTTCAGCTCCTAATTTATGCTGATGAAAAGTCGATGAACGATAGATGGGTATTGAAACTGCACCAGTTTCTTGGTCTTCACTAATGCCACCATGAATTAATTTTGTATTGAATTTCATAATAATCTCTCCTTTAATTTTTGCGTAAAAAAAGGGTGCAAATCAAATTTGATTTGCACCCTACGCGTGATATACCAGTAGTCTAGCTTGATTTTAGATACTCAAACTGACGGCACGCATAGAATGCGAACCGCAACAACATGAAGCTGTTTGAGTATTGAATAAAATCATGGCTGTTACCTCGTAGTAATTTATGTGTTGAGAATAGATTAAAAAAATTGTTTTGTCAAATGTAATTTTATTAATTAAGCATTTGGTTATAACTAGTAACCTTATTTACACCGTTATCGCGAGTCATCATTGTTAAACTGGAGTTTCTTGGACTAACCGTTACGTCAAAATCGCCATCGTTATAACGGTCAGTGATTGAACGAATCGTAGTTCCATGTGAAACTAATAGGATTTTGTCGCCATCTTTAGCAACTTCATCCATCTTTTCGAAGCCACGATTGACACGAGTCCAATATTCCTCAGCATTTTCAGCATCATGGAATGGATCAGCCTCTTTCATGAAGTCTTTGGTTGCATCTAAGGCATATTTATCAATAATTTCACTGAAGGTATCGGCGCCGTGTGGTTGTCCAACCATAAACCAGGCTTCAGGAGAATTCATGCCTTCATAGTAGCCATAAAATTCTTCACGGAATTCCATCATCTTTTGAGGCGTGATTTTATCATGATTAATATTTTGATCGACAATCAATTTGCAAGTATCGATGGCACGTCTAGCATCAGATGAAAAAGCGGCCGCAAAGTCAACGTCTTTTAAAGCATTAGCAGCTTGTTTAGCTACTTCTATGCCATCTGGAGCTAGTGGAGTATCCGACCATCCTTGCATTTTATTGTAACGATTGAACCAAGTACGTCCATGACGAACTAAGTAGATTTGGTATTTTGCCATTTGAAACTAGTTCCTCCCTCAATATGTCTAATCTGATTTTACTACATTAGATTAATGATTGATTGTATTTTGTAATCTTATTATTGTCACCATCACGTTCAAGTAAAGTCAGACTAGCATTAGCAGGAATATCATCTAATTTAATATCGTCAGTTTTATATCTAACTGCTAGTCCTAAAATGGTAATACTGTGAGTTACTAATAAAATTTTATCGCCATCGTGGGCAATTTGATCGATTTTTTTGAAACCACGTTCGATTCGACCCCAATATTCTTCAGCATTTTCAGCATCGTGAAGTGGGTCAGCTTCTTTAACGAAGTCCATAGTGGCATCGAAACCATATTTTTGGACGATTTCGGCAAAGTTTTTAGCGTGATGTGGTTTACCGATTGAAAACCATGATTCAGCAATACTTTTACCCTCGTAAAATCCATAAAATTGTTCTCTAAATTCAGCTAATTCGTAAGGAGTTAGCTGATTTCTATTTCTTCTAGTAATAATTCGACATGTGTCAACTGCACGTTTCATATCTGAAGTCATAGCAGCTGCAAAATTAACGTTCTTCAAAGATTCGGCAGCTTTTTGAGCTACAGCTACGCCGTCATCTGTTAGAGGAGTATCGGACCAACCTTGCATTTTTTCATATTCGTTGTACCAAGTTCTACCGTGTCTCACTAAATAAATTTGATATGACATAAAATTCGCCTCCTAGTATGACAATACTACTATAGTTAAGTCTTATTTTTAGTTATTTTGCTTATAATTGTGTAAAGTTAAGGTAGTCAAAGGATTGGGAGGTATTAATTTTTATGAAAATAGCAGTTATTGGTGCTAATGGTAAAGAAGGTTCTCTAATCGTCAAAGAGGCTGTTGCAAGAGGCTTAGATGTAACATCAATCGTTCGGGCAGCTAAGAAATCACCGACAGATAAATATTTAGTCAGAGATGTTTATGATTTGAAAGCTGAAGATGTAAAAGACTTCGATGTTTTGGTCGATGCCTTAGGTTTCTTTGGACCAAACGTCAAAGAATACGTGCCCGCAACCAAGCATTTGATTGAAATTTTAAATGGCTCTGAAACTAGACTATTAGTTGTTGGTGGAGCCGGTTCATTGTACGTCGACAAGGATCATAAACAAAAAGTCTACGAACAAGCAGGTTTCCCAGACGCAGTTAAACCATTGAGCGAAGAAATGGGTAAGTCATTGGACGAATTGCGTGACAGCAATATCAATTGGACCTTCATCAGTCCGGCAGCAACCTTTGAAGCTAAGGGTGAAAAAACTGGTGAGTACGTTTTAGCAGGCGAGGAATTGACTTATGACAAAGATGGCAAGAGCGTCATCAGTTATGCCGACTTTGCTCTAGCAATGGTTGATGAAATCGTCAATGCAAAACATCAAAAAGAGCGCATCAGCGTTAGATGGTAGGTAATTAGATGAAGATTTTACTAACATATACAAGCATGACTGGGCGAAATGAAAAAATTGCTAAGTATTTAGACCAGTATTTACGCGACCATGGTGCAGAAGTGACTTTGCAGCAAATCGTCGATACGGATGCTTTTGAATTAGAGGATTACGATGCCGTTATTGTGGAGACATATACATATAACGATGGCGAAGTTCCAGATGAGGCGAAGGACTTTTATGATGATTTAGCAGACGTCGATTTAGAGAAGACTAAATTTGCTGTTTTAGGTTCTAGTTCTAAAGAGCATCTTCACTTTGGTCGAGCAGTCGATTACTTTACGATGCAATTGAATTCCAGCAACGGAGAACAAGTTGCTGACTCAGTTAAAATCAACCAAGATCCAGATGAGGCTGACTTCAAGAGAGTTGATATGTTAGCTGATAATGTTTTGAAAAGTTTAAAATAGTTTGTAATAAATAATAGTTGCAATAATCGTCAATGATTTTTGCAGCTATTTTTTTATATTTCTGAACATGTGTCTTAAATTAATCAAATTTACCTTGATTATGGCAATTATCCCCGATAAGATTTAATTGTATATATAAATAAGGGGGTCGTGGGGATGACTGTTTTAATCGGATTAATAGCCTTTTTTGCAATGATTTATTTTGCCATTAAGCTGATTAATCAACATAAAGTACGTAATAAAACTCGTACCGGTAAAGCAATTAAGAAAAAATATCGAATTGGTTTATTTAGTAGTTTGATAATTTTGATAGTTGCCTTTGCCAGCGGTGGGGGAACAACTGAAGAAAAGGTATCGCATCAGGATCAAAAAAATGAGCCTAGAACTTCAGTTGTTGCAACGAAAACAAAATACGTCGGTAAGAGTAAGTATAAAATCGTTAAAAAAGAACACGTTGCTTTAGTAGCTCAAAAAAATAAACTAAAAGAACAAGAAGATAGTTTACAAGAGCAAAGAGACCAAATAGAAGATAAAGAAAAACAAGAACAAGAAGAACAGCAACAACAACAAGAACAGGCCCAAAAACAGCAAGAGGAGCAACAAAAACAAGCCCAACAACAGGCTCAACAGCAACAAGAAAAGCAAAACCAACAACAAGAAACTCAGCAACGTGGTGATATGACTACCAGTCAATCTGGAAAAATCGTTGGTAATTCTAATTCGCACATCTATCACGTACCTGGTCAAAGAGGCTACAAGATGAATTCATCCAATGCCGTTTATTTCGATAATGAGCAGGATGCTATCAATGCTGGTTACAGAAAGGCGAAGGTCTGATGAAAAAATTAATTAAATTGTTGATGGTTTTTGCATTGCTGCCTTCACTGACAGCTTGTGCCAACCAAAGCCAAGCCGCTAGTACTACTGATAGTAAGGTAGAAGTTGTAAAAAACTATTCTTATCAAAAGAAAACTAAAAAATTAGTTACTAAAAATAAGAAATTAAAAAAATCTATTACCAAATTGCAGCAAGAAATAGCTGACGATCAGAAGTTTATTGACGAGCACAACAATAAACCAGTCCAGAATTCTGCTAACACTAAATTAGCCGATATGAACTATAACGGAACGCAAGAAATTATCGTTAATAACAATCAGCCTAATTTTTCTCAAACTGATTTGAACACTAATAATGGTGCTTGGCAAAAATATGGCGATTTGGATAATCTTAATCGTGTCACGTCCGCAAATGCTTTGTTAAACGTTTCTTTGATGCCATCAGCCAAACGTGAGGCGTTGCATTGGAATCCAACCGGTTGGCATAATAAACGAATCAGCGGGGGATGGCTCTATAACAGAAGCCATTTGATTGGCTATCAATTGACGGGTCAAAATAATAATCCTAAAAACTTGATGACAGGAACTCGTTCATTGAATAGTCCGGAAATGTTAGCTCATGAAATGGATATTGCTTATTATTTGAAGAAAAGTAGTTCCCATTACATCAGATATCGTGTCACGCCAGTCTTTAGAGGAAATGAATTGTTGCCTCGCGGCGTGCAAATGGAAGCTCAATCAATCGGTGATAATTCGGTTCGCTTTAACGTCTATATTTTCAATGTTCAATCAGGCGTTACTTTAAATTACGCAGATGGAATTAGTCAAATTGGATAAAAATTAAAAAATGGACTCAGTAATCTTTTTTTGATTACTGAATCCATTTTGATATATTTCAATGCAGGCTCTCTCTTATTGTTACTTATTAAATGCTATAAAATATTTATGTTAAGTATTTTTACTAAAAAATACTCTATTAAAATTAAAGGAAAAATAGAATAAGCAAGATTCTAATAGGTGGGATAAGAGGGCTGTAACTTAAATTTGATAAAATTGTTATCATAAAGTAGTCATAAGTAAATAGAATGACATAGTTCTAAAACAGCGCTATCAAGCAGGTAAATTGTACTCAAGGTTCATAAGTAAATAAAATGACATAGTTCTAAAACAGTTAATCCGCTTATCTCTTCAAATCTAAGGGTTCATAAGTAAATAAAATGACATAGTTCTAAAACATGTTTTAACGTTCCAGAATTTTCTTGTTAGGTTCATAAGTAAATAAAATGACATAGTTCTAAAACTAACTTAACTTGTTTTCTGCATTTTGTTCAGGTTCATAAGTAAATAAAATGACATAGTTCTAAAACGCAGTTTTGTACCAGTCATCGAACACTGAAGGTTCATAAGTAAATAAAATGACATAGTTCTAAAACAAAGATGGATTAGTGAGATACCACAATTCGGGTTCATAAGTAAATAAAATGACATAGTTCTAAAACGTCTTCCTCTTCTTGCTTGCAAGAGTTCTAGGTTCATAAGTAAATAAAATGACATAGTTCTAAAACCGTTGTTTTCTAACCAAATTCTAATAATTGGCTTGTCACTATCATAATTAGAAATAATTTTTAAAGATATAAGTCTTAAATCAAAAGCCTCCACGTGATTTTATGTTCTATTTAGATTTATCATTTATCAGTAAACATCTGTAATGTTGAAAAGAAAAGATTATTATCTATGAAATCGAAATAAAGCACAATTCCACCGTTAATTTATCATATCCATCTTATCTTTTGATAATATCTATATTTTTTATTATTTACTATATCTAATATATCGTCAAGGTTTAATAGCAAATAGTATGGTTGCATAATAAGATCCATTTAAAAATTTAAATAATCAAGGTATTAGCTTTATAAGACGATTGGATTAAATAGTTCACTAGTTCATAGAATTTCTTCTAAAATATTGATATAAATATGGAAATGAGATACACTGTATTCGTTCACAAGTAAATAAAATGACATAGTTAAATTAAAATAACCATTAATGTTAAATAGCCATTGTGCCGCTCCTGCGTAGGAGCTTTTTTTTTGCCCTTTTTATCAGTCAATATGAAATCTTGTTTCATATAATCCAGTTACTGATTGATAAATTAAATCAGTATTGCCTAACTCCAAACCGTTATTTCTTCTTTTTCTGCCAAATTCCTTTTTTTTGATTCCATTAAAAGAGAGATATATTTTTGTAGAATTGACACTTAAAAATTTTAGTAGTTGCTGTAAAGTATCAACTTTTTCTGATGTAGAAGATTGTACAAAATTGTCAATGTTATCATTTAAGAATTCATACTCTTTTGTGTAATAGGGATATAATTTCTTCATTTTTATAGTGAGTTCCTTAAATATGTCAGTTAGAATATTTTTATTGTAAAAAGCTAAAATCAAATCAAAATCTGTATCCTCTGTTTCAAGTAACTTCAAAAGAGCTGAATGTTCAGGGGAAATAAATAATTGACGACCATTAATTATTTCTTCACCCGACTTTAGTTCCAAGTAACCATTTTTATTACTATACGTTAATTGTCCTATAGGTACTTTATCTCTAATGATTTTTATGGATTCCTTATGTTTAATATTTTTTTCTAACCAATTTTGTAAGTTTTCTTTTTTACTAAGAGATTTCATTAATCTAATAGGTATTGAAATTGATTTTGTCTTTTTATTGTCAATATTTACAATTGCAATATAAGAAGTTTTTTCTTCAGTAAATCCTCCATAAATTTTAGGATTTAAATTCTTTTTTTGAGGAATAAGGTTTTTATATTTGGATTTTGGGGAATATATTGTTTCTTTGTAAAATTGACCGGTTTTAATTTCTGTCTTTCTAGTAATATTGTATTGATGGTAATTAAATATTTTTAAGATTTTATCAAGGAATGTCTTATTCCAAATGGTTTTTCCAGTATTTTTGTCATATTGTGTAGTTCCATTGACTAATGGAGAGATTATAAAACCATTTTTTTTGTTGTCAGGTATTTTTTTCTCTTTAGAGTATAAATGTTGTACTTGGCCGTAAAATTTATTATATTCTCCATTAAGTAGTAGCATTTCATCTGTAGGAAATTTCTTTAATTGATATGTGCCTAAAAAACTCGCTAAATAAGCATCTTGAGCATGATGAAAGTCATTGACATTACGATTTTTTACTAATTCTGGGTGTTGAAAATGATAAGAGTTATTTTGGTTACTTAGTGCTTTTCTGAAAGAAGTAGAAAGATTAGCTCTAATTTGAATACAAGTAGTCCCTTCATCTTTGTACATGCTATCTAATATGTTCGCAACTCTTTTTACCATTTGAGAGGTTTGTACTAATTGACGATTTATAAATCCTAATTTATCCCTGTCTGTAATCACTCGTCTAGTCAGATTCTTAAATTTTTTCAATCCCATCATGCCATTGTTTAACATGTAAGTCCACCGATCTAGGTTCTTATCTATTATTGATGGATTCAACAATAAATAATCACCCTTACGTTGATTTTCTTTAGCTAATATTAAAGCCTTATTTTCTAAAGAATCATCAGGAATATAAGTTCTTGGTAATATATGGTCTACTTGATACTGAGACAAATTTTCTATATTTAAAGGTTCATCGGAGTACAATGATTTTCCGTTTTGTAAAAAATAGAGCATTAGACGTTCACTTGACAAATTATTTTTATATTTTTTAAAGTCATCTTTAATTTCTTTATCTGGAACTAAATATTGACTTAACTGTGGTTTGAAGTCATCAACCTTATTAGCCATTTTGTTCTGTAATTTTTGAATACGCTTTTTACGAGATGTGGATAATTCAGATTTATCACTTTCCCTTGTAACTTCAATGAAAATATGTTTAGGAGCATGTCCCATAAAAGTTACTATTTCTTGGACTATTTTAATTGCTTGTGTAATACCTCTTTTTAGAGCAGGGGAAGCATGAACATCATCGATCATATCAGAGATACTGGTATTTTCATTTTTGTTTAAATTATAATTCTCAATATAATTTTTGAAATCGTATTTATTATTTTTAATAATGCTATTGAAATTATTGTTTGTTGACCACATTAAATCCAAGATAGAATAATTTGATAGCTGTCGTGATTGAGGCGTATTAGTTTCGGTTTTAATATCAATAAGAGTTTTCCTAGATAAACGCCCCCAACCTTTATAACGCATGTTGGATAGTTGTTTGATTTGATTGTCAGTGTAATCGTAATTGGAATTATGTAGTTTCTCTTTTAATATTTGTTTATCTTCAAAAATTGTTAACCATTCAATAAGCTCTTCAATTTGCTTACTATTTTCTCTGTTTTCTATAAAAGATGATCCGAAAACTTTTTTCATATCTAAATAAGAAGTCAAACTAGAATTAAATTTATCCTTTTGCGATAAACCAATTAATATAGGATTTCTATAATATCCTTGAGCAATTAACCATTTTTTTACTTTATCGACGGTAACTTTTTTATATTTTTTAAATATTTCGTTATAAATACGCTGCTTAATTTTTACAGTTAATCTAGATCCATTTGGATTTGATTTTAGATTTTCTGTTATATGAATATTATTTAATTCATTAAGGGCTTCATATCGTTGATAAATGAAGCTATTCTTTGGTAGAACAGGTTCCCCAATTAAAAATGAATCTGTAACAGTCATACGACGAATAAACTGGTTTGATGATGCTTCTCGATCTACAATTTCGTCGAAATTCCATGGACGTATGTGTCCGTTTGATTTTCGTTCCATCCATGCAAAAGGGCTCTTTTCAGATGATTGGAGGGGTCCTACATAGTAAGGTATGTGAAATTTTAATATTGATAATAATTTATCTTTATTTTCTTTTAGAAAGGGATAATATTGACCTTGATTATCAATAATTTTCTCCATTTCTAATTTATTTAACTGATAAGGTATAACTCCATTTTCTTTATTACGTGGTTTAACTAGATATGTTCCTTCATCTATTTTTTTTTCAGCTTCTTTTGCTAGATTCAAGGGTTCAGCTATTTTGAGAAAATCTTTTATACTAGAATAAAATTTCTTGATATCATAATTTGGTTCTCTGATGTAACTATAATAAGCTTTTCTAGAATCCATTACAGCATCTTTATCTTTAGTAGTATGCCACATATCACGTAATTTACATAAATCAATGTGATGTTTCTCATACTGTTTAACTTTTGCCATACTTAGATAAGATTCGCCACTAAGAATTTCATTTAAAGTGATGCTACTATATATTCTATTAGCGGAATCTAGTAGTGTTAATTGCTCATCATCTAGCAATGATTCTAAACTATCTAATTGTGATTCTACATCTTTACCTTTAAAGCTAAATTTTTCGTCATCTTTAGTTAGGGATGTTTTAAAAATAGAATTTAAATGAGCTGTATTGCCTAAGACTAAAGTAAGAACTTCATTTAGTCTTTTTTTTGAATTTTTATCAAGATTTAAATTATTTAAAATATTATTTGATTTGTCAGATACTTTTCCATGGCTAATTAGAATATTAGTAATATGAGTCCAATCACAATTGTCAGGAAAGGAAATATCATAATTTATTAACTGTTGATTGAATTCAAACAATTCTTTTGTCAAATCATTATTTAGATTTGAAATACTAAACTTTTGATGCTCATAAGTAAAGTTACCTCGGTATTTAAGAATGTTGTGAAGTGCCAAATAAACTAAGCGAATATCAAATTTCTTTTTGTTTAGAATTAATTCTTTTCTCAAGTGGAAAATTGTAGGGTATTCCTTGTAGTAATCTTTGTCTGTATAAGATTTATCAATAAATAAATTATATTTATCTCTCTTTCTATCAGAATCTTTTTTAGAAACCCAAGAATTTTGCAAACGTAACAAAAAAGAGGGATCAATTGTAGCTAATTGTTCACTAAAAACCTCATTAAGCCAATTGATATGGTTCTTTTTTCTTTTATAACGTCGTCTTGTAGAACGATATATTCTAGTCTTTTTTGCTGTGGATGCATTTTTAAATAATCTTGCACCCCAGAGATTTTTCTTTTTTTGATTGATTAAATCGTAGACTTCGCTTGTGGCGGCCCATCCAACTGAATTTGTACCAATATCTATACCAATATTATAAGGTTCTTCTCTTTTTGTCATGATATCCTCCATTTACATTTGTATTTGATACATAAAGAATACAATATATGAGCTAATTAAAGTGATTTAAATCCTAATTTGAGGTCTTTTTTATAAGATACATTTTTTATGTTGAAATAATAACTTTTTTGTATTATGAAAAGCAATTAACAAGTATATATGATGGTTCAAATTCGTAATATGAAGGAATTGCTAGTAAGTTGTTTAGATCTAATTATATTAAGTTATGAGGTTGTTTAGTTGAATCTTCTAGCAGCACTTAAACTGTCACGCTTTTTGCCACTGATGATGTCATTTTCCAATTGTATCTTTTTATTAAGTTTATCGAGTCGAATTTGAGAAGCACTTTTTTGTTCTTGAGCTCTAATATATTGCTTCAACAATAAATCGTGGCGTTTTTGTAAGGCGATAGGGCCAGTTTTTTGACTCAATTCGATATACTCTTTGATTTCTGGAATTGGCGTTCCTAATTCTCTTTGAAATTGGATTCCTTGCAACCAGACAATTGCCTCATCGTCGAAAATCCTTTGTCCTTCGTCATCACGGATAACAGAAGGGACCAGTCCTAAATCTGTGTAATATCTAATCGTAGCGATTGGCAAATCAATTTTTTTACTTACTTCAGAAATTTTTAACATTGTAATCACATTCTTAGTTTGTAAAGGAAAGCTTCATAGGTGATGTTAGCACCTTTTACTTTGCAAACTTAGACGATTTGTCACAGAAAAAAAGCATACCCGCAATGGATATGCTTTTTGAAATTCTAATAAATTAGTCTTTTGAAACTTTTTCTTTCCATGAAGTTGCTGTTTCAGCAAGAACTTTATTAAGGTCTTCGATGTTCTTCTTACCTTGATCGTTCATCCACTTCTTACCAGCTTCTTCACCATCTTTAGCGAATGGTTCAACGGCACCTCTCCATGTAGCACGGCCACAAAGAACACCATTGAATTTAGCATCTGCATCTTTAGCAAGGTGCAATTCGTCTCTAAATGCTTCAGCAGTAACACCGGCACTCAAGAAGATGTATGGCAAGTTTGTTGCATCACTTTGTTCCTTGAAGTACTTAACAGCTTCATCCTTTGTGTAAACAACAGGGTTGTCGCCATTGAATCCTTCAACGTAGTCAAGGTTAATAGGAACTTCAACCTTCAAGACGTCAATGTGATACTTCTCTTTTGAAAATTCTTTCATAGCTTCGATAACTTTGTGAGGCTTTACTTTAGCGTATTCTGCGCTCTTAACATCACCGATTGAGTCATCGTATGTAACTAATTCTACGAACAAAGGAATATCTTCAGCGACACATTCGTCACCGATTCTTTCAACGAAAGCTTCCTTTTGGTCAACGATTGATTTATCTTCGTCAGGGTCAGTGTATAGCAAGAACTTGATTGAGTCTGCTCCAGCTTCCTTGAGACGACGTACAGACCAGATTGGGATCAAATCAGGAATTCTACCTGGTTCAGTAGCATCGTAACCAGTCTTTTCGTATGAAACTAATAGACCTGAGCCATCAGCTCTAACTTTTGAAGCTGGAAGGCCATATTCTGGATCCAATAGAATAGCAGAAGCATAAGGTGTTAGTTCTTTAGAAATCGCTTTCTTGAACTCCACAATATCTTCCTCGTTAGCTGGCTTGTTTGCGGCTGCGGCTAACATTTTCTTCAATGAACCACGTTGGTCAATAGCAAGAGCTGCAATAACTCCGTTCTTGTCAGACATTTTTTCTAGTGCTGCGTACTTTTTTGGTGTTGTCATATACATTCATTCCTCCGAATAATAAATTAAACATTAGTACTTAACTATGTCTACCTTTTCAAAATAATCTTTATACTGTCTAATGTCAATATTTCCAGTCTTTTCTTGTAAAGTATTCAAGAGACCGACTGTCATAGCTCTTTTCATAATATCTTCTGGGCTTTCATCCTTAACTAAACCTGCAGCCAAACCGGCTACGGTAGAGTCACCAGATCCAACAGGGTTAACGGCGTTAATTTTTGGAATATTTATTTTGAAGAAGTCATTTTGGTATTTAACAAAAGCACCCTGTGCCCCTAGTGACACTACGACCCAAGGAATTCCTTGGAAAATTTCTTCGGTTGTCAATTTGTCTTTCAAATCACTCAAGTCAGTAATATCTTTGCCGATTAATTGAGCAATTTCGTCTTGATTAGGTTTAATCATAAATGGTTTAGTTTCATTTTCTAATGCTAGACGTAAAGGTTCATTTGAACTGTCTAAAATGACAGGAACATTATGTTTAGCAGCGAGTTGAACCATTTTAGAATAAACGCCAGTTGAGAGGCCTTGTGACAGGCTTCCCGAGATAGTTACTAATTTAAAGCTGCTTACTTGATCCTCAAAATGTTCAAGAAAAGCATTTTCATCATCTTTTGAAAGGATAGGACCGGCTTCAAGAATTTCCGTTTGGTCGCCATCGTCATGTAAAATAGCGATACAATTTCTTGATTCTTGACTTATTTTCATAAAGGCATGGTCAATATCATTTTCATCGAGTTGATCAGTGATATATTGACCGATCGTGCCACCGATAATACCTGATGCTGTTACTGAAACGTTTAGTTGCTTAAGAACTCTTGTAACGTTTAATCCCTTGCCACCAGCTGTCTTGGAAACATCTTTAACGCGATTCACGGTATCGACGTTTAGGTGTTCTAATGGATAAGAGATATCAACGGAAGGGTTCATGGTGATTGTTAAAACTGAATTACTCATTGTGCGGACCCCCTTGTAAAATTTCAAATGGTCATTAAAGACCACCAAAAATGGGTTAGATGAAACAAAACCTCTCTAAGTTAGTCCGGCTTCAAGCACTGTACTGTTTATTAGTTCAGTGCTTGAAGCTGGGCTAACTTTTTTATTTCATATAGCCCAGATGAGTTACGCAACGATGGTAGCTCATGTTTATTTTTGGTTATTCTATTGTTTTTTTTGGAAATAAACAATACTTGTATGGAAATCAACAATATTTAAATAACCAAAGGTTTTATTTTAATAGTGGAAACGAGTTACACAAGCCAGATTCCTGTGCTTTGCGAAACTTCCCAAACTGCCTGCTACGCAGTCAATTCGTGAAGTTGTGCAAATGCTCGGAATCTAAGCGGGCTTGTTTCACTCTCTAACTAAAACGAGTTACACAAGGGCAACTCTCTACACCTAAGGCTATTTCCCAAATCCCTCGCAAAGTGCGCGAGCAATTCGTGAAATTGTCTTAGGCTCCGAGAGCTGACCGCCCTTGTTTCACTCTCTAATCGTGATAGAATCCTTCGTTCCATAATTTCATTTCGTGGTCATAGAAGTGAGGGTTATCGTGTTGTTCTGGATTGTCTTTGCTTTCAACGGCATCGATTTTTTTAACTAGGTCGTCGTCTTCGCCTAAATATTTAGCGGCTAGGAATGTTTTTACGATTTCTTCTGCTAGGTGTTCACCGACTACGGCACCACCGAAACTGATAACGTTAGCGTTTAGGTGTTCTCTTGCATACTTAGCTGTTGTTGTATCAGCAACTAATGCTGCACGTACTCCTTGGTTCTTGTCGGCAGCTGTTGAAACACCAACACCTGTACCACATAGTACAACTCCGAGATCAGCTTTGCCGTCACGGATTAAGTTAGCTACTCTCAAACCATAAATAGGGTAGTGAGTTCTTGTTGTGTCATATGTACCAACATCAATTACCTTGTGGCCCATGGCCTTTAACATATTTGAAATTTGAATTTTAACGTCTGTAACAATATGGTCGTTTCCTAATGCAATAATCATAAATTAATTCCCTCCTATTAGTATAATTTTTCAAGCATATCCAAACGAATTTGGTGACGTCCACCGGCGTAGTCAACACCTAAGTACTTGTCAACGATTGATTCGGCACGTTTCTTGCCAACGATTCCTGAACCAATGGCAATGGCTTTAGCACCGTTATGTTGTGTTGTCATGTGAGCTGAATTTTCTTCAGTAACATTGGCAGTTACCATTCCATGAATCTTGTTACTTGCCATAGCTGAACCTGTACCGTATTCATCGAACATAATTCCACGATCTGCTTTGCCATCTAGAACAGCGTGTGAAACTTCGACTGATGAATCAACGAAGTCAGCAGCTGGTTGTTCTGAAAGGTCAACGACTTCATAGCCTTTGCCTTCGTTTTCAAGGTAATCCTTGATGTAATTCTTTAATTCCATTCCTGCTTTATCTGAAGCTAATGCAATCTTCATAAAATAATCCCTCCATTATTAATTGGTAATAAGTCTTACATACTGTTGATAGTAATCGATAGTTTCTTTGGAAGCACTCTTGTTAGTAACCAGATAATCTACATCGTCTAGGCTGTAGAAAGTATAGAAGTCATTTCGATTCAACTTGTATTTATCGGCAACGATGTATTTAACCTGAGAATTATTTAAAGCAACGCTTTGAATTCGACCTTCTTCGGTATTGGCTGTCATAATTTGTGAATTTTGAATACCATTTACACCTACGAATGCTTTATCGAATTTTAATCCACCCACAGCATTGCTTGCTAGGGCACCGATTAATGTTCCCGAACGTCCACGGTAGATACCGCCTGCCAAAATTAATTCACAGTTAAGATCTGAATTTTTAAAGCTTTCAAAGACAGGAATACTAATGGTGACAACTCTTAAAGAATTAATATTTTTAATATTTTGAGCAATCAGTTCCAATGTTGTTCCTGGACCAATAAAGATAGTATCGAAATTTTCGATTTCATTTGCTGCTAATTTAGCTAGTTCTTGTTTTTCCTTTATGTGCACTTCACGTTTTTCAACATGGGAGGCTTCCTCAAGTGGGGAAACGCTGATTTTTTGTGCACCACCATGAATCCTGATTAATTTGCCAGATTCTGACAATTCCTCAAGATCACGTCTGATGGTCATATCGGAACAATCTAATAAGCTAGTTAGATCATTTACAGTAACGATGTCGTTTTTATCTAATTCGGATAGTATCTTTAGAAAGCGTTCTTTCTTTAACAAAAGATCACCTCTTTTTTGTTTACTATTGTTCGTTACAAACATAATCTAGCATCTAACTTACAAATTGTCAATCGCTTTAACAACGAAATGTTTATTTTGTTTGATGCTTTTAACTTGCCTGTTTAACAGTCAACATGTTAGTAACGCTACTATATATAGGAAAGGCTATTTAAAACCTTATATTTTTATATTTAGTATTGACTTATTTTATGAGAGCGTTTACCATTGTTCTTGTAAACAAAAACAAACAAACAGGTAGGTGATGGTGTTAATGGGAAATTTGGCTACTGATCAACTATTTAGCGAAAATGAAGTTTATATTTCAAAAGCTTCGACAAGAGAGGATGTCTTTCGCGAAATAGCAGCTTCACTTTTGAAAAAGGATCTTGTAACTAAAGACTTCATTAACAATTTATTGGAACGAGAACAAAACTATCCTACTGGAATAGATATGTCAGTTGTATCGCCAAAGATACCGAATATTGCCATTCCACATACGGAGAGCGAATTCGTTAAAGTTCGTATGATTGTTCCTATTAAATTGGAAAACGAAATTCCTTTTCACAATATGATTGATCCATCAAAGGAATTTAACGTGAAGTTTTTATTCATGATTCTGAACAATGATCCTGAGGGCCAATCAAACATTTTGGCACAGATCATGGACTTCATGGCTCGTACTTCTGAAAACGAGCTTGTACCATTCTTTAAGAGCGACGATCCAAAAGAGATTTATTCTTTCTTGAATCGCAAATTTATTAAATATGCTAAAAGCAATGAATAAGGAGAGTGTTGATTATGTTTAAAATTTTAGCTGCTTGTGGTGCCGGAGTTAATTCAAGTCACCAAATCAAGGATGCTTTGGAAACAGAAATGAGCAATCGTGGTTACGATGTACAATGTGATGCCGTTATGATCAAAGATATTACCGAGGATATGTTGGATGATTATGATCTATTCACACCAATCGCTGCCACTGATTTAGGATTCACACCTAAGATTCCAGTTATTGATGCTGGTCCTATCCTATATAGAATGCCTGCTATGGCAAAGCCTGTTTATGACCAAGTAGAACAAGCTATTAAGGACAGTGGCAAAGCATAGTTTCATAAGACACATCTAGGGGGAAACGGAATATGTCAGGAATAATTGATTTCGCCAATGCGATATTCAAACCTTTAATTGACCTTGGTGCCGCACCAATGATGTTAATCGTTTTGACAATTATCGCTTTGATTTTTAGAGTTAAGTTCTCCAAGGCTTTGGAAGGTGGTATTAAATTAGCCATCGCTCTTACAGCCATCAGTGCCGTTATTGGATTGTTGACAACAGCATTCCAAGACGCATTGAACGCCTTCGTTAAGTCAACTGGTATTCAACTATCAGTTACTGACTTAGGTTGGGCCCCACTTGCTACTATTACTTGGGGTTCTCCATATACATTGTTCTTCTTACTTGTATTAGTTATCGTTAATATCGTCATGATTCTTTGGAATAAAACCAATACGCTTGATGTTGATATTTTCGATGTTTGGCACTTAGCTTTCGTTGGACTACTTTGCATGTTCTTCGGTGCTAACTTGCTAATTACTACATGTCTTGTTATTTTCATTGGTGTCTTGAAGATTATCAACTCAGATTTAATGAAACCTACTTTTAATGATCTACTTCATGCACCTGCTTCTAATCCAATGACAACAACACACATGAACTACATGATGAACCCAATTATCATGGTCTTTGATAAGATTTTTGATGTTATCTTCCCATGGTTAGATAAATTCGACTTTGATGCTGCCGCATTGAACAAGAAGATTGGATTCTGGGGAAGCAAATTTGCCATTGGTATCTATTTAGGTATCTTTATCGGTTTACTTTCACACCAAGGTGTTAAGGAAATCTTTACACTTTCATTTACAGCTGCATTCTGTTTGGAACTATTCTCTTTGATCGGTTCTTGGTTCATTGCCGCTGTTGAACCATTATCACAAGGTATTACAGACTTTGCTAACAAGAAGTTAAAGGGTCGTACAATGAATGTCGGACTTGACTGGCCATTTATCGCCGGACGTGCTGAAATGTGGGCTGCCGCTAACGTTCTAGCACCTATCATGCTTCTTGAAGCACTTGTATTGCCTGGTAACAAGATCTTGCCTTTAGGTGGTATTATCGCCATGGGTGTTACACCAGCATTGCTAGTTGTTACACGTGGTAAGATTATTCGTATGATCGTTATCGGTGCCATTGAACTACCTATCTTCCTATGGGCCGGTACATTGTCAGCTCCTATGGTTACTGAAACAGCTAAGAAGCTTGGTGCATTCCCTAAGGGATTGTCATCAGGTACAATGATTTCCCACTCAACAATGGAAGGTCCTATCGAAAAATTCTTGGCTTACTTAGTAGGTAACGCTTCAACTGGTGAAATTAAGTTTGTTATCTATGCTGCACTTGCATTAGTTGCATACCTATTGATTTTCATCTGGTACGCAAAGCAAATGAAGAAGAGAAACAAAATTTATGCTGATGAAGCCGCTGCAAAAGCTGCCAAATAGTTTATTAAGAAATAATAATTAAGACTCTCAGGATTAATTATTGAGAGCCTTTTTTATACGTATTTTAATGAAAGCGTTGACAGCAAAGGGCTAAGGTGATTTACTATGAGTGTGGTTGTTATAACAATATAACAAGTTGAGGAAATCCGGATGAACAGTATAATGCCACTATATCAAAGCATGTTGAATGATCTTATTAAACAAATTGAATCAGGAAAATTGCCTAAAGAAAGTAAGCTTCCTTCTGAACAAGAATTAGGGGCAATTTACAACGTTTCAAGAATCACCGTGAGAAGGGCCTTAGCTGAATTAGAGAGTCGAAATTATATCTATAAGAAGCAAGGTCAGGGATCATTTGTTTCATCTAGTGAATCAGAAGGTAGTACAGTCCAATTTTTGAATGTTAAGAAAAAAATTGAACAAATGGGTTCAATTCCAAAATTTGAACTAAGAAAATTTGAATTAAACATCGATGGTTCAGAAAAGAAAATCCGCAAAGAGTTGAATTTAAAGCCTGATGATTATTTTTACGTTATATATCTTATGTACTATGCAGATGATGAACCAGTATTTTTAGATAAAATATATCTGCCATTTTCAGCTTTCCCCATGATACACAAAAGTGAAATTGAGAATAATAATAACCTGATTCCTTTTCTAGTGAAAAAATATCAAAAACGACCTGAATTTGTATCTAAGACTGAGCCAGGAATGATTTTGAAAACTAATCGCAAAATTTTTGATTTAAGCGTTGGCGATCCCTTAGTCAGTATCAAAAGACGTGGCGTTTTTGATGAGAAATTTGTTTATTATAGTCAGTCCACTGTTGTTAGAGATTTAATTATGTTCATAGTTTAGTTTAGAAAGAGGTAATAGAAAATGAGTGAACCAAATATTGTACTAACGAGAATTGATAACAGACTAGTTCATGGACAAGTTGGTGTTGTATGGACTTCTTCAATTGGAGCAAATCTTTTATTAGTTGCTAATGATGATACTGCAAATGATCCTCTTCAACAGGAATTGATGGAGGCAACCGCTGAAAGTTCTGGCGTTGGAATTCGTTTTTGGACAATTGAAAAAACAATAAACAATATTCACCGAGCAAGTGCCCGTCAAAAGATTTTTATTATCGTGCGCACACCAGAAGATGCTCGAAAGTTAATTGAAGGTGGCGTTCCCATAGATAATCTAAATATCGGTAATATGCATTTTTCAGAAGGAAAAAGACAAATTACGAAGCAAGCTTATATGGACGATAAAGATATTAGCGATTTGAAAGTATGTGCTGCTAAAGGTGCTTCCGTTTATGTACAAGAAGTTCCAGAAGATAAAAAACAACCGTTGGAAGAAGTGATTTAAATGCAAGTTACTTTAATGCAAGGTATTATAATCGGAATCTTTGCTATTATTTCTGGGATTGATTTCTGGTGGGAAGGTTTTTACATTTTTAGACCAATGATTGTTTGTACAGTCACAGGGATGATTCTAGGAAATATTACTTTAGGAATCGTTGCTGCTGGTCTAACAGAACTAGCTTTCGCTGGATTAACTCCAGTTGGAGGAACACAGCCGCCTAATCCTATCATGGCTGGAATTATGACAGTCGTACTTGCTTATACGACAGGCAAATCTCCAGCTACAGCTATTGGTTTAGCTTTACCATTTAGTATTTTGATGCAATATATTATTTTATTCTATTACTCAGCATTTTCCGTTTTAACAAAGAAACTCGATACTTATGCAGCACAAGGCGATACTAAGAAATTTACACGTTTAGCATTGCTGCCAACGTGGATTGTTGGATTATCATACGGTATTATCGCATTCCTTTGTGTTTATGGTGCTCAAGCTCCAATGAAAGACTTAGTAAATTCGATGCCAACTTGGTTGAGTCACGGATTTGAAATTGCCGGTAGTATTTTACCTGCTGTTGGTTTTGGTTTACTTCTTAAGAGTATGTTGAAAGCTAGATATGTACCTTATCTTTTGATTGGATTTACTGCAGCATGCTTTATCAAATTTGGAAATTTGATGCCAGTTGCCGTTATCGGTGTTGCCCTTGCTTTGATTGAATATGCAAGAAGTAAGAAAGATGCCGAAAATGATAAGAAATTAAAGGCAATTATGGAAAATTCAAACAACAATGGAGATGACGATGATGGAATCTAAAAAAGTTGAAACTCCAAAAAGAGGAAAATTAACTAAACATGATGTAAAAATGCTTGGTATCAGATCTTTGTTTAATCAATCAGCAATGAACTATGAAAGAATGCAAGCTGATGGTTGGACTTTAGCGATGATTCCAGCATTAAAGAAGATTTATAAAGATGATAAAGAAGGTTTAGCTAAATCTTTAAAATCAAATCTTCAATTTATTAATACTAATAATTATGCCGCTCCTTTGTTGATGGGACTTGAAGCTTCACTTGAAGAAAATGGTGAAAAACGTTCAACGATTGATGGCTTAAGAATTGCGTTATTCGGTCCTCTAGCAGGTATTGGTGATGCCATTACATGGTTTACAATTTTACCAATTGTTGCTGGTATTACAGCATCGTTTGCAAAACAAGGCAGTATTTTAGGACCACTGATTTTCTTCCTCGTATACTTAGCAATGTTCTTTGCTCGTATTCCAATTGCTCAATTAGGTTATACAACTGGTACTAAAGCAATTTCTAAGATTAGAGAAAATTCAGCCATTGTTTCACATGCGGCCAGTGTCCTAGGATGTACGGTTATTGGTGGATTGATTGCTACATATGTTCAGATTACAGTTAAGACAAAAATTCCTGTTTCAGCTGGACACACGATTTCAATTCAAACCCAATTCTTTGATCGAATTTTCCCTAATATTTTGCCACTAGGTTATACATTCTTACTTTATTGGTTATTGAAAAAGAAGAATGTTTCACCAGTTATCCTTATTTTGGCAACATTCATTTTTGCTATCCTATTCTCATGGATGGGGGTCCTATAATGAAATTAGTCGTAACAGGTCACGGCAACTATGCTAGTGGAATCGAATCTACTATCAAATTGCTTGCTGGTGGTTTAAAAAATGTTAGCTTTATCGATTTCACTAGTGATATGGATGAAGATGGACTTTATAAAAAATTTAGCCAAGAAATAAAAGATGACGATGCGGTAGTTTTCATTTGTGATTTACTTGGCGGAACGCCGTTTAAAGATGCAGTGAAATTAAGCGTCGCTAGCGATAAAGATATTAGCGTTACTTGTGGCTGCAATGTCGGTTCTATTATGGAAGTTGGTTTGCAACTTTCAAATTATAAAGATTCTTCAAAAAAATTAGCTGATGAAATTGTTTCAATCAGTAAAAATGGAACAAAGGTTTTTGAACATAAGAAAGTTGAACAGGAACCTGATTCAGATGGGATTTAATTAAATAGTTTTATTATCTTAAAAAGAGGTTGTTGAATAAAGTTCAGCAACCTCTTTTTTGCAACAAATTTTTTCAAAAAAAGGCTAGTGAATTGTCACAACTAAATTCGATAGTGAAATAATCCACAAGCCGTGTTAAAGTTAACTTAAAATTCGTTTCACCTAAGAATATTTCTTTATCTGTAAATAAGTATATTAGTATCATGATATGGATGTCTAACAGTACAATTCTGGAGAGCAATTTCTTAGCCCCCTATTTTTTTGTGGTGTAATTTATGTTTTAATATTAGAGGCGATATTTTAACCATACTTAAGAAATATATTTGGATATAGTAAACTTTAATTAAAAAAGTTGGCCCAAGCAACGGTTATCTAAGATAGCTATTGTATAATAAATTCGAGGAGATGAGGGCATGAGCCGTACACCATATACTTTTCAAGATACAGATGCTTTTAAGAGTACTGAACAATTAATTATTAGAGGACGTTTCTTTGCGACAACGGTTTCTGATAAATTTGATCAATTTGAACCAAAGAAGAGAAATATTCACAAGATTTTAAACATCAAGAACAAATTGCTAGTTCCAGAATTATTAGCAGTTAAACGTGAAAGGATGTCGAAGTCGCTTTTTGCATTCTTTAGGGGAACAGTCGATGTAATGCATTACGATTTATCAAGAAACGAAAACAGTGGAATCAAAGTATTGGTCGGTGGAGATGCCCATCTCGGTAATTTTGGTTTTTATGGATCATCTGAAGGACAATTATTGTTTGATATGAATGATTTTGATGAAGCACATTTAGGTCACTGGGAATATGATTTGAAGCGCCTTTTAGTCAGTGCCTTAATTGTTGCCAGATCACATGGCTTCGAAGAATCTGATGTGCAGGAGTTTTTATTGACAGTCGTAGAGACTTATTTTGATACTCTCAAGCACATGACAAAGATTTCGGAGATGAAACGTTTTATTTTGCCAAACACGCTTCAAAATATTACGGAGATATTTGGTAACTTAAAGGATAACGAAGAATATTTTCAAGAGTCCTTTAATCATATGATTGCTAAAAGCATAAAAAAAGCACAACGTAGCAATTCTAAGTTAGTTATTGAAAAATATACCGAATTAACAGCTTCTGGACAACGTCGTTTCGTTGAAAATAAGCCGGTAACTCAACATATCAGTGAAAAAGATTATAAGAGTGTCGTTGGAGGATACAAAAAGTATAAGAAAGCACAGCGAAGTGATGTTAGATTATTCTTGGAAGACTTTGACATTATCGATATTGTTCGTCACAGCGTTGGGGTTGGTAGCGTCGGAACGCTATGCTACTTGATTTTGTTGCAGGATTTAGATAGTAACTATTTAGTCCTTCAAGCCAAACAAGCATTGCCAATCTACAATGATGACAAATTGTATTCTGATGAGAAGGTCAGTCAGGGTCAAAATATTGTTAACAGTCAATTGATTTTACAAAGTGCCTCCGATCCATTCTTAGGAGCTTTTGATACTGATAAATATAGTTTCTATATGCGCCAATTTAAAGATATGAAATCATCGATTAATCTGGACAAGCTGGATTTTGAATCATTTGAAGATTACACCAAAGTCTGCGTAATTTTACTTGCCAGAGCGCATTCACACTCACCGAACTATCCATTGATCATTGGATTTGGCGAAGAATATGCTGACATCGCAAACTCTTTGATGAATTTCACAAACAGCTATGTAAAACAGGTCGAATATGATTTTGAATCATTTAAAAAAGAACAGAGGGATAAAAGTTAAATTTTTAGGAATGAAGGGTTAAATAATATATGAAAGATAAATATTATAATAGGGATTTAAGTTGGATATTATTTGATAATCGGGTCATCGATCAAGCCGCTGATCCAAACGTTCCTTTTTTAGAAAAACTAAAGTTTTTAGCGATTGCATCCAATAACTTGGATGAGTTTTTTCGCGTTAGAATGCATAACGTTCATAGTTTAGTTAAGAACCATGAAGATGATAAGAGATCAGGATTATCCGGGGAGAAGGTTCTGGATTTAGCTTATAAATTTAATAGCGAAAATATTGTTAGACAATACGATTTATTTTATAAATTGATGGAAGAAGCTAGAGATAATGACCTCTTTGAATTAATGCGCTATAAAGAATTATCGGATTCGGAAAAAAAATACGTCAAAAAATTCTTTAATAAGAAAATCCTTCCAAGAATCGATATGCAAAGATTCTCAAAAGGATATAAGTTCAGACGAAATTTGAATTTATTGATGGAAACGCCGCATCACGTTTATACTTCGCCAATTCCTCAGGACTTGGACCGTTTAGTAGAAACAGGTGTAAAAAATCATTACATTCTGATTGAAGATGTTATCAGACACGTTGCCGCAAATTTGATTAGGAAATATAAGATTTCCAAATTTTATGTTTTCCGTGTCACATATGACAAGAACAAGCCGTATGATTTTTTGAATAAGAACATGTCAGACGACGATTATTTGAATAAGATGATTAATTATGTTGATACTAGGGACTTGCGCAAAATCACTCGCGTTGAATTTGCCGATAACGGCGATAAAAAAGGTCGCGATTACTTTGCTGACTTGTTTGATATCAACAAAAAGAGCGTTTATAAAATTCCAGGTCCAGTGGACCTTAAGTTCTTAACTAGCTTTCGGAAAACTTACAAGAGTAATCAGGATTTAGTTTTCCCACCGTTTAAAGCTTTAGCTTGGAATGAATCCAAGAATATTTTGAAGTATTTGGATAGGTCGCCAATTTTTGTGCAATATCCATACGATTCTTTCAGCGTTTTTATCGATTATCTGGAAGCTGCTGTAAATGATCCCAAAACAACTAAAATCTGTATTACTATTTATCGAACGGAAGAAAATTCCGACTTGTTGCGTCTATTAAAAGAGGCTGCAGGTAAAGGTATCAGCGTCACAGCTGTGGTTGAATTACGTGCTAGATTCGATGAGGTACACAATATCGAGGTGGCCAAAGTTTTGAAAGCTGCGGGCGTTAAAGTTTTGTTTGGTGACAAAGTAAATAAGGTACACTCCAAGATTTGCTTAGTCTTGCATGGTGATGGCAAGGGTTACGTCCAAATTGGTACAGGTAATTACAATGCGATTACCGCCAAAGGTTTTTCGGATGTTAGTTACTTTACCAGCAATCAAACTTACATTGATGATGCTGTTAAATTCTTCGACTATTTAGTCACTCATAAAGAAGCTGACTACGATTTGTTGGTCACTTCACCAGATGGCATCAAAGAAATGGTCATTAAAAATATTGAACGAGCAACTGCTGCTTATGTTCGTGATGGACAAGGAAGCGTCTTTATGGAAGTTAATGGGTTGACTGATATTGATATCATCGACGCCATTTATAAAGCTGCACGCCACGGTTTGCCATTTAGGCTGATAGTACGTGGTGCTTGTTCTTTGAAGTTAGGCGTCTGTGGACCAAGGGAAGACATTCGAGTTAAAAGTATCGTTGGTCAATTGTTGGAACACAGCCGGATTTTTAAATTCCAATATGGGAAAGATCATACTGACGTTTGGATTTCTTCAGCCGATATGATGACAAGAAACTTGGAACGTCGAGTGGAAATTGCTGTACCGGTTGTGGAGGATAAACCTAAACAACAGTTGATTAAGATTGTTAAGCTGTTTTCTAAGGATGATGTTAATTCTTATCATTTGTTGGAAAGTGGACGTTATGCTAAGGAAACTGATGAACATAGTATTTCGGCACAACAGACTTGGCTTAGCCGTCTTAAGTGGAGAAAGTATATTAAGACTAATTAGGTTTTTTATGTAGTTAAAAAGAGGAAAAACTCTGGATTTGAGTTTTTCCTCTTTTTTTGTGTTTTGTAACCATACCTTTTAGTTAAATAAGCGTTGTTTCTTCTTATATAACCATGCTTTCTGGCTATATAGTGGAAACGAGCTACGCAGGACAGACACCGAGGATTAAGCCTATTTCCCAAATCCCCCGCAAAGTGCGCGGGCAATTCGTGAAATTGTCTTAATCCGCGGTGTCTAAGCGGTCCTGCTTCGCTCTCTAATCGGCGAAGCTGCCCGCCTCTACGTCTTTAATAAATTGTTCCAAATGATCAAAGTAAACTGGTGCATTATCGATCATGTGGTGGTGGCCTCCGTTTGGTGTTGTTACCAATCTTGCATGTGGAATTTCCTTTTGCATGATTTTGGCTGTTTCAATTGGCATTGTTTCGTGTTCACCAAATGTAAGTAGTGTAGGAACTTTGATTTCCTTGAGGTGTTTTCTGAAGTGCCAGTCTTTTAATTTTCCGGTGATAACGAATTCGTTGTTTCCTTGGAATGTGTTATAAACGGGTACTGACATTGTATCAATCAAGTGTCTGATTGCTGTTGGTTGTTTGCGGTCTACGTATTCAGCGTTCAATACGTCAACATAGCTTTGGTATGTAGGGTCATCTAAGTCGTTTTCGGCTTCTTTTTGTTCCATATACTTAACTTTGTCTGGACCTAAGGCATCCATTCGGCATTGGTTGATGTGTTTTACATAGTCGTCAATTTCGTCAACCATACTTGAAATGATAGCACCCTTTAAGTGTTGGCCATATTTAGCAGCGTACATTTGAACTAATGCGCCACCCCATGATTGGCCGATTAGATAAAAGTTATCTAAGCCGAGCTTTTGTCTAACTTCTTCAACTTCTTCTAGGAAGTAGTCGTATGTTAGGTATTTTTCGGCGATTTTTGGATCGCTGTAATCTGGTTGATCGGAGTACCATGAGCCTAATTGGTCGTACATTGTTACTTGTACGCCAAGGTCAGCTAGTTTTTCACCGAAGTTTTCCCAGTATTCGTGGTTTCCACCAGGTCCACCGTGAAGACATAGTAATTTGATGTCACCGTGGCCTTGTGTGTTAGTCCACAAATGATAGCCATTGTCTAAAGTTAGGATCGTTGTTCCTTGTTTCATAAAAAAGTCACCTTCCTGCGCATGATATCTATAAGTATATATCTATCGGATTAGGTATTTCAAATAATCTATAATATAATTTAGATTTTTCTAATTTGAGACAAATAGTCGCAACCTTATCTTTAAGAGCAAAGGGTAGATATGATAAAATTGGTATATATGTTAAGAGGGGCGATAAGATTATGAAAAAGTTTTTTATTAGTCTGTTGTCTGTGGGGATATTTTTAGGGATTTTTGGTGAGGTTGGAACAAATGTGTCAGGTTCGCCCAATTTACTTGAAGAAACCGTTCAAGCAGAAGCAAATAATGACAAAAAAACGATTAATTATGAAGTAGATAAAGAAAATTCTAACGAAAAATCAGAAGTGGATCCATATTTTACGAAGAGTGCAGAGATTTACACATGCAACGATGGAACTTACAGATTGGTTTTGACAGTGGAAGTTTCGCAATTGACTGATTTGGAAGTAAGCAAGATTGATAATCAAACACCTGAAGAATCAGAAAGTTATAACAAAGATGGTAAAGAATATTTAGATATCAGTTTTAAAACTAATAGCTTGTCACAATTAAATGACGACGTGACAGCAGTGGTCAAAACAAAATTGTTAAGCATCGATATGAATCAACAAACAGTCGATTTTAAATTCGATACCAGTACAATGGACAGTCAGGAAACAACTAATCCATTTACCGATAGCATGGACTCAATCACGGAATCAGAAGATAAGAAAACAACTGATACCGAGACTGAGCCTGAAGAAAATAAGCCAGATACTAATAACAATCAAGACGTTGTAAATAATGATGATACTGAGACTAATTCTAATGAAGAAAATGAAGATTCAGATATTATCCAAACGCCACAAGAGAAGACGGATAGTGCTTCTAACAATGAAACTGCCGACACGAAACCTGCAACGCAGCCTAAAACTGTTTTGAAGGAATTGACTTATAAGGTAGCCAAAAATAATGGCGATGGCTCATTGATTGCCTCGTTTTTTACTAATACAGCCAAATTGATTAAGAATCCTGATGGGACTTATTCGGTTGAAACAACGATTAAATATCCTAAGGAATTTGGTAGTAAGGCCTTTCAAATTAATTATATTAATAAGCAAAAGCCAATCAATTTAAGTTTTACAAATGATGAAGATAATAATTATTTGAAGTTTGATTTTCCATTAAACAGTTTAGATGATTTGGGCAATCCGATTGCCGGCAATATTTCCATCAACGTGCCAGCTTTTAATTTGCACAAGACAGTAGATTTTGATTTAGTTTTTGATAGTCTAAATCAAAATGATATTTCTAATCTGATGCACCAAAGCGGCGTCAACGATACTTCAAATATTGCTGCCAATTTAGGTGGCCTCAACAAAATCGGTCAAAGTAAGTCTGATAAAAGTAATTCAGCTAACAAGACGACAAATTCTAAAATTTTGCCTGAGACTGGCGATGAGGTCGATCATTTATTGATGCTAATTGGTGGCACTATCTTGGCATTATGGATTATCCTATTAAAAGGAACTTATTTGAAACGCTAATTAAAGTTCGCACAATGCTGCGGGCTTTTTTTCTGCAAGAAAATGTGTTAATACTTATCTATTATGTATGAAAAATCTACCATTTGGAGGAACCATTATGGGGGCTATCACGGAAGCAGATATTGTCACTCTCTGTGGTCAAGTGGGTACGATTCTACTAGAAAACGGTGCGGAGACTGCTAGAGTCGAGAACACGGTTGAATATGTGGGGCGAGCTGTTGATTTACCAGTAGTCTGTCATGCCACTATGACAGGTATTTTTGTCAGTTCAGAAAGAAGTGCTACGACAAGAATTTTTAAAGTTCGAGTTGGAGATTTCAACTTGCAAAAAGTAGATGAGATCAATACTTTATCCAGACAATTTTCGAACCACGAAATCACCTTTGATGAAATAAAAAAAGAAATAGTACGGGTTCAAAATGAAACCTTAGACTTCTCTTGGATAACTAAATGTATCGGGGCAGGATTAGTTTCGATGCCACCAATGCTTTTGTTTAAAGCAACTTGGGGCGACCTTGGTTGGGCCTTTTTTGTTGGAATTTTAGGCTATTTGATGTCGCAAGTTATTTCGAGGCACTCAAAGATTCCTTATATCCCCGTTGCGATGGGAAGTTTGGTCATCAGCGTTTTGGCTAATGTTTTAGGATTCGTTGGAATGGCGCATGATGCTAATTACATTATTATCAGTGCTCTTATGCCATTAGTTCCTGGCGTGCCGATGACTAACTCCTTGCGAGAAATTATTGAACGGAACACCATTTCTGGCTTAGTTCGGGCCACCGATGCGATTGTTTCCGGAATTTCAATTGGAAGCGGCGTGATTATTGGACAAATCGTAATTCAAGCCATATTAGGGGGTTAAATAATGATGGAAATAGTTTATGGGTTCATCTTCGGATTTTTGTCGAGTGTCGGTTTTGGCATCATCACCAATAATCCTAGACGAACGCTAGTCCCAGCAGGATTGGTCGGAGCCTTAGCGTGGATAGTTTATATCGTTATCACCTGGTTTACCGATAGCTTGATTATGCCCAATGTTTTGGGAGCAATTGTTATTGGTATATTAGGCAATTTATGCGCTATCTTAGTCCGTTCGCCGGTCAATATTATTTACGTTCCTTGCCTAGTATCTTTAGTTCCCGGGGCCATTATTTACGACAGCATGAAAAATTTTACCCTTGGAAAAGATATGCTGGCAGCAAGCGGCTTTATCAAAGCCTTAACAGTGGGAATGTCTTTAGCAGTAGGCTTCATCATTGCTGAAGCAATCTCAAATAAAATTTATCCAAGTTTAAAAAGATATATCAATAAGAAAAGTGATCAAAAACAATTTTAGTTTTTGGTCACTTTTTTTCAAAACTTGATATGCATCAAGTTCTTAAACTCTATTACCCCTTAGAATATGTCTTGTAAGTTAAGAGAGAGGTAAATGAGATGACAAAATTAAATATCTGGATTTCAAAACATCAAAATAAAATGACAGTCTCAATTGCCATTTTGATTGCACTTAGTTTGATTTCAAGTTTCCTATTGAAATTTGAAATTGCCGCAACGATCTTTATGATTCTTGCAAGTATTATCGGAGCAATTCCGATTGCTCTACACGCCTTCAGTGCCTTGCAAAATAAAGTTATCAGTATTGAATTGTTGGTAACCATTGCAGTCATTGGTGCCTTTATTATTGGAGAATATGAAGAGTCGGCTGTTGTTACCTTCTTGTTCCTCTTTGGTAATTATTTGGAACAAAAAACTTTGGAGAAGACTCGTTCTTCAGTTAAGAGTTTGACGAAGATGGCTCCAACTACCGCCGAGTTAGTCAATGAAGATGGTACAACTGAAACAGTCGATGTCGATGACTTGGACGAGGGCGACCACGTCATGGTTAAACCGGGCGGTCAAATTCCTGTCGATGGAAAAATCATCGATGGTACCGGTTATATGAATGAAGCCTCAATTACAGGTGAGTCAACACCAGTTAAAAAAGCTCAAGGCGATAAAGTTTTCGCCGGGTCAATCACTGATAATGGAACTATCACGATTGAAACGACTTCAGTTGGTGAAGATACGACTTTTGGTAAAATCATCGAATTGGTCGAAGAAGCTCAAGATAGCCAATCGCCTGCTGCTAGATTTATTGATAAATTTGCGACCTACTACACACCTGCTGTTTTAGTCATTGGTGCTTTAGTTTGGGCCTTCACACAAAATTTCCCACTCGCAATAACTGTTCTAGTTTTGGGATGCCCTGGTGCTTTAGTCATCGGAGCCCCAGTTTCAAACGTTGCCGGAATTGGTAACGGAGCTAAAAATGGTATTTTGATGAAAGGTGGCAATGCCGTTAACAGCTTTGCCAAAGTCGATACCCTAGTCCTTGATAAAACTGGTACTTTAACAACTGGCAAAATGTCAGTTACTGATTATGAAGACTTCGGCAAAAGTAAAAACCTTGATTTAGCCTTGCTTGCTGGGGTTGAAAGAACTTCTGATCACCCATTGGGTCAAGCTATCGTGAAGTATGTTGACGATTTAGGCGTCACCGATACACCAGAACTGCCTGAACTGAATACTGTTAAAGGCCAAGGATTAGTTGGCAAGAACGCTGACTTCAGTATTTTAGTTGGAAATTCTCGCTTGATGAAAGCAAATAACGTTAAGATTTCAAAATCACAAAATAAAGCTATCGAAGATAAGATGAATCAAGGAGATTCAGTAGTCTTAATGGCTGTTAATCAAGAACTTCGTCTCGTCGTTGGCGTCAATGACCAATTAAGACCTGATGCTAGAGTTGGTCTCCAAGCACTAAAAGATGCTGGTATGAAACGAATCGTCATGTTGACTGGTGATAACAAAGTAGCTGCAGCACGAGTTGCTCAAAGATTGCCAATCGATGAAGTTCATGCTGAATTGCTTCCTGAAGATAAGGTTGAATTTGTGAAGAAATTTAAGAAACAAGGCAGTACCGTAGCTTTTGTTGGTGATGGAATCAATGATAGTCCTTCACTTGCAACAGCTGATATCGGAATTGGTATGGGTAGCGGAACTGACGTTGCTATTGAAACTTCCGATATTATCTTAGTTAAATCAAGTTTTGAAGCCTTAGCACACGCTTATGTCTTAGCTAAGAAGACAGTCGCTAATACTAAAGAAAATATCATCATTGCTGTGGGAACAGTTGCTCTACTACTATTAGGTTTAATCGTTGGTATTATTCACATGGGCAGCGGGATGTTCGTTCATGAAGTAAGTATCTTAGTAGTTATCTTCAATGCAATGAGATTAATTAGAAATAAATCTGTAAAACTTGATTCAAATCAAGTTATTAGTGCCACAGACTAATTAGAATAGTATTTGTAAGTTAGTTGAGCAAGTAATCGTTTGACTACTTGTTGAGATTTTTAAAATAAATGGAGGAATCAATTATGGCAAAAGCAATTTT
Organism: Companilactobacillus halodurans; assembly: GCF_009600985.1. Taxonomy (GTDB): domain Bacteria; phylum Bacillota; class Bacilli; order Lactobacillales; family Lactobacillaceae; genus Companilactobacillus; species Companilactobacillus halodurans. Next base: position 98,817 of record NZ_VDFP01000003.1, read on the forward strand.
ACAATTAGGTGAATTAACATGCCCATCATGTTTAACAAAGATTCAAAAGGGTGTTGAAAACCAAGATGGCGTTTCAAATGTCAAGGTTCTCTTCAATGCTGGTAAGGTCAGAGCTGACTTTGATGAATCAAAGACTTCAGCTGACAAGCTATCAGATGTAATTACTGACTTAGGATATGAAGTTAAAAAGGTAAAGGTTAAGGAGAGTAAATAATGACTGAACAAACAATCGACGAAAAATTTGCCGCTGAACAAAAGCAGGCTGATGCTGATCACCACAAGCCTACTGCTGGCGCAATGACAGGTCACATCGTTTCAAATCATTTCTTATTAAATATCAAGTTGCACCAAATCAAGTGGTTCGTTAAAGGTGCTAACGCTGAAAACTACAAGCGTGTTTTGAATCAAACAATTGACGCAAATAATGCTTGGTATGATAAGATTGCTGATGAATTATTGGATGAGGGTGAATTACCTCCTTCAACTATGAAAGAATATTCAGAATATTCTATGATTGAAGAAGACGGCAAGAACAAGTACTTAGATGCCTCTGATATGCTCCAAACTGTGGTCGATGACTTCAGTACTGACAATATGTTTGTCACACGCGCTATCAAATTGGCCGAAAATGAGGATCGTCCTTTCATGGCTCAAGTATTAGTTCAATTGTTAGGCTTTAACAATCACCAAATCAGAATCTATCAAGCACTTCTTGGCAAATCTGCTAAAGAGGGCTTTGATGACGAAGATGATGATGAGGATTTTGATGACTAAGGAGAGATAGTTAATGGCAAAACTTGCGCATGACCATACAGCTGAAGATTGTGTTGAATTGGTAACGATTTTTCAAAATTTATCTAAAAAAGATAAAGATACGATTGCAACTTTGGTGACACACCATCACTACAAGAGCGGCGAATATCTTTTCTCAGCTGGGGATGCTTCCGATTCTTTGATAATCGTAGCTCACGGTCAAGCCAAGGTTTTCCAGATGTCGGCCAATGGGAAAGAACAAATGTTGCGGATTCTCCAAACTGGGGATTTTGATGGTGAAGCCGCCTTGTTCTCCAATACCGACCATAACAGCTTCGCTCAAACCTTGATGGACACTGATGTTTGTCAGATTTCACGAAGCGATTTCCAAAAGTTAATGCAAGAAACACCTGAAATGGCAGTGAATATGGTCAATGCATTGGGACGCAGAATTGCTCAACTCGAGCAACAGACAACAGAAGTTACCACCGCAAGCGTTGAGAGCCGCTTGGCTAACTATTTGTTGGAAACTAGTGCTGGACTAGATGAGGAAATATTCACCTTGCCATTGAAGAAAAAAGACATTGCCACGTATTTAGGCACTACCCCTGAAACAATTAGTCGTAAACTGACTTCGTTAGCGAAGCAGGGTATGATTGAAAAAATTAGTAATAACAAATTTAAAATCTTAGACACTGATCGATTGATGATGATCGATTAAAAAATAACGCCGCTTATAAAAAAGTGGCGTTATTTTTATGTAAACACGTTATCCGAATGATTAACTGATATTATATTGAAACGTTCGCAAATAGATGATATTGTATTTTCATTAAATGATGAGTCTAGGGGAATAAAATATGTTTACTCCAGAAGAAATTCTGCAAAAAAGTATTACAGCTGGCGTCAATAAACTTAAAAAGACGCTTTTGGCTAAGATAATTCTCGGATTCATCGGTGGGGCGATGATTTCAATCGGCTTTTTGGCTTATGTCAGAGTGACAGCTTCAATTCCGAACAATTTGGCTAGTGTCAAAGCTTTAGTCGGCGGAGCTGTTTTCCCAATCGGCTTGATTATTATTTTGCTAGCTGGTGGAGAATTGGCAACGGGGAACATGATGGCAGTTGGGACTTCGATTTTTGCTAAAAAAGCTAGTCTAGTCGATTATTTGAAGAACTTGTTAGTGATTACCTTTTTCAATTTCGTTGGTGCCGTCTTTGTAGCTTATTTTTTCGGTCATGTAGTTGGATTAACGCATGTTGGGCCATTTCAAGAGAGCGTGATTGCTGTTGCCAAAGCTAAAACCAGCGCCACTTTTCTATCAGCTTTTGTTTCAGGAATTGGCTGTAATTGGTTAGTGGGAATCGCCGTTTGGTTAGCGTTAGGAGCTAAAGATGCAGCGGGCAAAATTATGGGTATCTGGTTTCCTATCATGATTTTCGTGACTGTCGGTTTTCAGCACAGTATTGCTAATTGTTTCATCATTCCAGCAGCTATTTTTGAAGACGGCAGTACTTGGGGCTTGTTCTTCCAGAATTTTGTACCGGTTTACTTAGGCAACATTATCGGGGGAATAATTTTTGTGGCTGGTTTCTACTATTATAGTTATGCAAGCAAAAATAAATAATTATAATATTTTATACATCAATGGAGGAATATCTATTGATGTATTTTTATTATCAAAGCGTGTCTTTTTTGAAATCAGTAGTTAATAATGGTAACATTATATAACTTTAATTTAAGAGGTTATTATGACAGATAAATCTAAGGTTAATGAACTAGACGAAAAAAAGATTGAACAAGCACATTTAGATGATGTGGTTGATAAGATTAAGAAGTCTGAAAATCAACTTAAAGAACATATGGATGTTGCTGAAGAAGATTTAAAAGTTATCAATAATGCTTTTGATGACATTCACTTAGGAATGGATGGAGATTCCATTTCGATGGATGCGGCTTTGTCGATTCATCAACAACAACAAATGCTCGATGAAAGAAATAACAGTTGGCAACAATCGAAGCAACGATTAGGCATTCTCAAAAAATTGGAGAAGACGCCGTTCTTTGCTCGTTTGGACTTCCAGGAAAAAGGTGAACCTAAGAAAGAGACCGTTTATATCGGTTTGAGTTCCTTCACTGATAAAAACGATCATTTCTTAGTCTACGATTGGCGTGCACCGATTTCTTCAATTTATTACGACGGAAAATTAGGCGAAGTGCAATATCAAGCTCCTGATGGCTTACAATCAGTTAACTTGTTTTTGAAACGTCAATTCTTAGTCGATAATGGAAAAATCAAGGCTTACTTTGATACACAAGAAACTATCGGTGACCAAATGTTGCTAGAAGTGCTCGATGGGAAATCTTCTACGCACATGAAAGGTATCGTTAAGACGATTCAAAGTGAACAAAACAAGATTATTCGTGATACCAAGTCGAAGCTCCTCTTCGTTCAAGGGGCTGCTGGATCTGGTAAAACGTCAGCTATCTTGCAACGAATCGCATATTTGCTTTATCGATACCGTGGGACATTGACATCTAGCCAAGTGGTCATGTTCTCGCCTAATTCGCTGTTTAACGATTATATCAAAAACGTCCTACCCGAGATGGGTGAACAGAATATGGTTCAGATGACCTACAAACAATTTCTCGCTCGTCGTTTGCCAAACTTGGCAGTTGAGAGTTTGTCCGAACAATTCGAGAAGGTCGTCGATACTGAGCATAAAAATATTGGGAAATTTGTCGCAGATATAGGATTTTTCAAGACGCTGACAAATTATAGCAAGCTGTTGAATCAAAGCGGGATGGCTTTCAAGGATATTAAATTCCAAGGCAAAGTCTTTATCGCTAAGGAAAAGATTCAAGAAATTTATTACAGCTATGGTCCACAATATAATCTAGGCAACAGATTGGATGCAACGGTAGACCGCTTAATCAAGATGCTGCATCGTAAGATTGGTGCCGAGATGCGTTCTAATTGGGTTTCCGAACGAATCGAAAACTTGAGCAAGGAGCAACTGCAAGCACTTTACGTTACCGCTGATCAAGAATTTAAAAATGGCGATGAAGAGAAGAAATTCTTAGCACGTAAGATTGTTACGGCCATGCTGCAAGGCGTTTACCGCAATATCAAGCACTTGAGATTCTTAAACGTTGCTACTAATTATTTGAACTTTTTGAAGGCTGTTCCTCAAATTGTCGATATGAGTAAATATGGTATTACGACTGAACAATGGGATGAATATGTTGCAGGATTCATCAAAGATTTCAACAACAAACAAATTTCCATGAATAATCTGACGCCATATCTTTACTTGTATGATTTAGTTACTGGTAAGCATGGTGAATTGGATATGAAGTTCGTTTTCATTGATGAAATTCAAGATTACACACCATTCCAACTAGCTTATATGAAATATAAATTCCCTCGAGCACGTTATACGATGCTAGGCGATTTGAATCAGTCCATCTTTACGAAGAAAAATAGTCAAACCTTGCTTTCAGAAGCACAGAGTTTGTTTGAAGCTGACGAAACTAGAGTCGTTCAATTAGTTCACTCATATCGTTCAACAAAACAAATTACGGACTTTACCAAAGCTATTTTGACAAATGGACAAAAAATCGAACCATTCAACCGCAATGGCGATTTGCCAAATCTGTTAATGGCACAAACAGAAGCCGAATCGATTCAACAAGTAGTCGGTCAAGTTAAAGAAAATGATCAACGCAAATACACGACGGCGATTATTGCCAAAACTTTAGATGATGCGACTGACTTGCATCAAAAACTAGCAGAAGCCGGAGTTAAGTCGACCTTAATCCGTTCAGAAAATCAACGATTAGCAGCAGGAACAATCGTCTTACCATCATTTTTAGCTAAAGGACTTGAGTTTGACGCTGTTATTATGTGGGATGCATCAAAAGATAAGTTCGATGAAGACGAGCAACAATTAGTTTACACAATTGCTTCTCGTGCCATGCACAAGTTGACGATTACTTCGATTGGCGAGCTATCGCAATTATTGCAAAGAGTTCCCGAAAAGTATTATGAAGTGGAACAAAGTGTCTAGATAATAGAGTCAGTAATTATCTAAAACTCTTTTTGAACTTTTATTGGTGTAATATATCGTCCTCCATAGCAAAGCAAATTTGGCTGGAACGATGTGGGCACGACTTTAAGCCTTTGCCAGGTTCAGGCAAAGTCTTAAAGCTCGGCCTTATTCTAAGCAATAAATTGCTAAGAATAATTTCACATCTGAGCCAATTTGCTTTGCTATTCCGGACTGGATAGTGGTTTTATTTTTAATACTAAAAACAAAAAGCCTTCATTTAGATATAGTCAATAAACTATTATCTAAATGAAGGCTTTTATTGATTTGAGATTATTTTAAATAAAAAATAAATGACGTTATCCAGTCGGGAGTGGCAGCTTTGTGGATGCTCAGTACTGAAATTTCACTTAGCGATTTATCGCTTAGTGAAAGACCAAGCTTTAAGACGATTCCTGGTTTTGGAATTGGCTTAAAGTTGCGTCCAGTACGTTCCAGCATCCACAAAGCAGAACGGACGACGGCATTCTTGAACCTAACTCAATAATGATAATGTGACTCGGTTTAAACGCTTCGACAATTCGAACAACTTCTCATAAGTTGCATCTTCACGATAAACTTCGATTTTATCTTTGAGCTGTTTTTGTTCGTATTGCGAGAAATAAAGCTTCAAGTCATGATTTCCGTATAGAGTAGCCAAAAGGGCGAAAGACTCTGGCGGAATTTTCTTGGAATTTAAGATTTCTTTTCTTAAATCAGTGACTAATTCTCGTTTCACGTTCCGATTAGGTAAGTAATTGTTAGTCTTGAAGACTAGTCCGGTCACAGCTTTAGTGACATCGACCTTATCAACGAGTGAATCCCCAATTTCATTGTAAATGATACGAGTGATTTTTTCATTGGTGGCCATGGCACGTAAAACGTGGATAATACTTTTGCCTTGATTCTTGTTGATGATCTGGAAGAATTCGTTCAAATACTGCTTGTCATCGGGCAAGACCTTGTTAATGATGACACTGTTGTCTGTTAAATCGATAATATCATTCAGCGCTAAGTCGAAAAATGAGCTTTCAGCCAAATAAGCGCGACGTCTGGTATTCTTAAAAATACGAATACTACCTTTTTCGTTACACGATAAAATAAAATATTTTTGAGGAATATTTAAATCCATAAAGTGCTCCTTCAATTCGACACTAGTGTAGTTTTTCTTGCTAGCGTGGCTTTAATTTCTGGTATTAACTCGTCTTCTAAGAGATTATATCCTTGCTTAGTAAAGTGCAAACCGTCCGCCTGTAGCAACTCTTTAAGATTATCACAGTTAGCCATATCGTGTAGCAAGTCGACATACGAAATGTCTAGTTGTTTGCTAAGATGTTCCGTGACTAACTCAAATTGCAATTGGCGTGTCCAAGGTCTGGTTGGATCTTTTAACCAATCAATGTAAGGAGGGGAAAGCAAAATAACCCGCTTTTCTCCTAAACTAGTGATTATGTTAGTTAAGTTGGCAGAAAATTTACCAGGTTTGATTTCATCATCTATCGAAATATCATTGGTACCAAATCCCAAAACAACGATGGTTGGATTGAGCTTTTTAATACGGTCAACTTGTGTCATAGCATTATTGGTCTTGAAATCCGGAAACGCCATGTTGATGACGTCATAGTCAGGAAAGTCTTTTTTAATCCGCTTGGTTAAATAATTCTTAGCCTTGCCACTAGAAAAGCCAGTCATGATTGAATCCCCAAATAATACTATTTTTTCCATATATTATTTCCTTTTTACAAAAAGTTCTATACTATACTAGAATACCAGAAAATAAATAAAAGTTAATTACTATATTAGGTAGGTTTTAACAATATGCAAAGTTTAGCTAACTATGATGAATTTACTAGAAAGCAATGGGAAAACTTCCATGGTGAATATACCAAGCAAGCCATCACCGACGGAGAATTGCGTAAAATCAAGTCTTTGGACGATGAGATATCCATTGACTACGTGCGTTCTATCTATGCGCCAATTCGACATCTACTTCACATTTATCTTAAAAATTATCGCAAATTGACTAAATTGAAGAATGAATTTTTAAGTACTAAGAATCGTAAAACACCTTTTATCATTGGGGTTTCTGGTTCGGTTGCGGTTGGTAAGAGTACGACAGCTAGGTTGTTGAAAATTATGTTGGAAAGAGCATATCCACAATATAAAGTTTCACAAATGACGACTGATGGCTTTTTGTATCCCAGTAAAATTTTAAAAGAGCGTAATTTAATGGGTAAGAAAGGTTTTCCAGAAACTTATGACATGAATAAATTGTTGAAGTTTTTGGGGGATGTCAAAACTCGCGGTGGAAAAATCAAGTATCCACTTTACTCGCACAATATTTATGACATTATTCCAGGAAGATATGAAGAACTAGACAATCCTGACATTTTGATTGTCGAGGGAATCAATGTTTTGCAGCTGCCTCAAAATGAGCACATCTATGTCAGCGACTTCTTTGATTTTTCAATTTATATTGATGCCGAGGTCAAAGATATTGAGGAATGGTTCTTGAATCGCTTTGAAACGCTATTAGATTTGGCTAGAAACGATCCTAACAGTTATTATTACCAATTCACCCAGATGCCTGAAAAAGAGGCAATGGCAATGGCTAGAAACGTTTGGCAGACTATCAACTATCCAAACTTGCGTGATTACATCAGGCCGACTCGCAACCGAGCCAACCTTATTTTGCATAAATCTGAGGACCATCAAATAAATAAAATTTACTTGAGAAAATATTAAGCGTATACAATATATGACATGGAACAAAATTTCGTATACAATAGAGGAAATAAAAAAATGGGGGAAATTGATTTGAGCAAGCAATGGCCAGATGCCGATAGCATCATTGTTCTAGATTACGGTAGTCAATACAATCAATTGATTACACGTCGTATCAGAGATATTGGTATCTACTCTGAATTATTACCAAATACTATTACTGCTGAAGAAGTTAAAGAAATCAATCCTAAAGGTATTATCCTTTCTGGTGGACCAATGAGTGTCTACGATGAAGGTGCCTTTTCAATCGACCAAGACATTTACAAGCTAGGAATTCCTATCTTGGGTATTTGTTATGGTATGCAATTGATGGCTTATAACCTTGGCGGTAAAGTCGAATCAGCTAATAACCGTGAATATGGTCGTGCTGATATCGAAATTACGAAAAAGAATTCTGCATTATTCGAAGACTTACCTGAAAAGCAATACGTTTGGATGAGTCACGGTGACCTCGTTAAAGAAGCTCCAACAGGCTTTGAAGTCGTTGCTACAAGTAAGAATGCACCTATCTCATCAATCGCTGACGACAAGCGCAAGATGTACGGTGTACAATTCCATACTGAAGTTAGAAATACTGAATATGGAATGGATATCTTGAAGAACTTTGCTTTTGATATCTGTGGTGCCCAAGCCAACTGGTCAATGGATGATTTCATTGATCAACAAATTCAAAAGATTCGTGATACTGTCGGTGACAAGAAGGTTCTTCTTGGACTATCAGGTGGTGTTGACTCTTCTGTTGTTGGTGTCTTGCTTCATAAAGCCATTGGAACACAATTGACAAGTATCTTCGTTGACCACGGTCTACTACGTAAGAACGAAGCTGATCAAGTTATGGATAGCTTGGCAGGCAAGTTTGGTTTAAACATCATCAAAGTTGACGCTAAGGATAGATTCCTCAGCAAACTTGCTGGTGTGACTGACCCTGAAAAGAAACGTAAGATTATTGGTAACGAATTTATCCAAGTGTTCAACGATGAAGCTCAAAAGCTTAAGGGCATTGATTTCTTAGCTCAAGGAACACTTTATACAGACGTTATCGAAAGTGGTACAAGTACTGCTCAAACAATTAAGTCTCACCATAACGTTGGTGGACTTCCTAAGGACATGCACTTCAAGTTGATTGAACCATTACGTACTTTGTTCAAGGATGAGACACGTCAATTAGGTGAAAAACTTGGCATTCCTCACGAATTAGTATGGCGTCAACCATTCCCAGGACCAGGTCTTGGAATTCGTGTAATCGGTGAAGTAACCGATGAAAAACTAAAAATCGTTCGTGACAGTGATTGGGTCCTACGTGACGAAATCGCAAAGAATGGACTAGACGAAAAAATTTGGCAATACTTCACAGTCTTGCCAGGTATTCGTTCAGTTGGTGTCATGGGTGATGGCAGAACTTACGATTATACAATCGGAATTCGTGCCGTTACATCTATCGACGGAATGACAGCCGACTTCGCAAAGATTCCATGGGATGTATTACAAAAAATCTCAGTTAGAATCGTAAACGAAGTAGACCACGTCAACCGCGTAGTCTATGATATTACCTCTAAGCCGCCCGCAACTATTGAGTGGGAATAATGAACATTATGTTAATTAGAAATGGAAAGACGATATATCAACGTTTCGACTACGATGATTCGACTTCAAAAGTACTAAAATAACATGATTATTTGCCACAGAAGATGAAAGCACTCAGTAAAACTGGGTGCTTTTTTTTAGCAATTAATTTAAAATTCAAGAACGAAAATCAAAATATTTGTAAGCTCTATATAAATTAATCTTAACTGATGGGAATTCCCGATTCCTTTATTATGTAATAATGACAGAAATAAAATGTGGGGGGAAAATGGTGGTTACAATCTATCGTTTAAGAAGGTTTGAAAAAGATAACTAACTTGTCGATATTCCGATTGTAAATTGATAATCATATAGATATTGCGGTTAATTTTTGGCGTGATGGGGATGGCTGCAATATCTTTGGTTTTACTATTTTTAAAAACTTCTAATGAAATGAAGCCCTTGGCAATATTTGCTTTAGCTAATTGACAGACAACATCTACTTGAGAATTTGCACCGACCTTATTAATGCTGACATTGTTCTTTTTAAGCTCATTATGAACTGCTTTGTATAATCCCGACCGATAGCTAGGTAATAAAATATTCTGATTTGCTAATTGGGTTAAAGAAATAGTGGAGTTGATACTTAAGGGATCTCGCTTGTTTAAAATCAGGCAAAGTGGACTAGAAGAGATTAAAGATTCTTTGACTTGTTGGGAATTAAATAGTTGATGATTGTCTTTAGTAACAAAAATAATGTCTAGTTTGTTCCGACTAAATTGCTTAATTAAATTTTCTGAGACATCAATTGTAAATTCAATTTTAATTTCTGGGTATAATTTTCGGAATTCATTAATTAGATATTGAATCTTGGTATATCCAAAAGTTCCTAAAACCCCAATCCTAATAAATGTCGCTTGTTCATTTTTAAAAGTATTTTTAATCGTTTTCAGTTGTTCAAACTCTTTTTCAACACGAATTGCCTGGTTGAAGAATTCATGTCCGGCGTATGTAATGGTTAATGGGCGGCCTTTATGTCGCAAAAACAGTTTAAAGCCCAGTTCTTTTTCTAATTTGGTGACTTGTTCAGATAAAGATGGTTGAGAGAGGTAAAGGTTTCTTGCCGCTTCTGTAAAATTATGAGATTTTGCTACTTCCAGTGCATACTTAATTTGTTTAATATCCATGATAGGAATCTCCTATAATATATATTTAAACTATATATTTTACTTATATAGTATGGCTACTACAATAAAATGTAAATGATCATAATAATTCAGAAATATGCGGGAGGTAATCCGATGAAGAGAAATCTTAATTATGATGTAGTAATAGTAGGCGGGGGCGCTGCTGGGATTAGCGCCGCACTGGCGGCTTCAAAAATTAATCAAAAAGTATTATTAATTGAACGAGATCCCTCTTTTGGTGGTGCAGGAGTAAATTCACAAGTTGCTTCCTATTGTGGCTTTTATACCAGGGGACAAAAACCGGATCTTGTTGCTGGCGGAATTGGTAAGTTAGTCTTAGATAAGATGAAAGAGGCTGGGATCAATACCACAGCTGTTCCATCAAAATCAACGGGTAACGTTTCCATTAAATTTGATCCGGAAAAAATGAAAATAATTTTTGACGATCTACTGAGTAAGTCGAATGCTGATTTCTTATTACATGCTTCTGTTATTGGAGCAAGAGTTGAAGAAGGCAAGATCAGTACTGTGATCTGTTCCGATGATGATGGATTATTTACTGTTCATGGTAAAGAGTTTATCGATGCTAGTGGTAACGGTAACTTACTTCATGCGGCCGGACTGAAAACTAATTGGGGCGATAAAGATGGGAATGCACAACAGGCCTCCTTATCATTTAGAATTGATAATCTTCCTCAGCACGCTATTGGCATGGCGGATATAGAACAGGCTGTCAGAAAGGGTAAGAAAGCTGGAATTAAGCATTTGACTCAAGAAAGAGGCGTATTTCTTAAAGAGCCTGAAGCCAGTTACGCATTTTTAGCGGCGCCGAGCATTAAGATTGATAGTCTCGATAGCAAAAATATGACTAAGTACGAAATGAAGCTACGAAAACAAGTTCAAGCTTACTTTAAAGTGATTAAGAAATATATTGCAGGTTGTGAAAATGCTATTTTAACTTTTTCGGGACCAAAAATTGGTATTAGAGAAGCACGTAGGATGATAGGCGAGGTCGAATTAAAAAACGAAGATATTCTCAATGCGACGAAGCGGTCTGATAGCATTGGGAGAGCTGCCTGGAGTTTAGAGCTTCACCATGTTAATAATCAACTGGAATATGTTTGTATCCCTGATAATGAATATGCCAGCATTCCGTTAGGCTGCTTAAAAGCAAAGGGAATAGAAAATTTGTGGGGTGCAGGCCGGCTGATTTCAGCGGATCATTTGGCACAAGCCTCGATCAGAGTAATGGGAACAGGCTTTATTACTGGTCAAGCTGCTGGTGTAGCGGCGGCATTAGCAATTAATGGACGAACGAGTGTTGAAGAAGTTAGAAAAGAACTAGTGGCACAGGGGGCGTTACTGTAGAGGCATATGTTCAGGAGGAACATTCACTATATAAGGTAGGCTTTTACTGGTTCGATATAGGTTTTATTGAAAAGTAGAACCTCATCAAGAATTTCATTTAAGACGTCAGTCAAATTGTCATAATGCAGGTAAAAAGTTGAACGGGTGATCCTAGCTTCGCGACAAAATTCGGCAACGTTGATTTGATTGTATGATTTTTGCTCAATCAACTTCAAAAAAGCATCTTTGATAGCGCTGATTATGAAAATAGTCCTGCGGTCAGTTTTTCGTTCATTTTTCATAAAAGTCCTCCACACATTTTAAAATCAAAAAATTAAGGACACTTTTGCGGAAGCGTTCTTAATTTTTTGATTTATTTCAGGTATTTTTTAAATGAGTAAAAGACACTGTGTATTGAATTGCACAACATGTCACTTAATTATTTAAAGGAGGAAGCACAATGAATCAACCAATAACATCCGCCAAGAAGTTGATAGACGATATCGATCAAGTCTTAGACGATGTTCGTGGGGAATTAAATGGCTGATTTAACTGGTGCTTGAGAAACGGTAATGCTAATATTAAATTGATTATATAATTTGGAGGGACTACCATGAAATATCGCAGATTCGGGAAAACTAACTTTGACGTTAGTGAAGTATCGCTAGGTACTTGGCAACTAGGCTCTAAATGGGGTGACCCTTTCAGTGAGAAGGATGCTCAAGCTACTTTGGAAGAAGCTTTCGACCAAGGTGTCAACTTCTTCGATACGGCTGATGTCTATCAAGATGGCGAAAGTCAACGTGCTATTGCTAAATTCTTGAAAGGTAAAGAGGACAAAGTCTTCATTTCGACTAAAATCGGTCGGAGAATGGATCCTCATGTTGTCAGTGGCTACACTGAAGCAAACATCATCAAATATGTCGACGACTGTTTGAAAAATCTTGATGTTGACGCACTAGACAACGTCTTGCTTCACTGTCCACCAACACCAGTTTTCTATAATCCAGAACCATTTTTCGCTTTGGACAAGTTGAAAAAAGAAGGTAAAACCAAGAATTACGGTGTTTCAGTCGAGAAAATCGAAGAGGGAATGAAGGCTCTCGACTACGACATTTCATCAGTCGAGATTATTTACAATATGTTCCGCCTTCGTCCAGCTGAAAACTTCTTCAAGATGGCTAAAGAACATGACGTCGGCATTATCGCCCGTGTCCCATTAGCTAGCGGTTTGTTGACAGGCAAATATAACCTGAACACGACATTTGGTCAAAATGATCACCGAACAACTAATCGTCACGGGGAAGAATTCGATGCTGGGGAAACCTTCTCAGGCGTCGATTATGCCACTGGAGTTAAAGCAGCGGACGAATTGAAACAACGATAAGGTGCCGGGGACAAATTGGCGGCTATGGCATTACGTTATATCTTGATGTCAGATGCTGTCAGCACAGTTATCCCAGGTGCATCAAAACCTGAGCAGATCGAACGTAACGTTGTAGCTGCCGACTATCCGGCCTTCACTCATGAACAAATGGGTATCGTTGAAGATGTTTACGATAAGTACATTAAGAACCCAGTTCATTACAAATGGTAAAAAAAGAGACAGCCTACATATGGCTGTCTCTTTTCGTTCATATTCCTGCTAATAAAAATTTGTTTATAATTCAAAGTCTACTTAGAAAGCTATACCAATAACTACTGTCCTGGGTAGAATTGTTTCAAATTGAAGTTATGAGTATGCAGCAATCGAAGCAGATTAAGTTTAAATGAAAAAGGGTATTTAAAACGAAATCGTCGACGTATAAGATTGAAATTTTTTAATGTGTGGTTGTGTGTTAATTGTGATAACGGAAAATTGTTAGATACGAAGTCGTGAAGAAAACCCTCCCGTTGGATTACTCCAACCAGGAGGGTTCACTTCATCGACGAGTTCTAAAATATTTTTATTAGCACGAATAATTTCAGCTTTTAATCGTCACTCATGCTGTCTTTCTAGTACGTAGAGCGGCAACTAAAAAGATTATTGCAAATACTATAAACGCTAGTAATAAGATGAAAGCATACATGGAGCCACGTGCAGTATTAACTGCCATGGTCCCAATAGGCCGATCTTGTTGCAAGGTGATTATAGCTGATACAAGTGATGTTCCTGTAGCACCGGCGAATTGTTGCAACGTTGTGAAAGCAGCATTTCCGTCTGCTTGATGAAAGACAGACAACTGTGCAAGTCCACTGGTCATGGTATTGGCCATGACGATTCCTACTCCGACCATCAAAAACGCGTAAATCAGAAGTATCGCTTGCCCACTTAGTACTAAACCAAAGGCACTAAACAAGATCATTGCAATCAAGACTATCGCTGCACCACTTAAAACTGCACGGGCCTCTCCAAAGATATCCATGAACCTGCCACCAAATGGAGCAAGCAGTGCTCCAATCGCAGCACCAGGTAAAACGAAGAATCCTGCTAGTAATGCACTTTTTCCATCCACAAGCTGGATATAATTTGGCAAAATAAAAGATAATCCTAAGACAATGCTTTGTATTAGAAAGAAAGCTAATATATGCCAGTTGAAAGACCAGTTTTTAAAAATAGACAAATTTATTAGAGGTCGCTTTGAATGACTGGTCTGATATACGAAACATACAAGACCCAGTAACCCAATAAGCAACCAACCAATAAACTGAATCGGCTTAGAGTCAATAATAGATAAGTTATTGAAAGCTAATGTCAAACCGACGAAAGTAAGAATAATTGCCACCCAGCCAAAGAAATCGAATCCTTTTTTTTCGGTATCATGAGCTTGTCCAATTGAAAAAAAGCCAAGGATAAATGAAATTACCAGTAGCGGCAATAAAAGGATGAAAATCCAATGCCAACCTAGGCTATTGAGAACTATCCCACCCAATGTAGGTCCAAGTGCTGGAGCAATTGCAGTAATCAGCGTCCCAACGCCAATTAGAGTAGCTTTACGATTTTCAGGAGCCCAATCTAAGATGATATTGAACATCAAAGGGAGAGCAATACCAGTACCGACACCTTGAAGGATTCGTCCAGAAAGTAAGATACTGAAAGTTGGTGCTATCGAATCTATTACAAGTCCAATGATAAATAGTAGATTAGCTGTGATAAACAAAGATCTAGTTTTGAAGCGACGCTTCAAAAATGCAGAGATTGGAACAAAAATTGAAACAATCAGAATGTAGGCTGTTGTCATCCACTGTACTGTTGCAGTGTTGATGTGAAACTCCTTCATCAGAACAGGAAATATAATATTCATCGCTGTTTCAACGATGACCCCACTAAACGAGAGTAATCCTGCCGCAAATATTGCAGGAAAAAGTTTCGTTTCGTTTTGGTTGGTCATTTATAAATCACTCCTTAAAAAAATAGTTCGTATATGAACTAGTTTTATATTCTAACATAGACTTATATGAAATGGTAGTGAGGTATTAATTGATTTAAAATAGATCAAAATTTATAATATTGTTTAGTTAGTATACGAACTTGGAGGATTATAAATGAAAAATTCACTTGGGGTGATGCTTAAACAAGCTAACAACGCTCTGGCACGAGATGTTGATCACTTTGCTAAAACTATTGGCCTAACCGGAATGCAGATTTATGCAATTAATTTCATCTCAGATAACGAAGAACGTGATATTTTCCAACGCGACCTCGAGCATGAGTTCAATATCCGCAAAGCAACTGCTTCTGACTTAGTCTCTAAAATGGTAAAAAATGATTTACTGATTAGAGTTCCGGCATTACACGATGCGAGATACAAGCGTCTATTGCTGACAGCAAAATCGCGACGTTTGGAAAATCAAATAGAAAAATTTTTTGAAAAAAGTGAACAACGTCTACACGAGTTGTTGCTTAATAATTTTGATTCGGTATATCAAGGATTATCACAGATACCCGAGGTATTTTCGGATCCAACCAGTGAGCATCTTTCTAATGAAACAGAATGTAAATGAGATAGCAAAATAAAGAAGCAACCATATGGTCGCTTCTTTTTGTGTCTTAAAGTGTTTTGATAAAAAAACCGTCCATCGCACCGCTATGGTCGCTATTTTTGATGGGACCAGCAAGCTTTTGGTAACCAGACTTAATATAGACGTGTATAGCAGCCTTCAAGTTGTGATGAGTTTCTAAATAAAGTTGCTTATAGCCAGCCTTTTTAGCAAAATCTTCAACTAAAGCAATCAGCCTGTAGCTTAGCCCAAATCCTTGGGCACTAGAGTCTAGATAAATTTTCTGAAGTTCAGCGATACCATTATCCAAATCGAATTCAGCACAGCCAGCACCGCCAACGACTTTTCCTTGGTCGTTTTCGACTACGAAATAGGCGCGATTGTCTTGAGCATCGTAGAATTCGTTCAATTTGTCTAAATTGCTATCGAAATAAGCAGTCCCAGGGATGTCGAGACCAAAATGCTTTAAATCAGTTTGCAAGATATGTTTGATAACTTGGTTGTCTTTAGGTTTAATTGGACGTATGTTCATAGGCTGGACCCTCTTTTGTATGATTGATTTCATATCATAGCACAAAGAATAATTTTTTATAATCAGTTTACTGTATAATTTAGCTGTTAATTACAATAAGTTTCGTACTGGGGAGAATAAATTGTCTTATACATATACGAGAACAGAACTTGAAAAATCGATAGTTTTAGCATTGAGAACTCTTGGAGGTTCAGCTTCAAGAAAAGATATCAGAAAAGAAATGGCTAATAGTGGATATGAAGGGCTAACATATAATGATGTTTTTGGATTTAAAGTGTCAAAGAATGGTAACAAGTACATTCCATTTATGTTTGACTTCAATTTCGGTATTCAAAATTTAAACCATATTGGATATGTAGAAAAACCGGTCCGTAATAGTGATATTGTACTTACTGATGCAGGGCTGAATGACGACTTGAAAAATTTTCCAACAGCAGAACAGCAAGATAAAATAGATTCTTATTGGAATAAAAAACATGAAGAATACAAGTTAAGAAAAAATTCATCAGAAACTGATGAAAATTCCACTGAAGATGAAGTAATAGACTTTTCTGCTGATTCTTCAGATCAAGAGGATACGGCAGAAACTAAATGGAAGACTGAACTCCTTAATCAGTTAATGCAATTTGATCCTGGAAAATTTGAGAGTTTCTCGAGACTATTGATTTCCAAAATGGGTGTGACAATCGATAAAGAACGAGGAGTAATGCAATCAGGAGACCATGGTATCGATGGTTTTGGATATTTCACATCTGATGAGTTTAGAACTAGTCGTGTTGCTATTCAATGCAAAAGATACACTAAAGGTTCTGTTTCGGAACCTGAGATCGATAGATTTAAAGGTGTCATGGACAGTTTTAATGCTGAATATGGAATATTTGTCACTACTAGTTCATTTACTGATAAAGCTAAAAAGAAAGCCACTCAAGGTACTAACACGGTAACTTTGATCAACGGACAAGACTTAGCTGATTTGGTTGAAAAATATCAACTGCATATTACGCCGGTTACGATTTATACGCTCGATGATTATTATTATTAAAAATAAAATCCAAGCAGATTACTTTGCGGGTTTAGTAGTCGCTCTAGTGATAGCGATTCAACACACCAATTATCACGCCCATTATCCTTTGGAGGATAGAAGTAAATGGTAAAAGAAATGGTTAATTTTAAAGATCTTAAAGCATTAGGGCTACCTGACTCTCAAGCTAGGAGAGTCATTAGAGAAGCAAAAAATGTTTTTGTATCACGTGGGCTAGGCTTTTATAATGGAAAAAGAGTTGGTCTTGTACCTGTTTCAGTGGTTAGTGAAATCTTAGGGATTTCGTTCCCCGAAGTTGAAGAGCAAAGGGAAAAATAAAAATGAAGCGTACAAGATATATGAATGTTTACAAAGATAAAGATGCCAATGGTAAACCTTTTATTAGTGCACGTGTAGCTCATAATGAGGCAATAAAGGTTAAGAACGATGCTTTGGAATATTTTCATTAAAAAATTTGGAAATAAAGTTCTTAATGATATTGATATCATGGATTGCGAAGCATTTAGAACATGACTTTTGACTGATATTGGTTATACGAATGGTTACAGCAGTATGATTTATATTGCATTTAGGCAGTCTCTAGACTATGTAGTATCACTAGGAATTCTGCATAGTAATGTTTCTAAACGAACAAAAACAATTCCAAAGGTAAAGCTACAGTCAAGTATTGGGCTAAATCCGATTTTGAGAGAGCTATTTAGCAAATTTGTATGGATAGTTATTATGAACGTTTTCCGTTTATAATGATTTGGTTGTACTTTATGACTGGTATGCGTGTTAGTGAAGGATTAGCTTTAACTTTAAAAAATGGTAAATTAAACGTTTATCATAATTTGTTTTTGAAGAGTAAGAAGGAGTATGAAATTCATTCTTACACTAAAACTAGTAATGGTAAGCGAAAATTATCATTTGATGCTGATACTGTTAGGTTTCTGAAAAATTGGAAAAGAGATCAAGCTAGGCATGGAGTTAAGAAATTTGTTATTTCGTATGATGATACTCCGATGATTCGTTCCACTGTTAATAGGATTGTTAAAATATGCCAAGTTGGCAGGTGTACCGGAGATAGATGTTAAGGGATTGCGTCACAGTCATGTAATATAATGCAGATGTGTTGACTGTTTCTAGGAGATTGGGACATCCAAGCCCAGGCATAACTCTGAAGTATTACTCCCATCTCTGGAATAGAAACGATGATGGATTAGCAAAAATGATGACTGGAAATATTAAGCTTGATTTTTCTGATATAACGAAGGTTAGTTTTAATGGAAATCAAGTGGTAAGTTCTAAAAACGTTCAATAAGTTCGTGTATGCCAAAAGTATGCCAAATATGGATGTGCATACTACAAACATTGATATAAAAGTGTTTGTAATGTTTTATACTTATTGAGTGGGAATAATATTTTGTAGAAAATATAAGAGCATCTCTGATTTTATTCAGAGGTGCTCTTTTTGTGGTTCGATAAATACACCAATTTTAAAATTTTGATTATATTTCTAAATTTGTAGAGTATAATCAAATTAATTATAAGTTTTTAAGGATTTTTTACTGGTAAGTGGAGAAAGACAGCCTCCTAAAAAAGGGGATGGTTTGGAATAATTAAAGTAATTAATAGTAGTGGTGATTTGTATAAATATTATTGAGGAGAAGGAAATACATAATGAATAACAACGGTGATTTAAAGAAAAAAGGGAAATCTTCAACTGAAAAGGTTATTATTGGACTTTTAGTAATAGCAATATTCGTTGCATTAAAAATTGGTCTTGGTAATTTAAATTTTTTTAATCCTATGCCTTCAGGATTATCAAATACGGATAAAATCATGACCTATTTGGGAGAGAATAAAAAGAGTAATGAGCAAATTTCTATGACGTCGATGATGTCCCAGCTAAATTATAGCAACTATAGAGATATACAGGAAAGACTGCAAACCGATCCAGTTATTTTTGTGATGAAAAATAAAGATACTGGTAGATATGTCTTCAAGTATAAGGATCATTATGTTTATTTAATTAAGGAAATAACAGACTTTTACCAGGACGATTCTTATAAATATATCTATTTTGTAGCTAGTATCAAAAAGAGTTCTGATGGCAAGCAGTATGTGAAAGAAGTAAACACTAAGAAATATGATGATAGTAATGCAAAAGAAACAGATGGTTATTCTATACAAGATTACAATAATTATTATGGAACTGATGATAATTAATATTTATACTTTGTATAGTTGTTAAAAGAAAATATTTTCCGACTTTTATGAAAACGTTTTCAAATTTTGGTTGAACTGATGATATACTGTAACCGTAAACAATGATGTAAATTGCTAGTTTGTATGTAATGTATTAAATAGGGCTTGGGTATTATTTCTATGTAAAATTAGTGATTCTTAGCCATCTACATCATATAAATTTACTATGGGGAGGGGAAATGGAATAGTAAAAGTACATTTGTGATTTGAATGAATCTTGAGGATGAATCATGATAATAACATTCATTTTCTAATTAAGTAAATAAAAAAGGGGAGTTAGAAAGAATGAATTTTAAAAAGAAGCGTCTTAATAAAGCATTAGAAGACAAAATTTATCGTGTTAAACTTGTACATTCAAAAAAGGGTTGGTTAGCTGTAGGATTAACTTTTATAACTCTATTTAGTGCTACTATGTTAAGTCAAAAGACTGTTGATGCATCAGCGGTTAATAATGTTGCCATTGCTAATTCAACTACAAGTAGCTCAGTTCAACTTTGGAATAATGTTACTAATAATGAAATTCACAAAGCTAATAGAGGACTTGCCAATGGTACAGCGTGGAAAACCGCTAAAGCCGTTAAGGGCGTTGATGGAGAAACATATCTACTTGTAGGTGTCAATGAATATGCTGATGCTAAACAAATGGATTTGTCTGATGAAACATCATCACAAAATTTAACAGGTGTTTTACGTACTAGTTCTAGTAAATCAATTATAAGATTGTACACGAACCCATTAGCAGAAAATGGTGCCCAACTTATTACAAATCGTGGATTGGCTAAAAATACAGATTGGAAGACTGATATAAAAGTTGTTGCAAATGGGGAAACATATTATCGTGTTGCTACTAATGAATGGGTTAAAGCT
Source organism: Companilactobacillus halodurans (assembly GCF_009600985.1). GTDB lineage: Bacteria > Bacillota > Bacilli > Lactobacillales > Lactobacillaceae > Companilactobacillus > Companilactobacillus halodurans. The sequence goes on from NZ_VDFP01000003.1 coordinate 119,212, forward strand.
AGCGATGCCTATTTGGTAGGTGAATCATCCAGAAGCAATAAGGCATATACAAAGAATGCACCAGATGAAAATACAAATAGTAATTCAAATAGTTCAAATAATAATGGTGGTTCTACTCCAGAACCAGTGCAACAATCTACGATAACAACTAAGTATGTAGATGAAGACGGTAACGAAGTTGCCGATGCAAAGACTGAAAAAGCCAATAAAGGAGAGAAATATACTGCCAATTCAATTACAGTAGATGGATATACTTTAGATGGAGAAAGCAGCCAAACGATTGACTCAGTATCAGGCGATGCAACGTTGACTTTCAAATATACTAAGGATTCGGAACCAGTTGAATAATTTAATAATTATGATTGATAATTATTTAATATGATTTGCTAAAATTTATATAAAGATACATCGTATAAATTTTTGTAAAATCGGGAAATGAAGAAATTGATATCTATTTGAATTTTACTTCAAAGGATAGATTAATCCCTTAAGAGGTGATTTATTAGTACTTTGTCCAAATCGTATTAATTAATAATTTGAGTTTATCAAGTATCCTCATTGAGGGTACTTTTTTATGTGTAGATCAAAATTTATTCTCTTAATAAAATGGTCAAAATTTCTAAATCTATAGGAATTTATTTATTTTCCAAAAATGCCCTCAAGATTACCATTGGAATATGGTAATAAGCAACTATATTTTTCTATAATGTTGTAATGGCAATACTTCCATATCCATTTACGATGAACGATTAATTGATAATTGTCATTTAAATCAATAGATACAGTTTTAATGGCTTGTCATTCTGAAAGGCTGTACTGATGTATAAAGTGTTCAATTATTGTCTTAAATAGTCTGTTGTGTATATCTGCATCAATAACTATAAATGTAAAAGGATTTTTACTGAACGGAATTCATCGAAACAAATATTTTCAGGTAAATGTTCACATTTATATAGAGTCTTCGTATTACCATACAAAATCTTGCCTACAGTACTGGTCGAAATACCAATAATCTTAGTCGTGGAAAAGATTCTGTGTTTAACTTGTTTAGTCATTGTATGATTTTTGATCAATAAGTCACTGTGGGCACCGTAGGTGCCTCCACAGTTCCTACACAAAAATCGTTGCTTCTTAATTACTAAATGATATTCAACACCATTAAAACTAGCCAGTCTTGCATTAGTAATTCTTTTACTATTTTTAACTAGTAGGTTCATTCCACCTTGAGGACATCTATGTAAGGTGTAAAATAATTGGGCGTTCACAATTCTTATGCGTTTTATAATTCTACGTTTTTTTTATTTTGACATCTTTTACTGAAATAATTTTTATATTATTGTCTTTTATATCTAATGTACATAGTATAAAATTGCTTTGGGATATCATGTTCACCCCTGTTTGGTTTGGTTGCTTAAATCTTAATATGAGAACAGTGATGTTCTTTTCTACCATTAGTCAATAGAGAACCTGATATTGTTGGGTTCTCTTTTTTGATATTATGATATTAGGTAAGGGTCAGAGGATTCAAGGTATTGATATTTGAAAATTAGAATTCACTAAATAAAGCCTCATATATTATATTTTTTTATGAGGTGGTAAAATGATAAGTGAGAGATGATTAATGTTCGCCCGAGAACATTTTTGTATCATACATCTCATTGTTTAAAACTAGATGATATATCGTCTTTATAAGATGATGTATAGCAGATATGACAATCTTCTTGGTTCCTTTGGAACCTGAAGATTGTCTTTTTCTCTTATAAACTAAATTGATGTTTGTTGGGATCATTTTTGAAGCCGATATGATATTTAATATTGCTTTAAAAAGGATTTTACGAGCGTAAGCATTGCCACGCTTTCGTATGTGTTCTCCAGCTGTATAGTTACCAGATTCGTAATGAATAAGATCTATTCCTACGAATGCATTGATGGCATTTGAGCTATAAAACCTTCTGATATCTCCCCATTCGGCAGTCAAACAGACTGCCGTTTTGATTCCAATCCCTGGAATGCTTATTAGTATTTTTATTTCTGGTAGATTTTTAGATAGTTCAGCCATTTCACTGATCAATTGAGATTTCAAATGACTGATACGTTGAACCTCATGTGCATGATATCTTGCTTCTCTAATTTCATAATCAACATTGGTCATTAAAAAAGATTCTTTTGCCAGTTCGATTAATCGGCTGGCAATACGTTGAGAACGACCAACTCCCATATTTTTTGGAGTTGACTGTAATACTACTTTGGACAAGGTATAAATATCGTATTTCTTAACAAAATCAGATGATGGAAATTTTTGTACAAGATTCCAATATAGATTTCCATTAGTGGAACTTAAGAGATTTTCTATTTCTGGGAATGTAATTGAAAGTATTTTATGTAGACGATCCTTTTCACGGACAATGTCTTCATTTTGTTCTTGATAAAACCGTTCTAATGGATGTAGTTTTGAATAAATTGGGTCAGACAGTTCAGTAGGGTCATAATGATGCATGGACATCGCTTTAGCGAGTCCAGGAGCATCAAGAGAATCAGTTTTATTATGTCTAAAACTATCCATGTCCTTCTTTGCACGTAAAGGATTGATCCTTGTGAATCGATAATTTTCATGTAATAAATAATTTTTCAAACTTCTGGAATAAACTCCAGTAGATTCAAAGATTATTGATGGTTCTTTAAAAGGATTCAGCTCCTTGGCAAGGGTCTCAAATCCCTTGGCATTATTATTTATTTTGAATTGCTTTACAGGTTTTCCATCTACCAAAATAGCTATATTAGACGTAGTTTTACTAACATCGATCCCAAATATGAACTCCATAAATATCGCTCCTATTAAAGTTTTATTCACTCTGGATACACTTATTTCAATTTTCAATACCCGGCATCTAGGCCAACAGACTTCGAACGGAATTAAAGTGAATCCTGTGAAGTTGCCAGTTTTTTTTACGACATCATGTGCCAAAGAGCCATTCGACTTTTATCAACTTCACTCTCATTTTACTTTCGAAAAGTAAAATGAGGAATCACGATTCCGTCGAATCATGATTCCTCATAAATGTTAGTCTGTTTTTTTATCTAAAAGAGAATAAAAACTGGTGTTGATTTATTCATCAACATCAGAAAATTTAAAATCATTTTTCTATGTCATATAAAAAATATTATTATTCACATTTTTTTGGGGGGGATGTATTGATTTAAAATTATTTATTAGCGTCTACTTTGTAAATTCTTCAGCGACATAAAGAGTTCCATCTTGTGCATAATATGAGCCAATTCCAACTTTAGTGAATTTTGGTCTCATTAGGTTGACATAATGATTTTCTGTACCAGATTCTCCCTTGTAATTATCCATTACGACATATGCATAGTGTTCTGGAGTTTGCACTGATAATTGGTTCCAAGGTGTCCCAAAGAGGTTTTCACCATAATATGTTGATGTATTACCAACTTGTTTCAAAACAGTTTGTGCGTTTGTTCCGTCTGGACGGGTGTGACTAAATAGTTCACTGACTTCTTTTGCACGAATTGAAGCAGCTTGCATCAACGATGAATCTTCAGTCAATGCTTCTTCACCATTTGAAGTTCTTTCTTTGTTGATTGAATTGAGAACAGCCGTATTTACTGCTGATATATTAGGTGTAGATGTTTCTTGTTGACTTGAACTACCTGAATTATTGTCATTGGTTCCAGTTGATGTATTTCCACTGTTGTTTGAATTGTTATTTGATGACGAATCAGAGTCATTAATGCCAAAGTCAGCGATATATTGCTTAGAGCCCTTGTCGCTGTTTAAAATTACATTGAATGAACCTTTGATATATTCGTGAGTCGATACTTGAAAGAAAGTGTCGCCATTTTTATTAGTAATAATCTTGCCGACTTTCCAAGCAGTGCCTTGTTGCAAAGCACGGTTAGAATTGCTATTAGTAGCGTCGTTATAAAGAGCTTGATCATGGTCGATGACATGAACGACGATGCCAGTATCTTGGCTAGTTTCTCCGTTCAATGATGAATCAGCTGCTCTTAAGTATTCATTCGTGGCAACTTGATACATTGTTTGATTATTGATAGTTAAGATTTTTCCAACTACCCATGGTGAATTAGGTGCGAGAGCCCGATTGGTGACTTTTTCGCCTTGTTCAGTATAAAGTTGAGCAACTGAACCTGAGTGAACCGTTGCGACGGTGGCAGCTTTTGCATCATTTTGATTAAACAATAATGTCCCCGTTGTAGCCATTGCTAGTGCAGCAATGATACCTGCAGATTTTGAGATTGAAAGTTTCATAATTAATTTTCCTCCCTATATGTTGACTAATATTTGTCGACATTATTTATAAAATTAATTTTGTTTTGAAACAGGATTCATTTTGATTGTACGACCTTTTTGGAGGTAAGGGGAATCATATTTGAAAAATTAATATATTTTTTTATGTCATTATACAAAAAAGAACATCTCTGATTAAACTCAGGGATGTTCTTTTATTTTCCATTGAATCTGTCATATCCAGCACTAGTAAATTGATTGAGTAATTTCAATTCATGATACCAAGATTCATCTTTTATAAAGTGATGCCGTTTATTAATAGCAAATGATCCATGGATGGAATATGAGAAAAGAGCTTCTGCTTCTGATTTGCTAAATCCTGTTCGCTTTTGAATCTCAGGGATGATTGTAGGTTTTTCGTGCGTGATTATCCGCCCAATAATATAATCACTCAGGCTGGGATCCATTAGAAGTTTTTGATATTTGGGAGAGCCGGCAACTCGTTGACAAGCTGGGATAAGTGATTCATTTTCTTTAAAAGTATCTACAGTTGATTCGTTATCAGTTTTTGAAGACTCGTCGGATTCATTTGTAAAAAGCAGCGCATCATCTAAGACCGTATTTAACACATCAGTCAAATCATCAAAATGCAGATAAAAGGTTGACCGATTTATTGATGCCTGTCGACATAGTTGAGCAACATTTATTTGTGAGTAAGGTTCTTTATCGATTAACTCAAGAAAGGATTCTTTAATTACATTGATTGTATAGATTGTACGGCGGTCAGTTTTACGATTATTCATTTATAAAACTCCTCAACAGATTTTCAAAATTGTTTATAAGCATAAAAAATAAGAAAAAGTGTGCTTAACTTCATTTCAAAAGTTAGCTACATTATAAACAATTCGATACATAGTGTATCAGATTATACAGTATATTGATAATTTTTAGGAGGAAAAATGAATCCAGAAATAAAAAAGGCCCAAGAATTGCTTTTTGAGAGTGATGCAATCTTAATTACTGCAAGTAATGGGCTGTCAATCACAGAAGGATACAACATTTTTGCGGACGACAAGAATTTCCGAGCTTATTTTAATGAATTTAAGGCTCTTTATGGAATCAGCAGCGTGGTTCAAGGCGTATATGCGGAGTTGTCGCAAACTGAACATGATATTTTCATGAAGAAAGTCCATAAATATTTGATTGATGATTATCAACCAAATCCAATTTTTGATGATATTAAAAAAATAGTTACAGATAAAGATTATTTCATAGTTACTTCCAACGCAGATACGCATTTTCAACTGAATGGATTTGACCCTAAGCATATTTGGGAAGTTGAAGGTAATTTAGATGGCATGGATATGAGAAGTAAAGAATGGAATCAACAACAACAATTTTGTCAGAGTTTTACTAGAAATAATGAAAATAAGAAATTAGTTCAATTAGAGCTTGGTATTGGATCGCATAACCAAATGATTAAAGAGCCAATGATGGAAATGGTTGATAGCCATCCCAAGTGGTCATATATCACTTTAAATTTACCAAATGAAATTAGAGTAGCACCAGAAATAGCTGATCGGTCGGTTCCATTAGCTGGTGACATTAAGCAAACTTTGAGCAATTTATTGAAAGAGGATTAAGAAATGAATTCAACGTTTTATGAACAATTAGTAATGAGGACACAGGAAAATTTTTCACGGTACTATAGTATTTACGCAAGTGGAAGAACTCCTATCAAGTTAACGGAAAAACCTGCTTTGCCATACAAGGAACAAATTAAAATCATGGCTGAAAAAATCAAAGAAGCAGACCACATTGTTATTGGTGGTGCCTCTGGATTGTCAGCCGCTGGTGGTGGAGATTTTTATTACAAGGATAACGAGTCGTTTAGAAAGTTATTTGGTAAATTTGCGAAGAAGTATGGTTTTGATGGAGCTGCCGCAGGTTGGTCTTATCCTTATAAAACACGTGAAGAATATTGGGGCTATTTAGCAACTTTTCTTTACACGACTCAACATGCCGACATCCAAAAGCCATATTTGGATTTGCAAAAGATTTTAAAGGGTAAAGATTATTATGTTTTGACAACTAATCAAGATACCCAAGCAGCTAAAGCTTTTCCGGAAGATCGAGTATCGCAAATTCAAGGTGACCACCGCTTTTTCCAATGTTCCAATCTATGTAACGATGAAGTTTGGGATGCTGTAAAGCCGGTTGAAAAGATGATTGAGGCCATGGGTGATGGGACTGAAATACCAACTGAATTGATTCCTAGATGCCCTAACTGTGGTGCAGAAGCATTTCCATGGACTAGAGGTTTTGGAAACTTTTTAGAGGGTAAGAGATACCAACAAGAATACAAGAAGGTTTCTGATGATATTTTGTCTCATTTGCATGATGACAAATTGTTATTTATTGAATTAGGCGTTGGTCGTGTATCACCAATGTTTATTCAAGAACCATTTTGGGCTTTAACAGCTAGTCTTGATGGAGCTTATGATGTCATGATTAATCGTGATTTCCAATTCTTGCCTGAAGAACTTGAGAACAAAGGGCAAGCTATTAAGGGGGATATTGCTCAAGCTTTAGATGATGTTTTGGTTGAGATGAATAAATAGAATCGTTTTTAGAAAAATTTAAATAAGAAAATCCACTTTTTACTTAATATTTGGTCTGTTTTGAGTAGAAGGTGGATTTTTTATATTGAAATAGATTGGTGACTCAATAAAGATCTAAATAAGGTTTTCCAATATTTCGAGCATTATAATCTGATAGATACATATCATAGATTTGATTACATATTTCCCAATTTTCACCAGTCCATGGAATATGTTTATCTGGTATTAATAAAGAAACCTTGATTGGTCTGGTAATGCCATAATCCAATGTTATTGATTTATTAATATCAGGGCGAAAGCCTTGATATCCTTTAGTATAACTAGCAATGCGGCCGTTGAACTGGACAACATCACCAATCTTTAGAATTCCCAGAGATTTGAAACCCTTGGTTAGGTTGAACCATAAATGATCAGCTACATTTAATTTTTTGTTATCAGTAAGTAATTCAATGTTAGTTAATAAAAGTGTTGGGACAGCATGATTTTTACGATAATCTTTGTATTTGAAACCATATTTTTTGAATCGCCCGTTGAAAGTGAATCGTTGTTCATTTCCTAATTCAGCTAACTTAGTACGTTGCTTTTGAGACATAAAAATAACCTCCATAATTTATTAAAATAAATTACGAAGGGTATCGATGTTTTTCAATATATTATTTACGTAGTTTATTCCTAATAGCAACCAATTTTTGTACTTTACTAACTTTTAAAGCTCTACCTAGAATTAATTTGAGTGTTAAATATTGACAGTAAATAAAGGAAAATCATATACTTAAATTACCTAAAAGGTAATATGTGTGTGATGAACTGGAGTAATTATGCAGATTGATTTTAAAAATAAACGTGTTGAAAAGCAGTGTAGATCACTGGTTAAGGCAAAAAAAGATTTTCCTGAAAAAATTGCAATAAAATTATTAAAGTTAATAAATTTCGTTGAATTAGCAGATAATTTAGAATCAGTTATAAATAATCCGGTTTATCATTTTCATAAATTAAAGGGTGACCTAAAAGGACTTTATTCAATGGATATTGATGGCAGGTCTAAGCCATATCGTCTAATTGTAAAATTTGATGGTTATGAACCAGACCAAGTTTTTCATGGATCTATATTAATTGAAAGAATACAGATTGAGGAGGTAAGTAAACATTATGAGTAAGGAAGTTGCTTATAAAGATTTAATTGCTTTTCATCCTGGATCATATGTAGAAGATATTATTAATGAATTGAATATGACGCAAGAAGAATTTTCTAAAAGACTGGGCGTCTCTGCAAAAACAATTAGTAAGATTATTAGCGGTAAAGAGAGTATAAGTAAAGATATTGCTAATAAATTGGCGAAGATGACTGGAATCTCGGTTAAGACGTGGTTTAATTTACAAGAGAAATATGATTTAGAAGTAATTAAAATAAAAAATCAGCAAAATGAAGATAAAGAAATAGAAGTTGTTAATCAAATTGATTTTGGTTATTTTAAGAGAAATAATTTAGTTGATAATCAGAGATATTCTGTTAAAGAAAAAATTGAGTCTCTTAGAAAATTACTTAAATTGTCGAATTTGACTATTTTAGAAAAATTTAATTCAGTTGTAAGTTATAGAAATTCGAAAGATTTTGCTACTAAATCAATTATTAATTCTAATGTGATGCTGGAATTAGCAATAAATAAAGCAAGAAATGTTACAGATAATAAATATGATAAAGTAAAACTAAAAAAATACTTACCAGATATAAGGGAAATGTCGTTAGAACGTCCTGAATCATTTTATAAAAATTTGAAGAAAATATTGTTGGATTGTGGAATTGTTTTAATTCCATTGGCTAAACTACCTAATTCAAATTTAAATGGTGCTACGAAAAAGTTTAGAAATGGTAGTGTCTTATTATTGATTACTGATAAAAATAAGTGGTCAGATATTTTTTGGTTCTCTCTGGTTCATGAACTAGGTCATATTTATTATGGTGATTTTTATTCGGATTCCGAAAAAGGTAAAGAATACGAAAATAAGGAACAAAAAGCAGATAAATTCGCGTTAGATTTTTTCATACCGCAAAATCAGTATGATGATTTTGTTCAAGGAAATGATTTTAGTTATGATTCTGTAAAGAAATTTGCTGAACAACTGAAGATTTCACCTAGTATAATTGTTGGAAGACTTCAATATGATAAGTATATTGGATATCAAAGTTTAAATGGACTTAGAGAGAGTTATTTTATAAAAATGGATGATGAAGATTGAGCCTTTTTTAAAAGTGAATACTACGAAAAAAGTATATCTATATTAGATATACTTTTTTGCAATTTAGTCATTTAAATTAAATCATTATCCAAGCAATAGTGATAAATACCATCTTCAGTCACATCACCAATAACTTCATCAGCTATTTCTTTCACTTCAGCTGAAGCATTGCCCATAGCTAAACCGTGACCAACGGCATTCAACATTTCAATGTCATTATTACCATCACCAAAGGCCATGGCTTGTGATTTATCCAGTCCATAATATTTTAGGATTTCAGCAATTCCGGTTCCTTTACCGCTACTTGTAGGAATAATATCGATGGCTCGGTCCCACCAAGCAGTGATTTTAGAAGCTGTAGTATTCTGTATTATTTTTTCATAATCTTTTTTTCTAGCACCCATCATTAATTGGAAAATATCCGTATTTTCAATTGTCTGGTTAAAATCTTTTGACACAACAACTTCTTGGTTAGCAAATGAGAAGTATTCGACTAAATCATCGTCTGTTCCATTTGTAATAATGCTGTCACTTGTGGCAATTGCGACAGGACGACCTAATTCTTTACCATTATTAACTATTTGTTCGACGTCTTTTGTAGGGATGGGATTTTTATAGATACTCTCAGTTTGGTTAAAGCAATATGATCCATTGAAAGTTAGAAAAGTATCGAAAGTCAAATTCTCAAAATGAGGTAAGGCAATTGGACTTCGACCAGTTGCAATGCAGATAATAATATTCTGTTTTTTTAACCGTTTGAGTGTTTCTAAAGTTTTTTCCGAAATCTGTTTTTTATTCATGTCAATCAGGGTTCCATCGATATCAAAAAAGATGATTTTTATATTATTCATAGACATCACTTTCTCCAAGATTAATTTAAAAGTTATTGAATGGGAAATAATTTATCTAGTGTTACTAATACGCCATCGTCATCATTTGATGGGCAGACATAATTTGCAATATCCTTTACTTCTTGTGAAGCGTTATCCATGGCGTAACCTCTTCCACAATATTTCAACATTTCGATATCATTATTTCCGTCGCCAAAAGCAGCACATTGTTCAGAAGTTATATTCCAACGTTTGACCAATCTCTTCAAGCCTGATGCTTTATGACAACCTGGAACTATCAAGTCAATTGATCCATGACCACTGCCAGTTGGCACGAGTAGCCCTTTTAATTCTTCATTAAATAGTTCAGTATAATAGTCAGTTTTTTCTACGGGAACGGTAGGGGCAAATTTCAAAATCGTATCGTCAACTTGGGCAAAGTCATCGACCCATTGCAGTCTAGGGTAATATTTATTGGTCAATTCATAGAAATCATCACTCACTGTTCCTCTTTCACAATAAGCACTGTGCAAGCCACACATTACATTGTTAATTTCGGGATGTTTTTTACATAGACTAAGAGTTTTTAAAATAGCTTCTCTGGAAATATTTGCAGTGAAGACTACATCTTCTTTATCTTTTACGAGAGCTCCATTTTCGGCAACAAAATTCAGTTCATTATAATAGTCAGGAAAATGAGAAATCAATTGGTAATATTGATTCCCACTAGCTACGACAAATCCACAGCCAGCTTCTTTCATTCGGGCTAAGGCCTGCTTAAATCTGTGAACATCATACGTATAATTGCTACGCATAAAGGTGCCATCGATGTCGACAGCAACTAATTTAATGTTATAAGGATTATTATTCATTATCGTCTCTCCATTCATATTTTCATTAGTACAGAAGCTATAAAGCGCTTACCGAAATTCTTAGTTAGTATACCATATGTGATTTTTTACATGATATTAAGGGCAATTATTTTAAAATGTGAGATTAACGCTATCTTGACATTTAAAAATAAACTCCATTATTATGAAATCGTGTTCAAAAATGGAGGAATTTGTATGAAAAAAATTGTTGTAAATGGTGTTGATGGTAATTTTGGTAAATTAGTAGCGGGATATGTTCAAAAACTAATTCCCAAAGAGAATTTAGTTTTCACTGCTCCTAGAGCCGATAAATTGGAAGAATATTCGAAACAAGGTATTAAGACAGCTGTCGCTGATTTCAATAAACCAGAAAGTTTAGTTTCAGCTTATAGCAATGCTGACAAAGTATTGTTGATTTCCATGCCTTTTGTCGGCAAGAAACGTCGTCAAGCACATAATAATTTTGTCGAGGCTTGCGTCAAAGCACATGTCGGTCAAGTTATCTACACTTCCGTGTTGTCAGCTGGTAATCCTTTCAATCCAAGTGTAGAAAACGCTGATCATGGTTATACGGAATCGATTATTCAAAATACAGATTTGGATTATATTTTCTTGCGTAACTCATTGTTTGCCGAAGCATTTATCTCAGATTATATGAGAGCGGTTAATAATAAGGAAGATAGCATCGAAAAGAACATGGGTGACGGTAAAGTTTACTTTATTTCAAGACGTGATGCCGCTTTGAGTGCAGCTTGTGCGTTGAATAATGATTTATTGCATCGAGCTGTCTTGAATATCAATGGCAGTGAACCATTCACTTATCAAAAGTTTTTAGACGTTGGTAACGAAGTAACTGGCAACCAAATTAAATATGTTAAGAAAACTGATCAAGAGCTTTACGATTACTTTGATAGTATCGGCGTTCCTCGAGATACAAATGGAGATTTTTCTAAGAGTCCAATTCAAGCAACATCAGAAGGGATGGTTACTTTTGGAACAACCGTGACACAGGGATATTTAGATGTTCCAGTCAGTGACTTCAGTAAATTAACAGGACATCAACCAATAACTGTTAAGCATATGTTCGAACATAAAGAAGACTACTTATTAGGTGATCGTCATTCAACCGAAAAATAAAATATTTTAGAATTTTAAAAAGCCTTGCCTCAATTGGCAGGGCTTTTATTATGCAATCTTATAGGAAGGAAAAGGTAAATTGATAAAGCTCTCACAATTACGAATGTATCGATGTATAATCAAGATGATATAAGTCTGTAAGGATTTTTCAAATAATAGAAAATATAATTTTAATATATTTTATTTATGTTCAAAAAAATTATCACAGTAGGCAAATTTTTGTTGAGCAATGAAAGTTGTATAATTATCGTATAAAAATATTTGTAACTAAATAGGGATTATCTTTTTGTTAGGGGAAAACGATATGAAGAAAAAATTGGTTGCACTTACTACTTTATTAATAGGGGTAGGTCTTTTTGGCAGCGGCTGTTCGAATGCGGGAAATGTCAATATCAGTAATGATCCTAAGCTTCATAAAGTAACAAAGGCTGAAAAAAAGAAGAATGAACAACAGGAGAAAAAGGATTTAAAGCAACGAAAGAAGCAACAAAAGAAGCAATGGCAAGAAAGTTTAGGCAAAGAATATAAATATGGTTTAATAAAGGGTCCATCATGGCTGTATGTCTATGAAAATGGGAAAAAGACCGATGGACATCTTGATCCTGATACGACTGACACAGTGAAATTACATGAACATTCAAAGATCCAATTGGGTGGTGAATTACCAGATGTTGGAACTGTCAAAACTAGAACGATTCCAGTTGCTGGCGGGCAATCCAAGATTGATGATGAAGATAAATATGATAGGGAATTGAATTTATCCACTATCAATGATAGTGGCAATGGTTTGCATTTTATATTATGCAACCTTAAGGGAAATGATTATCAAGCTATCAGTAATCTAGCTTTTACTGATTTGCCTAAATATCTGGATGCTTTAAGTACGAATGATTCTTCAAAATTACCTAATCAATCAAAACAGCTCTTGCAAACACTAGATGGAAATAATAATCGTGGGGATGCTTCAGCTAGTTATCAAGTTATGGAACAATACTTCAATAAGAAATCTGCTCAAACAGAAAATGAAGCTGATCTAGAAGCTGACGATGCAACATATCTTGAAATTGGCGATGACCAGATTATGGATTTGAAGAATGCGACCCAATTATTTGTTCAAACTTTTGCTAAAGTTAAAAAAACTGATACAGACCAACATGCGTTAAGAATTGACGATGACAGTCCAAAATATGGCAGTTCCAAGACTGAAATCGAGGAATACCAAATGGACTATCAACTGGTCGATAATAAGTGGCAACTAATTTCCGTTGTAAGCGAAGGCGAGTCGGATTATTCAATGGATACTTCTAAATCTAATTGGATTGTTCAAAAGAATTAGGGGGGATATATATGTTTTGTAGCAATTGTGGAACTAAGATTCCTAAGGGGTCCAAATTTTGTCCAAAATGCGGTCATAAAGTAGGAGTTGCACCAACTGCTCAAAAGTCGGCTCCTCAAAAGCAGACAGTAGCTAACAATAAGGCCGTTAAGACAACACGTCCGAAAAAGAAAAAGGGTAAGTTGATTGCGCTATTGTGCTTAGCTGTCGTGGTAATTGGAGCAGCCTTTTTTGCTTATCGAATGGTTTATTATCCTAAAGTCGTCAAAGCAGAAGTCATAAAAAATGGATTCGTTAGTCAATATCGTGTCGATGCCAATGTCTTCTCTAAAAAAGTTATTATCACGCCAACCAAGGCAGAAGTTTCAAGTTTGGTTTTTGTGACGACTCAAAATGATTATTCTACTCATCAGATTGGTGCTGAAGAACGTTTAGCTAAATTGGAAAAAGAATTGCCCGGCAATTGGACTGTTCAAATCGTTCAAAACAGTTACTCTAATTCGCCACATTTACTTTGGGAATATTCTAAGGGTGAAGAAACTGTGCGTTATCAAAATTCAAATGAATTCAAAAGCGCCAAAAGAGCTTACTTAGATGCCAAAGCTAAAAAAGAAGAAAGTGATGGCGAGTTAAATTCAGCAATTCAAGGAGCAGTAGTCGGTGGTTTGATTGGCTCAGCTCTGGATAGATGGTAGGAGGGGTAAAAATGTTTTGTCCAAAATGCGGTACTAAGGTAGCTAAGGATGCAAAATTTTGCCCTAAATGCGGCCAAGATTTAACAGCTAAAAATAAGCAACCGGTTATTAAAGCTAAATCCTCAAAAGGAAAAAGCAGTATTTCGAAAAAAGCACCACGACATAATAAGAAATTGATTATGAGTCTGATTGCTATCGCGGTAGTTTTAATTGGTTATTTTGGAATTTATGCGCCAATGACAGTCCGTTCTGTTCTGGCAAATTCGGAGTTCACTTCTAAAAATGATTATAAGGTTAAAACTAATGCACTGAAGAGGACGATTGAAATCAATGCGGGGACTAGTCGAGTCGGCGATATTCAAGGAGCTTTAAATGATGATGAATTTGATACCAGTAAAATTGCGGTTGAAGAACAGTTGTCTCATTTAGCCAATAGTTTGTCTGGTCGAGTCATCGGTAACTGGAAGATTCAATGGAAACAACATCAATATAAAGAAAATGACACGATATTATGGCAATTTACTGGTAAGGAAGAGACAAAACGTTATCAAAATACCAAAGAATGTCGACAGATTCATCAAAAGATTTTGGAAAGTGAAGCACAACAATGGGCACAAGATACTCAGAATAATAACGATTCGGCTGCTATTGCTGGTGGTATTCTTGGATTTGGATTGTTTTAAAAAGAGGGGACTCAAACTTGGAAGATAAAGAAGATTTTATATTTTGCACTAATTGTGGGACAAAAAATAAGGCTGATTCAAAATTTTGTACGAAATGCGGTCAACCTTTAGTAACAATTACTGATGAGGGGATTGAAACTGACGATAGTCAAGCAGCACAAGAAATTCCACATCAATCAATCATTGATTCAGCGACTTCGCATTTAAACAGTTGGACTGGCGGACAAGGCTCAGTCAAGGTCAGTTGGAAAGAATTCTTTGGTCAAGTTTTTAAACCACATACTGAAAAAGAAGCTGAAGAAATTTTTAGTGCTGGAACTGAGAAAACAACGCCATCACTACAAGAGATTTCTAATGATAAAGTTCAACCTTGGTTGTTCTCGAGAATTTTGGTAACGATTTTATTGGCGGGAATTTTATTGTCAGTGCTCACGACTTTAAATACTGGAAATAGAATGGGTGATCAAATTGCAATGTTGGTAGTTATTGCTATTGCCGTCCCTATGTCAGCTTTAGTATTATTTTTTGAAACTAATGTTTATAAAAATATTAGTTTTTATCGTGTTGGGAAAATCATGTTAATTGGCGGAATATTGTCATTGATTGTTTCAATAATTGGATATCACGTTCTTCCTAACGATAATTCTTTAAGTTTTTTTAGTGTATTATTAATTGGATTTATTGAAGAGACTGCCAAAGTATTAGTGGCGGCTTACTTTGTTAGAAAATTAAATGTTAATAGAATTTTAAATGGATTATTAATTGGAGCGGCTGTTGGAACAGGCTTTTCCGCTTTTGAAAATATTCAATATATGGTGGATGGATATCAATTAGTATCCATGGAAACTGCTCTTCAAAGAACATTATTATCAATTTCTGATCACACTGAATGGTGTGCAATTGCGACAGCGGCATTAGTTATTGCAAAAGGGACTGGAAAGCTTACTAGCAACTCATTCTGGGATATGAGATTTTTACGTTTCTTTGGATTGGTAATGATAATTCACATGCTTTGGGATTGGAGTTTGTTTGATAGCTTTACCAATGTAAGATATATTGTTTTAGCAATTATTACCTGGGTAACCGTATTTGTTATGATTCATGCTGGTTTAAATGAAGTTAAGAGATTACAACTAAATTATCAAAATGATGAACAAAACGAGGGTGACTAATATGAAATGGAGTTTGAGACTGGCAACTTTAACTTTAGTTGGATTTTTATTTCTAACAGGATGTGGAAATCAAAGAATTGTGAATAGTAGTTCTAATTCTGGTTCTAGTTCCAAGACGACTAGCTCTGTTAAACATAAGAAGTCAAAGCCTAAGAGTACTAAGAAGAAAACTACATCTACATCAAATAAACAATCAACAACGTTAGTTTGGAATTCTCGAAAAGATAAACAATTGAATGAATTTATCGATCAATGGGCACCAACTATGAATCAGTCATATGTAAAATATGATGGTAAAAATTCTTTAAAGACTTCACCAGGCATGGTATATCCTGATGATTTGCCAAGGGTCAATGTTGAGGGTTCAAAAGCTTCGATTGCTTGGAGTAAGGATGGCAAAGGCGACAATTCTTATAATGTCGTCGCTATTTATAATTACAATGGAACGGTTCCACCACTACCTAATCACATTACTTACTTCTTTACTTTTCACAATAACCAGCCAGTTGTTTTGGTAGATCAAAGTCGTGATGGTACGCCTAATTTGTTGGAAACTAAGAATACGAAAGTCAAGGATAGCTTTGATTCTATCGTAGCTGGAAACTACAAGCCTAGTTCAGAAAATTCCAGTTCAGAAAATTCCAACAATCAAAAGCAGGCTACAATCAGTGATCCTAAGATTATTGGAGCTTTAGTTTATGAAAAAGCTAGAAACGGTGTTGATTTAACTAAGGAAGTAGACTTAGGCGTTTATACTGCCAATGGTAAATATTGGATTGGTACGGGAACATCAACATCTAATGTTGGTTTTACGATTGATGGAGATACAGTTCATTACTTTACTAAAGATATGGCTAATGCTGACTCTACAGCAGATGCTGAAGAAATTGAACATACTGTCAGTTTGTCTGATTTGGAATCACAGTACTATTCAACAAATGACCAAAAACAAATGATTCAAGATGTTGTAGGCAAGATGCCAGCTATTGAAAATCAGTAAATCACTTAATAAAATAACTAATAATATTATTGAATTAAGGATTCACTTGTTATAGACTGGCGTTGTAGTGATTATCGGAATTATTTTAGAAACAATTTTTATTTCAACCAGATAAAAATAGGGGATTTACTTTAAATGAAGATTATGTTGTAACAGTTTACATAATCATTTATGGCTGATTATTTTAAGTAGCTTCAATTATTTAATAGACGTGATTAATTTTTTTAATCAAATATATATATTTAAGGAGAGCATATCATGAAATTTTCTGCAAGAAGATCGGCAGTAGTTATTGCTGCTTTGGCAATGGCCGCAACAGGGGCTTTGAGTTTGAATCAAACAAAGGCGGATGCTGCCACGGTTGCAACTGTTAATTCAGGAACAACTGCTAGACTTTATACTAATCAAGGGAAGTTGATTACTAATAGAGCACTTTCTCCTAATAGTCCTTGGGCTGTTGGAGAGATTATTACCATTAATGGAGCAAAGTATTATCAAGTTGCTACTAATGAATATTTAAAAGCATCTGACTCTACTTTGAATAATGGTGCAACAAATACTAATGGTAATGCAGTTGGTACTATTGTTAATGGTGACGCACCAATTTATTACACAACTACTAAAGGTGAAATGCCAGCAGCTAGAAATCTAGCAAATGGATCACAGTGGCAAGTAACTCGTGCTATTAGAGATAACACTGGGACAACTTATTATGAAGTTGCACCAAATCAATGGATCAGTTCTAATAATATGAGTGTTAATAAATCTATCGAACCACAAAATATTGAAAACAAATTCATTGGTATTACAAACAATAAGAACGCTGATCAAACTGATCAAAATCAAAGTCAAACCCCTGATGTAAGTGCCGTTGAAGCTGCAATTTTCCAATCTATCAACGATGAACGTGCTACTAAAGGAATCGCTGCTTTGACACAGAATTCAGCTTTGACAAATACTGCTGAAATTCGTGCTAAGGAACTTTCAACTAAGTTCGATCACGTGAGACCTAATGGCCAGACGTGCTTTACAGCCTTCCCAAGTGGTGGTGGCACAGAAGAAGAGAACATTGCTGAAGGTTATACTGGTACAGCCTCAGAAATTGCTTCAAAAATTATGGATTCGTTCAGAGCTGAAAACTTTACTCCAAGTCACTACACTAATGTTATGTCGAGTGATGTAACAACAGTTGGTGTCGGTGTTTATCAAGATGGCAATGGAACTTATTTTTTTGCTATCAGATAATATTTTTTGAGATTACAAGCAAATTTTCTAAAGACAGCAATCGATGAATGCGCTATCATTAAATTAGATAGTGAATAATTTATCAAAAATCTTAGTCAAAGGTGTGTAATATTTTGAATATTGCCTTAATTGTAACCATCGTGCTTGTTATGGGAGTTATCTTCGTAAACGGTTGGACTGATGCGCCTAATGCCATTGCTACGGCAGTTTCTACTCGAGTATTAAGACCAAATGTTGCTATTGGGATGGCTGTAGTAATGAACTTTTTTGGTGCTTTAGTCATGACGTTTTTTAATGCGCAAGTTGCGGAGACTATTAGTAATATCGTCAGTTTTGACGGTGCAGGGAATTCTAGTCAAATTGCTCTAGCAGCTTCATTATTTGCAATTGTCAGTTGGGCTGTTTTGGCTTGGTGGTTCGGGATTCCTACTAGTGAATCGCATGCTTTAATTGCTGGGTTGACCGGTGCGGCCATGGCTTTGGGTGGTTTAGATGCCGTCAATGCTTCCGAGTGGTGGAAAGTCTTGATTGGATTACTGGTTTCCACAGTTTTCGGATTAGGTGCTGGTTATTTAATTACTAAGTTGATAATTTTTATCTTTCAAGGAATCAATCGAATTTTTGCCAATAAATTATTCACCGTTGGTCAAGCCTTTAGCGCTATGGCGATGGCCTTTTTACATGGAGCTCAAGATGGCCAAAAATTTATGGGAGTTTTCATGTTGACGCTTTATTACAATAATTTAGTTGATAAAACTGGCAATGGCTTCGACATTCCCATCTGGGTCATGGTTTTGTGTTCAGTCACAATGGGAATTGGAACCTCGATTGGTGGTAGAAAAATCATCAAGTCAGTCGGGATGGATATGGCTAAGTTGGAAAAATATCAAGGCTTCTCAGCTGATTTAGGTGCGGCCATCACATTATTCTTTTGCTCCTTATTTGGGATTCCTGTTTCCACAACTCATACCAAAACAACGGCAATAATGGGAGCCGGTGCAGCAAAACGAGTTTCGTCAGTCGACTGGAGCATCGTGCGTGATATGGTATTGGCTTGGGTTTTAACGTTTCCCGGTTGCGGACTAATAGCTTATCTAATGGCAAAATTATTCATAGTCATTTTCTAGGGGGAATTAAGATGATTCGAAAAAAGAAGTATGATTTTTTTAAAGCGATGCAACATTTGGCTGATGATGCTCTAAAGGCTAGCGGAATTTTGACTGAGATTATCAATAATTATGATCCGGCTAAGTTTTCTCAGGATTGCGAAATGATCAATAAAATCGAGTCAGATGGCGATGAAGATGTTAAAAAGACTATGAATGAACTCTATGTGGCTTTTATCACGCCAATTGATCGTGAAGATATCGTCCAATTAGTTGATAAACTTGATAATATTATCGATGGAATCAATGGATTAACTTACGAATTCTACTATTTAAATATTCAAGAGCTGCGTCCAGATACTGATAAATTTATGAATTTGATTAATGAAGCAGTTGAAGCGGTTCAACAATCAGTTGCCGAGTTTTCACATTTTAAAAATTCCAAAATGTTGGTCAAAAATATCGATAATACCAACAGAATTGAATCATTAGGTGACGAATTATATACCAAACACTTGCGGACACTTTTTTGCGAGGAAGAAAATGATCCACTTACTGTCATTAGATGGCAAAAAATCTATGGCGGATTTGAGAGAGTTTTAGATGCTTGTGAAGATTGTGCCGATGTTATGGGCGGTTTGGTTATTAAGAATAGTTGATTTAAGAACCTACCAATACATGTTTAGACTTGTTTATTGCATAGAAATGACAAAAAGTCGAATTTTAGAAAATATGTAATGGAAATGTATAAGTTTGTTAATTGAAATGCTCGTATAATGAGATTACTTAATTAATTATTGGAATGAGGTAATCTCATAAGAGTTCAAAAAAGAAGAACCAGAAGATATTTGAGGATATTTGTATTAGTTTGTCTAGTAATGGTTGGATTGGGTTATTACTTTAACAATTCATATGCTTTAGCGGATAGTGACAGTAATTCGAAAAAGCAGAGCAAAACAGAGCAAGCTATTAAGAAAAAACAAAAGATCATCAAGCATAATCTGACTAGCTATTTGAACAGTGTGACTGAAGATGGCACAGCCAGTGTTAGTTTTTACAATTTAGGTGCTGAGAATAGCAGCAATTCCAAAACCGATCAACTTTATCAAAAGGGTGATTTGCAAGTGGAATCTGACGCACATACAGTCAGAACAGCTGCCAGCACTTATAAATTATATTTGACCGCCTTTCTAATGAATCAAAAATTGAAAGGGAAATTTAGTTGGAACACGCAAAATACCGACAGTTTTAACAGAATGATAGTAAACAGTGAGAATGATTTTTCTGAAGAGCAGATTAATAAGTATGGAGCTGATACCATCAGTAAATTCGTTAAGAGTCAGGGTTGGTATCCATCGGTCTTTACAGAAGGCCAGGCTGCACAAACGACAAGTTACAGTCTGCAACTACTGTTAGAAGATCTGGAAGAAGGAACCGGTGCTTTCCAAAATAGTAGCGACCGTAGTAAAATCTTGAATTTAATGGGTAAACAAATCTATCGGACAGGTATTCCAACTGGAGCCCAAGAGGCAAAATCTGGAACGACCGTTCAAGATAAAGTCGGATTCTTAGATGATACTAATAATGATGCCGGAATCGTGACCTTGCCAAATGGACAAAGATATATTCTGGTAATCATGACTAATGGTCATAACCAAAGCAATTTGAGTGGTTTTCCAAGAATCGCTGAAATTGCCAAGAATGTTCAAGAGATTGTCTATGGAGACAACGCTGGAACTAAGATGATCAATTATTAAAATATTTTCGAATAAAAGGCAAAATCCTTAATTGGGTTTTGCCTTTTTTTATGTTAAATTTATATATTTTTTTAGATTATTTAGTAGCATCTTAAGGTTACTTTAACATTGATATTGTAGCTTTTATAACATTATCCTGAATTCAATACATTAATTAAGGATTGAATTTTAGATTAAGATTTTTATCAATAACATTCAAATAAATCATAAAACAAACATTTTCTTTTCAAAAATTATAATCATCCTTTATAAAATAAACTATTAAAAAATGACTTTTTCAAGCCCTTTTACTTATAAAAATAATTAAAACGTTTATATAATGAAGTCGTTAAAAGCGTATCTCTATTTTTATTACAGAAGGATAGGAGTGATGAAATTGAGGAGAAATAGGCTTTTATTAAATTTTAGACAGATATTATTAATAATTTTGATGGCCGTAATGGGCTTGACTTTTGTTTTAGGATTTAGTTGGCTCAATGTTCAAGCAGCTACCGAAAGTGATTCAGATGATAATTTGTCTACAAAAATCACTTTTGATAAAACTACTAATAAATTGGAATTACCTGGAGTTTATGGTGGTAAAATTGTCACATCTTTTGACTCGGATACTCTTTCTCAAAACCAGTTGAGTCAATTAGATAACTTAAAAACTGGTGATGAAATTGTTGTGGATTTTAAAAGCCAACAAACCTTGAATGATAGTGACGGTAATACGTTTTATCTTACAATTGTTAAACCGGAAACAGATAAAAGTTCTAATGATAATGTTTCTTCCAATGAAGATGCCATTACATTAAAAAAAGATAAATCCGGAGATTTGGTGACGACAGACGATAATGCATATGTTGAAGTAACTTTGGGATATTTTACACATATCAATTTTTTTTATGCCACATCAAAAAAATTAATATATACAGAGACTTATCATATTAAAGGGCTTGTCGCAAACACACCCGTGAATCAAATATTAACGGGACTTGATGTTGATTCTGTGGATGAATTTGTTGGTTATGATTTCAGTGGTTTAGAAAGCGATGGTTTTGCTGTTACGGGTCCAGAATCTTTAGATAAAATTGATTTTAATAATTTGCAAGTTTCGGTCCCAAGAGAATACGTTGATATTACTGAAAATTATACTGTTGATGGGAAGCTATATTCCACTGCAGAGTTTAAGGAACCAATGGTTGATTTAATGGATGGCGAAGTAACCTTGAAAAATCCTAAATCACCTGAAAGCGAATTCGGTGATAAAATTAAACTGGATGATGAAATAAAGACTAAGCTGGGAACTGTCACTAGTGCATTCAGTATAAGTGGTACTGGAATCGACACTAGTGAAAAAAATCCTAGTCTCTCAGATATTATTAGTTTTGAGTTCTTTGCTTTGAAAAAAGAGGATACTTACATTGCTATTCAAGATGCAGCAAAATTTTCTAAATCACCTCTTGAAGTTACAATGAATTATACAAGTGATAATAAAGACCTCAATTGGGATAATGTAGAAGTTACAAAGATGGTAACGTTACAGACAAATTTAGGTGAAAAGTCAGTAGAAGTTCAAGGTAACATGAGTATGGAATCAGGAAAAGTTAATACAGTCTCAATTACGGTCCCTGAAGTTGCCGGCTATACACCTGATAAAAAGAATCTGACGGTTGATGTTGCTAGCGATGGAACAATGACAGTCGAAGATAATAGTAAGGATAATCCTATTACCTATACTAAAAATGTCGCCTCATCAGGCTCAAATAATGCGACTACTTCAAAGTCAAAAGTTACTGATAAGTCACAATTAGTATCAACCTATGTTGACAAGGGTGACGTCACGCTTTATAAATTAGATGGTTCTACATTTTCCAAGATTACTAACCATGCTTTGAGTCCAGCTACTGACTGGAAGAGCAATGCATATCTTGAAAATAATGGCGAAAGATATTATCGTGTTGGCAATAACGAATGGGTCAAAGCTGGTACAGTTTATGTATATGAACCAGAGAAACTTACTGTTGATACTAAAAATAAATTAACTTCTATTAGAAACAGTGAAGATAAACAGATTACTAACCGGGCCTTTGCTAAGAACACAGCTTGGAAAGTCGATCGGCTTGCTTATCTCGGTTCTAACAATGCTTTGTACTATCGTGTTGCTACTAATATGTTCGTTAGCGTTAATGATGTAACTAAAGAATAGAATTATAAATGGAAAATAAGACCTAGAAATTCTCTAGGCCTTATTTTTATACGCAGATT
The DNA here is from genome assembly GCF_009600985.1 of Companilactobacillus halodurans. GTDB lineage: Bacteria > Bacillota > Bacilli > Lactobacillales > Lactobacillaceae > Companilactobacillus > Companilactobacillus halodurans. The sequence goes on from NZ_VDFP01000003.1 coordinate 142,421, forward strand.
ATGAAATTGATGTTATTAATTAATTTATATCTTTTGAATGTGTAAAGTATAAAATGTGATGTAAAAAATTATTAAGTGTTATGCTGAAGATGACTGAAGGGGGAACCAGTCATGAAAAGAAATTTTAAATATTTTAGTAGTGCAATAGCTTTAACGCTTTTAGCAATTGCACCAGTTGCAGTTCCCATTGTTACTTCTGATACTGGTGCTATTAGTGTTCAAGCGGCTGATAGTCAAACGCAACAAAGATTGGATGCTGATGATAAATCAAACATGGATTCAGATCCTAACGTTCCAGGTTCATCTGAATATATGATTTCTAAATTCATGGATCAATTTGATAATCGTTATGTAGCTAGTACTAAAAGTTTAACCACTGTACTTCAAGATATAGCAAATAATACAGATCATGCATTTGGTGGCACAACTGGAGCTGGATATCCATACTTTAGTAAAACTAAACCACAACATATTTATGATATGCAGAATGATGTCGGAGTATCTGCTTTAAAAGACAGTAATATTGTAGAAAAAAATGGCACAGGTAGAACCTATTTTAAGGATTCTAGTAACCAAAAGCAATATTATAACAATGATGTTTTTGCGTATATGTCTATTGAATATCAAAAAAATGGTAAGTGGACGCCTGCTACATTAGATAGTGAAAATGATATTGAGAAATTTATTTATCAATTGGATGGAGAAAATAAGAATAATATTGATGTTAGTGGACTGCAAAGTGGTAGTATTTCATTTCCATTGAGAGTTACAATGCATGTGGTTGCATCAGATGGAAGTGAAAATGCTCCAGATTTGAAGAATGTTGATGCAAAATATTTAACAAAATCATTCACAATTAATCCTAGTACGATGGATATAACTGAAGATAAGAATCCAAATTCAATTCATGTTGGAGACAAACTTTCCACCATTACTAAAAATGATAAATTAGCTGTTACGGATAATTATTCAAATGACAGTGATATTGTGAATAATTACTTGGATAAGATGGAAACACCTCATTATGGAGGCATATTTACAACACAGAAAGATGCTATCAGTTATGCTAAAAGTAATAATTTTGACCCTACCAATTTGAGTAAGGGTAATATCAATAGTAATGAATTGAAAATAAATAGTGATGGAACAGACGCCACTATTGAAAAGCCTGGTACTTATTACCAAGTGGTATCTTATAAATTGTCGGATGGTTATTCTAATACTGGCGATAAAGTTAAAGATGAAAATGGCAATGATACCAATTCTTATCAACTCAATGGGGATCAGGCTATTGGATATATGTTTTCCAAGAATGGCCACGATCCACTGACCGATACACAAATATTGTTATATGATACGACGATTAATGGTTCACCTGCGACTGAGGGAACAGATTATGTATTTAATAAGAATGCTGAGACACTTACGACTGTTCGTAAAATCGTGGTTACTGGTTCTGATACGCCATCGGATCCAATCACCCCAGTTTCAATAAATGTTGATAGTAGTGACAAAAATAAAAAATTAGACGTTTCTAAAGATGTATTGAAAAATGTTAATGATGAAATAGCTGCTGCTCCAACGCAAAGTGATTATTATGACAGTAATCCGCTTAGTAATGCGGATGCTAAAAAAGTTACTGACGCCTTGGATAATCCCGGAAGTTATTATCGAGAGTTGAAATATACATTAAATGATGGATATTCGGTTTATAATTATGACTTTGGTCAAAATGCAAAAGTAGATTATGATGCTAATACTGTTACTTATTATCAAAAGGTAACAGTATTGCCAGATTCTAGCTCCAATTCAAGTACTGCATCTAATTGGAAGACATCTGACGTTAATGATGTTGTAAGAACCAAAAATGACCAGCCAAAATATACATTGAACAATGATGATGACCAGGTCATTAATAATCCTATGATTGACGCAAATACTAGTTTAAAGGTTGATAAGGTACGTGTTGATCAGTATGGTAATAAGCAATATCATATTGCTGATGGTGAATGGATCAATGCAAATTACGTTACTTTAGAGTCTTCCATCACTGATGTTAAAAATGATGATGGTGTTTTGTACGTTGACAAAACTAGCTCTGATTATAGACTTTATGATAATAATGGTAATGAAATTAATAATCGTGCATTAGATAGGAACACTTATTGGGCAGTAGATGAAATAGCGAATGATAATAAGGGCAATACGTATTATCGTGTAGGGACTAATGAATGGGTCAAGCAAGTTGACGGAGTTCATTATCCAATTCCACTGTTTTTGCATGATATTCAAATGAACAGGGGAATTCTTCACTTAGATGATACAAACCAAAATTACACGCTCTTTAATGAGAATGGTCGTAGAATTAATAATCGTGCTTTAGCTGAAAATACTGATTGGAAAGTCGATAAAACAGCTAAAGATTATGAGGGCAATACATATTATCGTGTAGCAACCAATGAATGGGTTGAACAAAGAAATGGAGTTCACTATCCAGCTAGATAATATGAATGCCAAGATTGCTAACCACGTTTTGACCAAAATAGCAATATAAACGATGAAACTAAAGAATGATACTAACTCTGCAATTTTAAATACTTGCAGAGCTTTTTTGTTGCCCACATTAAAGGCTCTTAACTAATAAATAATCTAGTTAAGTTGTAAAATATAACTAACTAGTATTTAGGAGAGTTATACGATGGATAATGATAGTGAGGAATTATTAAAATCTGATATTATTGACCGAAACGTCCGGCAGGGTTTAAATCTTACTTGGCTCAACTTTGCGGTCCTATTTTGTGCTACGATCATTGCCAGCGTTGGGTTAAACATGGATTCGGTTGCTGTTATTATTGGAACTATGTTGATTTCACCCATTATGGATCCAATCATTGGTATGGGCTATGGTTTCGGCATTCGTGATTCAAAGTTGATTGAAAAGGCCTTTACTGTTTATTTAATAGAAGTCGTCGTGGCTTTGATAGCCTCCGCAATTTACTTTTCGTTGTCGCCAATTAAAGACGCCAGCAGTCAAATCATAGCGCGGACGCAACCGGCAATTTGGGATGTTCTAGTGGCCTTCTTTGGTGGTGTTGCCGGAATTATCGGTTCAGCCAAAAAAGATCCTGGAAACATTTTGCCCGGAGTAGCGATTGCAACCGCTTTGATACCACCACTAGCAACTGTCGGATATGGGATGAGCCAGTTTAAGTGGACTATTGTGCTGAGCGCCGGCTACTTGTTCTTGATCAATACCTTCTTTATTGCTCTAGCAACAATGTTAGGAACACTTATCTTTAATTTTAGAAAGAAAAAAGTGGCAATTCCTTGGAAAAATCAGCTGTTTATCATTGCTGCTGTCGTTATTATTGCCATTCCTAGTTTGGTGTCTGCTTCAAACTTGGTTAAAGAAACATATAATGAGGCACAAGTTACTAGTTTTGTAGATAATGAATTACCGGAAGTTTACGTCGTTAATAAAGAAATTTCAGGTAAAAAAATCAAATTGACAGTAATCGGTAGCGATATTAAAAATTCAGAAATAAAAGCTTTGGATAAAAAACTACCTGAATATAAATTAGGCGATTACAAATTACAATTACAACAAATATCAAAGGGTAATTATTTAAGTGTCAGTGCCTTTAAGAAGTATGTCAGTCAGGAAAGTTCCAGCAGTACTTCAAGCGATGCCTCGGATACCAGCGATAAGACTTTATTAAAACTCAAGCAACGATTGAATAAAAAATATCCTGATATAATAGATAAAATTTATATCGAAAATTACAAGAACAAGTTAGCCACTTGTCCAAAAATAAATACGAAATATATCAGTACCAGAAAAGTACATTTCTAAACTCCACAGAAACTAGTGAATAGTTCCCGTGGAGTTTTGTAGTTTAA
>NZ_VDFP01000030.1 GCF_009600985.1 Companilactobacillus halodurans
GTCGAACATCTAAAGGGCATGAATGGTGTCCTTTTTTGGTGTTCTTAAATGGTTATTACTAATAAATGGTATACAAAAATAAAGTTGATGGCAAAATACCTATCAACTTTATTTATCGTACAGCCAATAAAAGAGCCATAATATCCTTTAAATAGGTATTATGGCTCTTTTAGCGTTCTAATGGCGATGCATTGCTCGATACTGTGCTCGTGAAGGGTAATGGCTCGATTGATTTTGCATGGAAAAATTATTTTGTTGCGAAGTATTTTGAACCTTTTTTTGAATCGATTTATTTTTAATCACATGCCAAATTAAAAATCCAAATCCGATTAAGAATCCCAATATGATCCAGACTATCAAATCGCCAAAAAGTTTGTTAGCGTTAAAAATGGCGATAAATCCAAACAATCCTAAGATTATTGCATTGGCAATGTCTCCTCCTAAGCCTTGTTTGCTTTGGGTGGCTAAGTAAACAATTCCTGAGACCATATAAGCAATTGCCATTAAAATACCAGCACTGCCGCTAGTTGCGCCTTTATCAGCAAAGGCGTTGAGAATGCCGGCGGCCATACCTTGAAAACCAATGATAAAAGACAAGACAATCATCAAAATTCCAACTACCAGTTTAGTTGTTTTCATAATAAATCCTCCCAAGATATTTAATTGTCCGTGATTCATTGAAAGTAAGTATGTTGAATAGTAATCGCATACATTCTAACACCAAAAACATTTCCTTAAGTTAAAAAAAGACTGAGAATTTCTTCTCAGCCTTTTAATTGGTTATTTACTTTTTTCACGTTGTTGCTTTTTGTATCGTAATCCAATCGGAACTAAATTTTCTTGACCTTTAAGTAGGCGCTTGATGTTAGGAATATGGCGGAAATAAACGATGATAGTAACAATAACAGCGACGGTCGTCAAAATCCAGTCATGCAAAAAGAGACTAGCAATGGCAAAAAATAAGACGGTCGTTAAACTGGCAACGCTGACCATACTAGTTGTATAGACGATGGCTGCTAAAAAGATAAAACAGAGGGTAAATAAAAGTGGATTGTAGGCTAAAAGAATCCCAGCACTAGTAGCGACCGCTTTGCCACCTCTGAATTTCAAGAAAATTGAATAGCAGTGTCCAATTACGGCACAGATGCCGACAAATAAGACCCAATGCCGATCCAAATTAAAGAAGACTGGCATCAAGGCGCCTAAAGTTCCTTTTAAGATATCGATAATCAAAACAACAGTCCCGGCAAATTTTCCGAAGACTCGGTAAGCATTTGTAGTTCCAACATTACCGCTGCCGTAATCAAAAATATTTTTATGGAAAAAAGTTTTTCCGACAAGATAAGCGGTTGGAAATGACCCAATTAGATAGGCCAAAATTGCACAAATGAGAAGTTTCATTAAAAAATCACTCTCTCAGCTTTATTTTTTGGTATATTGTAACTCTATGGTGTTTTAAATAAAATTATAAATACCAACCTAGACATTATCCACTATTTCGGGGAAAAATAAAAGATTTCTCTTGAATACGAACACATATTCGTATATCGTGAATAGTGTTATAATATTAGAATATTGAATTAGCATTAAATGAAAAAGGAATGATATAAATGCCAAAGTCATCTTATGATGATTCGTCGATTCAAATCCTTGAAGGATTAGAAGCCGTACGGAAAAGACCTGGTATGTACATTGGGTCCACTGATACACGCGGACTACATCACTTGGTCTATGAAATTGTTGATAACGCAGTTGATGAGGCCTTATCCGGTTTTGGTAAGGAAATCAATGTGACAATCAACAAAGATAGCAGCGTTACTGTAGTTGACCACGGACGTGGGATGCCAACAGGGATGCATGCTTCTGGAAAACCAACGATTGAGGTTATTTTGACAGTGCTGCACGCTGGAGGTAAGTTCTCTGAGAACAGCTATAAAACTTCCGGTGGATTGCACGGTGTTGGTTCATCAGTTGTTAACGCTTTGTCTGAATGGATGACAGTTCGTGTTGTTCGTGATCACAAAGTTTATCAAGAACGCTTTGAAAATGGTGGTCATCCAGTTGGGACTCTTAAAAAGACGGGTTCCACAAAAGAGGGCAGCGGAACAACGATTAGTTTCAAGCCCGACGCCTCAATTTTCCAAACAATTAAATTTAATTACGACACATTAGCAGAAAGACTTAGAGAATCAGCCTTTTTGCTCAAGGGTGTTAAATTCACTATTACGGATAAACGTGGTGAAGAAGTTCGCGAGGATGTTTTCCATTACGAAGATGGAATCCAATCTTTTGTTAAGTATCTCAACGAAGGAAAAGATACTCTCGGTGGAATCTTTTATATCGAAGGTACCAATTCTGAAATCGAAATTGAATTTTCTGGTCAATACAATGACGGTTATTCCGAAAACATTATTTCATTCGTCAACAATGTTCGGACTGCTGATGGTGGGACGCATGAAGCCGGAATGAAGTCAGGTTTGACAAAGGCTTTCAATGATTACGCTCGAAAGGTCGGCTTGTTAAAAGAAAATAGCAAGAACCTTGAAGGTAGCGATGTTCGTGAAGGCTTGTCAGCAATTATCTCTGTTCGTATTCCTGAAGAGATTTTACAATTCGAAGGTCAAACTAAAGGAAAACTGGGAACTCCACAAGCACGTGGTGCAGTTGACCAATTAGTTTATGAACAAATGAGTTTTTACTTGATGGAAAATGGCGAGCAGGCTCAGACATTAGTTAAAAAAGCCTTAAGAGCTCGTGAAGCTCGAAATGCAGCCAGAAAAGCTCGTGAGAGTACTCGTAATGGCAAGAAGAGCAAAAAGGGCGATGGTTTATTATCTGGTAAGCTGACGCCTGCTCAATCGAAGAATGCTGCTAAAAACGAATTGTTCCTAGTCGAAGGTGATTCTGCTGGTGGTTCTGCTAAGCAGGGACGTGATCGCAAGTTCCAAGCTATTTTGCCATTACGTGGAAAAGTCTTGAATACTCAAAAGGCTAAACTTGAAGATATTTATAAAAACGAAGAAATCAATACCATGATCTACACAATTGGTGCAGGCGTTGGAGCAGATTTCAAATTGGAAGATCGTAATTACGATAAAATTATTATTATGACCGATGCCGATGATGATGGTTCCCATATTCAAATTTTACTTTTGACTTTCTTTTATCGTTATATGAGACCGCTAGTTGAGGCAGGACATGTTTATATTGCCCTATCGCCACTTTACAAATTGCAAAAGGGTAAAGGTGCTAAAACAAAGATCGAATATGCTTGGACTCCTGATGAGTTGCAAGAAGCTATCGATAAAATGGGCAAAGGTTATGAATTGCAACGATTCAAAGGACTTGGTGAAATGAATGCTGACCAACTTTGGAAGACAACTATGGATCCAAAGAATCGTATCTTAATCAGAGTTAACATTGATGATGCTGCCTTAGCAGAACGTCGTGTAACTACATTAATGGGCGATAAGGTAAAACCAAGGCGTGATTGGATTGAAAGCAATGTTCGTTTCAACGGTACCGAAGAAGGAGACCATATCTTGGAAAACGTTGAAGAGACTGATCCAATCGATAAAAAAATCGTTGACGATTTATTGAATAAGGAATAGGTGATAAATAGTGACTGAAAATTCTCCTAAAATTCAAGATATCTCGCTCGAAAAAATCATGGGAGATCGATTTGCGAGATATTCAAAATCAATTATTCAAGAAAGAGCTTTACCTGATATTCGTGACGGTTTAAAACCGGTTCAGCGAAGAATTCTGTATTCGATGTTTCTTGATGGCAATACTTATGACAAGGGTTTTCGTAAATCTGCGAAGGGTGTCGGAAATGTCATGGGTAACTTTCACCCTCATGGTGATTCGTCTATTTATGAGGCAATGGTTCGACTATCTCAAGATTGGAAATTACGTGAACCGCTAATTGAAATGCACGGTAACAATGGTTCAATGGATGGCGATCCACCAGCTGCGATGCGTTATACTGAAGCTCGTTTGAGCAAGATTTCGGCGGAAATGTTGCGTGATATCAATAAAGATACAGTTGACGAAGAGTGGAATTTCGATGACACGCAAAAAGAACCTAAGGTTCTTCCTGCTAGATTTCCTAATCTTTTGGTCAACGGTGCAACTGGTATTTCAGCGGGTTATGCAACGGAGATTCCACCACACAACTTGACTGAAGTTATCGATGCAACTATCAAAATGATTGAAAAACCGGATATTACCTTAGACGAATTAATGCAAATCGTTAAAGGGCCAGATTTCCCAACCGGCGGTATCTTGCAAGGTAAATCAGGTATCAGGGATGCTTATAAGACTGGACGAGGTAAAGTTTACTTACGTTCCAAGACTTCTATCGAAGAATTGCGTGGTCATAAATCACAAATTGTGATTACCGAGATACCTTATGAAGTGAACAAAGCCCAGTTAGTCAAGAAAATGGATGAAGTTAGAGTCTTAAAGAAAGTCGATGGCATTGCAGAAGTTCGTGATGAAAGTGACCGTCAAGGTTTGTCGATCGTAGTTGAATTAAAGCGTGATGTCGATGCTAATGGTATTTTAAATTACTTGTTTAAAAATACTGATTTACAAGTTTCTTATAACTTTAACATGGTTGCCATTGCTGACATGCGTCCTCAGCAGGTCGGTTTGGTTCAAATCCTGAAGGAATACCTGGAACATCAAAAAGACGTCGTCTTACGTCGCAGCAAGTTCGATCGGACTAAAGCTAAGAAGCGTTTGCACATCGTTGAAGGCTTAATCAAGGCCCTTTCGATTCTTGATAAGGTAATTAAGACTATTCGTAGCAGTAAGAATAAATCTGATGCTAAGAATAATTTGATTAAAAATTATCAATTCAGCGACGAACAAGCTGAGGCTATTGTTTCATTGCAGTTATATCGTTTAACTAATACCGATGTAACTGACTTGGAAAAAGAAGATAAAGAATTAAAACAACAAATTAAAAAACTTGATAAAATTATTAGTGACCCTAAGACTTTAATGTCAGTTATTAAAAAAGAATTGCTAGAAGTTCGTAAGAATTATGGCGATAGTCGTCGTACTAAGATTGAAGATAAGGTTTCAGAGATTGAAGTCGATACAAGCGTCTTAGTTGCCAGTGAGGATGTTCGTTTATTGGTCAGCCATGACGGCTATGTTAAACGCAGCAGTCTTCGTTCTTATCAAGCATCGACTGCGGATGATAATGGCTTAAAAGATGCCGATTATCCAATTGCAGATGAAAATGTCAATACCTTAGATCATGTCTTTATCTTTACCGATAAAGGAAATCTGATTTATCGACAAGTCTTTGAAATTGAAGATAGTCGTTGGAAAGATACTGGATCTCATTTGTCGCAAGTAATCGGCTTAGATAGCGATGAATCGATTTTAAGGACCTTTGTCTTTAAAGATTTAAAAGAGACTGGTAATTTCTTGATTGGTACGAGTGAAAATTATGTTAAGCAAGTTTCTTTCAAAGATTTGTTGCCAGGTCGGACTTATAAATCTCGAGCTTCAAAATATGCCAAATTAAAGACTGATGGGGCTCGAGTCTTAGATGTTTACTATGTTGAACCTGATTCTTTAGATTTGATTTATGTCTTTACCAAAAATTCATACGCTTCAGCCTTTCCTGTCAGCGAAGTACCAGAAGTCAGTGGCAAGGCTATTGGCGTTAAATTCGTCAGTCTAAAAGATGATGATGAATTAGCTGGTTATTTCTTGAGCCAAGATGAAAATGAGAAGATAGTTATTTTGACGCAACGTGGTTCATACAAACAGATGAAATTGTCAGAAATTCCGGTAACTAGTCGAGCTCGTCGTGGAGTTTTGACCTTGCGTGAATTGAAACGTCAGCCACATCGAATTTGTTTAGTAACGAATCTTTTGAATCAAGAGGAAATTTCAATTGTGACTGATTCTAATAACGAAATTAAAATTGATCGAGCAAGTCACCAAAGTACTGATCGATATTCAAATGGATCATTTGTTATGGATCCGAAGAGCGATGGCGAACCAATCAGATTTGTGAAAAAAATTGCTGAAAAGAAGTAATATCAACAGCATAGTTTAACTTTATATAGTATGATTATCTTATTGAATATATTAATTTTTACTTTCACAAATACTTAGGAGGATTCTTTTATTGCTGGACGAAAAATCGAGAAGAGTCTTTAGTTCCAAAGCATTGAATTACTTTGATGAATTGACTAAAAATATGAGTTACACGAAGACAGCACAATTGCTGGGGATTACTCAACCAGCTTTGACGCAACAAATCAAAAAAATTGAAAAAGTCGTGGGAGCACCATTGTTTTACAGCGTTGGCAAAAAGATTTATTTGACCGATGCTGGGACGTCGCTTTTAAAAACGACCCATCAGATTTTTGATCTGATCAATGGCGTCACTGACCAAATTCAACAAGAGTCATCGGAAAAAACTGGTACAATAAGTATTGGTTTATTATCGACGGCTGAGTCGATGGTCATTGAAGATTTTATTGTTGAATATAATCGAATCAATCCAAATGTCATCATTGATTTGAATCTTTTGACGAGAAAAGAACTCTGGGACAATATTCAAAATAATCAAATTGATTTAGCAATTATGTATTTACCTGATAAGAATATTAAGAGTTGGAAAATTTATAAGTCGAAGAAGATTTTCAGTGATAATATTATGTTGATTCATGGCGATGAAAAACTTAACAAGAAAAAATCTGTCCGTTATAAGGATGCCATCGCTAAACCTTGGGCAACTTATTTGGAGACATATTACTTTGCAGAATTGTTGAGAGAGAGATTCAGGGATGCTTTAGTAGATGACCCTAAGGTCATTGCTAGATTTTCATCCCCTTATCAACTCTTGAAGTTTGCTCAAGAATCAGACGATGTTTATACGATTTTACCGTTAAGCTTTTGCATTGCTCATCAAGAGATGTTTAAACTTTATCAAACACCACTTGAACCAGCCATATCAAGTGATTTATCATTTGTATATCGAGAAGATAAAGAAAAGATACCACGGATTCAAGAATTCTTGACAGAATGGGATAATTTCTTAAATGAGATGAGTTATATCGATCGTCTCAAATCTTCAAGATAAATTATATAAAGGGGTATAGTACACATGCCAAAGGAAAAAGAATTAGTTTTTGGACACAAAAATCCTGATACAGATGCTGTTTCAGCAGCAGTTGCTTATTCATATTTGCAAAATCAATTAGGTTATAACACTGAAGCTGTTGCTTTAGGCGAACCAAACTTGGAAACAAAGTTTGGTTATAACCACTTTGATGCTAAATATCCACGTATCATCTCAGCCATCAATGGTGAAGTTAAGAAAGTTATGCTCGTTGATCACAACGAAAAACAACAAAGCGTTCCTGATATTGACGATGTTCAAATCACACACGTTGTAGATCACCACAGAATCGCTAACTTTGAAACAAAATTGCCATTGTACTATCGTGCTGAACCACTTGGTTGTGTAAGTACAATTATTTGGAAGATGTACAACGAAAACGATGTTGAAGTACCTGCTAAAATTGCTGCTTTGATGGCTTCATCAATCATTTCTGATACATTGTTGTTGAAATCACCTACAACTACTGACGAAGATAAAGCTGCCTTGAAGAGCCTTGCAAAGACTGCTGGCATCGATTATGAAACATATGGTTTGGAAATGCTTAAAGCCGGTACAAACCTAGACAGCAAATCAACACAAGAATTGATCGATATGGATGCCAAGAGTTTTGACATGAATGGCAACAGTGTACGTATTGCTCAAGTAAATACAGTTGATATCAATGATACTTTGAAACGCGAAAGTGATTTCGTTAAAGATATTAAAGCTGAAAGCGACAAGCAAGGCTATAACTTGTTCGTGCTTTTGATTACTAACATTTTGACAAGCGATACAACAGGTATCATCATTGGTGATGACAGTGCTGTTAAGACTTTTGAAGCTGCTTTGAATACTAAGGTCGAAGATAATAAAGCTTCATTGCCAGGTGTCGTTTCACGTAAAAAGCAAGTTGTTCCTCCATTGGACGCAAAATTTTAATTTAATTATTATTTGAATCAAACTATTGAGAAATAGTCAAAAATAAATTATATAGTTTAAAAAGTCTGCTGAATAAAAGTTTTATTTCATTCAGCAGACTTTTTTGCGTATCGATAAATTTAGATTGAATTTATATTAAAAATTAAAGTCGACAATTTAAAAATAAATGAAAATAGCTTGAAAATAGTGTCTGAACAATTATTGATGGAGTGATTTAATAACGGTTTTTTAAGGATTTGTTCGTACTTTTAAGTATAAATAAATTAAAAATTTTGAAGTAATATCGTAAATAGAAGATAACCATGTTATCGGCTCTGTCTTAAGAAAAAGTTGATTTTTACATTTAAAAATAAGTAATATTAAATATAATAATTATGTAAGTGCTTATATTCAGGAAATAAATAAATATATTTAAAAAAATGAATTCGTTTTCTTGAAAACGAATTCGCTTTTTTGCTATAATGTCCTAGTCGCCAAATTACAGACTATGATATGTAATTGGTATTCATGGGATAATCGCGTGTTATCCAAAAAAGGGAGTTTTATTGTAATGAACGCAATTAATATTTTAATTGGCTTAATGCCAATGATTGGTTGGGGTTTCTTCCCAGTCTTAACTGGTAAATTCGGCGGAAAGCCAGTCAACCAAATCATTGGTGCAACGTACGGTACGTTGTTAGCAGCTGTTGTTGTAGCACTTTTTATGCAAACGCCTCTAATCGGTGGAAAGGATTTTCTTTTCACATACTTGTCAGGTGCTAGTCAATCCATTGCTCAATGTTTAGTCTTCTACGCCTTTGCTGAAATGGGTGTTTCAAGAACAATGCCAGTTTCAACTGGTTTCCAATTGATCGGTACTTCACTTTGGGGAGTTATCGTCTTAGGAGAATGGCCAGGAATTATGGCAAAGGCCATTGGTTTCTTCGCTATTGTTTTAATCATTATCGGTGTTTACTTAACTACTTATAGTGAAAAGAAAGAAACTGAAAGCGAATCAAATGTTGTTAAAGGTATTATATTAGTCTTGATTGCTACGATCGGTTATGTTGGTTATTCAGCATTCCCACAAGCAGTTACTGTTGATGGTTTCCAAGCCTTCTTACCACAAGCTCTAGGAATGGCAACTGTCAGTACAATTTTTGCCTTTCTTACTAAATCTAATCGTGAATCTAAGCCATACCATACAAAATCCACTTATTTAAATATTATTAGTGGTGTGGTATTTGCCTTTGGTGCTTTAACTTATTTAATTTCTTCACGCAAGGATGTAAACGGTTTAGCCACTGGATTTACACTTTCACAAATGAACGTTATCATCGCAACACTTGGTGGTGTCTACATTCTTCATGAAAGAAAAACTAAGAAGGAAATGGCAATGGTCATTGCTGGATTGGTTTTAGTTGTCGTCGCTGGTGTTATTACAGCCTTTATTAAATAGAAAATAGAAAATAGAAAATAAAAACACGTTGGAAAAAATCCAGCGTGTTTTTTTTATATCAGAGAGTTTATAAGTTTAATTGGCTTTAATTATATAAATTGGGAGGGTATTTATTTGTAACGTGGTGTTAATGAGAAAATCATATTTTGTAATGCTTATCTAAGGAGTAATTTTTGTCAGATACTCTATCTATCTGACGAGTAGAATATACCTCCTTTTGAATTTATATGAAAGAAAAAAGCTTTCTTATTTATTACGATAAATCCGTAAATTTGGAGGTGTATAGGAGTTGATAAAGGCACCGATCTCCGTCAAAGAATCGCTAAACAGCAAGGTTTTTCGAGTAGGTGCTTCCATGAATCCTTCTTGGGTCATTGAGTCGAAGAAACTAGCCAATTTGTCATAATAGTGATCGATGTTATAAAAAATACAAGGATTCTTACTATCGCCTAAAATCGTCCAAGAAAACGCACCAGAGATTTCTTCTAAAGTCCCTGGGCCACCTGGCAAGGCAATATTAGCTATTGAATCGTCTAACATGGCTTGTTTTCTTTTTGACATAGTTTTAACGATATCGGTTTTTGTCAGGTTAGGGTGCATCAATTTTCTATCATGCAGTTCTTGGGTAATGATGCCATGAACGAAGCCGTGATTTTCTAAGACGCTATCAGCAATAACGCCCATCAAACCGTATTTTCCACCACCGTAAGTCAATCCATAGTTATTTTCAGCCATCCAGTGACCGAGTTTTTCGGCTCCAATTTGATAAGCTGGATTATTTCCCGGTGCAGCACCACAATAAACAGCAATATTTTTCATAATTTTATTAGCCTCCTAGATATCGAAATTGGTCTCACGCTTGAGACGGCGATAGTACATCAATGATGGCGTATCCAGAGCATCTAAAGCACGTTGTTGGTCTTTTGAAAGAACGTTAGTACTTAAAGCTAATAAGATAAAGGTTGTGTAAAGTTTTTTTGGTGCTAGATCAAGCCCGGTTGAATCGCTATCACGCTTCAAGTCACGATGTAAGGCAGTGACAGTCAAAAGGGGCGTATTGGCAGCTTTATTACGGCTTAAAAAGAGGTTGTCGTTATCCCAGAAATCACGATAGGGCTGGATATAATTTTTATAAAGATTCAAAAATTGCGACTCTTCTTTGTCGAAATTCAGTTGTTCAAATTTTTGATAAAAATCAGCTTCCATCGCTTCCTTATAATTAAAGCCTTTGGAAACAATCAAAATCAATAAGCGGGTGTAAATGCTGAGGTCGGCTTTGAGATATTCTGGAAGCCTTAAAAAGACCTGTACAGGGAAATCTGACTGTGGCCTAACTGCGACACTATTGATATTCAAAGTCGGTATCTCGGGTGTTTTTTTGACGCTGAAGAGATATTTGAAGTAAACATTGAGGTTGCTGATGACTTTATTGATGGTGCTAGGACTTAATTTTAAATTATCGAGCATAAAATTTTTAAAGAGACGGACATCCATTTCGTGAACGTCTTTAATATCCTCAGAGATTTTATAGTCAGTGTTGTGTTGAATCGTATAGTTAAAAAAGTCGGTCAAAGAATTGAGATATTCAGTGTGAGCTTTTTTAGAGATATGTCTTGTTTTTAGGTATGCTTCAAAGCCAGTTAAAAAAGGTATTTTGACCATGATAAAACCTCCTTTGATATATTATACATTTACTTAAATAGACGCACAAAATTAAAAATAAGTTTGAGATATAACTATTTTTCTCCTAAATTTGCAGCATAAACACGTGAACATAGCTTTTTGTGCTTAAAAAATAGCCTCTGGTAATAAAAGTGATTACCAGGGGCTATTTGTCTTAATGCTCGAAAGCTGATTATGTTATGTCCCACTTTCTATTTAGTTATTCTTATTAATTAACATTGACTTCTAAAGCAGGATCGCCTGCTTGAACATTTTGCTCATCGAAGGTCCCCATTTCCTTCACAGCATCAGAATTAGTAATGACTGTCATGATTGAGGTTTCTTTCTTAGCAGCCTTTACCTTTTCTAAGTCCATGGTCATCAATTTTTGACCGGCAGAGACAACATCGCCTTCTTTTACGAAAGCCTCAAAGGGAATACCCTTTAAATCGACTGTATCGATTCCTAAATGAAGCATTACCTCTAGACCGTGTTTTGAAGTAATCATCAAAGCGTGCTTAGTGGGAAAGACAGTCCCAATCGTTCCGTCAATCGGTGCTACGATTTCATTACTAGATGGTTCGATAGCAAAACCGTCACCCATTAATTTTTCCGAGAAAACTGGGTCATGTACTTTTTCAAGATGAACCAATTTACCAGTCGCTGGTGCAACAAACTTATCAATTTTCTTTTTAGAAAATAGCCCCATATCTAATCTTCCTCCTTAAAGTCCTTAGCAATATACTTTTGTGACGTAATGATTTCTTTAACATGTTTCGAAAAATCCAATTTGAAGTAGCTGTAGTATAACAAGTCGATTGCATAAAACTGAGCAATCAAAGAAGTCGTAGCAGCACTACGTAAAGAGCTATTTTCAGTACTATCGTCCTGGATTAAAATCACCGTCGCAAGTTTTGCTAATGCGCTTACATAATTATGTGTTAATACAATTATAGGGATTTTGTTTTGTTTTGCAAGTTGAGCTATTTCAATCGCTTCTTTAGTTTCACCGGAATTTGAAACGACCAATAAAGCAGCCTGTTCTTTTTGGGCTAATAAAATAGTGCTGATTACATGGTGGTCGCTGTTGGTGATAACAGTTTTACCAATCCGGAAAAACTTTTGTTGAAAATCTTCAGCAGTAATATGAGAAGCACCAATACCAAAGCTTACGATAAGACTCTTTTCCTTAAGAATCTTAATAGCATCTTTTAAGGCTTGGTCGGTCAGTTTAGTATTGGTTTGCAAAATAGTCTGATTGATTCGAAACGATAATTTCTTTTTTAAATCGGTAATGGAATCATCAGGCGCAATTTCTTGATAGATTTCTTTATCTAAATCGCCCTCAGCAGATAATTTCATTTTCAATTCCGAGAAACCGCCTGACTGACAAAATATTTTACTGAAACGCACGATTGAAGCGGAACTGGTGGGAATCAATTCACTAAGATCTTGAACGCTCATTGTCGTTACTTCATTAGGATGTTCAATGATGAAATTAGCGATTCTTTGTTCCGTCTTAGTGAGTTCAGGCAATTTTTGTTTGATGGAAAAGATTAAGCTTTCCATTAATTTAATTCAGTTGCCTTTTTGGCATCGTTAGGAACGCCAAAGAAGTAAGTAGCTACGAATCCACCAATGTAAGCAGCTAATAAACCAAAGATATAACCTAAGACATGACCATTAGTAATCAAAGGAATCAAAGCAACACCTGAAGGTCCAATGGCAATTGCACCGACGTTTCCAAAGGCACCGACGACAGCACCGCCAATACCACCACCGATACAGGCTGTGATAAATGGACGACCAAGTGGCAAGGTAACACCATAGATCAAAGGTTCACCGATACCTAAGAAACCAACGGGTAAAGCACCTTTAATCATATTAGTTAACTTCTTGTTCTTACGACAACGTAGCCAAAGAGCTAAAGCAGCACCGACTTGTCCAGCACCAGCCATAGCTAAAATAGGTAATAGAAGGGTTGAACCTGTTTTATCGATCATTTCAATATGAATTGGAGTCAGGATTTGGTGCAGCCCTAACATAACCATTGGTAAGAAGAATAGTCCCAAGATAAAGCCAGAAAATGCTCCACCGACTTTTAAGACCCACATGATGGAACCTACTAATGAATCGGAAACAACACCAGCAATAGGCATAACGATAAAGATAGTGAAAACACCGACAGCTAGTAAAGCCAGTGTAGGAGTGACAATGATATCGATTGAATCAGGGATGATCTTATGCAATCTCTTTTCAATTAATGCTAAGATCCAAACACTGAAAATAACTCCGATGATACCGCCTTGGCCAGCTGCTAAAGCTTGACCATTGAAGATATTTTGCAAAGGAGTCTTAGGGTCGACACCAGAAAGCAAGGTAACAGCACCGATGACACCACCAAGACCTGGAGTAGCACCAAATTCCTCAGCAGAATTGATACCAACATAAATTGCTAAGTAGGCAAAGACACCATTTTTGATAACATTTAAAACCGTGATGAATTCGTTCCAACTCTTACTGATATCGCCAGCGACTAACATATTCGATAAGACGGCGGCAATACCACCAATTAAACCAGCACCAACGAAAGCAGGAATCAAGGGAACAAAGATATTAGAAATAGACTTTAGAACGGCTTTAGTTTTGGAAGGCTTAATCTTCTTTTTTTGTTCAGCTTTGTATTCAGCAGCTTTTTCAGTGACCTCAGCCTTAGCCTTTTGGTGTTCCGTCAGACCCGAGTCAGTTTTTGCTTGGTTTTTTTCACCCAGATCAGTTGGGAATTCTTGGCCTAATTTGACGCCAACTTGGTCAATCATCACTTGAGCGACCTTGTTGACTAAGCCAGGTCCAACGACGATTTGCAAGGTATCTTCTTGAACGACGCCTAAGACGCCATCGATTGACTTCAATTTTTCAATATCAACTTTATCATCGTCTCTAATCGTCATACGTACACGAGTCATACAATGAATTAATTTTTCAACATTTTGTGGTCCACCAACGCCAGCATAAATCTCACGAGCTAGACGTTCTTCTTTTTTCTCAGCCATTATTTAATCCTCCTTCATGGCTTTTCTTACAAAACCAGCATTCTTTTGCAAATTTTTCTCTGCTGCTTGTTTATCGACACCAGTTAAAATCATGATGATAGCAATTTTGACATCTTGACCAGCTGCTAAAAAGTTCTTTTCGGCAGTTTGATAATCGCAGTCAGTCGCTTGCATAATGATTCTTTTAGCACGCTCAATTAGTTTTTCATTAGTAGGCTTAACGTCAATCATTAAATTTTGATAGACTTTGCCTAATTTGATCATTGAAGTAGTTGAAATCATGTTTAGAATCAATTTTTGTGCGGTGCCAGCTTTGAGTCGAGTCGAGCCGGTCAATACTTCAGGTCCTGTGACGACTTCAATCGGATATTGCGAAAACTTTGATATTTCGGCATTTTCGTTGCAAGCAATACTGATAGTAGCAGCACCGATTTCATTGGCATATTTTAAGGCACCGATGACATAAGGTGTACGACCACTAGCTGCTAAGCCAACGACGCTGTCATCTTTAGTTAAATGTAATTTGGTCAAATCTTCTTTAGCTAACGTTAATGAATCTTCGGCACCTTCAACTGCCACGGTCATGGCACTTTGTCCTCCCGCAATCAAACCTTGAACCAGTTCTGGATTGGTCCCAAAGGTAGGAACGCATTCAGCTGCATCTAAGACGCCTAAACGGCCACTTGTACCAGCACCAAGATAGATTAAGCGTCCACCAAGCTTAAATTGCTGAATAACTTTTTCAATCGCGGAACTTATTTGAGGAATTTTTTCGTGAATTTTTTCAGGGACTGACTGATCCTCGCGATTCATTAAGGTAACAATCTCTGATACCGACATGGTGTCGAGTAACATGCTATTAGGATTTCTAGTTTCGGTACTTAATTTAGTTAAATCCATGATTTACTCCTTTGGAATTAGTTTAAAAGCTGAATTAGCGGTGATATATGGTAATAATTGAATCGAGTTAGTATCTAAGTGTCCGATAACATTAACTTTCTTATCTAAAGGCAAGTCAGTTTTAGTCAGTTGGACTTCTCCCATGTAACGACCATAGGCTTGATTGTCAATTGTAATAGAGCCAATGTTACGAGGGATGTTGTTATTTGGTGCAATCAAAGTTTGATTTCTTTGATTCATCTGTCGACTTTCGAGAACCCGAACGACCTTTGCGGCTGGATCAGGACGATTATGTAAAATTTGATTCAGCAAGTCCTGAGGAATATTGTCATTAGCTTTTAAAGTCAAATCTAAGACATTATTATTGAAGTAATCAGCAAATTCTTCTTGGTAAGTCAAACTAAGTCGTGGATCGCCAATAAAGACTTTGTCTACGTTTGCTTGTGTTAACTGGATTGCTGAAGCTAGACGGTCATTATTTCGTTGATCTTCAAGGGTTGGAAGACCAGCGTTGATTGGACCACGTAATTTCTCATCGCCTGGGATAAAGGCTTGAGTAGTAATACCAAGACTTTTGAACCATTGATTCTTTTTTAAGAACCACTGAAAATCCAATCCAGTTTCTGGACGAGGATAAAAGTTATGCCAAGCCTCAATATTCTTAAAATCAGCTTGGTATTTCTGTAATTCCTTGATGTCATCTTTGGTTAAGGTACTAGCATTTAAGGCTAGAGGATTAGTTTGTGACATCTCTGCAATATCTTGGTTGCTGAAGCCATCGTCAAGACGTAAGTAAAAACCATCTAATTCATTAGGTAAGTTAGCTAGTGAATTTTGATCGATATCGACGAAGACTTTCAAGTCATTTTTCTTGGCTACCTTTAGTAAATCTTGCAATCGTTTAGTATAGAGTGCTTGATTTTCCTCAGGAATATGTAACGAAGTAAATATTTCATTAAAATGGTGTTGCTTCATACTCTCGATGTAATTTTTATCATCTTGATCGAGGGTATGATCTAGATAAAACGAAAATCCTAACAATTTTATAATGTCCCTCCTTTATAATCATGAAAGCGCTTAACTTACAAACACATCATATAACCTGTGTAATAAAATTACAATATAACTTAAGAAATACGTAATAAATTGAAATAATAGTACAAAAGTAAAACTAGTTTGTGATTCGTTTTTAGACTAGTTATACTAGAAACACTTAATTAAGGGATGTGATTATTATGTTTTATCATGAATTTTTGATGCAAGGCTATCATTATGTGATTGCTGCAACTGACTCAGGACTGTCCTTTGTCGGTTCAAGAGATAAAGGATTAGCAGAATTGCAAAGCTTTTATCCTAATGTGAAATTAATTGATCAGGTTAGTCAGGTGCAGCCTTATCAAAAGCAAATTGATGAATATCTAAAAGGAGATAGGAAACAATTCACTTTAAAGACTGATATTTCGGGGACTGACTTTCAACAAAAGGTTTGGCAGGCATTAAGAGAGATTCCTTATGGAAAGGTCAGGACGTATAGTGAGATCGCTGAAGCTATCGATCGGCCTAAAGCATATCGAGCAGTGGGGACGGCAATTGGTAAGAACCCAATTTTAATGGTTGTACCTTGCCATCGGGTTTTAACTAAGAATCATCAATTGGGTGGTTTTCGAGGCGGCCTAGCAATGAAGAACGATTTACTTGATTTAGAAAAAAATTAATTGAAGGCAAATTGATTTACGTAATTTGATTTATGGTCGAGGGATGTATCAGAAACGATTTATCTGTTAAAAAGTCTGTGCTATGCTTGATTTATATAATTTCAAATGAGGAGTAATTTGCCTTGGATTTAGAAGCTATTTTGAAAGAAAATTTTGGTTACGATACTTTTCGCCCAGGACAAAAAGAGCTGATTGAGAAGGTCTTGGCTGGACAAAAGGCTATGGGCATCATGCCAACTGGTGGAGGTAAATCGATTTGTTATCAATTGCCAGCGGTTATTTTTGATGGCTTAACGCTTGTCGTATCACCCTTGATTTCTTTAATGAAAGATCAGGTCGATAGCTTGAATGAAGTTGGTATTCCCGCAACTTTTTTGAATAGTACGGTTGAATGGCATGACCGTGAGGAACGGATGCGTTATATCGAAAGTGGCGCCGTTAAATTATTATTTGTGGCACCGGAAAAGATTGTCGATGAAGAGTTTTATAGCTGGCTTTCAGCCTTAAATATATCTTTAGTGGCAATTGATGAGGCTCACGTTCTATCCTCTTGGGGGCATGATTTTCGCGATAGTTATTTAAAAATGATTAAACCTTTGAAACAGCTTCCTGGAAAACCAGCTTGGTTAGCCTTAACGGCAACAGCAACTCAGCAAGTTCAAAATGACTTGGCTGATATTTTAGATATACCAGCTGAAAATATTGTTAAAACTGGCTTTGATCGTAATAATTTAACTTTAAAGATTGAACGAGGCATTGATAAGCCAGCTTTTATTTTGAATTATGTGAAATCGCATATCGATGAATCTGGCATAATTTATGCCGGACGTCGTGAAGATGTCGATAATATTTATAGTTTCTTACAAAAAAATGGCGTCAAAGTGGGACGTTATCATGCTGGATTAAGCGATAAAGAACGTCACCAGCAGCAAGAAGACTTCTTATTTGACCGTATCAATGTCATAGTAGCTACTAATGCCTTTGGAATGGGCATTAATAAGACTAACGTCCGCTATGTGCTTCATTTTACAGTTCCTGGTACAATTGAGAGCTACTATCAAGAAGTTGGTCGTGCGGGACGTGATGGGCTTCCTGCAGAGGCAATTTTATTGTATGCACCAGTTGATTTACGCTTGCATCAATTCTTTATTGATAAATCCCAAGGCGATGAGCAATATAAACTGAGCTTGAAAAATAAACTTTTTGAAATCAGTCGCTATGCTGAAACAGAAACTTGTCTGATGAAATTTATCTTGGATTATTTTGGTGAGACCGGGACCAGTGACTGCGGCCGTTGTTCAAACTGCTTAGATAATCGTGAAATAGTCGACGTTACAGCTGATGCTCAAAAGGCTTTGAGTTGTATCGTTAGAATGAAGCAACGTTATGGAAAAAAAGTAATCACGAGAGTTTTAGTTGGCAAAGATGATATGGCCAATGACTGGCGTCATTTTGAAGAATTGCCGACCTTTGGGATTTTTAATGACAAGACCTTAAAGGAAACTAGTCGATTAATAGACTTTTTAACTGCGAATGGCTTTTTAAGAAGCAGTGGCGGAAAATACCCAATTCTCTTGTTGTCAGCAAAGGGAAAAGAAGTAGTGCAGGGCAAGTTAAATGTCACGCGTCGCAAAGAAGCTATGTCTGTTAAAGCAGTTAAACCAATGGTTGCAGATGGAAGTTTCGACGTTGATCTATTTGAAAAATTACGAGCTTTGCGTCTGGAATTTGCCAGAAAACAAGCCTTGCCACCATTTATGATCTTTTCCGATAAAACATTGAAGGATATGTCAGTTCGTTTGCCAACTGATGAAAAAGAGTTCTTAGCTGTCAGTGGAGTAGGGAAAGTTAAATTAGAGCAATATGGGACAGACTTTATTAATGAAATTAAGGAATTCCAAAAGGTTAGCCAGAATTCTTAAAAAGAAGCGTAAAATAATAGGAGCATCGAAAACATAAATTTAACGATGCTGCTTTTTTTATTGGGAAGATGGATATAATAAATGCTTTACGAATACGTCTATTAAAATAAAACCCCAAAATATGATTTCAAACAAGATAGGTCGATAAATCAGCAATAGTCATCAAATGCAATAAGTTATTTATTTGAAAAAATAAATAAAATTAAATGTTTTACGAAAACATTATCAAAAAAAACACAACCAAACAAAAAGGGGCAAAAAATGAAAAAAATAGCACTAATTTCAGACATTCATGGAAACTATAACGCCCTTGACCAAGTCATTAAGGATGCAAAAAAGCAAAAAGTTACCGAATACTGGTTTCTAGGCGATTTATTAATGCCAGGACCTGGCACCAATTCAATCCTTGAACTCTTAAATTCAGTCAATACGACTCATTTTATTCGCGGAAATTGGGACGATTTTTTGTTTGAAGATGTCTTAGCTATCAGCAAACAATACTTTAATGAACCACAAACCACATACATTGTTGAATTGCTCAAATACATTTTTAATCATATTGATAATAAGTATTTGCGACAAATGAAGCAATGGCCAATCTCTGAAGAATTTACACTGAATAATCTCAATATTTTGTTATCACATAATTATCCAGATAAAGACTTTGGTCATGAACTTTTACCATATGAGAAACAGCAAAACTTTGATCAACTTTTATTTAAGAAAAATCATGATATTGCGATATATGGCCATACACATCATCAAGTATTCAGAACTAGCAGAAAAGATCAATTAGTTATCAATCCAGGCTCAGTTGGACAACCATACACAGCATGGAGTAAATTCAGTGCTGACAGACGCGCTCAGTACACGATTTTAACTTTGGACAGTACTGGTTATGGTGGAATTGATTTTCGTAAAGTAAATTATTCAATAGATGCTGAATTAGAATTTGCTCAAGAAAATGATTTGCCATTTTTTGATTTGTATAAAAAAATCTTTACAGATGGTAAAGCATTTACGCACAACAATGATGCATTAAATTCGGTAATAAAAAAATACTCATATAAAGATGATGTTTTGAAGTATTTGAGGAAACTGGTTAAATCTAAAGAAAATAGTTAACTTCATATAATACATATTATGTAACCTTAGATAAGTATCAATGATTTAACTAGGTTAAAAATTACCCTGTCGCTGAATTTACATTAATTTATAATAAATATATTATGTCTATTACATAAAGACTTATACATGAAGACTTAAATATTTAATTGGGACTTTTTAAGTTAGCAAATAAAATTTAGACACCGTCAATCGAAATGTCTCCAAGAATTAGGCGTTGTCAGATTAATTTTGACGAAGAACTATCCATTTATTTAATGAAGTCGTCCATAGAATTAACGTCTAAGTTATGAACTTTGGAGAATGAATTTAAGATAGCTATAATTGAATTATTTAGTTAAATTAAATCATATATTATTCATAATTAAGTCTGTTAAAAGTCTATAAATACTGTTAAATCAGCATTTATAGACTTTTTAAGTGAATTGATTTATTTGTTTTAAATATTTATGTTTATTTGCTGACGATTCAAAATCCTTCAATTAGCCAAAAACGCTGATTTAAAGCCAATTTGACCAATATTTTAACGAAGTTTACTGAAATGATGCTCAAATTGTACCATTTACTTTAAAAAATAGATTTACACGCAATATATGATTAGTTGATTTAAACGGTAAGGTGTATCTCCTCACTGAGTTGTTAATGAGTACTTTCATTAAAACTAGTATTTTAAAGAAAGTAATATAAACAGTTGCAAGAACATTTATATCTCGGTATCATATTAACTAACAAGAACGTACGTTTGGAGATTTTGATTATGGACAAGCAACATTATTTAAAATTAATTGAAAATGAATTATCACAAGCACCCTGGTTCGTTAAAGAATACTATCAAGCTAAATCAACCGTCCCTCTTTCACCTGCAACTTTATATCAATATTTAACCGAGTTTCGTCGTTTCTTCAACTGGCTAATTAGTGAAGGAATCACTTCTGTCCCCCGACAAGCCGACATTCCGTTATCGTTATTAGAGCATTTAAAAAAAGAGACTGTAGAATTATATAAATCTGCCCTCCTCAATCAAATTAAGGAAGCTGGTTCTGGAGGAAGTCGTACTCACCCCACCATTAATCGTTCATTAAATGCCCTCTCGTCACTTTTTAAATATTTAACAGAAGATACCGAAGATGAAAACGGTGAAGCCTATTTTGATCGAAATGTCATGCATAAGATTGCTTTAGTAAGAACTAATGAGACCTTTGCTACCAGAGCAGCAAATTTGAAAACAAAATTGATGCTTGGTGACACAGATCATAAATACTTGGCCTTTATCAATGAAAAATATGAAGAAAAATTAACACCAACGCAGAAACGCTACTTTTTACGTGATAAAATCCGTGATTTAGCAATCAATGCTCTGCTATTAGGCAGTGGTTTACGAGTTTCTGAAGCAGCAAATGCTGACGTTCGACAATTGAATTTAAAAACAGGTACGATTGGCGTTATTCGCAAAGGTGGTCAAAAAGATATCGTCCAGATTGCACCTTGGACATTGCCTTATATTGAAAACTACTTTTCAAAAAGGACAGAATTGTACCATCCAACATCTGGTGAACGTGCCCTCTTTTTAACCGTTTATCGAGGCAAAGCATCACGTATGCAAGCTAACACGATGGAAAAAATGGTCGCTAAATATTCAGCAGCCTTTAAAGTACGTATCACGCCACATAAATTGCGCCATACATTAGCTTCAAAACTCTATTTAGCCACTAAAAATGAACAATTAGTTGCTACACAATTGGGACAAAATAGTACAGGAGCAACTAGTTTATATACGCATATGATTGACGAAGAACAACGTAAAGGCTTGAAAAAGTTATAATTTAATAGTACCAACTGAATTTTATCTTGCTTATGCTGGTTACTTGCAAAAAATATGTAAATAAACCAGTACTCTAAAATAACCCCAAATTGAACAATTAGAGCTCAATTTGAGGTTATTATTATACTTTTTATTTAGTTGTTTTTACTCGTAATAGTATCAAGCAGAATAGAAATGGACCGTTCGCGTTTTGTCATCGATTGAATAGATTATTCTATGTTGGATGTTCAACCTTCTTGAATAAAGTTGATCTTCTGGAGGAAATAACTTTTCAAAATTATCCGTGGGGATCATAAGGATTAATTACTGATTTCTTTATTACCTCGTTAAAACCGTCTTTTAATTTGCTTTACTTGATTTTTTTAATTTGATAGCATACCTATATTTAAATTTTATCCCAGTCAATACTATTAGTAAAATCGATTTCACCTGAATCATCTTTCAATGCTCCATGTACTTTAAATAAAGTGCCATTATTTGCAAGGAAAAATGTCTCTTGCAACGCTTTATAACTATAGAATTTTATACAATTTATAAAAATCGAAAATTACAAGAACAAGTTAGCCACTTGTCCAAAAATAAATACGAAATATATCAGTACCAGAAAAGTACATTTCTAAACTCCACAGAAACTAGTGAATAGTTCCCGTGGAGTTTTGTAGTTTA
>NZ_VDFP01000296.1 GCF_009600985.1 Companilactobacillus halodurans
CTAAGAAGATAATTGGTTTAAGTGTCAACTTAAAAGAGTATGCTCTTTTAAATATCGTTTTTTTTATTCAAACGGGCATTATGTATTTATTTAATAATTCTAAATTGGTAGTGGCTGAAGCATTATGTTTTATATTAATGTACCTAGTTGTCCATCAAAATTTGTATTCAGTAATTAAAAAAGTTATAAAATAATATCAAGATAGAAAGAAGTATGAGTATGGCACACAATAAAAATAATTATGTTGATTATTATAGAATGTATGGACGTTTTAGTCTGAAATGGCAGCATCGTGTATTCCCTTGTTTAATTCCACCCCAAATTAGACATTTTATTTTAATTCGAAAATGGCAAAACACACACTCTAATTTAAATAAGTTTTTGTTGAAAACAAGGATACATTTTTTACAAAAAAGATCGTTTATTGACATACCACCACAAACAAAATTAGGCAATGGATTACTTATGTACCATACTGGAGGAGTCATTGTTAATGACAAAGCAATTATTGGTAACAATGTGACCCTTTCACCAGGGGTCACTATTGGCAAAACAGCTAATAAAAAGGGAGATGGTCCAGGATATCCAAAAATTGGTAATGAAGTATGGATTGGTACTAATGCGGTAATTATTGGGAATGTTACAATTGGGGATAATGTATTAATTGCAGCTAACTGTTTTGTAAACAGAAATGTTCCAAGTAATTCCGTGGTTTTTGGGAACCCTGCAATAATAAAGGAAGGGAAGCAAAATGCAACAACTGGTTATATAAGAAATCGAGTTTAAAGTCTGTTGTAGCTACGCTCTATCTATTAAATTGAAATGGAGAACTAAAAATGAAAATTTCAGTATTTGGTTTAGGATATGTTGGATTAGCAAATGCTTTGCTTTTGAGTCAAAATGAACAAGTCAAAGCTTATGATATCGTTGATGAAAAAATTGAGATGCTTCAGAAAGGCAAGTCTCCAATAGTAGATAAAGAGATCGAAACTTTTTTAAAGCGCGATGACTTG
>NZ_VDFP01000297.1 GCF_009600985.1 Companilactobacillus halodurans
AAATGTTGGCGCTGTGGGGACCGATTGGAGCCAAAGTGCGGTCTCCAATCTCGATTTTGAACTTCGCAAAGTACGCGAATTTCAAAACTCGTCCCGTGGTGTAAGGGCTAAAGCCCCAACACAACCTTCACTGCTGCCAACATTTCTTGTACCCAGAGACTAATATATTAATTATTTTTTATATCATGTAACTAATGAATTAGATAGATGAATTATTTGAAATACGAATTAAAATCTAAAAATCACCAATATGACATATAGGCTTTATTAAAAATAATCTAGCCGGAAGGAGTGAAAAATTTCGGTTGCTGTGAAGGTGGCGTTAGCACTTTAGTGCTTACGCCACGGGACGACTTTTGAGACTTGCGGTTTATGCAAGGCTCAAAATCGAGATTCGAGACCGCCCTTCGGCTCGAATCGATCCCCATAGCGACCTAAATTTCTCACTCCTGGAGGCGGGCTTACAAACTTTACTATTTCATCAATCTATTTAACACGGCTCGATAAGTATTTGGCATTGAACGTGCAATCACTACCATGCCATGGTCAACTATTGAATGATAATATCTCCGTTTAGGACGAACATCGGTTGCTGCTTGATAGAAAACTTTTGCCAATTCTTCTGAAGTTGCCCCAGTGTTAATTTTGCCAAACATATTCTCCAATTTATCTACCAAGTCACTATAAGGAGAATTATCCAATAGATTTTTCCGTGCGTTATTCAAAGCAATCGTACTCCACTCTGACTTGGTCAATCCTGGTTGAACCACAACTGAGCGAATCCCAAAGCGATGAACCTCACTATCTAAAACATCACTCCACATATTCAAACCAGCTTTGGTAGCATGATACCAACCACCTAACGAACTGTAAATATCACCTGCTATCGAAGAAATATTAACAATCCGACCAGAGCCTTGATGTCTCATGAATGGCAAAACTAACTGCGTTATTTGATCAACTGCAAATAAATTCACATCAAATTGACGTTTAGCATTTTCAATTGGCACTGC
>NZ_VDFP01000298.1 GCF_009600985.1 Companilactobacillus halodurans
TCTATGTATTGCTTGTGAATGTTGCGAATGGGACTTATAAAGTGACCGAAACCCACCTGCTGTTCCTAAAAATTCTATCTTCATATATACACCTCTACTAAAATAAAATGATGCTTATAATCATTTAAATTGTTCAAAAAATACATTCATATTATAGATATTTGTCTTATACTTTTTAAAAAAACTGTATAACTATTATCTGCGTCATACAGGTTTTTTAAGTATTGAAGTTTATATTTTGAAAATGATTTTAGCCAATAGTGATGATTTCATGCGCTAGTGAAGTGGCCTCATAATTTGAATGTGTAACAAAGATAATAGGAATTTGCCATTTTTCAAAGATACGTTGCACAAGTTGGATACTTTCATGCTTAGTCGAATCGTCTAGACTTGAAAATGGTTCATCTAACAGAATCAAGTCTGGCTTTGTACTCAGTGTTCTAGCTAAAGCCACGCGTTGTGCTTCTCCACCTGATAAACGCATAGGATATTGATCTTTTAGGTGATCAATATTTAGTTGTTTCATCAATTTATCGATATGATCAGAAGGTTGTGCCATGAAAGTAATATTTTGATAGACATTCATGTTAGGAAAAAGTTGGTAATCTTGGAAAAGATAGCCAATATTTCTTTTTTGAATTTTCACATCAATCGCATGTGCTGAATCTGAAATAATACGTTTATTCACTTGTATAAATGCGTTGTCAGGTTGCCTTAAACCCGTTATCATATTTAATATTGTCGTCTTGCCAATACCGGAAGGCCCTTTAATTGCATATATCTTTGGTTTATCATCATTAATTTGTATGCTTAATGGTGTTGCTTTAAGCTGATGTGTCAGATGTATATGTAACAATTAATCTACCTCCCGATAACGA
This sequence comes from Companilactobacillus halodurans, assembly GCF_009600985.1. Classification (GTDB taxonomy): domain Bacteria; phylum Bacillota; class Bacilli; order Lactobacillales; family Lactobacillaceae; genus Companilactobacillus; species Companilactobacillus halodurans. The sequence continues at coordinate 879 of NZ_VDFP01000298.1, forward strand.
TCTTTATTTAATAAATTAATTGTACCTATAACAGTTATCGCAAATGCTACCAATACAATCACCCATAACCATGCTTGATTTTCCTTACCTTGTTCAACCAAGAAATAAATCTCTAATGGTAATGTATTTGTCTT
>NZ_VDFP01000299.1 GCF_009600985.1 Companilactobacillus halodurans
ACAGCACCGTCAGGACCATAAGTGGCGGTCAAAACAGGGGCAGTGTATCCATCGTTGTCATAGTTAGGAATATTAAGAGTGACAGAATCACCAACTTTACCATCGGGAACGTCAATGGAAATGGATTTACCAGTAGTAGGATCGGTAACAGCAACTGATGTATTATTAGAAATAGTTTTACCAGTATAAGAAGCGGGGTTATCAGCGGTAATAGTGTTACCGTTGGCGTCTTTGACGACAACTCCATTAGAATCATATGTGGCAGTTAAAACAGGAGCAATGTATCCATCACTATCACGACTAGGAATATTAAGAGTGACAGAATCACCAACTTTACCGTCAGGAACGTCAATGGAAATGGATTTACCAGTAGTGGGATCAGTAACGGCAACTGCTGCATTATTATCTAAGGGTTCTCCAGTATATGTTAATTTATTATCGTCTGAAATAACGTTTCCCTTGAGATCAGTAATAATATTACCGTCTTTTGTATATTGAACTTTAATTTGAGGAGCGATATATCCGTTTACGGATGGCAAACTAATAGGATCAGAAGTTGTTCCCACGACACCAGCGGGAATATCAACATCTTGTGAACCCTTTGAAGTAGAAACTTTTGTTGTGTAAGGATTAGCGGTATATGTAACGTAGTAAGAGGTAACAGCTTTGTCTGCAAGTATATTACCTTGAACTTGAGTATAGTTTGCAGTATATCCGTCTTTTTGAGGAACATCACCGGTGACAGAACTGTAAATTGTTCCGGTAACAGGGATAGGTATATCACCCATATTAGAAGGAACAATTAAGGTGAAGTGTAAGGGAGTAGCTGTTGAACCGTCGGGCTTAAACTCAGTGCCACCTTTTACATAAGTTCCTAAGTTAGCGGTTAAATTATTTAAATTATAAGTAGTTGATCCATCAGCGCCAGTTGGATCCGCTAATAATTTCTTTCCACCACCAAGCCATTTGCTACCCTGAGCTGAAGAAAGACCAGTGTAATTTTTGAACTT
>NZ_VDFP01000300.1 GCF_009600985.1 Companilactobacillus halodurans
TATCAACATCTATCACTCTCACATGTAATCATATTAGATATCCACAGAATTATAGGGGACAAAGTCCACTATAATGCCATAATAATTTTTATTAACTCTCGGAGGAAATACATTTTGTTGAATCAAACCGAAATCTCTTCGATCCGTAATTTTAACCGTGACTATACTAAATTACTTGGGATTCTAAATAAAAAAGTTCTCGGAACACCACTCAGTTGGACCGAGGGACGTGTCATTTTAGAAATCTCCTTTAACCACGATAAAACTCCAATTGAAGTGGCTAATAGTCTTAATCTGGATAAAAGTTACACCAGTCGTATCATTAAACGCTTTGAAAAAAATGAACTCCTGACCAAGTCACCTTCAGCAACAGATTCTCGCTCGGTTCAATTACATTTAACTTCTAAAGGCCTTGCGCTTGTTAAAGAATTAGATGAACGCTCTGATCAACAGATCAAAGACCTTCTTGGCAATTTATCCGACCTTGAACAGAAAAAGTTTTATCAGGCAATGTCAACAATAGACACATTGCTCTTTAACAGAAAGTAGGCCTTTATTATGTGGCAAGTAAAACGATTTTCAGAATTATCTACTAAGGAACTTTTTGACATTTTTTATTTAAGAACCAAAATATTTGTCATGGATCAAAAACGGATTTATCAAGAAGTCGATGAACACGACCCTGAAGCTATTCATATTTTTGATATAATTGACGGCAAAGTTGCGGCCTACGCTCGAATTTTTCCACAAAATAACAATGTAACTTTTGGCAGAGTCGTCACTGATCCACAATACCGGGGATTAGGGCTTGGAAATGAATTAATGAAATACATCCTATCTACCATTCAAAAAAATTATCCAAATCAACTAATTGAAATAGAAGCTCAAGTTCAAGTTGAGGGATTCTATAAAAAATTTGGTTTTCAAACTCACGGCGAACCATTTCTATTCAACCACACCCCTCATCTTAAAATGACAAAAATTTAGTCTAAAACACTCCAGTGAACAT
>NZ_VDFP01000301.1 GCF_009600985.1 Companilactobacillus halodurans
TAACAACTAATGCCTAACAACATTTTCGAGCAATATCCATATTTTTTAAATTCAAATGGCTTTTATGAAGTGATTCCACCTAAAAGTAACAATGATATAGAAAAAATCATCCAATTGTCTAGTCCCATCATTATTGAAAATAAATTTCTCGACCCGTCTACAGGGGTTGAGAAATTGGTTATTACAGACGGAAAAAATATTGAACGTATTGAAGCATCAGATATCTTAACATCTTTCAAGCTACCTGGATTGATTAAGTACGGCTTCAACATCAACGAACGGTACATTAAATCATTAAGCTATGCGTTACAATCGATGCGCCAGTCACTTCCATTATCTAAATTATATACCGGCGTAGGTGTATTACAGTCTGATGATGAAGGTATGGTCATTTCATTGGATAAACCATACTTTTCAAAAGAAATAGAGCAGTCTCAAGCTAATGAAATCATTTGTGAAACACACTATGATTTACAACCAAAAGGTACTTTCAAAGGCTGGTGGGAGATGTACTTAAAACAAGTTAAAGGGAACTTACTACTAGAACTTGCAGTAGTATTTGCTGCTTCTTCATTAGTTACTGCGTTTCTAAAAACAAGACATGAGGTCGAGTTTGCGGGAACCATATTCTCATTTATGGGAAATTCAAGCACAGGTAAATCAACTGCCGCAGCACTGGCTGTATCAATTGCAGGTAACCCGAACAAAGGCACTGAAACACTATTCAGAAGCTGGAATGGAACTCGTAACGCAATTGAAGGGTATCTTCAGCATAATGTAGGTGTGCCTCTGAGTTTTGACGAGCTCTCTTCAGCAACTTTCTCAAAAATCACAGAATTGTTGTATTCGATCTCAGAAGGTCAAGGACGTCAACGAGCAAATATTCACGGAGAAGTAAAAGCTCCTAAAAACTGGGGTACGTCTATCATTTCTACCTCAGAATATAGCATCTTCAATGATGCCGCAAAAAATGTTGGTTTGAACGTCCGCACAATAGAAGTATCAGAA
>NZ_VDFP01000302.1 GCF_009600985.1 Companilactobacillus halodurans
TTTTGTGTGACATGTACAGGATAGGTAGGAGCCGTTGATATCGGAACGCTAGTTTCGATGGAGGCATTGGTGGGATACTACCCTTGTTATATGAAAGCTCTAACCTACACCATTTAGCGTGGTGAGGGACAGTGTCTGGTGGGCAGTTTGACTGGGGCGGTCGCCTCCTAAAATGTAACGGAGGCGCTCAAAGGTTCTCTCAGAATGGTTGGAAATCATTCGCAGAGTGTAAACGTATAAGAGAGCTTGACTGCGAGACTGACAAGTCGAGCAGGGACGAAAGTCGGAGTTAGTGATCCGGTGGTACCATATGGAAGGGCCATCGCTCAACGGATAAAAGCTACCCTGGGGATAACAGGCTTATCTCCCCCAAGAGTTCACATCGACGGGGAGGTTTGGCACCTCGATGTCGGCTCATCGCATCCTGGGGCTGTAGTCGGTCCCAAGGGTTGGGCTGTTCGCCCATTAAAGCGGTACGCGAGCTGGGTTCAGAACGTCGTGAGACAGTTCGGTCCCTATCCGTCGCGGGCGTAGGAAATTTGAGAGGAGCTGTCCTTAGTACGAGAGGACCGGGATGGACATACCTCTGGTGTACCAGTTGTGCCGCCAGGCGCATCGCTGGGTAGCTACGTATGGACGGGATAAACGCTGAAAGCATCTAAGTGTGAAGCCCCCCTCGAGATGAGATTTCCCATTCCTTTATGGAAGTAAGATCCGTTAAAGAACATGACGTAGATAGGCTGCGGGTGGAAGTGTAGCGATACATGGAGCTGAGCAGTACTAATAGATCGAGGACTTAATCGAGTAAAAGAGTTTACAGCAGTTCGAAGTGTAAGAAATAATTCATTGACGACTTAATATCTAGTTTTGAAGGTACGAGCGAAAATAGTGTGGTGGCGATAGTGAGAAGGATACACCTGTTCCCATGCCGAACACAGAAGTTAAGCTTCTCCGCGCCGAAAGTAGTTGGTGGGAAACTACCCGCGAGGATAGGGAGCTGCCACGC
>NZ_VDFP01000303.1 GCF_009600985.1 Companilactobacillus halodurans
TTAAATACAATTGAAAAAAATTAAATATATTTGTCATAAACACAACTATACCTATGGCTATAGGAAAGTAATTGCGGAATTAAATAAATTTAGTGAAATAATAGTTAGCCACAAAAAGTACAAAAAATTATGCAGGAAAATGGATTGAATTGTCGCGTTAAACCTAAGAAATCTAAAAAACCAGGTAATCCATTTTATAAAATAGGCAATTTGTTACAGAGGAATTTTAATGCAAATAGGCCATTAGAAGTACTTGTAACAGATATTACTTATTTACCTTTCGGTAATACAATGTTGTATCTATAGTCAATTATGGATGTCTATAACGGGGAAATAGTTGCTTATTCTATAGATAATCATCAGAACCAAAATTTAGTAAACGAGACTTTGAACCAATTAGAAATTCCAGATAGTTGTATTCTTCATAGTTATCAAGGTAGTGTTTATACGTCGTATGAATATTATGAATTGTGCAAAGAAAAAGGCATTACCAGAAGCATGTCCCGTAAGGGAACGCCAGCCGATAATGCCCCGATCGAATGTTTTCATTCCTCACTAAAGTCTGAAACATTCTACTTAAACAAAGAGCTCAAGAGCTCTAATAACATTGTAATAGATATTGTCGAAAATTACATTGAAAACTATAATAAAGTTAGAATTCAACAAAAACTAGGCTACTTAGCTCCTATAGAATTCAGGAAATCAGCAGCTTAGAAAATAGTGTTTTTATTAAATTCCCATCTTAAGGGTTCAGTGCCTTGAAAAAGGTGTCTCTTAATCATTTCATAATCAAATTCCATCTTAATAACGAAGTGTTTTTGAACTAATATTACTAGCTTTATCTAATAATATTAGTTTGATATAGTCAGAGATTAGGTCTTTTGTTAAAGAGAACTTTTAGTTCCCTTCCTTTCCAATAACTCCTGTGCCTTTTTAGGGACGTTATCAGCATCTACCTCTTCATAGGTAATCACTTCATCTTTCTTGTAATAAACTTTTAAATA
>NZ_VDFP01000304.1 GCF_009600985.1 Companilactobacillus halodurans
CGTTTCTTTGGCTAAGTTAATGCCTGGTAAAACAATTTTGATCAATGGACTTTCAAAATCACATGCTATGACAGGATACAGAATTGGTTACATTGCTGGTCCTAAGGATTTCGTCGAACAAGCTAATAAGATGCATGCCTTTACTGTCACTGCACCTTCTAATCCGGCACAATTTGCTGCTGAAGAGGCCTTGAAAAATGGAATCGAAGATCCAATTGCTATGAGAGACATTTACCAAGAACGCCGAGATTTCTTAGTCGATCAATTAAATGACATGGGTTATAAGACAGCCTTGCCAGAAGGAGCTTTCTACACCTTCTCTGAGATTCCTGCTAAGTACAATCTAAGTTCAATTGATTTTGCTAATAAGTTAGCTACCGAAGGTCTAGTTGGTGTAACACCAGGTGTTGCCTTTGGTAAAGGTGGCGAAGGTCACTTCAGAATTTCTTATGCTGCTTCAATGGAAGATATTCAAGAAGCCATGAAGCGCTTGAGAAAGTTTACAGATAGTTTATAAATTTTATTTAAGGGATGAAGATTTATGAGTGATGGATATACAGTAGCAATTTTAGGTGCCACAGGTGCCGTTGGAACACGTTTAATTCAACAATTAGAGCAATCAACTATTCCAGTATCAAAGGTAAAGCTGTTAGCTTCTTATCGTTCAGCTGGTAAAAAATTAAAATTCAAGGATCAAGATGTGACCGTTGAGGAAGCTAGGCCAGAATCATTTGAAGGAGTCGATTTAGTATTGGCTTCAGCTGGTGGAGCAGTTTCTAAAAAACTTTTACCTGAAGCAGTCAAACGTGGAGCTGTCTGTGTTGATAACACGAGTGCTTTTAGAATGGAAGAAGATGTTCCATTGGTAGTACCTGAGGTTAATGAAGCTGCACTTTATAATCATCATGGTATTATCGCAAATCCTAATTGTTCAACAATTCAAATGATGGTGGCACTTGAACCAATCCGTAAGGCATTTGGTTTGAAACAGATCATTGTTTCA
>NZ_VDFP01000305.1 GCF_009600985.1 Companilactobacillus halodurans
TCTTTTCCACTTAAACCAACGTAACTGGCAATTGCAGCATAGTCTGAATCTGCTCTGAAGCTTTCATATGCAGGCCACATTGTCATCTTTGTTGGTTGTTCAAAGTTATAGTTAATAACTTGTGGCAAAGCTATGATTGAGGCTAAACCATGGTTGATACCATAGACGTTTGTCAATGCATCAGTAATTGAGTGAGCTACACCAGCAAAGGCATTTCCGTATGAAAGTCCAGCTAGTGTTGAAGCATTGTGCATTTCAGCTTGAGCATCCTTATCACCGGCTACAGCTTTCTCTAAGTTATCAAAGACTAACTTAATAGCTTGAAGTGCTGATGGTCTTGTGTAATCTGATGCCATATTAGCAACGTATGATTCAATAGCATTATTCAATACATCCATACCAGATTCAGCCATGATGTCTTTTGGCATTGTTTCAACAAATTGTGAATCAATGATAGCAACATCAGGGGTCAATGCATAATCAGCGATTGGGTACTTAGTCCCGGTCTTGGTATCGATGATTGAACTAAATGGTGTAACTTGTCCACCGTTACCAAAGGTAGTTGGAATGGCAACAAATTGAGCTTTTTCAGGCTTAGGGAACTTGTAAGTACGTTTTCTAATATCAATGAATCCTTGTTTGGCACCAAAGAGATCGACATCAGGGTGTTCATAGAAGAGCCACATATCTTTGGCTGTTTCCATAGTCTTGCCGCCACCTAAAGCAATAATTGTATCAGGTTTGAACAAGTTCATTTGTGTCACACCACGTTGAACGATATCAGTTGTCACAATGTTATCAACATCTGAGAACATTGAATATTCAACGTTAACTTTACTACGTTTCAATTCATCAGTAATTGTATCAACGTAACCTAATTGAACCATGACAGGATCACAGACGATAAAGGCTCTCTTCATACCTTCAAGGTCCTCTAAGTAACGGACTGATGTCTTTTCATAGTAAACTCTTGGTTGTTTAATCCATTGCATATTATTTCTC
>NZ_VDFP01000031.1 GCF_009600985.1 Companilactobacillus halodurans
CTTATCAAAGCATTCAAGAAGCGATAAGACATCATGACATAGATATACTTAGGGAAACCACCTACAGGTATAAAAGAAATGGAACCGCAATGGATACAGCCATTACAACGTTACGAAAAAATATAAATTATGTAAAAAACAGTTGCTTATTGCCATATTCCAACGGCCCTCTTGAGGGCACCATTGGAAAAATAAAGAAATTGAAAAGAAATTCTTATGGATTTAGAAATCTTGACCATTTTATTAAGAGAATAAGATTGATTTGCGCATAAAAAAAGTACCCTCAATGAGGGTACTTAATAAGCTCAAAAATCATTCATCAATACGATTTGACAAAGAGCCAGATTTTTTAGTTAACTTTTCGATATCCATAACAGAAGTAAACAATTATTCCAATCAAGAACCACGCAATAAAGGCAATCCATGAATTGATGCTTACTTGCGTCATTAAAAGAACGCACAACACAACTGAGATGATTGGCAACCAAGGATAAAAGGGAACTTTGAAGTCACTTTTAGGGACATCAGAACGATGTCTCAACTTGATTATTCCAAGAGCGACGAAAGTAAAGGATACTAAGGTCCCAATGTTGACCAAACTCGTTAGCTCATTCAAAGATACGAAACCACCTAGCAAAATAGCCAAAATGGTAATCGTATTTAAGGCTAAGATAGGCGTTTTAGCTTTTGAATCGATTTTTCCAAAATTATTTGGAATCATGCCATCGCGACCGAGAGCATAAATCAAGCGTGACCCGCCATAAACGGTGTTCAGCATCATCGTAAACATCCCAGCTAAGGCTCCGACTGTAATTAAGAAGGCCACTTTGCCTAGTTTTACGAAGTTCAAAGCGTAAACGACTGGATCAGCGTAATTCAAATCCTTATAGTTGACCATTCCTGTCAAAACAGCTGACAAAATCACGTATAAAATCGCACATACGGCTAAAGAAACCATGATACTGATAGGAATATTTTTTTGCGGATCTTTGACTTCTGGTGCTGACGACGGAATGACATCAAATCCTAAATAGGCAAAGAAAACTAAAGCCGCTCCCTTGACGACGCCAAGGCCACCATGAGGAAAGTAGGGATGATAGTTTCCTGGCTTGATGTAAAAAAGTCCGATGACGATAAAAGTTAAAATAACAGCAATCTTAACGAAAACCATGACTGTATTCATTCGTGCCGAAGCTTGAATGCCGCGACGCAGCAATAGATAAATCAAAATTAAGACAATTATCGCTGGCAAGTTAATGAACGTACCTTTACTAGGATCAAAGGGTCCAACTAAAGCTTTGGGCAAAACGACGCCAAAACTATTGAAAAGACTGACGAAGTAGGCTGAAAAACCAGACGAAACAGCTGAGACGCCTAAGGTGTATTCCAAACACAAAGCCCAGCCAATCAACCAACCAGGAAATTGGCCAAAAATGATGCTTCCGTATGAATATGTACTACCGGCAACCGGAAAAGTTGAAGATAATTCCGCAAAACACATCGCCGTTAAGATGCAAACGATAGCCGCCAGAATAAAAGAGATCGTGATACTGGGGCCAGTTGTCCCATAAGCGACGATACCCGGTAGAATAAAAATACCGGTACCAATAATGGCACCGATTCCCATGGAAATGAGATTTCCACGCGTTAGGATCTTCTCGAATTGAGCATCACCTGCGGCAAATTCTTTAAAATCTGCCTTTTTAAATAATTTTTCTTTCATAATTTACCACCTAAACACAACTTGTCTAGGTTACTGGTTCACTAAGTATCTTGTCAATATCTCAGGGTAAATTACGTTAAATGCTTTCGATAATATTAACGAAATCTTTCAAAGTATGTGACCATTGGATAGTCTTTAAATACTTTTGCGCATTAGTATTGTTATCTTTCAAGTAGCTGACATCATTTTGAACAGTCATGAAGAGGTTAGCTAATGCATTTTCGTCAAAGTTGAGTGAAAAACTGCAATCCTTAGGAATGAAGTACTTGCCGGTGCCTTCCTTGAAGTCGATAAACGGCAAACCAGTGCTCATCATTTCAAAGGGTACAAGTGAAAAGTTGGTCATCGAAGGAGCAATACCGAAATCACACTTGTCATATAGGTCTCTCATTTGTTGTTTGGTGAGTTTACCTAAGTTTTCACCATTGATGAATTTCTTATCCTTGTCTGAACCGAAGTAGTGGATATTTAATCTCACGCCATCGCGTTCTTCCAAGATTTTCTTGGTATTCATTAAAACCAATTGAATATTGATTGGTGCTCGACGAGGGCTGACCCATTTAGTATAAACAGCTAAATCAAAAGTCTTTTTGCCTGCGTAAGCATCGAAATCTCTAGTTTGATAAGGATAGCTTTCCAAATCAACAGGGAAAGTAATCTGATCAATCTTGCTGTGACCTGAACAGTTGTCTTGAACCATCTTGGCACACCATGGTCCGAGTGAAATCATGTGTAACCCTAACTCGTAAGATTTCTTGGCCATTTGATAACGGTCACCGAAGGGATAAAAATAAGGCTCGTAATCTTGAACGAAGTACATCTTGTAACCCGGTTTGTTCTTAATTACGTAAGCTGATTCCCAAAGAGTTGCAAACCAAATATCAGATTTGTGAGTATCAAGTACATCCATACTCAAGCAAGTCCCTTGATAGTTGTGATAGTTTGCCTCAGCGTTTGCTTCCATTTCTTCGGTAGTTTGTGGAACATAGCTTAGATAGTAAACGTCATATCCTTTTTTACTCAATAACGTTCCTAAGTGAAGCATCGTTGTTTGTCCACCGTCATACTCAATGATACCGGTCGTTACAAAGGTAATAGACTTATAAACGTCTTTTTTATCTTGAACTGCTGGTTGGTCATTGAAGTATTTTAGAATCGAATCGTAATCGTGAATATCTCCATTGCTGACATCTTGTATCTTATGTTCTTGTTTTTGCAAATAACCGCCTTCCAATCTTTTTTTTAGGTTACATAATATATTGTACCCCAAAAAAAGACCATCAAAGTGGAAATCCACTTTGATGGCTAGATGTTGTAAATTAATTTGTCTTATTTGAGTTTTGAAGCAGCATCATCATCAAGAATGATTGTTACATCAGGGTGATTTTGCAAAGCACTTGCTGGGCAATCTTCGGTAACAGGACCGTCAACGGTTGCGGCAATTGCATCGGCTTTGTTCTTGCCATAAGCTACAAGAATGATTTTCTTAGCTTTCATGATTGAGCCGATACCCATTGAGTAGGCAAAACGAGGAACGTCTTTTTCATCATCGAAGAAACGTGTGTTAGCTTCGATTGTTGATTCAGTTAAACCAACTTTTCTAGTTGTGCCATCGAATGGTGAGCCTGGTTCGTTAAAACCGATGTGACCATTTCTACCGATACCGAGAATTTGGAGATCAATAGGATTATCTTCGATAATCTTATCGTAAGCTTTAGTAGCAGCTTCTGCGTCAGGATTTGAACCATCAGGAACATATGAGTTCTTGAAAGGTTTCTTATTAAAGAGATGTTCTTTCATGAAGTAGTGGTAACTTTGTTCGTTATCAGGTTGTAAGCCAACATATTCATCCAAGTTAACGGAAGTAATGTTTGAAAAATCAATGTCGCTACTTGTCATTTCATTGTAAAGCGTGATTGGGCTACTACCAGTTGCTAAGCCAAGCACCTTAGCTCCGTTTTCAATATCATTTTTAACGATTTCGAAAGCTTCTTTACCGCCCATTTGTTGATCTTTAACTTTAATTATATTCATTTTATAATCTCCCATCTCTATCTTTCTGGTCTAGTCCAATCTAATGCATTTTCACTAGATTGTCAATAAAATAAAACCGATAAGTAAAAAATATTTTAAAAATCGCCAGAATCAATGCAAAATCTTCATAAGTTAGGTATATTTTTTAATAAGAGAGAAAAACTAAAGAGGCAGAATAAATTTGGAAAAAATATTATCTACGTCCGAGGGCAGTGTAAATACTAATTTGGTTAAATCCCAAAAGGGCAAAGGCGTTATCGTCCTAATTCCAGGGATTAACGGATCGATTGAGTATTTTAATGAAATAATCCCCTATTTAAAAGACAAATATACCGTCGTTGCACTTGATTTATTAGGGCAAGGCAAGTCGACTGGAGCAAAAAATGATCACTACACGATTGATGCACAAGCTTGGAATATGCTTGAAGCAATCGCCAGAATGAAGATAACTGACCAATTGGTTATTTTTGGATACGGAGTCGGTGGACTAGTTGCCTTAAACATGGCAGAATTGCGTGGATTCACGATTTCTAAGTTAATCTTGTTGAACACACCAGCTAATGATAAGTACGCTGATATGGACGCACATTCATCCGTAGCAAGTATTCCATTGTTAGGAAAGCTCGCAAAATCTCCGGTGAAAGCAGGGATGTTCTTTGATAAGAACTTTGATAAGACGACCTTGAAGAATCCTAAAGTAGTCGATGAAGCCGCCAACGCAGTAGAACATAAAGCAGCTAAAAAACTACAAAAGATGTCGACTGCTTACTTGGAAGAAAAAGCTCTAAATAAGAGACTTCGTGCAGTCAAAATTCCGACCCTTGCGTTATTTGGTGACGGAGATCAAGTTTTGACCGAAAATGGGATCAAAGATGCCAAAGCATCAATTGGTCGTGTTCCTGACTTACAAATCGAAGACATCAAAGGTGCCGGACATTTAGCTATGTTGGAAAAACCAGAAGAAGTTGCTCAAAAAATCATCAAATTCGATGAGACAACAGTTAAAAAAGAGGATAACAAAGATTAATTTTTTATCTTTAAAGCAACTGTATGATAGTTTAAAAAAAGTCTATCAGAAGATACATTTTGAACTATATCGAAGGGATGAAAAAATGACCTAGTACTCGTCAATTGGACGATTGCTAGGTCATTTTTGTTAGTTGCTTAATTTAACCGGTTTGATTAAGTCTTTGTGTTTTTGGGAACTGGCAACAGGGACATATTTCTTGCCATCTTTATAGACGAATTGGATGACATCGTAATTATTAGCTAACTTCTTAGCCTGAGTGGAAACAATATTTTGAATCGAGTGAATATAAACTTTTTGATCATCAGACGCTTGATTGTTTTGAACCGCTTCATAGGAAGCTTTTAAATACTTCTGAGTTTGCGGATCAGTCAGCTTAATAATGATGACAGTATGGGGCTTGTTGCTAGTCTGGTCATTGATGTTATGTTCCTCTTTGATTTGCACCACGCGACCATTTTGGTTGAACTTCTTATTGATATTTTTCTTAATAGCACTGTAATTAGCCTTAGGTTGAGTTTGTGCAGTATTTGTCACTGATTGATTGATACTTGGCATTTTCCAAGTGAAATAAGTCAATACAGCCGCAAAAATGACAACGACAATCAGTGCTATCGTGAGAAATACTTTATTGATTGGTCCACGTCTATTTTTATGCATATTAAAGCCCCTATTTCTTTAATATTTAGGGTGATTATAACATATGTTTTTTAGTGGGGATTTGGTTATTAAGTAATTGAGATGGCTTACTTCTAAAATGTCTATAATTATTGATAGTTTATAATAATAAAATGCAAAAATATTGACGTAGACAAAGTTTCCTTAATAATAAAAATGTATACAAAAAATAGGCAGAAAGCAGGAGATTATTATGTCTTCACATCAAGCGTTATTGATTATCGATTACACCAACGATTTCGTTGCTAAAGATGGGGTCTTGAATTGCGGCGAACCGGGACGTAAGATTGCACCAAATATTTTGAAGTTAGCAAAAGAGATGTATCAAAACGATGATTGGATTTGGTTGCCAACGGATGTTCACAAGCCAAATGATCCATATCATCCGGAAACCAAGCTTTTCCCACCTCATAATGTTATAGATTCTTGGGGTAGAGAATTGTATGGCGATTTAAAGAATTGGTTTGAAGAACATGATGATAAAGAACAAGTTAAGTTGTTCGATAAGACTCGTTATAGCGCCTTTGCGGGGACTGATTTAGACCTTCGTTTGCGGGAAAGACAGATTGACACTTTGCATTTAGTGGGTGTTTGTACGGATATTTGTGTCTTGCATACGGCGGTCGATGCTTACAATTTGAATTATAAGATTGTGGTTCATGAGGATTGCGTGGCTTCGTTTAATCAGGCTGGACATGATTGGGCTTTGGGACATTTTAAGGATAGTTTGGGTGCTGAGGTTGTTTAGATTTTTTTGATTGTAACGATGGTAAAACGGTGAGTAATACATAAAAAAGAGATGATGATATTTTTAATAACCATCGTCTCTTTTTTTTATTTGCTAAGTATGCTGAAACGAGCTGCGCAAGGGCAACCCATTCCGGTTAAGCCTATTTCCCATCTCGTCTGCTCCGCAGCCAAGCTGTGAAATTGTCTTAATCCTCGTGGGCTGGGCGCCCTTGCTCGCTCTCTGTATTTTTGATCTTAGCTTCTGTCAAATACTGATCTTGCCTAATTCCTAAGAACAATGGAACTTTTTCTTCTACAACATCGCTAAATTCCAAGCCGTACCATAGTGCTGGTGGGATTGTGATGTCTTGTAATAGGATTCTTCCTCCTATCAATAATCTGTCCAAGCCACTCATGAAGTCTTGGGCTCCTAGGTCTTGGAATTGCTGGTTTTGGATGATGAATTTGAAGGATCCGACGCGGCGTTTTGGTACCATTGAGTAATTAGGTGTTTGGTCGTCGATGATTTTTTTGTCCAATAGAGCGTTGATGATTTGGCGGATGTAAATGTTGACGTGTTGAGATTTTTTAAAGCCTAAATTCAAATTTACTTTGATAACGTTTCTGGTATGCATCATGTCAACTGTGTAGTTGCATTCATATGGAGCGCTGGTTTGGTTAACGGTGATGAACCAATAGACTTTGGCTCGTTTAGGTTGTTGGTCAAGGATGGAATAGATGATTGAACGTTTAATTGAGTAATCGTCGCCTAACTTGGTCATGTAGACTAAATTAGTTGAATAAGTTGGAATGGATTGATCTTTACTCAGCTTTTCTAATTGTGGGATAAAGTCGAGTAAAGAGACATTTTCGCTTTCGGCCATATGAGCATCGCGACGCTTGTTTCCAAAGTACCAAATAACCATCACACTAAGGATTATTAGAGTGATTATAACAGTGACATAACCACCATGAATGAATTTAACTAGGCTGGAAAGTAAGAATAAACTTTCATGAGCAAAAATTGGTGCAGCAATAAAGTTGTCATTAACATTGTCATCGTGATTGCTAAGCCATAGGCTGCCTCCATGTGTTCTGAAGTCCCAAAGCCCCAAACGATGCCGATTGTGACTATACAAAGCATCCAGTTGACTGATTCGATATAGAGCTGACTTTGAACTTTGCCAGGGAATTTAACTTTCAAAAGCGGCAAAATCTTCAAACCGATAGCTTCTTGAACTAATGTAAATGAGCCCGTGATGAGGGCTTGAGAAGCAATGATGGCTGCTAATGTAGCAATGATTATGGCAAAAATTTTAAAATTATCCGGTAACATTTCATAAAAAGGATTGATGCCAGAGATGTTCTTGAACTGATTATTAGTAGAGTTAGCAATCACCCAAGCAGCTTGTCCTAAGTAGTTGAGCATCAGCATCGAACATACAAAAGGCCAAGTAGCGTAAATATTTCGTTTGCCGACTTGCCCCATATCAGAATAAAGTGCTTCAGCCCCAGTAGTAGCCAAAAAGACGCTCCCTAATATAAAAATACCGACTTTGTTAACAGGACTAAAGAGGACTTTGATTGCGTAAACTGGTGAAAGAGCGCTTAAAACGCCAAAATCGCTAAAAAGATTGAGCAAGCCTGCCAGACCGATAAAGCTAAACCAGATTAACATGATGGGACCAAAAGAACGGCCAATTTTATCAGTGCCAAATTTTTGGATGATAAAAATGGTCAATAAAATCACCGTTACAATAATTAAAACGGTCGATTGTTGATTAGAAAAGGTTAAGTTGCCAAAATGTTGACCTTTGACGCCTTCCATCGCTGAAGTTACCGTTACGGCCGGGGTCAAGGTTCCATCAGCTAAGAGGGCGGAACCACCGATCAAAGCGGGAATAATCAGCCATTTTCCTTGTGGTTTGACTAAGGCGTAAAGAGCGAAGATGCCACCTTCATTATTGTTGTCAGCTTTCATGGCAATCAAAACGTATTTGATAGTGGTAATCAGCATTAAAGTCCAAAAAATCAAAGAAACGCTGCCGAGAATATATTCTGGCTTAACATCAGCCATAGTTCCGGCATCGCTAATAATTGCGTTCATAACATAAAGAGGTGAAGTTCCAATATCGCCATAGACGATGCCGAGTGTTATCAGCATGCCGATAGCGGATAAAGTTGATTTTTTCTTTTCCATGATAACCTCCCCAAGATTGAAGAATCTGGAAACAAGCTATTTTTATATCGCCCATTATAGTGTTTTAATATGTTTTTAAAAATAATTATGAACCGAGTAATTCAAATTGGTATACATAAAATAAAAAATATAATACAATGCTGAAAATGAAGAGGGAACTTCAGACGAAAAGAATGTGATTGTTATGAATGCTCTGTTTATGATTCTTTCAGCGATACTGGTCTTTATCATGGTCCCAGGCATTGCCATATTCTACAGTGGCTTCGTTCCAAAGCGCGACGTGACAAGGATTTTGTTTGATAGCTTTTTGATGTTTGGAATAGCAGGTTTATTGTGGATCATTATTGGATTTTCAGCGTCATTTGAAGGCAATAACTTTGGACTGATTGGAAATTTCCACCATCTATTTTTATCAGGTGTAGACTTATCGTCTAATTATGGCAATACTGGTTTGCCAACAGCCGTTTATCTACTTTTTCAAATGATGTTTGCGATTTTAACGCCAGCTCTATTTTTAGGCGCCGTTGCTAGTCGAACGCGAATCAGGTTCGTCATTTGGTTTGTAATCTTATGGTCGTTGTTGATTTATTATCCATTAGCGCATATTGTCTGGTCGCCCAATGGTTTCTTGATGCAGCTGGGTGTATTAGATTTTGCTGGTGGGACAGTTATTCATATCGACGCCGGCTTAACAGCTTTGATTTTAGCCGTTATGTTGCGCAAGCCTTATCAATACAATCACGAAGAAGTTACTGGAAATTCGCTTTGGATTTTACTAGGAACAATCCTTTTATGGGTCGGCTGGTACGGATTCAATGCTGGCAGTGCTTTGAAACTTAATTTTCAAGCAGTTAATGCCTTTTTTACAACGACGATTGCTGCTTGTTCAGGACTAGTCACTTGGATGATTCTCGAAGAAAAATTCAAATCTCAAGTCAGTTTGACAGGTATTTGTACCGGCAGTATCTGCGGTTTAGTTGGAATCACTCCTGGAACTGGGTATGTAACAATCTTTGGAGCGTTTCTAATTGGCATAATCTCAACTATCGGTAGTTTCTATTTTATGAATTACTTAAAGTATCAATGGCATTTAAATGATTATCTGGATATTTTCGGATGTCACGGTGTTAGTGGGATAATTGGTTCAATTTGCGTTGGGCTGTTTGCAACGAATTCAGTTAACAAAGATGTCGTCAATAATGGTTTTTTCTATGGAGGCGGGATAAAATTATTATCCGTGCAACTATTTGGGGTATTGTTTACAAGTCTCTTTGTCGGAATAATGGGCGTTGTCGTCGTCTTTGGTTTAAAGAAATTATTTAAAAATAATATTGGTATTGAAAAAACACTGGAATTAGTCTGATTCCAGTGTTTTTTTAGTTGCGTCTGTTAGGGTGTCTCGTATTGCGGTCTCTTTCGTGTTGATTATTGGCTTTAAGTGGTTGAATTTCATTTTCTATTTCGCTAAGGACTTCAATTTGCATCTTTTGAATATCGAGGATATGAGGCCATTGCACTTCATTCAATTGGTCGAGCTTCTTGTGAAGAATCCTGATTTCCATTTCCGACTTAGTGTTGGTCTTGTAATCATTTTCGGAATCGAAGCGGTCACGGTCAGCTTGTCTGTTTTGACTCATCATGATAATTGGTGCTTGAATAGCAGCCACGCAACTCAAGAATAAGTTCAATAAAATAAAAGGATAGGGGTCAAAATTAATTCCAAATAAATGGACGATGTTGATAGCCATCCAAATGACTAAAATAACAGTGAAGACGATAATAAAGCCCCAGCTACCGCCAAATTTGGCAACTGCATCGGCCATTCTTTGGCCTTTAGTTCGTTTGCCGTAGACGGTGTCATTAATATTCTTGATGACATAAGTGTCTTTAGCTAATTCTTTTTTTAATTCGTCGCTCATTTGGTGATCGATGTTGAGATCTTGGTCGATGATACCCTGCATTTTTGAAATACGCAGTTTTTGCATATCCTTTAAACAGATAAATGACGACTCCCTGGCGTCATTATTCACCTTTAAAACCTGTTCTTTTAGAAGGTCGCTTAAGTCACGTAAGAAGAGTCCTTCCATAATTGTGAAACGATTGCCGCAAACTACACAAATTTGATTTTTTTTAATTGCCATGATTTCACGCCCTTTAAGTTATTCATCACAAGTATAAGTTTGGACAAAAATTAAAGCAAAACTGGGAACTAATAAAAATAAAAATTTTATTTTTGATTAATTTGATTATAATATGGTATTAGTAATCGGTTTCATCGTGTGAACAGAAATGAAGGAAAGCATATGAGAAGGATAGAAACAATTGCTAGTGAAATTTCAAATTTATTCAATAATTTAACTAAAGAAACATTGATTGAAAATGGTGGTATTTCAGCTTCCACCTTAGCTGACAAATTGGGACTAAGTCGTTCAAATGTCAGTGCCGACCTTAATAAATTATTTAGACAGGGTGAGCTAGTTAAGGTCAAATCTTATCCAGTTTGTTATATTCCAGTAGATTCAATAAAGAAACTTTTTAATGTGTCGCAATTGCCAACACAAGAATTCAGTAATATTGAAGAATTAA
This sequence comes from Companilactobacillus halodurans, assembly GCF_009600985.1. Classification (GTDB taxonomy): domain Bacteria; phylum Bacillota; class Bacilli; order Lactobacillales; family Lactobacillaceae; genus Companilactobacillus; species Companilactobacillus halodurans. The sequence continues at coordinate 10,978 of NZ_VDFP01000031.1, forward strand.
AAGACCTTTCGGAAAATAAACCTCAAGAGAAAATTAAAGAAACACATGATCCTTTTGAAGAAATAATTGGATATGATGGCAGCCTAAAAAAGCCTATTTCTCAGGCTAAGGCTGCCGTATTTTATCCTCCACATGGTTTGCATATGTTGTTGTTAGGACCTACTGGTTCTGGTAAAACGTATTTTGCTAATAAAATTTATCAATATGCGGTTTATGAACATTTGTTGTCAGCAGATGCACCATTTAAAAGTTTTAATTGCGCTGATTATTATCAGAATCCGCAATTATTGTTATCGCAACTATTTGGTTATTGTAAAGGGGTCTTTACTGGTGCTGATGAAGATCACAAAGGTTTAGTTGAAGAAGCTGATGGCGGCATTCTTTTACTTGATGAAGTTCATCGGTTAACTCCCGAAGGACAAGAAATGCTCTTTTATTTGATTGATAATGGGATGTTCAGTCGTCTAGGCGATAATGGTACTAAGAGAAAAGCTAATGTTTTAATTATCTGTGCCACAACTGAGAACCCAAGCTCTACAATGCTTGATACTTTTTTGAGACGGATTCCAATGACGATTCAGATACCATCGTTAAAAGACCGTGGGATGAAAGAAAAAGTAGAATTAATCAAATATTTGATGTTACAAGAATCTAAAAGAGTTAAAAAATCTTTCAGAGTGGATATGGACGTTATCAATGCCTTGATTCATTCGGTCAATTACGGCAATGTCGGTCAGTTGAAGTCACAAATTCAGTTGACCTGTGCTCAAGCCTTTTTAAATAATCTTTACAATAAAACTGAAATTAGGATTGCTATTAAGGATTTGCCAGAAGAAATACGAGATGATTGGTTATCCAGCAGTCAAAATATTCAAAGATCCAAAGAAATATCGAAGTATGTCGACATTGTAACGGTGATTTCCCCAGGAGTGAGCCAATCAGATGAATTAGATGAGTATGATGATTCTAATATTTATAATTTGATTGAAGAAAAATATAATTACCTAAAGAAAAAAGGTATGAAAAGTGATCAGATTTATAAATACGTTTTGAATGATTTGCATCTGCATGTGAATAAATTTATTTCTAAAAATAGCGTTAATTATCATCTTTTAAAATTCATTGATCCCAAAGTCTATGATTTGACAGTTCAATTGAAAAAAATTGGCGAGAAAGAATTAAAAGTAAAATTTGACCGTAGATTTTTGTATTATGTTGGGATGCATATTGATTCGTATTACAAACGTGATAAACAAGAAAGCAATGTTGAGAATATCAATATTGAAGATGTTAAGAATAATTTTTCTAGCGAATATCATGTTGCCCAAATATTTGCGGAACAAATAAATAAAAAGCTCAACATTGATTTGCCAGAAATGGAAATCATTTACCTGACAATGTTGATTAATTCGATTGAAAAATTCGATGATAAAAAGACTGTTAGCGTTTTGGTCGCAGCTCATGGAAATTCAACTGCAACTTCAATGGTCGCAGTTTCAAAAGAATTATTAGGGACAGCGCCAATTTACTCGCTTGATATGCCATTGAATATTTCACCAGAAGAATTATTCGATAGTTTAGTTGAAAAAATTAAAACAATCGATAATGGCAAAGGCGTTTTGATGTTAGTTGATATGGGTTCTTTGAATATGATGGAAAATAAGCTGATGAAAAAAACTGGCATCAAGTTAAAAACTATCCCTAATGTCACGACCAGTATCGTTCTAGATACAGTTCGGAAAATTAATTATATGAATTTAGATTTAAACGGTATTTATGAATCAGTTTCCAAAGACTTTTCCGATTCGTATAAACTTGCAACCAGTGGTAAAACAAAAGTCATTTTGTCCATTTGCACTACTGGCGAAGGGACTGCCAAAAAGATTGAACAATTTTTAAATGATATAATAATTCACTATTCTGACGACAATGTGAAAGTTATTCGGGCTTCCGCATTACATTTAAAAGATTCAGTTGCCAAAGTAGATAAGAATTATCAAATTATTGCAAGCGTTGGGACTAAAGATCCTAAGTTAAACGTTCCTTTTGTTTCTTTGGAAGAATTAGTTTCTGGTCATGGAGAAGATGAATTGAAACGGGTCTTAGGAGTAAAAGTTAATAGCAAGAGGACTAATTCTAATAAGATGGTCATCAGCGATATTTGCTTAGATACGCTTAATAAATATCTCTTGTATTTGAATCCAACGCGGATTATTAAGATGCTAATGGATTGGATTAAAGAATTACAAATTCAGATGGGAAAGAATTTTAACAATTCAACGATTGTTAAATTAGTCGTTCACACAGCATTCTCATTTGAAAGATGCGTCAGTAAAAATCCTATTCATTATGATGATGAAGTCTCTAAAGAAGTAGCGAGTTTCTTGCCATTGTTGAATCAAACGATTAACCCGATGGAAAATAAGCTAGACTTACATTTAGATAAAGATGAGAAACTGTTTATTTGCGAAATATTAAACAGTGTATAAACAGTGTATTAAAAGCAACTCATGAGTGTATAAAAAGTGTTTCACTCTGAGCTGCTTTTATTTTTTTTGACTTTTTTAAGTCGCGTGATAGCAACCTTTGAGAAATTGATACACTTTTTGGCACCGATATTGCTTATATAAAGGTGAAAGGGGAAAAGGAAATGACAAAGATTGTAATTAGTGGACATGGGAAATTTTCGTTAGGTATGTTGAGTGCCTGTGAAATGATATTTGGTAAGACTGAAGATATTTCAGCAATTCCATTTATTCAAGGCGATACCATTGACGACTTGAAAAGTAAGTATAAAGAAGCCATGAACGATGACGATGAAGAATATTTATTTTTAATCGATTTGTTCAGTGGAACTCCTTATAACGCTATCGCTCAACTTATCATGGATAAAGATAATGTTGACATGGTGACAGGAACTAATTTGCCACTCGTGTTAGAAGCTGTTTCTAAAAGCAACGAAAAATTAGATTCCATTGTTAAAGATTTAAGAGATTGTTCTAAAGACAGTATCAAAATCTTTTCAGAAGAAAAAAATAAAACCGATATAGAAGAAACTGATGAAGATATTTCATTGTAGAAAGGAAGATAAAAATGGCAATTAAATTTGTAAGAATTGATGATAGATTGGTGCACGGACAGGTCGTGACTACTTGGGTCAAGAAAAATGATATTGAACAAATTATTATCGTAAACGATAAAGTTACTGAAAATAAAGTTCAAGAATCTGTTTTGAAAATGACTGCACCTTCTGGTGTAAGAATCGTTATCTTTGGAGTTGAAAAATTCATTCGAGTTTATAAGAAGAACCCAATCAAGAGAACAACGATGTTGATTTTTACAAATCCTAAGGATGTGTTCGAATGTGTCGACAACGGCGTAGAGATTCCTTACTTGAATGTTGGTCAAATGGGTAAAAATGATGAACGTGAAAAAGTAACAGCTGGTGTGGCCTTAGGAGATGAGGATAAGGATTACTTTAGAAAGATCATTGATGAAGGCATTGATGTTCAGATTCAAATGGTTCCAAACGACGGTATTACAGATATTAAAAAATTTCTTTGAGGGGATGACAAATTATGTTTGGTACAGCTATTTTACTGTCACTCATAACTGTTATTGCCACGGTTGATTATAACGGTCCATTGTTTCTCTTACACAGACCACTGATAACTGGTGCAATGGCTGGTTTGGTTATGGGTAACTTTACACAAGGTTTAATCATTGGTGCCACATTGGAATTGATGTGGTTAGGTGTTACAGGTATTGGTGGTTATACTCCACCAGATACTATTACAGGTGCCATTGTTGGTACAGCTTTTGGGATAATGTCAGGAAAAGGTGCAACAGCCGGAGTTGCTATTGCCGTACCTATTGCTGTCATTACTCAACAATTGGATGTTTTAGCTAAAACAGAAGATATCTATTTCCTAAATAAAGCTCAAAAAGATGCTGAAGTTGGGGAAATAAATCATATTGGTCTTTATCATTATTTGAGTTTGGCGACAATCGTTATTTTCAAAGTCGTTCCAGTCTTCTTAGCTGTCATGCTAGGTGGTAAATATGTTGCCGCATTGTTCGACAAGATTCCTAATGTCATTATGAACGGATTATCAGTCGCTGGTGGCATTTTACCTGCAATTGGTTTTGCGATGTTGTTAAATATGATGCTCAAGAAAGGTATGTGGGTCTTCTTACTAATTGGTTTCGTTTGTTCAGCCTTTGGTAATATGCCAACCGTTGGTATCGCCGTAGTTGGCGTTATCGTTGCTTACTTCTATGACATGATCAAATCAAAGAATGAACCTGCAGCAGAAACTGCAGAAGGTGGAGAAGAAACCCAAGACACCGAACAAGATTCAGATAAGTCTGATGACGATGAGGAGGATTACGACCTATGACAGATAAAGTTTCAAGTAAATCATCAAAAAATAAATTAGTTGGTAAAAAAGAATTAAACAAAGTCTTTGCCAGAAGTTTCTTTTATGGAGCTTCTTGGAATTATGAACGTATGCAAAACCTAGGATTCTTGTACACAATCCTACCTGTTTTGAAAAAGCTTTATGGAAAAAGTAAGACTGCCATGTCAAAAGCTATGAAGAGACACCTTGAATTCTTCAATACTCACCAATCAATGGCACCATTTATCTTAGGTGTTACCTCAGCTTTGGAAGAAGAAGATGGTAACGATCGTGCCGAAACGACAACTGGTATCAAAATTGGTTTGATGGGTCCTTTGTCAGGATTAGGCGACAGTCTTATCTGGTTGACTTTAGTTCCTATTTGTATGAGTTTAGGTGCTTCATACGGTAAAGTTGGTAATCCATTAGGTATTTTGATTTCTCTATTACTGTTTAATGCTATCAATATTCCATTGAAGTACTTTGGTTTAAAAGCTGGTTACACTGGTGGTTCACAATTGATTGAAAAGAGTTCCAGCAAAGGGACTTTGGACAGAATCACTAATATGGCCATTGCTTTAGGATTAGTTTTAGTTGGTGGATTAATTCCTCAAATGGTTACAGTAAAACTTGGACTTAAGTTCGTTCAAGGTGGATTGACAATTTCACTAAATAAAATTATTAACGATATTTTCCCAAAGATTATCCCTCTATTAGTAACGCTTGGAATTTACAAGTTGATTCACAAAGGGAAAAATCCAGTTATCTTGATTTTTGGAATCATGATTCTCTCAATTCTATTAGTTTGGATTCACGTTCTTGCTAAGTAAGGAGCTTTAATATGAAATTATGGTACAAACAAAGCGCCAACAATTGGAATGAAGCATTGCCTTTAGGGGATGGTCATCTAGGGGCAATGGTTTATGGCAACGTTAGAAATGAAATCGTTAGTTTGAATAATGAAGATATTTGGTATCGCGGACCTGCAGACCGAAACAATCCTGATTCAAGTAAATACCTCAATAAAGTCAGAAAATTGTTGATGAAACAAAAAGTCACTCAAGCTCAGGAATTGATGAAGCTATCAATGTTTGGGACCCCTAGAGATCAAAGCCATTATGAGTTTATGGGCGAATTGTTTATCGACCAAATCGATGTTGAAAATGATGAAGTAAAAGCATATCAACGTGATTTGAATTTAGATAAAGCCATCGCTTCTGTTCAATATCAAATTAATGATATTGAATATGAAAGAAGTTATTACATTAGCAAGAAATATCATGCCTTGGTCATTAAATATCAAAGTTCTAAGCCTAATAAATTGAATTTAAACCTCCAATTAGGTAGAGAAAAACGTTTTAGCGACCAAGTAAATAAAATTGGCGAATTTTATAATCAAGTTAGCCACTTTCAATAAAATTCCAAAATAAAAACACCAAGACGAAAAAATCAGGTATCATTGGAGTTCTCCACAAACAATGAAAGAGGTTTTTCGTCTTGATG
>NZ_VDFP01000306.1 GCF_009600985.1 Companilactobacillus halodurans
AACAAGGTAAATCTATAAGTACTATAGCTAGAGAAATAGGTATTACACGCCAAACTATATACAGAATTAAAAACAGTAGACAAAAGAACATAGACATTAATCTATATAGATGTTAATCTATTAAATGTCTAGGAGGTATATTCATGTCTTATAAAGAACTATCGACAATATTAAAAGTCTTATCAGATCCAAGTAGGTTGGAAATACTGGATTTACTTTCTTGTGGTGAGCTATGCGCTTGTGACTTATTAGAACACTTTCAATTCTCACAACCTACACTAAGTCATCATATGAAGTCATTAGTAGATAACGAATTAGTTACAACACGAAAAGACGGCAACAAACATTGGTATCAACTTAATCATGCATTTTTAGATTATATTAATCAAAACTTAAACATCATTAACACATCTAACCAACGCTGTGTATGTAAAAATATGAAGTCAGGTGAGTGTTAATGACAATTTTAGCAATTGTGATTTTTCTTTTAACTTTAATCTTTGTGATATGGCAACCAAAAGGTTTAGATATTGGTATTACAGCTTTAATTGGAGCTGTTGTTGCTATCATTACAGGAGTCGTAAGTTTTTCCGATGTATTAGAAGTAACAGGTATTGTTTGGAATGCAACTTTAACTTTTGTAGCTGTTATTCTTATTTCATTAATATTAGATGAAATTGGATTTTTTGAATGGTCTGCGATACATATGGTCAAGGCTTCTAACGGTAATGGGTTAAAAATGTTTGTGTTTATTATGTTACTTGGTGCAGTGGTTGCAGCATTTTTTGCTAATGATGGCGCAGCATTAATCTTAACGCCAATTGTACTCGCTATGGTGCGAAATCTAGGTTTTAATAAAAAAGTGATTTTTCCTTTTATTATTGCTAGTGGTTTTATTGCTGATACTACATCACTACCTTTAATTGTAAGTAACTTAGTTAATATCGTTTCTGCAGATTACTTCGATATTGGATTTATTGAATATTTTAGTCGAATGATTAT
>NZ_VDFP01000032.1 GCF_009600985.1 Companilactobacillus halodurans
TAAACTACAAAACTCCACGGGAACTATTCACTAGTTTCTGTGGAGTTTAGAAATGTACTTTTCTGGTACTGATATATTTCGTATTTATTTTTGGACAAGTGGCTAACTTGTTCTTGTAATTTTCGAAAGTAATAAACCTGTAACCAGATGGTAAAATTTAAACTTCGTACATAACTCGTAATTTCTTCAAAAGTCTGTCACGACAGTACCTAAGAGCCCTTGTAGTTTTTTTATATTGTTTTGATAATATTACTAATGGCAGTCCATTAATGAAATATTCTTGCAATATAATTCTTTCTAAAACGCTCAAATCGCGATAATTCACAAATTCCAAAACGGACGTTAAAGCTTTTTCTGGCACCTGTTGAAAATCGTATTCTTCTAAAGAATGAAATTCTGTATAGCGTTTTTCTTGTCGCAACCAATCGAGCATCCGCCAGGTCAGTTTTTGATAGACGTAGACATTGAATTTAGTTAAGTCGTTATTTTTTTGACAGTAATCGACGTAAGTTTGGGCGTACAAAATCAAACCCTCTTGAAAGTAGTCTTCGTAGTCGACTCTAGTGGGATAAATGTGGACCCGTTTTAAAACACCGTGAATCAATCGTTGATTTTTTAATGCTTCTTCAAAACCTAATTCCAAATTCATATTGTGAGTTCTCCTAATTTACTCACAAGCGCTTGTGGTGGAATTAATATAACTGATTCAGCTCTGTAACATTAGTTGCCAAAATGAACAAAGAATCCTAATTTAAAGGGATTCTTATTTTGGTGCAAAATAAAAAACGCCTTTGCAGACGCTTTTCGGAATTATTTCAGTAAAGTTTTTTTAGTCTATCTAAATTTTGGCGATAAAATAACATCACGGTTTGTGGATACGCCGACTCAATGCCGATTTTGTTCAACAAGAACTTGGTCACTAAATCAAAAGTAAAACCAGCATCGTATAACTTACGAGCCAGCTTTTTATGCAACTTGCATTGGCAATTCTCAAATTTTCGAACTAACCCCGTTATCGGCGGAGGTTTTATCTCAGCTAAGCCAGCCTTAGCCACGCTTGAAATCATGGCAATCGATTTTTCGCTTGCAACGCAGACATTATGAATACGTTGTTCCAAATCGCCATGAGGGAAATTAAAGATAAGTTTATCGCCATTAACAGTAATCATATGAGCTTCTTTTTTATCTTGATGATACGACTGAATCCAATGCAATCCGACCCAGTCAGTACACTTGCGACTGCCTCCAGTCATTGGCATATATGAAGCGTAAGCATGGACGTAAGGCAAGTGATGCTTGAGTTCTAAGAAATCGGCGATTATTTTAGAAAAAGTAAAGCCGATACCGTTGACTCGTTTGAAATCATTCATTATTTCTTTAGTTGTCCGGTGATCAAAGAACACTCCTTTAGTTTGATGAACGACAATGGATTTTCCAAAGCGATAATTGAAGCGACTGATATTAAACAGTGCAATGATTTGATTATCAACTTCAAAGACTTTCTCCCTCATCATTTCTGGTATAAATTCAGTGCTTAATAAGTCTCTTTCAAAAATATCAATATTCCTGAACTGAAATAAAGATTTCATAAAATTGCTCCTAAGCATTATTTTTGTACCTTTTTAGTACGATTTGAATATACACAAAAAGCAATTTTTGAGATACCTTAAAATGCAGAATTTACGTACTTTTTACAATGTTTACAGAAAATATAAGATTTTTAAACAAATAAAAATAGTTTGGATAATTTAGGTTAGTGCAGGATGTCCGTCGTCCGTTCTGCTTTGTGGATGCTGGAACGTACTGGACGCAACTTTAAGCCAATTCCAGGTTCGGGAATTGTCTTAAAGATTGGTCTTTCACTAAGCGATAAAATCGCTAAGTGAAATTTCAGTACTGAGCATCCACAAAGCTGCCACTCCCGACTGGATAACGTTTTTATTTATTTATTTCAATCAATCTTAAAATCTCAAAGTAAAAAAACATCTATTTAGATAATAGTTTATCGACTATATATCTTAAATAGATGCTTTTGTTATTTAATTTAATAAAACCACTATTCAGTCTGAAATATTACACTAAAAAATTCAGAAAGAATGTTATTTTCTACTCTAATCTTCGTTGAAAATGCAATACTTGCCACTGATCCAGCCTGCGTTTACTTTGTACCAAGTTTGTCCGTCGACGATTTGCTTGGAAGTTACCCGCCAAGTTGTGCCATCTGCTAAACGAGTTCCGGTGAATTTGTTATTAGCAGCTGGGCTGTTGTAGACATTGACGCCATAGCCAGGAATGTAATTAATCTTAGCCATTCCAGAAACTGAAGTAACATAATTAGAACCTTTTACTTCCACGTCGTTAGCATTGACCCATTGATCAGTTGCTACTCGATACCATACTGAACCGTCGTTGTGGACTGACTTTTGGTCAATCTTCCAATCGGTTCCAGAAGCTAAGCTGACGGCTAAAGCGTTGTGCTTATCGTCATAGGCTCTAGCACTTGGTGTTGCCGTGACGTGAACAATATCTGGATAGGAACTGATTTGGTCTTCTTTATATTCATCGTCTTGTTGTTGCGACTTCAAAGTTACATCTGTTGCTAAAACATAGGCGTCTGTTCCTACAAAATAGAACGTATCGCCGTCGTCATCGACTACATAAGCTGTCGTAATCCATGAGGATTGATATGGCAAAACTCGATTAGTTGCGGCCTTCTTATTAGCAGCGCTGTATACTTTTGAACCGCTTTGATTGACCACAATTGCTGTATCAGAAATTTTTACTTGTGGATTGGATTTTTGCGAATCCAATTGAACATCGCTTGCTTTAACATATTCATTTGAAGCCACTTGATAATAAACTGTTCCATCAGCTGCAACCACTTTTGAAGAGACATGCCACTGGGTGTTGTAAGCCAAGGCACGGTTTGCAGCAATCTGATTAGGATTAGCGTTGATATAAATTGTGGCCGTATTTTTATTTGTGACTGTTGCGGTATCGTCCATAGCAGTTTGCGTACCACTCACGGAATTATCGCTGGTACCGCCAGTACTAGCTTCGTTATCGTATTGTGTCAAATTATAAGTCTCGATTATATTATTCAAAGTTGATGCATAAATGGGACTAGTTGCATAACGTCCTTGCAGCCAAGCCGTTGCATCTTTGTATGAAGAAGTATTCTCCTTCCAAGTGCCGCTGTAAAATTGCGGAGCACCACTGATTCCGTTTCTCAATAAACTTCCATTGTCCGCAAATGATTCGTAAGGACTAGGATATTTTCTAAAATTAGCATAGATGGTGTAATAGCCCTTATCAGCACTCCACTCAGAAGTTGGCATACTGACATAAGAACCATTATAGTCACCTTTGATTCCAAAATAATTGTTATATTGTGCCGACAAAGTTGATGTTCCCCAAGCACTCTCAACAATCGCTTGAGCCATCATGACTGAAGCATAGACGTTATACTTTGATCCCACTGTCTGAGCGATGGGACCGATTTTATTCAAGAAAGCCTGTTGCTGAGCTTGCGTCACGCCACTGGTTGCTGTCGCAGTCGTTGATTGCGTTAGTGCTGAAATGGCATTGGCTGGTAAAACACTATTAGTTCCCGATTTATTCTCGTTTGCTTCAATTTCATCAGCCGCATCCTCATTGATAGGAGCCCCCTGTTGATCCATAACACTGGCAACATTAGGATCTTTTGTCTGAGATGACTCTTGATCTTGGTCGTCTTGACTCTTGTCATCAGTCGAATCTGCAGCTTTTACTGGAGAAGCATTCGAAGATACACCAACTGCTGCTAGAAAACTAGCCAAAGCAGTAGAGGCAACCCATTTCTTATTCATAATTGTCTCCCTCCAATTTATAACTATAACTAAGAGTTAGACTACAATTAATCAATGGTTGCTTCAATAAAATCTTAAGAAATCTAACAATATTTAAACAAATATTGGCAAATTTAAATCTTTTTTAACAATTTATCTAAAAATATTTTCAATTATTCGTTGGTGTCGATGTAAGTTACGTATTCAGCCTCAATCCATTCGCCATCTTCAGCAATACGATAAAAGGCTTTACCGTCATCGCCAGTACCTTTAGCATCAGTGTACCAAGCTGATTCACCTTTAACATATTTATCTTGTAACATTTTGCGATTTACTTCATAAGTGTCAAACAAGAAGACGACATATCGACTGTCTTGGTTAACCCGAACAATACCATGCACATTTTCAAGCATTGTAATACCACCTTTGTAGTTAATACTAATTTTATTATACCTTAATTGGTCAAAAAAAGGAGGAGAATGGGACAACGCTTTTGTCCTACTCTCACCCCTATTTAATTGTGACCACTGATACTGTTAACATCAAAAAACTTCGATTCCCAAATATTCATCCAAGCATTAGGATATTTAGTCAATCCCACCGTACCTGAATAAGCATTGTAACTGCTCTTGGCAACTGTCATGATTTTTACATTAGGGTTTTGCTTAGCTTTTGGTTTAGAATGCGACTTTTCAATCGTCTCATATTGACCGGCAATTTGTTGATAACTCTTGTCGATGTCTTGATAAGCATTGAAGAAGCTGAACAAGAACAAAATCAGCATTGGCACTGTCAAAACAGACAAACTGATTTTTGCTTCATTAAAGAGTGCATAAATCAAAATGAAAAAGGCAATCCCGAGAAAGACAGCTCCACCAAAGAAAGTTCTTTGGGGATGTTCGGGCGACAAGACTAAAACCAAAATTGAAGCAAAATGTCCAATCGTAAAAATAATGGCACTGATTAAAGCATCAGAACTGATTTTCTTATAGTACAAAACTACCACCAATAAAATCAGCATCAAAACATAAATCACATAAAATTCTTGTAACGACATATAAACTATTTGACCAAAATCTAAAACCATTTGTCCAATCGAACGATGGACCGCACCACGCAAGCGATTCCCCGGTGCCAGCATCATGACGATAAAACCACAAGCTCCAAAGATTACGCTGATAACACTGTTCCAATTAACTTGACGCTCATTCAAATAATGCTTCCACATAAATAAGAGCACGATTAAAATTGCCGCTGGCCCAGAGTTTTCATTACTTGCCCCCGTCAAAAATCCAAGGACGATGGCAATTAATACTTGGACCCAAGTGGTTGGTTTATTTTGCAAGTTGAACCAGATGAAGCCCAGATAGATGATACTCATCCACAAATAGTTGCCAGCTCCAGAGACCCAAAGGACTGACTGACCAAATGATGGCAAGAAGAACCACAAGAACAAGAAGATAAAGGGCACGATGAAGAGTTTATTCTTCTTACCGGAAAGCTTGATGCTGAGTTTATTAATCAACATCATTAAAAAGACAAAAATCAAACTGTTAAAAATATCGAACGGTATCTTGGAATTGAACTGCATGAAAAATTGCACGACGGTGTGCGCTACAAAACGACCATTCCAATTCAAGTAGTGATTCCACATTGAATAGGGAATCAAAGCTGTCGTGATTTTTTGCATGTGCGGTTGAACGCTTGGCGTGTGGTAGACGAACCGATAGATGTAATCATCTGCCGTATAAAGCGTCTTCAAGTTCAACATGAAAACGACCGCAAAGACGACTAATAAAATCCCCCAATACCAATAATTCTCTTTACGAAAAACGCTTCTCTTGCTAGATATTTTATTAATAATAAAATCCCCTCACTATTAGCAAATTACGCTATTTTTGAAAATACCCACTAATTTGATTGACGCCGAAGAATTTCGATTCCCAAAGATTCATCCACGAATTTGGATCTTCAGCAATCCCAACGGTTCCGTTATAAGCATTATACTTGCTCTTTTGCGGCGTCAAAATTGCTACATTGGCGTTTTTAGGATTCTTTTTGCGTGCTGCTTCAATCCCCTTATATTGTTGCTCAACTTGATAATAGCTGATGCTGATATCGTGATAAGCGGGCATGAAACTGACAGCAAAGCAAGCTGCTGCAGCAACTGACGCGATTAATGGCAGTACCCTCATACCGCCAAAAATTGCATAAACAAGAATAAATAAAGCAATCCCTAAGAACATAATGCCCCCAAAGAAGGTCCGTTCTGGATATTCTGGCGACAGAGCCATCGCGTAAATGGCGGCGAAATGACCAACGGTAAAGAAAGCGACTGCCCAAAAAGTATTCCAATTGATTCGTTTAAGAATAATTGCCACAATCAATAAAACGACTAACAAGACATACAGTGGCACCATCTTTTGTTCAGTTAATTTAAAAATCCCCTTGGTGTTGGTCAAAATCGTTTGGAGCGTCCGATGAACTGCGCCTCTTTTTTGCGTACCAGGCGACATCATCATCGTTACGAAGCCTATCCCACTAAAAATAACTCCGATAATCGAATTCCAGCTGACTTTGTGATCAGTAATCAAGCGCTTGACCATAAATAACAAGACAATCAAGACCGCTGCTGGTCCAGAATTCTCGTTGCTGGCCCCAGCCAAAAATCCTAAAATAGCCGCAAAAATTGCTGTTAAGAAGCTCAATTTTGGATTTCTGAGATTATAGAGAATATAGCCTAGATAAATAATACTCATCCACAAATAATTACCCGAACCTGAGACCCAAAGGACTGATTGTCCGAAAAATGGGATGTAAAACCAAGTGAAGAAGAAAATCAACGGTAAAACAAAAGCATTGTGTTTTTGATGCGACAGTTTAGTTGCAAATCGATCGATAAAGACAATCAATAAAACGTAAATCAAACTATTACAAATATCAAAAACCATTTTGGAATTGAATTGCATGAAAAATTGCACGATAGAATGGGCGACGAAACGACCATTCCAATTTAAATAATGGTTCCACATCGAAAAGGGAATCGTCCAAGTCGTGATTCTTTCCATATGCGGTCTTACGCCAGCATTATGGTAGACAAAACGGTAGACATAGTCATCGGCTGTGTAAAGCGTTTTTAAATTCAAGACTAAAACAATGGCAAAGACGATTATTAAAATCCCAATCGATAAGATATGTTTTTTGACGAACCCATAAAAACTGCTTAATCCTTGCTTAATAACAAATCACCTTAATATCAAACTGATTTATCAATTCGATATCCTTTCTACATAAACAAATTAACTACCCTACAACATGATTTTTTTAATCAATGGAATCTTGCTTAAGATGAAGATGATAATTAGAGAAATCACGGTCGATAAGATGAAATTAGGAATAAAGTAATGAAAGCCAAATAATCCTTCAACTACCGCAATCGTTAGACCATGAACTAAGTAAACCCCATACGTCAATGGTGCGACGAATTCAATCGTCTTAGAAAGCCAAGTTGGATAATGAGTCTCAAAGGACTTCAACCAAGTAAAACATAATGCTGCAATCATCGGAATAATCAAATTAGAAATAATATTCAAATAACGTAAGTGATTGCCATCAGTCAAGAATCCTAAAATTATATTTATTGCTAACAATAGAACAATTATTAAAGCAACCTTGGTGCGGTTGAGTTGCCGGTGTCTAGCCTGCGTTAATTTATAGCCCAAGATGAAATATCCTAAACTTGACGATGAAGTGATGAACAGCATGCTATAGCCTTGGAAATAAGCTGACCACTGTTGCGGTACGGATGTGACTACGTTTGGTAAGAAGATGCTAGTCACAATCCACAAAATCAAAAGATAATTCATCAACTTATCGTCAATATTGTCGACTAGAGCTTTTAGTAATGGCGATAATAGATAAAGTCCCAGTAATGGATAAATGAACCAATAGGCCATCAAAACTGGTTGGTGATAAATCAAGGCCACACTCTTCAAGAAATCATGCATCTCAAAAGTTCTTTGAATCACTCGAATGAAAAAGGCACTTAGAACTGACCAAATCAAAAATGGTATTACGACCCGAACTAGTCGATGTTTGAAAAGATACCCCACATTGCGCGTTTTCTTGCTATTTAAAATCGTTGCTCCACTAATCATAAAGAACAATGGAACTGCAATTTCAGTGATAATTACCAAACCGTTAGCCACGTCCCAACTAAACGCCCCATCGCGAATGGAAAGTCGTGAAGCACAAGAATGGGCTAAGACAACCAGCATCATTGCCACTACCCGAATGACATCAATATAAATTACTCTTTTTTTCTCAAAAAATTTCCCCCAAAAATTAATTAACCAAATCTACTTCGTAATGAATAAAAATACTTTTCCACTGGTGTACCAAATAAAATTATGAACCAAGAAATAATCGTAACAATCATGGCAAAGCCAAATAACTTGCGATTGCCATAAGTTAAATGAATCGTTAATCGATCATAATCTTTAGGTGCCTTAATCATGACTGATCCCCGTTTACTCAAAGTAATGGGAACTGACTTGCCGTTAAGACTCGCTTTGGTGTACTTATATCTCACAAATGGCAAATCTAATTTATCGCCTTTCTTAATATCGGTAAAAGTAAAATTGCTTCCTTTATCGACTGGCAAAGGTGCTTGATTGGAAACTTTGCCATTTAAAAAGACTTGGTGCTGAACTACGGAATCGAGTTCTTTTTGTCCAGTTACTGGAACGTACTGAGCTAAATAAGTATCCGGAATATTACCTTCATTAATCCGTTTTTGGTCAATGACTAATTTAGCCGAAGAAACTAGCGAAGTTTTCGCTGTTAAATCAATCGTCGTCAACCACAGACCGCCAGTAATCACCGTCACAACTCCTAAAATTGCTATGAAATATTTTTCAAGACCTGCTTTTAAAATAATTGCTAAAATATAAGTCATAACGACTGAACCGAATAAAGTCGTAAACATCAATAGTCGATAAGGAAATTGAATGACCTCAATGGAAGTGTTTTGAAAAATCTTCCATGGAAACAGACTGGTCGATAATAAGAAAGTTCCGATGAATAACAGATAAGTAGCTTTTAGAACGCCACTGAATTTCTTGAAAACAATGATTCCTAAAACCATTGCGATTAACAAAATTAAACCAATATTATAAGCATTATTTTCAACCAAACGATGCGTATCGTTAATCAAACTTGAGTAAAGCAACTTACCTAAATCTTGGCCTTGAAGAATTTGTCGATCAGGTACGCCATATTTTTGGAAGAGTTCTTCACTAATAAAGGGTACGGTAAAAATCAAAGTCATCAAAATCGTCGAAACAACCGCTTTCAAGAGGTTGAAAAGTCGTTGTTTTGAAAATTTTAATTTGACTACAAAAATCACCATGATTAAGACAAACATAATAATGCACAAGAAAGTACTCAAGACATGCGTGAAAATAATCAAAGACATGCCGATTGCCAAAATCTTCCACTGCTTGCCATCGCCGAAGAACAATTCATAAAAGCCCAAGAAACACAGCGGCAAAAAGATAGTCGCAATGTATTCAGCTAAAGATGCTCTAGTGAATAATTCAATCAAGCGATAATTGCTGAAGTTATAAACCATCGCAAATAATAAAGCTAATTTTGTGCTGCCGGAAAATTTTTTCATGGCATAGTGACTTATCAACAGCGAAATGAAAAAGAAGAACAGCAAGCCTAAATAGTAAGCACTAATCCAGTTGCCGGTGAGATGGAAAAGAAAGTAAAACGGCAACAAGGTTAGCCACGGATAAAAGATGTTGACTCCATAACCGATATTTCCAAAATTAGTCGTGGAAATATTTGAAAACAATAAGCCACCTTGATAATTGTTCGACAACCCCATCAAACGTTGAAACTGATAATAAATGTCATCGCCATTCCAGACAAAATTTCTCTTATAGGACAGATACATTAATACCGACACTAATAAGTAGAACAAGCAAAGCATCATTATCTTGAAATATTTCTGATTCATTTTAAATTTTTCCACAATAATCCCCTAAAAATGTAGCAGAATAATTCGTACCTTACTATAATATCAAATTAACGATTAAAGAACAGTGGCTTATAAGCAATAAATAGATATAAAAATAACGTATCCTGCATATTTGGATACGTTATTTCTATATCTATTTAATATTTTTAACTTTTAGAGTATTTTTTTTGTAATTGATTTTACCCTTGTAAAGTTTTTGTGATTTAGCATATTTAAAGGCTTTCTTGAAATCAGATTTCTTAACCTTGTGAATCTTCTTGAACTTAACATTAATCTTAGTAATAATCTTAGCACCCTTGTTACTGATACCAAAGTTTCTCAATGGGGCACTAGCCATACCATAATCATTGATACGGTTGATTTGTTTGATTTGGTCATCCATAACGCTAGTTAAGATTTGGGTTGAAGAACGATTCTTCTTGGCAAAATCATTGTTGATAATCAAAACATTGCCATTGTCACCACTGATTTTTTGACGATTCAAAATCTTAGCACCATTACCTTTAGCATCACTGATAGCTGGATCTTCCAAAACGGCAGCATCAACTTCGCCAGACTTCAAAGAATTAACCCGGTCGCTGTCAGCGTCTATTTGTTTGACCTTAACACTCGAATACTTAACTTTGTGTTTCTTCAAGATTTTCTTCAAATATTGTTTGGAAGCGTCATTTTTATCAATGGCAATCGTCTTGCCCTTTAGACTCTTGAAACTCTTATATTTCTTGTTAGCAACCAAAGCGTGGTAACCAGGTAAAGTTCCAGCAACTTTCCAAGTTGGATTGGACTTGACCAAGGAAGCATAACTAACTAAATTACTAGCTGCAACATTAACTGTTCCATCTTTAATAGCTTGATTCAATTCAGTATTGGAATTATAGACTTTGACTTCAACATCAATATTATTCTTCTTAAAAGCAGAACTATTGTCAGCCATACCAGCTGGAATACCAGCGGCATTTTTAATCGTACCAATAGTAATCTTATCAGCACCTTGTTCATCAGCAGCTTTAACTTGACTGAGACCAACAAATGGTAAAGTTCCCAAAATCAAAAGAAAAGTCGCAAAGACAATCCCTAATTTTTTCAAATTACGTGACATAATAAACTCCTTTGTATATTAATTGCACTCTTCAATTCTAATCGATTGCCTAATTTTACGCTACCTTCAAAGTCATTCTTATAGGATTTTTAGACAAAAAAAAACTCGCTTTCGCGAGTCTTTAATTTTTACAAACTAGGAAGGCCTAGTATGCTGAGTAGTGTACACCACTACCTGCTTGTACCCATTCGCCAGTTGCAACACGGTATACTGTGTCACCAGAAGCGTTTGTAGCTTTCTTATCTGTGTACCATTCTGAGTTACCGGCTACCATACGACCTGTAACAGCTTCGCCATTATCATTGTATAGAACATAGATGAATGATGAAGGACCGTCAAGTGTAACTTTACCGTTGATGTTTTGAACATCTGTGTATTCACCAGTAGTTGAACCTGAGTTGCTGCCATCTGAGAATGTTACATCGTCAGCATCAATCCATTCGCCAGTTGCAACACGGTATTGAACATCACCGTTTGAATTAGTACGTTTTTGATCAGTTGCCCAATCAGTATTCTTAGCTAATGCACGGTTTGTAATTGTGTCGTTGTTGTCATCTTTAAGTGTGTAGTATGCAGCATCATTCTTTGTTGTAACAACACCCTTGTTAGCAGTTGTTGTCCAGTCTGCTGCTTCTGCTGAGCCAGCATTAATGGCACGTGTTAATGTAATTGTTGCACCATTGTCTCCTGAAGCAGCAGCAATTGTACCATTATTTGTATTTGCATAAGTTACACCATTAATAGTATATGATCCATCTGATGAATCCTTTAATTGATTTTCCAAATAATTATCTAAAGTACTACTCTTAACTGATTTAACCACGATATTTTGATAATATGTCGTATCAGCAGCGAAACCATCAGTTCCAATTGTTGCTACTCCAGTTGTTCCATCATTTTTTTCAGCATCCTTCAAAGTTGTGTAATATGTAGAAGCTGGAGATACTGATAGAACTTGATCAGCATTACCAACTAATTCTGCACCTGTTTGATCTTTAATAGAAACATTGCTTACAGAACTATCAAGTTTTGTAGCAACAGGATTTGAATTAGCTTCAACACTAATTGGTGTTGTATATGTGACAGCAGCCTTTGTTGTTGAAGATGTTGTTGTTGTTGCAGGTGTAAATGTAATTGTCTTTGTACCTGTAGTAGCAGCAGAACTAGCCGATGTCTTGTACGAGTAAGCAATGTCAAATGTAACAGCATTACCTAATGAGAGATTCTTGTTAACATCTCCAACTGACAATGCAGTTTTTGATCCACTGAGATAAGCTTGAACTGATGTGATTGTTGCTGGATTAGTAGCATCAGCAAATGAAGTATCATCAGCTGAATTTACCTTTGATTGCTCAATCAATGAATCGCCAAACACAGCTGTTGGTGTTGTTGATAAATTTGTACCATAAGTAGTACCTTGAACTAAATCAAAAGTTCTAATTGTATCACTTGTACTATAAGTCTTATCTCTAAATTGACCAAGATAATCAGTAGCACCATCTGCAGTAGTGTATGCGACTTCTGTTTCTGCTGGATCTGTAGTTGCTTGAACTGTAGTTGCGTTTGAGACAACAGGAGCAGCGATTGGTGCAACAGCTAGAAGTGTTGCAGCAGCGATTCCTGCGTATTTAATATTTTTTTTCAATGTTAATCCTCCCCTGGACTACAAGAATTTATTATTTAATTGTTTAGTGGGCTACCCCACTGACAATCATTATATGAAACTCCGGCTTTTTAATCAACTTAAAATTATAAAGTCGACGTTTTTGTAACATTTTTGTATTAAATATCACAAATTTGTAATATTTGAATAAATAATTATAAGCAATTTGCAAATTTAATTAAATAAATAACTAAAACTCAAAGCGATTACAATTAATGTCCAAACGAATCCTTTATAGTGTTAAACCAATCAAAAAGAGCCTACCCTTATTCTAGTCGAATTAAGTGGCAGGCTCAAGGTTTATCCTTTAAAAAGTTGAATAATTCTATCTAAATAGTGCCTTACTTTAAAAAACAGTGGTTTCAGTACGGTCAATATAGCTGGCACCAACGGTTGTCGCATACAATTGGACAGTATTTCTTTCAAAAAGTTTACTGGCTGAAATCTTCTCCATAGCAGCTTTGGTTGCATTTTCGTCTAATCCTGACTTGACATAGTTTAAAACCAAGTTCTTCTTTTGACCTTCTGCAGTTTGAAATTTCAATTGTAATTTTTTCATTTTGTCTACTCCCCTTCTTATTCAGCACCTAGTTCATCGTGTTTGATTACTTCTGATCCTAAAAATACATCCCCATCAGATAATAGTAGTAATCCGTCAGAAAACATTTTAATTTGTTCTTGTGTCGGATTTTCAATGATGTTGTTATAAGTCGTTGATTTCTTTCCTTTATTGTACTTGTCGTTTCCCATGGTAATAATGATTGATGTCTTTTTCCAACTCATTTGTCTAACCTCTTTTATTTTATTTTTGTAAGTTTTTGCGGCCGCTTTAAGTAACTTACACAGATAATAACGAGCGACAACTTTCAAAACGGAAACGGTTTTTGAAATTTTTTTAGACATGGTATAATTCACGCAGGACTTTTATATGGAGGAATTTGGGAAATGAAAAAAGCATTATTACTTGCAACAACTAGTTTAGTTCTAGTCTTAGCTGGCTGTGGTAATTCTTCAGCCTCATCAGACAAGAGTAGCAGTAACAATGACACTTATAAAACGGAGATGACTAAGGGAAATAACTCCGTCGACAAGAAACATTATCAAACAGCTGCTGACCATTATCAATCAGCTGTCAAGGCTAAGAAGACTAAAAAAGCAACTGAATCTAAGAAACAAGCTACTAACTTCGCTAAAGTTTCAAATTATATGGATAAGTTAGAATTTTCAGATGCTAAAAAAGCTTTGCGAACGATTAAGAACCAAGACAACGGTAATAAGACGATGGTCAAGCGTTCTAAGTCGCTGATTAAAAAAGTTGATAAGATTCAAACTAATCGCAGCAATTACAAATTGGATATTAAAAACGCCAAAACACTCATCGACGCTGGCACTAACGACCAAGCTAAGTCTCTATTAGAACAAGTAACGACTGCTAAGGGCATTAAGGGTAAATACTATGTGGATCTTTATAAGAAAGCTAATAAGCTCTTAAAATCGATTCCAAGCACTAATACAGCCATTAAAGCTGATAATCAAACCACTACTGATAACAACACTAATAATACCGATACGAATACTAATAACGCAGACACAAATACTACCGATACAACGACTGACAACAATTCTTCAACTGATGACCAAAGCAACAATCCTGCTGCTAATGGTGATTTCGATGTTGAAAAAAAGGAAGTCAACGGTAAGAAGATTACTGATCAAGATATCGCCAATGCTCGTCAACAATTGACTGACCAAGGGGTCAAGACAGTTGGAGCTTGGAGCGACAACGATATTATCCGTGCTATCAAGAATGCGGCAGCTGATGGTCGTACAACTATCGAGCCTTCTGATGCTAAGGTAAGACAATAAGTTATAAATTTTTAAGGCTCTCATTTTGAGAGTCTTTTTTTATTACAAAAAGATTGATATTTGATTGCAACTGTAATCTCTATTAATAGAAGTTATTGGAAGTTTTATTACAGAAATTTCGTAATTTAAGCAAAAAAACTGGCGTGATTTCTCTTCAATTCCTGTATACAATTTCATTTCCCAAAGGCTATAATATTTAGGTTAGAACAAATTATCGGAGTGCCATATGACCCAAAAAATCAAGCAATTCAAGAATCGGGCTGTCTGGATAATTTTTATTCTTATCTTGCTGGCAGCTTTTAGTATTCCGCAATTAATCAAGAATTCCCACTGTGCTCCCTACTATTACCACGCAGGCAATCAAATCACTTTGGAGAATAAATCGACTCACAAGTTAAATGATTATCAAAAAAAGCAATTTATCTGCTTAGCTCGTCATGCTATCGACCAACGAGATGGTCCCTTTGATTGGAACAACTATCAGAATGTTTCGATTAGCGTCTATAAAATGAAGACGCCGAGTGAATACGGCTTAATCTATAAAATCAAACCGCAGATTCGGTCCAAAAAAGATACCATCACTAATTCAGTTATCATCAAACTGGCTGACCGAGATCTCAAGGGCAAACGCCAATTTACTATCAAAGACTATTCGTCTGGTTTCTCGAATTTTTTAAACAACTGATGAAAAATCGTCTAAGTCGAAAATTTAAAGAAATCATAATGTTTCTATTAACTCTTCCTTAAACCTCTTGTGTTATGGAGGATTGCATTATAGCTTTAATGTGAACCGCAAAATAAAACGAGGAGGTCAAACGATGAAAAAGAACAAAGCTTTAATCGGAACAGCATTAGCACTTTTAATTGCTCCAACCGTACTGTCTAATTTGTCACCTCAAACCGTAAGTGCGGCAGATGTATCAGATATCGGTTTAGTAGGTACTGTTAACGGTAGTGGCGTTCTTGTTGATGATCAAGGTCAAACTATCACAAGTACTTTTCTTCCTAACAATAGTTCTTGGAAGCTCGGCAATTCTAAGCAAATCAACGGTATAACTTATTACCAAGTTGCTACCAACGAATGGATTGCAGCTAATAGTTTAAACATTAGTAATCAACAAGCTCAGACACAAAGTCAAACTACTGATAACACGCAAGTTGTTGATTCTGGTCAAGTTGGAACAGCTAAATGGTCGACTTCGGTTGTCAATAGCCAAGGTCAAGCTATCTCTGGCGTTACGATTCCAACTGGCAGTTCTTGGACGATTGGCAATACCACTGAGATAAATGGCGTTTCCTATGTTCAAATTGCGACTGACGAATATGTACAAAGCAGTGCGTTGAATATTATTTCAGCTGCTGATCAAACGCCAACGCAATCACAAGAACAAGTTCAAGAGCAATCTGTTGTGGGTACGGTCGTTAATGGTCCCGCCAATGTTTATGATACTTCGATGGATTCTTTCTCCGGCCGTCAATTAGCTGACGGTTCACAGTGGAAAGTCGGCCAAATGGTTCAAAACAAATATGGTTATAAATTCTATCAAGTTTCAAACAATGAGTGGACACAAAGTGAAAATATGCAGTTGAATCAAGATTCGCAAGCAAACGTTACGAGCGAACCTGAATTTGCAACATCAGTCACACAATAATTAGGGATAAGTTATATTTAATTTTTTATATTTCACAAATTCTTCACATTTACTATCTACCATGGTAGTTGGTAAACAAGAATGTTGATTTACTATCATATTTAATAAACAAACTAATATATAACCTTCCTCCCTAATATAGGTTAGAGCCTCCTTTCTAGGAGGTTTTTTATTTTCTTGATAATTTCGGTGAATCAAAAAAGTAGGACTTCTGAGTTATTTAGGCTGTACGATAAATAAA
The DNA here is from genome assembly GCF_009600985.1 of Companilactobacillus halodurans. Lineage (GTDB taxonomy): Bacteria > Bacillota > Bacilli > Lactobacillales > Lactobacillaceae > Companilactobacillus > Companilactobacillus halodurans. The sequence continues at coordinate 16,395 of NZ_VDFP01000032.1, forward strand.
GTTGATAGGTATTTTGCCATCAACTTTATTTTTGTATACCATTTATTAGTAATAACCATTTAAGAACACCAAAAAAGGACACCATTCATGCCCTTTAGATGTTC
>NZ_VDFP01000033.1 GCF_009600985.1 Companilactobacillus halodurans
TGCATCAAGACGAAAAACCTCTTTCATTGTTTGTGGAGAACTCCAATGATACCTGATTTTTTCGTCTTGGTGTTTTTATTTTGGAATTTTATTGAAAGTGGCTAACTTGATTATAAAATTCGCCAAAAAATTAAATTACATAACATCATTACTTTGTACCCATTCATTAACTCCTACACGGAACATTAATCCATTATTCTTTGTTCTAGCCATTCCATTAGTTTTCCAAGGAGTATTAGCTGAAAGAACTACACCTTTAATCTTTGCACCCTTTGAATCATATACAGCGGAATCATGTCTTGTATGTACAACGCTGTTGTAGTCAGGATCTTCTAACACAACACCGTCATCTTTTTTGACCCATTCATTAGTTGCAACACGATAAAAGACCTCACCATTAATGGTTTCTTCTTTGTCAACAGCCCAATCTGAATTTTCTGCAAGTTGACGATTTGAAACTAATTTGCCATCAATTGTGTACACATTAGTATTTGAATTAGTTACAAAGACGGTTTTATATTCAGAAGCTGGAGTTCTACCGTTTGCGTCTGCATTTGATGAACTATCGCTATCATCAGCTGGCAATACTACAACGTTTTTAGAAGCAATTTGTTGAGAACCGGCACCTAAGAAGTCATCAAAATCACTTCCGCCTGAGGATATAATTGAATCGTCACTTACAATAAGGCCTGATTGATTGGCTCTTGAAGCAAGGTAACGAACACTAAAGTGGAAAGTTACACCTTTTCCACCATTCTCCGACAGAGCATCATTAATTTGTGATGGTTTCAAATTCCCCTGGATACTTCCATCATTAATAGTGGCATAAGCAAAGATTCGATAATGATCAGAATCAAAGAAGATATTGCTTTGATCAGCATTATCATTAAATTGGCTGAAGAAATCTCCTTTAGCAGGATCTTCATTAGTGACTTCAAAAACATCTGTCTGTGGAGTCAAATTTCTAGCAAACAAATCATAAGTTTGATCAGTATTACCTACTGGATAAAATAAACCTATATAGTCCTGAGTTATTAGTGGGTTGCCTTTAGTAACTCTAAAACTACTCTTCATTTGGTTTTCCCATTTTTGTACATCGGCTTTTTGACTTGCACTAATATCAGCAGCTTCAACAGTCGTTGCGTTATCTGAACCAATAATTGGTCCTGCAATTGGTGCAACTGCCAACAATGCTGCTGCAGCAATTCCTACATATTTAATCTTCTTATTCAAAAATATCACCCTCCATAACATTTTTACGCTTCAATAATAGCACTTTAATTGTGCTTTTCCTTACTGATATAAAATGTTTTTAACTAAATAAATTTTATTTATATGAAAATAAATCCTATTATTTATTTAATTAAATATCTGTAAAAGTCTTTAAACATACAGTTTTTAATTCTTAATGATTAGTTTGAAAATCTATAATTTTCTTTGAAAACGTTTTATAAAAAATCGGAAATTATTTTTTGGCACGTTTTTTCTTTTACGACGGAAACTCTTATTTGATAAGTCAGAAGAATAATTCCAATAAAACATCATCTAACCAACTGTAAATAGTTTTGATTGATATGGATAAGGTAGCTATTATTTCGAAAGACAAGTGATTGACTTTTACTCGCTTGATAATAAAATCTTTCATTCCCTTTAGTAATAAATGAATTGCGTCTTCTTTGACATATTAATCCTTTCGTAATGTTATTGCGGATTCTGCCGAATAATGATGAAGTTAATTTAGTTCAACACTAACGGTTGATGGACTTATTTTTAAGTGACGAGCTATGATAATCTTATTAAAGACATTTATGGGTTTTTGTGTCTACTAGTAGTGTTTGGTTAAATTTTATAATTTGTGATACAAAATAAAAGCTGACAAATGAAATACAAAATTTCATTTATCAGCTTTTATTTTGAGGACTTCTGCCACAGTCCCTTTTTTATATTATTTGATTACTTTAGCAATTTAATTGAGAAAACCGATTAGCATTGATGAAATAGTGGATATTATAAATCATCGGGAAATACCTTGGTAAATACTAGCTGTAAAAGATTCAAAAATCTATATCTAGTAACAATTGTGCATGGTCTGGATAGCCTACTGTTTTACCCTCATAAGTAGATTTTTTGGAAGAAGGGGTTGTAAATGTCCAGTCATATCTTGGTTGTTTAACCTTCAATCCTTTAGCAAAAGCATGATCGTATTTTAAATTATTTTCAAGAGAGTACCCATATTTAGGTGTGTACGCGGTGAATCCCTTTTCATTCATCATATTTTTCAACATTTTGTAGTTAAAGTATCGACGTGCATTCTTGTAATCAGATAACTTGTCGTTTTCTCTATAAAAACCGTTATTAAAATCACCTACAATGATGATTTTTCCCTCTATTTTATTCAAATCTAGTTGATGAAGTAAATTGACTGATTGTCGAGCTCTGTCTTTAAAGTCATGATTAGTCTCAGCGTCTGTTTTGTATTGTTTTGTATCTACTCTTATCCTTGTTCCTATGATATTTATGGACTCGTTATCTTTCTTTAACTGAACGCCAAAAAAATTTGGTTGCATATCATCAGTGCTTGGACACAGATTAAATACTTGTTTAATTTCAATATCCTCGCTCTTTACACCGATTAAAACACCGTTTTCACGTGTTTTAGTCAAATTTGAAAAAGTAATATATCCAAGTTCTTCTAGGTTTTTACTTAATCTACCAAAACTCAAAGTATATTCTGTAAATACAATTATCTCGGAATTATCTTGTAAATTTTCAGAAATAAAATCCGCAGCATTGTCAGTGATGTTGCTAGACCTTCCGTTGATATAATTATTCCTCTATAATCTCAAACATACATATCTTGAAATGTATACAAAAACCTCCTAGACAAACAGATTTTTATTATTTGATCTGTATACCTAGGAGGTAGTTTACTTGTTATTTAATTATTTTCTTTTTTGAATGGAAACCACTAGACTTAATAAAATTAATCCTATCCACTTCTTTTTCTTAAGTCTGATTTTCAATAAAGGCCAACTAAAAATAATCAGACTATAAATCAAAAAAAACAGATGTTATCAAAATTAATCGATAACATCTGTTTAATTATTTTAGTCAGTAACTTCTGAATTAACTCTCTTATTCTCTTTATGTTCATAACGAGCATATAAAGTAAATCCGACGAGTCCGAAGACGACTGGTCCGATAATTGTCCAAAGAGCATCTGTGTAAGAACCTTCCATAATTGGTTGTACCAACGTGAAGATAATCGCAAAAGCTAATACTAAGAAGACAATTGTGGAGACGGTCCACATGATTTTCTTATTCTTATAGAATAAATATGGTTTTTCAATGTCTTTATTCATATTAAAGAATGGATATGCACCAACTAAGAACAAGTATGGAACAGTAGTTGAAACATTAGCCATCAATGTCAAAATGTTATAAAGTGCTTTCGCATTCTTACCACCCATATCAACAATCAAAATCAAAACGATAACAACTGCTGCTTGAATCCACATTGCATTGGCTGGCATACCATGTTTATTTAACTTAGTAACCTTTTCAGGCCAGAAATCTTTTGGCGTTCCCAAGACAAAGGATTTCAATGGTGAATAAATCAAAACAAAGAATGCACCCATATATAGGATGAACATATCAAATCCAGTGAAACGAGCGAGCCACTCACCTAAAGTAATTGCAGCTGCACTTCCTAATCCGATATGCGTACCAAAGGTATATCCAAGATTACTCATCATAACATAAGTAATATTACCTAAGTTGACGTTCCCTTTTGCAACAACGGCATTCCAGTTTGCACTCATACCCCAACAAAGAATCGTTAGAGAATATAGCAAAGTAATAATACCAGCAGAAATCAACACACCACGGGGAAAGTCTTTTTTAGGATGCTTCATACTATCTGTCACGCCACCAACGGATTCCATACCACCGTATGCAAAGATTGCATAAACGATGAATGATACCATTCCGATTGGTGATGCAAAAGCAGGATTAGCAGAATGGATAAAAGTATCCAAACCGTGAATCGGTTCAGCAGTGTGAAAACCTGACATGAACAAAACGGCCAAACTCAAAATAAAGAAGATACCGTTTAAAGTAATTGTCATGATTCCACCGAAGTTAGATACTTTAGAAATCTTATCCATACCTTGTGAAGCTGTAAAAGTAACAAAAATAATCCACAAAACAGCTAAGATACCGATGACCTGTGTAGCTGAAAGTCCAAACATCCCCCAAGTTTGCGTCGTATCATGACCCGCAAACATGGTTGAAAGTGGAATCCAAACTTTTGAAGAAGTTGAAACTAACCAAACTTCCCAAGATGCTAACCACATGAAAGTACCGATAAAAGCCCACTTAGCACCAACAGCTCCATCAATCCAAGAATAAATCCCACCTTTTGCTTCATTAAAGGCGGAACCGTACTCTGCCATCATAAATCCTACTGGTAAAAAGAAGAATAACGCAGCAAAGACATACCAAATAATACTTGCTAATCCCATCTGTTCATAAGCAACAGTAGTATTAGCGAATCCAAAAATCGCCGTAAAGATCATCATAATCAAACCAAATAATGTGATCGTTTTTTTCGGCGCGTTACCATCATTCATTTTATAAACCCCTTATTTAATTTTCAATGTACAAATTTAAACTTATAAATTCATATCTGTCTTAAAGTTTAGAGGTGAAAAATCAGTCGAGTCCGTAATTAACTGAGCGATTAACTCTTTGTAGCCATCTAGTGAAATCTTACTCATTTCAAATGATGCTTCTGTTAAATAATTAGGTAATTCCTCATCATCTTTGCTCAAGGCTGCTTGATCAAAATCATGCAACTTTTTGCGAAGCGTGATATTGATCTCCTTTTGCTTAGCTTGAAATTCTTTTCCAAGTTCTTGATAGTGACCGTCCAATAAAACTCCGGCCAATTTGTATGTCCAATAGGCTGACTCACTGTCATATGGCAATTCGCCTAGTTTGTACTCTTCGGGAGTATCTGTCATTCCCAAATAAAATGGTACATAGATACTTTGCGATGCTACTCCCATAGCTACCCATTGCACACAAGCAATCTCAGGTGCCATTCCAGGTCTAATTTGCAAGACGTGGGACTCCTGAGTTTTTGCTAAACTAATTGGACGATAACGTTTATTGTTCTTTGATTCATTTAATGGATCAAATTCAGTTTTTTGATAATGCGATGACAAATAATCTTGTGCATCATCGACACTCAACAAACGATTAGATTTTTTGATAAAAGCTAAATCTTCACTTTCAGGACTTTCATCAGTCTTTCCTGAAAATTGTTGTTGACCCCACCAAACACGGGGCGTGCTGTATATTTCATCTGATAAATCTTGTGTTCCAAAAATTTCTCTAAAATTAAAAGTCTTTGGTTTGAGATTTAAATGATTTTTTTCAACAAATTCTTTAATATCCGATTGATACAAAAAGTTATCTGTATCATCAAAATCAATTTCTTGAATAGCCAATTGGTTAGCAACAACGGCATAACTATCATCGGGAATCCGTTGTGCTACCCAATAATGACCTGATCCACTTTCGAAATACCAAACTTCATCTTGATCAGAAAAGAGGACTCCGTTAGTTTCACAAGTTCCATATTTTTCAATAATCTTACCTAATAATAAGACACCCTCACGTGCAGTCTTAACATATGGCAAGACAACTGTAATCATAGCTTCTTCACCAATACCATTTTCAACAAGAGGATCGACGCCTAAAACACGCTGATTTGAATAAGCACTCTCTGTTGCACTCATTCCAACGCCGTATTCGTTAAAACCATCCTCTTCAAATAATCCTTCTTTAAAGGTCCATTCAGGAGTGGCAGAATATTTATAGCGAATTTTAGGTAAGTCCATTTGAAAATCATTAGCCTTAGAAACAAATTTTTGTTCATCGGTAAATTCTTTATGGTCATGTATGACGAAGTGTTTTGGCCAAGATGCTTTGGCATCTTCATTTCTACCTATAATAGTAGAACCATCAACAGTAGCTTTTTTACCAATTAAAATACTTGTACAAGCAGATAAAGAACTTTTGTTGTACTCTAATGCCATTTTATTCACCTTACTTAAATTTTACTGCGGTACCATACGCTGCAACTGTTTCCATATCTGCACTGATCGAATCAGAATCAAATCTCATCATTACAACTGCATCGGCACCCATATCTTTAGCATTTTGTCGTAAACGATCAATTGCTATGTCACGAGCTTCGGTCAACAATTCTGTATAAGCCTTAATCTCTCCACCAACAATATTTTTAAAGCCGGCACCGATATTCTTGACGACATTTTTTGATTGTGTAGTTAATCCAAAAACTTCACCAATAATCTCGTAATCATGATCAGGGATATGTTCAGTTGTAGTCACCAATATCTCGCTTCTCTCCATTGATTCACCTCACAAAAACATTTATTTCACTCCATTAAATAATGTAACACATTGAACCCTGTAATTGGTTATGTAATTAATATTAATATTAATATGATTATTTTATATATAAAAAAAGCTACCACATTATATGGTAGCTAATCTCAATTCAAAAATTTATATACTTATTTGTCAGTCTTTTCGTTAACTTTCTTAGCAACCTTATCGACTGTTTCATCAACTTTATCTTTGGCCTTACTCATTGCTTCTTGAGCTTTACCTTTTAATTCTTTCTTGTCGTCTCCTGAAGCTTCGCCAACTGCTTGATTTGTTTTACCTTTAATCATATCTTTTTTGCTGTCAACACTCATTATAATAAAACTCCTCTCATCTTTTTCTACTTAAAATATAGCAAGCAATTATAAGAGTAACAACAATTTTGCTCTATTTTTAATAATTTTTGAGCATATCCTTAAAATAATCCAAAGTAACATCAAAAACTGGTTTCAAAAATGCCAAAACCATTAATACTAAATCAACACCTAATAATTTTAGTAACCAAGTTACTGACATTGAGGTTGTAAAATGAAAATATAATGCGAACAATCCTAAGAAGACTGCCACAAAAACAAAAATATAAGTGAATACTAGTCCAATCAAGTCTTCTGATTCAGTTTCTTTATTTTTCATGATATTTCCCTCCTCGAATAAATGTTACAAGTTTCATCGATTCCTTCTTTGTTAACGCTTTCATTATAACATTTTTAATTAGATGGGAGTAAATTTGAACTAGAAAAACAATTTATAATTTCAAAAAGATTTAAATTTATATAATCTTTTAGAAAAAAATTATAGCTTTACATTTGATTATTATCTCAATATCTCTTATTATAGTAGAGATAAATGATGAGATTAAAAACTAAATATATGATATATTGTCCATTTCGGGGGTCAATCAAATGAAATTATCTAAAATTATTACTTTTTCAGCCGTATTTTTTTCTATGTCTAGCGCTTTTGCCGTTTCACAAAAAAATGTCGATGCATCAACCGTTGCTACTACTAATGCCAGTGGTATTGCAAGATTATATAATAAAAATGACAAAGTTATCACCAATCGTGCTCTAGCACCTAATACTAAGTGGGCCGTTGGTAATGTCATTACAGTTAATGGAGAAAAATTATACCAAGTCGCTACTAATGAGTACTTAAAAGCTAGTGCTTCCAGCCTTTCTGGAGATGCTCCTGTTGCCGCTTCAAGCACCACAGTTACTACTGAATCACAAAGCAGTACTGGTGAATATACTCCTAACTTAGCCAAGATCAACACTTACTTTGCTGAATACGTCAACGCTTTACACCAAGCTAATGGTACTGGCAGCGTCAACGTCTCTAATAGTGTTGTCGACTATGCTACACAAAGAGCTGACCAACAAAACGGTAACAATCTAGATCACAGTACAGCTACTAAAAATATGTCTGAGAACCTTTCTGGTGCCGGATTTAATTACATAACAAAAAAAGCCGGAGCTACCTCCGACAAACAAGTTGCTTATTTCTTATTAAAACAATGGTACGATGAAGACAATAACGTTGATCCAATGGGCACAGCTGGCCATTTTGGTCACCGTGCTGCATTGATTTACGCCGGTCCTAATATCGGCTTAAGCATCAACGCAAAAAATTCAGCTTTCGAAGCTGATTGGAATGTCGATGATATTACTGCTCAAAAGAAACTTTACAACTATACTGGTACAAATCCTAATACCAAGTTTATTTCTGAAGATGCAATTCAATAAAATCAATCCTAATAAACTCGTCGTAGACCGCTTCTACTTCGAGCTTATTTTTTTTTGCTATTTTTTATACTGTCATTTGATTTAAGTCTAAAAAAATTGATGAGATTAAATTAGTTTCGGGAATCAAATGAATTACTTTTTCGGTCGTATTTAACTTACATAAAGGATTATACAATCTGTCGAGTCAGGTGAACATTCAAGTTTTAAAAAAATGTTTTACAAAAAGTGAATCAGTATTTATTTTATAAATCTTTATTAATTCTTAATATGAAACGTTTTCCTAAATATCGAACCGTTTCTTTATTTTTTTTCTAAAACCCTTACCCAGCAATGATTATGCAATTTTTTGAGATATATACCATTCCGGATTATAAAAAATAAATTTTCAAATTATGAATATCTTAATGGCGATAATGACATTATAATTCAAAGTGTAGAGCAAGTGAGTTAAGAAATTTATTTGAAACAAATTTAAAAAATAAATACGGGGAATTGCGAGGTATATATCATGACTATAACAAAAGTAAATGTTAAAAAATTCAATAAGAAATTTATTGTTACTGCATTAGGGGTTGCAGCTTTAGGTTTTCAATTAATGCAAACTAATGATGTTAAAGCTGATGATACCGCTGATTCTAAGACCGGCGATGCAGCCGATGAACAAAGTAACATGCAAACTAAGAGTAGTTCCGTTGCTGACAGCTCAAGTATTCAGTCCAATAGTAGTAATCAAAACAATGCAGATACAACAGATAATACTCAACAATCAAATGACAATAATAACCAAAATCAATCCAATACTGATACATCAAGCAGTAGTCAAAACAATAGCAATCAATCACAAAATGGTACTAACACTATAAATGATGTTCAAAATTCTAACGATAGTAATAATAAGGAACAAACTAACACAGACAATAATAATAGCCAAAATTCAAATGGAAGTAATATTCAAGCAGAAAGTGCTGCCGTTGCAACATCAGATGATAATGATGCATCATCAAATGACAGCACAAATGATGGTTCTAACCCTGAAACAGACTCTGAGAACAATACTGCTTCTGGAGAAGAAACAGATACTGATGCTACAACTAATCAAAGTTCACAAAATGATGTTGCTGCATCATCTAACATTATGATTCAAAATCCCGCAGCAAGCAGAGAACCTAACACTTATCCAGATCCTGTAAAAGCCAATGTTTCTGTAACTGCAACAACTGATGAAGGAACAGTAACCTCTGAAAGCTTGGATGAAGATAAAAATGCTTCTATTATCGTTAATAAAGATGCCCAAACAACACTTAATTTTTCTATTACTAATACTTCTGATGAAGCAACAACAGATTATGGCACTGTTCTTATACTTCCAACTTACAGAGATCACAACACGCCTATCGTTCTTGATGATTCCTTTGATCCATCAACAATGATTACAGGTCTTCCTGAAGGTGCTGAAATTACTTACAATACTATTTATGATAACAGTTATAAGACTCTTGACCAATTAAAGGGAGAATCCAATTTTAAACTCTCTGATATAAAACAAATTCAAATCGTTACTAATAAAACTTCTTTGGCACCTCAGCAAGAAATTAAAGCAACAATTCCATTGGTAAATACTGACAAAAGCGAACGTCAATTAAATAAAACCTTACCTGGAGTTTATGTCATAACATCTACTGACGCTAACAAGAGACTTCAATATATGAACGTGTCATACAATAGTATGGAAGATTCTGTTAAGAGTAGCGAACTTACTGGAAAATATCCTGCTGTTACCGTCAACAAATTAGGAAATTCTTATACTGTTGCGGATCAAGAAATCCAAGATAAAATGCCAACATATACTGGTGGCAGTGACATTCAAGTTAATAACTTTAATTCTTCGAATAAAGATGAACTTACTGATGCCGATAAAAGTGATTGGACTTATGGTGGTCACATATACGTAAATCTTGTAAGTTCTGGAATTACTAACATTGCAAATAAAGATGGATACTCGGTTCTTCTCAACGCTGATGGCAGTCAACAAACTCAATACGCTTATGTTAATAAGAATACTGGTAATGGCGTAACTTTAACAGGTAATTCTACTAATTCTGGTGAAGGATTAGTACCAGTTAAAACCGTTCAAGGTATTTACATCTCTTTGAGACACGTTATTGATGCACAAGATAGCACTGCAACAGTTGGACAAGATTGGTCTGCCGCCGATAACTTAACTTCTGTTCAAGACAATGATGATAATGTTCTAACCGGTGATGACGCAATTAATGCAGTTTCAACTTCTATCGAAGATCCTAATGGCGTCCTGAGTGATGATGGTAAAATTGCAAAGTCTGGTTCATTTAATGTCACATATACATATAATCTAAAGGATGGTACAGCTATTACTAAAACTGTCACAGTTACTGTTGACCCTGTAGATAGCGGTTCCAGTTCATCAAGTTCAACTTCTAACACAGGCTCTAATACAAGTTCAACTACTGATTCTACAGAACCCGTAATTTCCCCTGATTCACCTGATAATATCAATGATCAAGTACGTCTAGTTTCAACTAATCCCGATGACGGAATCGTTTCACTTTACAAACTAGATACAACAGAAATTACTAACCGTCGTTTAGGTACAGCAACGGACTGGTACAGTGATAAGGATATGAGCTTTGCTGGAGATACATATTATCGTGTAGCTACAAATGAATGGGTAAAAGCTTCAAACGTTTATGTTTATGAAAACAATAAGGTTGTTGTCCAAACTAAGAATAATCAACAACTAGTTGATTCAAAGGGTAACCTTGTTACAAACCGTTCTTTGATTGCTGATTCCGATTGTTACTCAGATCGTATCGCTCAAATCAATGGCAAGGATTACTATCGTGTAGCTACGAATGAATTTGTTCCTGTCGATGCAGTTACAGTTTTATAATTTAAAATAATATAAGTATTTAATAGGTATGATATAGACTTTTGCTAGTCTGCATCATACCTATTTTTTTAAATTTCAATACCCTTTTTCATCACGATAATTTCTAAAAACTAAATTATAAAATATAAACTTGTAATGATTTATCCACTACTTCATATTAAAATATTTAAAAATTAGATTATAAATAACAATCAACAATATTTTGATAGAGATATCAAAAATAATATAAGCTTCCTCCCCTTCAAGGTTAGACCATTTTGTGACTGTTTTAAAAATCCTTTATTACTAAACGATTCCGCTATCAGAATATATATGTACCATTCCAAATTATAAAAATTATATTTTCAAATTGCGAAATTATTAATGTCAATAATGACACTATAATTCAAAGTGTAGAGAGAATAAATGAAGAAATAGATTTAGAAAATAAATACAGGGAATTGTGAGGTATATATCATGACTATAACAAAAGTAAATGTTAAAAAATTCAATAAGAAATTTATTGTTACTGCATTAGGGGTTGCAGCTTTAGGTTTTCAATTAATGCAAACTAATGATGTTAAAGCTGATGATACCGCTGATTCTAAGACCGGCGATGCAGCCGATGAACAAAGTAACATGCAAACTAAGAGTAGTTCCGTTGCTGACAGCTCAAGTATTCAATCTAATAGTAGTAGTAATCAATCACAAAATGATACTGATACAACAGATAATACTCAACAATCGACTAACAATAATAATCAAGAACAAGCTGGCACTGATACATCAAATATCAATCAAAACAATAGTAATCAAACACAAAATAGTACTGATGCCACAAATGATGTTCAAAATTCTAACGATGACAATAGCGAACAACAAGCTAATACCAATAGCAACAATCAAGATTCAAACACAAATGGTATTCAGGCAGCTAGTGCTAATGTCACAACAACAAGTAATAATGATGCATCATCAAATGACAGCACAAATGATGGTTCTAACCCTGAAACAGACACTGAGAACAATACTGCTTCTGGAGAAGAAACAGATACTGATGCTACAACTAATCAAAATTCACAAAATGATGTTGCTGCATCGTCTAACATTATGATTCAAAATCCTGCTGCAAATAGAGTACCTAACGATTATAAAGATCCTGTTAAAGCTAATGTTTCCATGACTGCAACAACTGATGAAGGTTCGATTACTTCTGAAAATACGGACGAAGATAAGAATGCTTCAGTGGTTGTTAATAAAGATGCCCAGACAACACTTAATTTTACAATTGCTACTGGTGATGAAAGTGCAAATGAATACAATGGTATCTTTGAACTTCCAGCTTATAACGATACAGCAACCAATAAAACACCAATTGTCGTTGACGATTCTTTTGATCCATCAACAATGATTACAGGCGTTCCCGATGGTGCCTTGGTTACTTATTTAACTGACAAAGGTTATGAGACCCTTGAAGAATTAAAGAATGATTCAGATTTTGAAATGTCAGATTTAAAGGCAATTAAAATTGATAGTAACTGGGAAACATTAGGACCTAACCAAGAAATTAAAATAACCGTTCCACTAAAGAATACTGATACAAGTGAGCATCAATTAAATACTATTAACCCAACTATTGAGGTTGATTCATACACAGTATCTTACTTTAGAACACAATCACTTAATGCAACGTATAAGAACATGGACGATTCTATCAAACAGAGTGACCTTACGGGACAATATCCTGCCGTTACTGTCAACGATTTAGGCGTTTCTTATACTGCTGCTGACAAAGAAATCCAAGATAAAATGCCAACATACACTGGTGGCAGTGACATTCAAGTTAATAACTTCACTCCTTCAAATAAGGATGAACTTACTGACGCTGATAAAAGCGATTGGACTTATGGCAGTCACGCTTATGTAAATCTTGTAAGTTCTGGAATTACACAAATTGCAAACACTGATGGATATTCTGTTCTGCTCAACGCTGATGGCAGTCAACAGACACAATACGACTATGACAATATTGGCAACGGAGTAACCATAATGGCCAATCCTAATAATTCCGGTGACGATTCATCAACTAATACTATTAAAGGTATTTACATTTCTTTAAGACATGTCATTGACGCACAAGACAGCACTGCAACAGTTGGACAAGATTGGTCTGCCGCCGATAATTTAACTTCTGTTCAAGATAACGATGACAATGTCTTAACTGGCGATGATGCAATCAATGCAGTAACAACTTCAATTGACGATCCCGATAGTGTACTTAGTGATGGAAAAGTCACAAAAGCTGGTTCATTTGATGTCACATATACATATAATCTAAAGGATGGTACAGCTATTACTAAAACTGTCACAGTTACTGTTGACCCTGTAAATAGTGGTTCTAGTTCATCAAGTTCAACTTCTAACACAGGCTCTAATACAAGTTCAACTACTGATCCTACAGAACCCGTAATTTCACCTGATTCACCTGATAATATCAATGATCAAGTACGTCTAGTTTCAACTAATCCCGATGACGGAATCGTTTCACTTTACAAACTAGATACTACAGAAATTACTAACCGTCGTTTAGGTACAGCTACTGACTGGTACAGTGATAAAGATATGAGCTTTGCTGGAGATACATATTATCGTGTAGCCACAAATGAATGGGTAAAAGCCTCAAACGTTTATGTTTACGAAAATAATAAAGTTGTTGTCCAAACTAAGAACAATCAACAACTAGTTGATTCCAAAGGCAATGTTGTCACAAACCGTTCTTTGATTGCCGATTCCGATTGGTACTCAGATCGTATCGCTCAAATCAATGGCAAGGATTACTACCGTGTCGCTACTAATGAATTTGTTCCTGTTGATGCAGTTACAGTTTTATAATTCAAAAAAGTAGTAGTACAAAAGATTAAATTATGGCTGTTCGTCAAATTAAGTTGATGGCAGTTTACATAAGCAGTTAGATCATAATTGGTCTAGCTGTTTTTTATTTGGCTGACGAGCTTGCTCGGAGCCAAAAAATTTGAAGATTGATACGCTTAA
>NZ_VDFP01000034.1 GCF_009600985.1 Companilactobacillus halodurans
TCTTGAGCAAAAAGTCATATGGAATAAGGAATTAAAGATATTTTGTCCTTTTTGTAAAAATCGGTAAATTAATTGTTGACAATTTTTAAGTACAATAGGTATAATTATAAAGTTGTTTCGGCAAGAAACACTATGGAGGATTAGCTCAGCTGGGAGAGCATCTGCCTTACAAGCAGGAGGTCACAGGTTCGATCCCTGTATCCTCCATTAAGCATCAAGCTTAATGGTTTTAAAAGTTTTTGCGGGTGTGGCGGAATTGGCAGACGCGCTAGATTTAGGTTCTAGTGTCCTTTGGACATGAAGGTTCAAGTCCTTTCACCCGTATCAATAATTATCTTGCAAAAGATTTGATTATTGTGTATTATGTTAAATGTTGTTTGGCATTATGCCGACTTAGCTCAGTTGGCAGAGCATCTGTCTTGTAAACAGGGGGTCGGAGGTTCGAATCCTCTAGTCGGCATTTACATAATGCGGAAGTAGTTCAGTGGTAGAACATCACCTTGCCATGGTGGGGGTCGCGGGTTCGAATCCCGTCTTCCGCTTAGAGAAAAATTGTTTATCAATTTTTGATAAGTTAATAAGGGTAATTAATTCTAATGTAGAATTGATTGCCTTTTTTCGTTCTCTAGTAAAATAGTTTGAAAAATTGTAATTGTTCAGATTGGCAATCTGATTTAAGTATATTAATTTGTGGAATGTGTTAGGATTCTAAGTGAAAGCAATTAATGAATAATTGCTGTTATAAGTTAAATTAATTGCTTTTTTTTAAAACACAATTATACTTTCTAAACAGACACTTAAAAAGTAGAGGTAACGTTAATGGACAAAGTATTTACCGAAAGCGCCAAGAATGCACTTGTTTTAGCTCAAGAGCAAGCTAAGACATTTCACCACAATGCCGTTGGAACTGAGCACATCTTACTTGGTTTAACAATGGAAAATGATGGTATCGCCGGTATTACTTTGAGAGATCTAGCTGTTAGTGATCGAGATGTTGAAGAGGAGATTGAACATCTTACAGGTTATGGAGATGTCTCATCTAATACTGCTAAAGGAATTTATTTACCTTACTCCCCTAAGGGACAATTGATTTTAAGTGATGCGGAAGAAGTCTCAAATGTTTACAAGGCTAACCGTATCGGTACCGAACATGTATTGTTGGCAATTCTTGATGACGCCGATAATTTAGCAAATCGTATTTTAGTTAATTTAGGGCTCAGTTTGGCAAAAACTAAGTCATTGCTTCTAAGCAAAATGGGGATGTCTAACAAGGCAGCTCGTAGAGGTTTTGCTTCAAATTTAAATAAACAAAAGAAACAACAAGCCCAAGGCAATGGGGGCACTCCAACACTTGATTCCTTAGCTCGAGATTTGACAAAAATGGCTGCTGACAACCAGATTGATCCAGTTATTGGTCGTAAAGAAGAAGTTGAAAGAACTATTCAAATTCTCAGTCGTAGAACTAAGAATAATCCAGTTTTGGTTGGTGAACCTGGGGTTGGTAAAACAGCCATTGCTGAAGGTCTAGCAATTTCAATTATTAAAAAAGACGTTCCACTTGATATGCAAAACAAACGTATCATGATGCTTGATATGGGTTCATTGGTAGCTGGTACTAAGTATCGTGGTGAATTTGAAGATCGTCTCAAGAAGATTATCGAAGAAATTTATCAAGATAAACATGTCATCTTATTTATTGATGAGTTACATACCTTAATTGGTGCCGGTGGCGCTGAAGGTGCTATTGATGCTTCAAATATTTTGAAGCCAGCCTTGGCCCGTGGTGAATTGCAATTGATTGGTGCAACTACTTCAAATGAATATCAAAAGTATATTGAAAAAGATACAGCTTTGGAACGTCGTTTTGCCAAAGTATATGTTGAAGAACCAACTGCTAAAGATTCAGTTAAAATTTTGGAAGGCTTGCGTCCACGCTATGAGCAACATCATGGATTAACGATTTCTGATGAAGCTGTTGAAGCAGCAGTACGTCTTTCAACTCGTTATTTAACAAATCGTTTCTTGCCAGATAAGGCAATTGATTTAATGGATGAAGCTTCAGCTAAAGTTAGAATCCACAATGTTTCTAAAAATAATAAATTAGAAGAATTGACTAATAAATCAATGAGTCTTCTAAATGATAAGAACAATGCTATTTTGAACCAAGATTTTGAAAAAGCTGCAAAAATTCGTGAAGAAGAACAAGACGTTCAAACTGAAATTGCTAAGCTAAAAGATAAGAAGACACAAGACAGCAAGAAGCCAGTCGTTGGTCCTGATGACATTGCTGAAGTTATCGCTCAATGGACTGGCGTTCCAGTTAAGCAGATTACTCGTAAAGAAAGTGAAAAGCTACTTAACTTGGAAAAGGAATTGCACAAACGTGTTATTGGACAAAATAGTGCTATCAATGCTGTTTCACGTGCTATCCGTCGTGCTAGAAGCGGTATGAAAGATCCAGACAGACCAATTGGTTCATTTATGTTCTTAGGACCTACTGGTGTTGGTAAGACTGAACTTGCTAAGTCAATTGCTGAAGTCATGTTTGGTTCAGAGGACAATTTGATTCGTGTTGATATGTCTGAATACATGGAACAATACAGTACTTCTAAGTTGATTGGTTCAGCTCCAGGATATGTAGGCTTTGATGAAGGTGGTCAACTAACTGAAAAAGTTAGAAATGAACCTTATTCAGTTGTCCTTTTGGATGAAGTTGAAAAAGCTCACCCTGATGTCTTCAACTTGTTATTACAAGTATTAGACGATGGTATCTTAACTGATGCTAAGGGTCGCAAAGTTGATTTCAGAAATACGATTATTATTATGACATCTAACTTAGGTGCCAGAGCTCTGGAAGAAGATAAGTCCGTTGGTTTTGGTGCAAAAGATGTTCATAACGATTACAAGGAAATGGAACAAAGAATTGATACTGAATTGAAGAAATTCTTCCGTCCAGAATTCTTGAACCGTGTTGATGAAACAATTGTCTTCAAATCACTTAATAAGGAACAACTCAAGTCAATTGCTAAGATTATGAGTAACAACTTGAGAAAACGTTTGGCAGAAAGAGAAATTAAATTAGTTATTTCCCCAACTGCTTATAACGACTTAGTTAAAGATGGTTACAATCCTGAATATGGTGCTCGTCCAATGAGAAGAACTATTCAAAGAGAAATTGAAGATCCTGTCAGTGAACAACTCTTAATGGGTAAAGTTAAAGCAGGAGATTCAATCAAGGTTGGATCTAAGAAGGGGAAGTTGACAGTTACTGTTGACAGACCTGAAACTAAAAAAAGTTTGACTCATTAAAATGTTTTAAAATGTCACTTGACTATTGACAAGAAGAGTGCATGAGAGTATTATCATTTTTGAGATTCAAAGTTCAAATTGCAGATCGCGATCTATTGTCCGTGATTTTGCTAAATAAAAAACGCAAAAATAGATTTTTTGATTCTATTTTTGGTTTTTTTTTGCCCAAAAACGACTTATAAAACCGTTTTCAAGCAAAATGTAATCAAATTGTAATATTTGAGATCTGCATTTGAACAAATTATATGTTGAGGTGAAAAATTTGACTTATCATAACGTTAATTATGGTGCACACCGTGTTCGTCGTAGTTATGCAAAGATCAGGGAAGTACTTCCACTGCCAAATTTAATTGACATCCAAACAAATTCTTATAACTGGTTCTTAGATGAAGGACTAAAAGATATGTTTGACGATATTATGCCAATTGATGATTTTGCTGGAAATCTTTCATTGGAATACGTTGGCTACAAGTTACTAGAACCAAAATATACTGTTGAAGAAGCAAGACAACATGATGCTAACTACTCAGCACCATTACACGTAACATTGAAGTTGACAAATCATGAAACTGGTGAAATCAAGACTCAAGATGTTTTCTTTGGTGACTTCCCACTCATGACTGATGAAGGAACATTCATCATCAATGGTGCTGAACGTGTTATTGTTTCCCAATTAGTACGTTCTCCTGGTATTTATTATAACCAAGACACAGATAAAAATGGTCGTGAAAACTACGGTACAACTGTTATCCCTAACCGTGGTGCATGGCTAGAATTTGAAACAGATGCTAAGGGTCTAGGTTATGTAAGAATCGATAGAACTAGAAAATTACCTATTTCTGAATTGATCAGAGCACTTGGCTTTGGTGAAGATTCAGATATTCTTGATATTTTTGGCGACAACGATACTTTGAACTTAACTCTTGAAAAGGATGTTCACAAAGTTCCTGAAGACTCACGTGTTGAAGAAGCTTTGAAAGATATCTATGAAAGACTCCGTCCTGGTGAACCAAAGACTGCAGATAGTTCTCGTTCATTACTATATGCTAGATTCTTTGACCCACGTAGATATGATTTAGCACCTGTTGGTCGTTACAAGATCAATAAGAAGTTAAACCTTAAGACAAGACTTTTGAACAAGACTTTAGCCGAAACATTGGCTGATCCTGATACAGGTGAAGTTGTTTTAGCAAAAGATACCTTGCTTGATCGTGATGCAATGAAGAAATTGAGTCCATATCTTGAAAGAGATGATTTCAAGACTGTTACTCTTCAACCTTCAGATGAAGGTGTCCTAACGGACCCAATCAATGTTCAAATCATCAAGATTTATTCAGAAGCTGACAATGAAAAAGTTGTTAATATTATTGGTAACGGTCATATCCCTGAAGAAAACCGTACAATTACACCTGCTGATATTTTGGCTGGTATTAACTACTTCTTAAACTTGAAAGAAGACATCGGTGTCACAGATGATATTGATCACTTGGGTAACCGTCGTATTCGTTCAGTTGGTGAATTGCTTCAGAACCAATTCCGTATTGGTTTGTCACGTATGGAACGTGTTGTACGTGAAAGAATGTCAATTCAAGATTCAGCTACTGTTACACCTCAACAATTGATTAATATTAGACCAGTTGTTGCTTCAATTAAGGAATTCTTTGGTTCATCACAATTGTCACAATTCATGGATCAAACTAATCCTCTTGGAGAACTAGAACACAAGCGTCGTCTATCAGCCCTTGGACCTGGTGGTTTGACTCGTGATCGTGCCGGATATGAAGTTCGTGATGTTCACTACACTCACTATGGTCGTATGTGTCCTATCGAAACTCCTGAAGGACCTAATATCGGACTTATTAATAACTTGGCTTCATACGCCATCATCAACAAGTATGGTTTCATTGAAACTCCATACCGTCGTGTTTCATGGGGTACACACAAGGTTACTGATAAGATTGATTACTTAACTGCTGACGAAGAAGATAATTACGTTGTTGCTCAAGCTAATACTAAGTTGAACGATGATGGTTCATTTGCTGATCAAGTAATCTTGGCTCGTCACAAAGATGATAATATTGAAACAACTCCAGAAAAAGTCGATTACATGGATGTTTCTCCTAAGCAAGTAGTTTCTGTAGCTACTGCATGTATTCCTTTCTTGGAAAATGATGATTCCAACCGTGCCTTGATGGGTGCTAACATGCAACGTCAAGCTGTTCCATTGATTAATCCACACGCTCCATTAGTTGGTACAAGTATGGAATATATTGCTGCTCATGATTCTGGTGCTGCATTATTGGCTAATAATGATGGTGTTGTTGAATATGTTGATGCTAAGAAGATCACTATTAAACGTGATGAAGATGGCACAACTGATGATTATAAAGTTACAAAATTCCGTCGTTCAAATAACGGTAAGAGTTACAACCAAAGACCTATCGTCCACAAGGATGAAAAGGTTAAGAAGGGTGAAATCATTGCCGATGGTCCTGCCATGGAAAATGGTGAATTAGCTCTTGGTCAAAACCCACTTATCGCCTTTATGACATGGAATATGTATAACTATGAAGATGCGATCGTTCTTTCAGAAAAATTAGTGCGTGAAGATGCTTATACTTCAATTCACATTGAAGAATATGAATCAGAAGCACGTGATACAAAACTTGGACCTGAAGAGATCACACGTGAAATTCCTAATGTTGGTGAAGATTCATTGAAGGATCTTGACGAATTCGGAATTATCCGTATTGGTGCTGAAGTTCGTGATGGCGATATCTTAGTTGGTAAAGTTACACCTAAGGGTGTTACAGAATTATCAGCTGAAGAAAGATTACTTCACGCAATCTTCGGTGAAAAAGCTCGTGAAGTTCGTGATACTTCACTTCGTGTACCACATGGTGGTGGCGGAATTATCCAAGATGTTAAGGTCTTCACTCGTGAAGCCGGCGACGAACTTGATCCTGGTGTTAACATGCTAGTTCGTGTTTACATTGCTCAAAAGCGTAAGATTCAAGTTGGTGATAAGATGTCTGGTCGTCACGGTAATAAAGGTACTGTTTCAATCGTTGTACCTGAAGAAGATATGCCTTACATGCCAGATGGTACTCCAGTAGATATCCTATTGAACCCAATGGGTGTTCCATCACGTATGAATATCGGACAAGTTCTTGATTTTCACTTAGGTATGGCTGCTAGAAAACTTGGTATCCACGTTGCAACACCTGTTTTCGATGGTGTAAGTAATGATGAACTTTGGGATATCGTTAAAGAAGCTGATATGGATTCAGATGGTAAGTCTATCCTTTATGATGGACGTACTGGTGAACCATTTAAGAACCGTGTTGCTGTTGGTGTCATGTACTACTTGAAACTAGCTCACATGGTTGATGATAAATTGCACGCTCGTTCAATTGGACCTTACTCACTAGTTACTCAACAACCACTTGGTGGTAAAGCACAATTTGGTGGTCAGAGATTTGGTGAAATGGAAGTTTGGGCTCTTGAAGCTTATGGTGCCGCATATACTCTACAAGAAATCTTGACATACAAGTCTGATGATATTGTTGGACGTGTTAAGACTTATGAGGCCATTGTTAAGGGTGAGAGCATTCCTAAACCAGGTGTTCCTGAATCATTCCGTGTTCTTGTCAAAGAACTACAAGCTCTAGGACTTGATATGAAAGTGCTAGATTCACATAAGAAAGAAATCGAGCTTAGAGATATGGACGACGATGAAGACACAGTCAGCATCGATGCTCTATCTAAGTTTGCTAAACAACAAGAACAAAAACGTGCTGAAGAAGAAGCCAAGAAATTGGAAGCATCAAAAGATTCAGCTGAAACTAGTACAAAATCAGAAAACTAGTTAAAACTTTAGGGAGGTTACCTTTTGATAGACGTTAATAAATTCGAAAGTATGCAAATTGGTTTAGCATCTCCGGATAAGATTCGTAGTTGGTCTTATGGAGAAGTTAAAAAACCAGAAACTATCAACTACCGTACTTTGAAACCAGAAAAAGATGGTCTATTCGATGAAAGAATTTTCGGACCAACTAAAGACTGGGAATGTGCCTGTGGTAAGTACAAACGTATTCGTTATAAGGGTATTGTTTGTGACCGCTGTGGTGTTGAAGTTACTCGTTCAAAGGTTCGTCGTGAGCGCATGGCTCATATCGAATTAGCTGCCCCAGTATCACACATCTGGTACTTCAAGGGTATCCCATCACGTATGGGACTTGTTTTGGACATGAGTCCAAGAAACTTGGAAGAAGTAATCTACTTTGCATCATATGTAGTTATTGATCCTGGTGACACAGACCTAGAGAAGAAACAATTATTGACTGAAACAGAATATCGTCAAAAGAGAGAAGAATTTGGCAACAAGTTCGTTGCTAAGATGGGTGCCGAAGGTATCCGTGATCTTCTTAACCAAGTCGATATGGATGCTGAAGTTAAAGATTTACGTGAAAAATTAAAGAGTGCACAAGGACAAAAACGTACTCGTGCTATTAGAAGATTGGATATTTTGAGTGCCTTCCAAAAATCAGGTAATCAACCTGCTTGGATGGTAATGGAAGCAATTCCTGTTATCCCACCAGATCTTCGTCCAATGGTTCAACTTGAAGGTGGCCGTTTCGCTACTTCTGATTTGAACGATTTGTACCGTCGTGTTATTAACCGTAATAACCGTTTGAAGAGATTGTTGGATTTACATGCTCCTAATATCATTGTTCAAAACGAAAAGAGAATGCTTCAAGAAGCTGTTGATGCCTTGATCGATAATGGTCGTCGTGGCCGTCCTGTTACAGGACCTGGTAACCGTCCATTGAAGTCACTTTCACATATGCTTAAAGGTAAGCAAGGACGTTTCCGTCAAAACTTACTTGGTAAACGTGTTGACTACTCAGGTCGTTCAGTTATCGATGTTGGACCTACATTGAAGTTCTATCAATGTGGACTTCCACGTGAAATGGCTTTGGAATTGTTCAAACCATTCGTTATGCACGAACTTGTTAAAAGAGAAATTGCTTCTAACGTCAAGAATGCTAGAAGAAAGATCGACAGACAAGATGATGACATTTGGGATGTACTAGAAGATGTTATTAAGGAACGTCCAGTACTTCTTAACCGTGCCCCTACACTTCACAGACTTGGTATCCAAGCCTTTGAACCTGTATTGGTTGACGGTAAGTCAATTCGTTTGCACCCACTAGCTTGTGAAGCTTATAATGCCGATTTTGATGGTGACCAAATGGCTATTCACGTGCCACTATCTGACGAAGCTCAAGCTGAAGCTCGTATGTTGATGCTTGCCGCTCACCATATTCTTGCTCCTAAAGATGGTAAACCTATCGTTACTCCATCACAGGATGTTGTTTTAGGTAACTACTATCTAACAATTGAAACAAGACATATGACTGGTGAAGGTAAGATTTTCAAGGATGCTAATGAAGTTCAAACTGCTTTATTAAATGGTGATGTTCACTATCACACAAGAATTGGTATCGCAGTTGACTCAATGCCTAATAAGCCATTTAAGGATGAACAAAGAGATAAGGTTATGATTACTAGTGTTGGTAAAGTAATCTTTAACCAAATTCTTCCAGAAGATTTTCCATACTTAAATGAACCAACTGATGAAAACTTAACTAATGGTGTTCCTGACAAGTACTTCTTAGGTAAAGGTGAGGATATTCACCAACGCCTTGATGAAATGGATCTAATCGACCCATTGAAGAGTGGTTATCTTTCAGATATCATCGCTCAAATCTTCAAGATTTACCGTGTTCAAAGAACATCATCATTACTTGATGATATGAAAGAATTAGGTTACACAATCTGTACATTATCTGGATTAACAGTTGGTGTTACTGATGTTCCTAACCTAACTCAAAAGCCTGAAATCATTGAAAAAGCTCACAAACAAGTTGCTTCAATTTCTAAGCAATTCCGTCGTGGACTTATCACTGATGACGAACGACACGATCGTGTTATTACAGTTTGGAACGATACAAAAGATGAAATCCAACAATTGTTGATTGACTCATTTGATCCTACAAACCCTATCTCAATGATGTCTGATTCCGGTGCTCGTGGTAACATCTCAAACTTTACTCAACTTGCCGGTATGCGTGGACTTATGGCTGCCCCTGATGGTGGTATGATGGAAATCCCTGTTATTTCTAACTTCCGTGAAGGATTAACAGTTTTGGAAATGTTCATGTCAACCCACGGTGCTCGTAAAGGTATGACCGATACAGCCTTGAAGACTGCTAACTCAGGTTACTTGACACGTCGTCTAGTTGATGTTGCTCAAGATGTTATTGTCCGTGAAGAAGATTGTGGTACTGACCGTGGTCTTGTTGTTAGTGCAATCATGGAAGGTACAGATATGATTGAACCATTGTATGACAGACTTGTTGGTCGTTATACACAAAAGACAGTTAAAGATCCTAAGACAGGCGATGTACTAGTACCTCGTGGTGTCTTGATGGATGAAGATATTGCTCAAAAGGTTGTTGACGCTGGTGTTACTCACGTTACAATTCGTTCAGCATTCACATGTGATACAAAACATGGTGTATGTAAGAAATGTTACGGTCGTAACCTTGCTACTGGTGAAGAAGTTGAAATTGGTGAAGCAGTTGGTACTGTTGCTGCTCAATCAATCGGTGAACCAGGTACACAATTGACAATGAGAAACTTCCATACCGGTGGTGTTGCTGGTGGCGATGATATTACTCAAGGACTTCCTCGTGTTCAAGAAATTGTTGAAGCTAGAAATCCAAAAGGTCTTGCCGTTATCTCTGAAGTTGATGGTACTGTTACATCAATCGATGAAAACCCAGCAGAACACACTAAGGAAATTACTGTTGAAGGTGACATTGATACTAGATCTTACGATGTTCCTTACACATCAAGTGTTGCAGTTGCCGAAGGCGACTATGTAAAACGTGGTGGTAAGTTAACAACTGGTTCAATCGATCCTAAGGAATTAATTAAAGTTACAAATGTGCTTCATACAGAAAACTACTTGCTTGCTGAAATCCAAAAGGTTTACCGTATGCAAGGTGTTGATATTTCTGATAAGCACTTTGAGGTTATGATTAGACAAATGCTTAGAAAGATTCGTATTCTTGATCCTGGTGATACAGATGTCTTGCCTGGTCAATTAATGGATATTTCACAATTTACTGACCATAACCGTGAAACATTGTTCAATGGTGGAGTCCCTGCTACTGGACGTCCTGTTCTTCTTGGTATTACAAAGGCTTCTCTTGAAACAAACAGTTTCTTGTCAGCCGCTTCCTTCCAGGAAACAACGAGAGTTCTTACTGATGCATCAATCAGAGGTAAGAATGATCCACTTCTTGGACTTAAGGAAAATGTTATTATTGGTAAGCTTATTCCTGCCGGTACTGGTATGGCTAAGTACAACCATATGGAACCTAAGAAGACTGGCCCAATGGCAGATAACTCTTTGAATGGTGCCTACACAATTTCTGACATCGAAGCTCAAATGAAAGCTGAAGATGCAGCAAAATCTGAAAAGCATTAATAAAT
>NZ_VDFP01000035.1 GCF_009600985.1 Companilactobacillus halodurans
TTGCATCAAGACGAAAAACCTCTTTCATTGTTTGTGGAGAACTCCAATGATACCTGATTTTTTCGTCTTGGTGTTTTTATTTTGGAATTTTATTGAAAGTGGCTAACTTGATTATAAAATTCGCCATCAATTCAATATCATCGTCACTGATCAAACAACCATGTTCAATCGAATCGACGCCAGCAAGAATTGCATTGTGAATACCAACAGTTCCTTCAGCATGAGCAGCAATTGTCATGTGTTTTGTGTGAGCTTCTTCAACGGCCGTTTTAAGTTCTTCCATGGAAAACTCGACATCATCAATTTGGTCAGTTGAGGACATCACGCCACCAGTTGCCATAACCTTGATATTTTTAGCGCCTAATTTAAACTCGCGACGAACAGCATGACGCATTTCATCAGGTGAATCAACTAGATTGCCCCAAGTCGTCTCGCCATCTATGCCTTCAGTAAAATCAGCATGTCCACCGGTAATACACATTGGACGACCTGATGGTACGATTTCAGTTCCACCTAATTGGCCTTCTTCTTGTAGCTTATGTAATTTGATATCAACATCAAAGGCGCAACCACAGTCTCTAACATAAGTCACTCCGGCTTTAAGAGCTTCTTTTAAATTATTTAGAGCAGTAAAAGTAACTTCAGCTTCTGACAAATATTCCAATTTATTAGTAATGGCATTCATCATCAAGTGAACGTGAGTATTGATCAAGCCAGGCATGACGAATTTTCCTGCTAAATCGACCACCTTTTCAGTATCTGGAGCATTTTTAAAACCTAATTTTTCAATTTCACCAGTCTCATCATCGATGATGAACCAAGCATCAGGTTGAGTCTCTGCTTTCTCACCATCGAATAGACCAAAATTTTTATAGAGAGTTTTCATAATAAACAGCCTCCAAAATTTAATTTGGTTTGAGTTTAGGTTGTATTTAATTTATTGTCAAAAAGTAATAATTATTTTATTCATATTTATACTTTTCGTCTATTTAACAGTTTATTAATTGCTTTAAAAATTAAATCAGCATAAATTCTGCATTAAGAATTTAATATTTTAGGAGGTAGTAATTATGGTATATTTACTTTCTTTTACTATCGTGATGGCTTTTCTCCTGATTGGCGAATGGGTTTCAACTGCAACTAGAGCTTTTGTTCCATCGATTTTTATCACTGCAGTTCTTTTCGCCATCGGTTTTTGGACAGTTTTACCTAAGAACATCGTTCCCCAAGCTTCATACAATTCTCAATTCGTAGGCATTGCCATGTCGCTACTCTTGGTTCAAATGGGGACCTTGATGGATTTAAAAGAACTATTGAATCAGTGGCGTGCCGTCTGTATCGCCTTACTAGGCGTTGCTGGAACTTTACTCTTTACTTTAGTTGTCGGTTCCTTCTTCTTTGATTGGAAGACCGTTGTTGCAGCCGTTCCTCCACTAACTGGTGGTATCGTTGCAGCTTTACTAATGACAAATGGACTAAAAGCAGCCGGTATTACTTCTTTAGTAGCCTTGCCAGTTTCAATGTTCATTATGCACTCAATGATCGGTTATCCTTTGACTTCAGTTTTGCTCCGTAAAGAAGGCAAACGATTAACGACAAAGTATCAAAAAGAAAAAGACGATCCTAATTCAGAAGTAGCCATGATGGTGAAAAAACATCATCAATCTGAAAAGAATCAAAGGACAATCTTCAAATTACCGAATGAATTTCAAACGCCCGTCTTTATCATCACTCGAGTTGCTTTGATTGCTCTTTTAGGTAACTGGGTCGGAGCCTTATTGCACGGTGCAATCAATGCTAATGTTATCTGTTTGATCTTTGGTGTTATCGCTCACCAACTTGGCTTTATTGAAGATAACGCACTAGACAAAGCTAAAGTCTTCAATTGGTTGATGTATGGATTGCTTGCTTATATCTTTTCACAATTGAGTCTGACAACCCCTCAAAT
This sequence comes from Companilactobacillus halodurans, assembly GCF_009600985.1. Taxonomy (GTDB): domain Bacteria; phylum Bacillota; class Bacilli; order Lactobacillales; family Lactobacillaceae; genus Companilactobacillus; species Companilactobacillus halodurans. The sequence goes on from NZ_VDFP01000035.1 coordinate 1,949, forward strand.
CATTGGGAAAATTATTATTCAAATCGTAGTTTTGATACTGCTTGGCATTCTAGGTATGTTCATCGCTTCATCACTTCTTGCTAAACCATTAGGATTGAGCCGTGAAATGGCCTTTGCTTGCTCCTTGACTGCTTTGTTTGGTTTCCCAGCCGACTTTATTCTGACAACCGAAGTTTGCCACACAGTCGCAAATGATGAAGATGAAGAGGCCTACTTAATTGAAAGCATTCTTCCTAAGATGCTTGTTGGTGGCTTTGCTACCGTATCTGTTGCTTCAGTCATCATTGCTTCAGTCTTCTTGAAATTACTTTAAAACAAAAAAGCCGCTGAAAATTCAGCGACTTTTTGTTTGTTTAAATTTTATTGTTGATTAGGATTTAAATTGCTTAATAATTGTTCATAAGCAGTTTCATATTTTTGAACATCCCCAGCACCCATGAAAATCATGACTGTGTTGTGGTAATCCAAAAGTGGTGACAAGTCATCAAGCGTTAGAACTTTTCCACCTTTATGAATCTTATCGCCTAAATCTTTACTTGTAATGTCTCCATGAGCTTCACGAATAGAGCCGAAGATATTAGTTAGATAAACTTCATCAGCTAAATCCAATGATTTAGCAAAGTCATCCATCAAGGCTAAAGTTCTGGTATAAGTATGTGGTTGGAAAACAGCAACAATCTTTTTATCAGGATATTTTTGTCTTGCAGCATCGATAGTAGCTTTAATTTCTTGTGGATGGTGAGCATAGTCGTCAATGATAACTTGGTCAGCAACTTTCTTCTCACTGAAACGTCTCTTAACACCACTGAATGTTTGTAATTCACGGTTAATCAAAGCGTGATCAAGGTGTTCCATGTGACCTACTCCAATTACAGCTAATGAATTCAAAACATTGTGTTCACCAAACAATGGAACTTGGAAGTTACCAATATTTTCACCATTGATTGAAACATCAAATGAAGAACCTTTGACAGTTCGTTTGATGTTAGTTGCACGAATATAATCTGATTCGTTCAAACCGTAAGTATAGATTGGAGCGTCAGCTTTAATTGATTTAGCATGTTTATCTTCACCCCAGATGAAGATACCCTTTTTAGTCTTTCTAGCTTCTGACTCAAAAGCATCGACTACATCATTGATGCCACCGAAGAAATAATCAGGGTGATCAAAATCAATATTAGTAATGATTAGGTAATCGGGAGAATAAGCTAAGAAGTGACGACGATATTCATCAGCTTCAAAGACGAAGAATTTGGCATCCTTATCCCCTTTACCAGTACCATCACCAATTAAGTATGATGTCTTAGCAATTCCACTCAATGTATGTGCCAAAAGGCCGGTTGTACTAGTCTTACCGTGTGATCCAGCAATACCAATAGAAGTATATTCAGAAACTAACTTACCAACTAATTCTGGATATGTAATCACTGGTAAATGCATATCATTAGCTTTTTTAATTTCTACTTGATCATCATCAAAGGCATTTCCTTTAACAACTGTCAAACCTTCATGGATATTTTTTTCATCAAACGAAAAAATTTTAATTCCGGCTTGTTCAAGTCCACGTTGTGTAAAAGTATATTTATCGATATCTGATCCTTGAACTTCATATCCTAAATCTTTCAAAATAAGTGCAAGAGCACTCATTCCTGTTCCTTTAATTCCAACAAAATGATAGACTGTCTTTTCCATATTAACTCCTAAGCGAACATTTTCTCTGCTTCTTTAAAATCAAATGCCTGTCCAGCTGTACCCTTATCAAGAACCAAGATACCACGCTTTTGAGGTGCATTGGGAATGCCTAATTCTCTTGCAGAACAAATCATTCCATAGCTATCTACGCCTCTTAAAGCACCAGGCCAAATCTCAGATCCAGTCGGCATCACCGCACCAGGCAATGCTACTACAACCAATTGTCCCTGATCAATATTAGGAGCACCACAAACAATTTGAACTGGCTTATCTAAACCAACGTCAGTTTGTGTGATGTGCAAATGATCAGAATCAGGATGATCCTTGATTTCGTCAACATGTCCAATCACGAACTTTGGACTCTTGTCAGATTCTAATTTATCAGAAAAACCTGCTTGAGCAAGTGCATTATTTAATATGTCTACTTGCTTGTCGTCAAGAAATACTTGACCGGAGTCATTTTGAATCCCTAGCTTTTCTCCTAGGTCAAAAAAATTGAAACCAATGGCTTCATTAGTTTCTTCATTAAAAATACGTACTACATTATCTTTTTGGGTCGTATCTTGAGTCGTTACATCTTCTGACGTTTCAACAATCAAGACATCCCCTAAAACATCTGGATTATAAAAGCTTAATAGCAAGTTTTTTCCCTCACTTGATTAATTATTTGTTAACTACACTGTTAATAAAGGTCTCAACTTCTTCTTTAGTTTTTCGATCTTTATTTACTAGTCTACCAATTTCTTGGCCATTTTCAATGATAACAAAGCTAGGAATACCCATAATTCCTAATTCTTGAGCAACTTCCATGTTATTATCACGATTAAAACTAATCCATTCAAAGTCAGAGTATTCTTTTTCTAGTTCTGGCAACTTAGGTTCAATAAATTTACAATCTGGGCACCAGTCGGCATGGAAAAATAGGATAAATTTCCCTTGTTTTGTAGCTTCGTGCCAATCTTTTACATTATAATCTTCAATATTCTTCATAAACATTTCACCTCTATCATTTAAGATACTTTTTATTTGTTAAACGGTCAATTAAGTGCTCTTGACTACGAGAATGATATATAATGGTGTTAATATAATATTAAATCGAAATCAAGGAGTGATTTTTATGAGTAAAAAAGGTATCGGTTCATTAATCGTTACTGGTACTGTACTTGCTGCAGGTGCAGCTGCTACGGTCTTAGTAAAACACCATCTAGATAGCGAAAAAATAATTGACAAAGTCAAGTCCGTTTTAGGCGAAGATAGTAAGGTCATCGGTTCTTGGGTCGAACCATTTTATCAAAGAGTTGACGTAAATGGTCGTTCAACTTGGGGAATCGTTGGTGGAGTTACTACCATGGACGAATTCGATGTCGCCCAATATCACTTCATTGCTGATGCTTTGACTGGTGAATTATTAAACATTAAAAAAGTACAGTAATCACAAATCAATAATTAGTTTTCAAAATGGGCTTTCAGGTAATTTATCCTGAAGCCTTTTTTTGAGAATTTTTCTTCATACTCAGTTTCAATATTAGTGGCATTTAAAGTCTCATCATTATGAAGATCTAAAGAAATGTCATCAAATTTCATCCCATAGTTATTTAAACTAACTAAGGAATATTCAAAAAGACCTTGATTGTCGGTCTTAAATTGTAAATAGCCATCGTCTTTTAAAATATATTGATACTGTTTCAAAAATGTCTTATAAGTCAGGCGACGCTTTTCGTGTCTGGTCTTTGGCCAAGGGTCAGAGAAATTCAGGTAAACGCCACTGACTTCATTTTCGGCGAATAATTCTGACAAATCAGCTCCGTTAGCTAATAATAATTGCAAGTTGGGTAATCTTAACTCAACTTGCTTTTTTAATACTAAAGCAATCGCACCCTCTTGGACGTCCATTGCAATATAGTTATTTTGAGGATTTTCTTGTGCTAGTTCAGTAATGAATTTTCCCTTACCTGAACCAACTTCAATAAATAGCGGTTGATTTTTTGCAAAACGATCCTGCCATTTCCCCTGCATATTTTCTGGCTGAACGGCAATCAAATCAAGATTCTCATTGATCATGTCCTTAGCCCAAGGCTTGTTTCTAAGTCGCATAAATATAAATACTCTCCATTAATCTAAATATTTTTTCAATTGTTTTGGCATATAGAAATAGTTGACGAAAATTAAAACAGCAAATCCTGCCACGATAATAATCAAACTATTTAGACTAAAACCAAATTTGTATAAAATTGCTAAGGCACTGATCACCCATTGAATCGACAGGATGACTGTACAAAGTTTCGTAAAATTAGCAATTTTAACTTTGCCGCTGATTGGATAAAGACGTTGCATCAAATTTTGCATGACTTCCTTAAAGTAAGGTTTCAATTGGAAACCAACTAAATAGATGAACAACATTTCCACAATCAGTGAAATATAGAAATTATCAATCAGAACTAACATAATAGCTTGAATAACCGTTAAACGCAAAAATAAACCTAAATATTCATTATTCCGAACAAATCCTCGAGCAAATAAATATAGATAAGTACTCTTATTTTGGAATTTGATAGGACTATATAAGGAATCTAACCACTTACGGCGTTTAATCTTGCTATTTACTCCGGGTACATCGGTAAAGAGATTGTAAAAACGTTTAATCCGAAACATTCGTTGATTTTCAGTTTCAATAGCTAATTTCCACTGTAACTGACCGCTTGTCTCTAAAGTTTTTACTTGAGCGTTCAAGAAGAAATAATAAACTAGCGCAACAATAATCATTATCCAGCTAAATAAATAAGTTGAAACGATTAAAGAAATTACTAACAATAAGTTTGAAGCTAAACGTAAACCCAAGCTGCCAAATTTAGCTCGACCATAAATCTCCATTAAATTAACATTCAAGAATCCAACTTTAAAGATTATCAAGCCAACTGCAATAACTACAATATCTAATATATGCAGTCCGGCCCCTCTTGAAGCAAAGGCTGATAACAAGAAATTGACCAGCATTAACTCAACCACTGGTAAAAAGACACTGTATTTTTTGGCTGATTTGAAATACTGATAAAATTCCTTTTCTTTGACTAACAAAAAAGTGCTATCAGGTTCTTCTAAAAGTGTCGCAATCCCACCAACTTGAACTGCCAAAAATAATAATAAAATAACGATTGGCTTGCCCAGTAAGAGTTGATGATGAATCGTTCCTAAAAGATTTGAATACCAAAATCCTAAGGCTCCTATCAAAACGATAAAAGCTAAAACAAAATTGTCATTAAAGATCAATCTGAGATATTTAAATTGATTAAGTTGATGTCTTCTTAATCTTTCATTCCAAAGTTTTGACATTAGAGATCCTCATTCGACATCTTGATATAAATATCATCAAGATTAGAATCTTGCTTCATATCGAATTTCGACTTCAATTGATCCAAAGTTCCGTCGGCTCTAACTTGGCCGTGATTGATCAAAACAAATTTATCCGCATGGTCTTGAACAGTAGCTAATACGTGAGTTGACATCAAAACTGAACAACCTGCTTGTTTCTTTGCTTCAACGATATTCAAAAGATCATTGACTGCTAGTGGATCGAGTCCGGTGAATGGTTCGTCAATAATAAACAAACTGGCATCGGTCATGAACGCACAAACAATCATTACTTTTTGCTTCATTCCTTTAGAGAAATTCTGTGGGAACCAATCCAACTTGTTATCCAAGCGAAATGTCTTTAACAATTCGTTCGCGTTTTCCCAAGTTTTATCATGATCCAAATCGTAAGCCATAATCGTTAAATCAATATGTTCTCTTAAAGTCAATTCAGGGTAAAGAATCGGCATCTCTGGAACATAAGCGATTTTCTTACGATATTTTTCGACATTATCGTGCAAGCTGATTCCGTCAATCAAAATCTGACCGCCACGAGGCGTCAAAAGACCGATAATATGCTTAATGGTCGTTGATTTACCAGCACCATTCAAGCCAATCAAGCCAACAACCTGGCCACTTTCTACTGTAAAGGTTTCTTTCTTTAAAACTGATACTTGACCGTACCCTCCGGTCAGTTCTTTTACTTCTAAAGTCATGGATTAAACCACCTATATCTGTTTTTAATAATGTTAATATGATAGCATTGTAGTAAATATAATGCTGTTTTTGAAAGGAGATTTTTACATGGATGATTGCATCTTTTGCAAAATTATTAACAATGAGATTCCTAGTACTACAATTTATGAGGACGACGACATTAAGGCCTTTTTCGATGTTTCTCAAGTAACGCCAGGTCATACTTTAGTAGTTCCTAAAAAACACGTCAAAGATATCTTCGCATATGATGAAGATTTAGCACAACGCGTCTTTAAGAAGATTCCTATGATTGCACGTGCTATCAAAGCATCCAATCCTAAAATTATCGGAATGAATATTTGCCAAAACAATGGCGAAGTCGCTTATCAAAGCGTCATGCACTCACATGTTCACTTAGTCCCTCGTTATTCTAAGGATGACGATTTTTCAATGCACTGGGGTGACAATACTGGTGTCGCAAGCGACGGTCAATTGAAACAACGTGCTGAAAATATTAAGCAACACTTGGAGGACTAAAATGAAATTCTTTGCTGGATTCATTGTTGGATCTATTTCTGGAGCTGCATTGCAACTATTTCAGTCAAAAGATTCTACACCTAAGGATAATGATACCAACATATTTCAGAATATAAAAGATTTTAAAAATATAATAGCTGATCTTCAAAAAAATTCAGCTGTTGTCCCTGAGGTCGTTTCAGGGATTCAAAAAGATATTTCTAATTATGCTTCAGACATTAAGCCTGATGTAGAGCAACTTCAAGAATCAATTCAAACAATGAAAAATAATCTTGATGACTTGAAGGAAAATTCGCACTAATTATGAATTTTTTGTGATTTTTTTATAAAATGACAAACTATTCAGTTTAATTTATGGTAGTCTTTTCAATTGTAGACAGATTAATTAAGGATGTGTAAAGATGAATAAACGTTTAACTAAATGGATCTTAGCTATTGCTGGTCTATTTATGGTAACAGTTGTTGCTGGTTGTTCTGGTAACAAGACTGTTGCTACTCTCAAGGGTGGAAGAATTACCCAAGAACAATACTACAAAGAAATGAAGAGTTCTTCATCCGGTAAGCAAACACTTCAAACCATGATTATTACTAAGGCTCTTGAAAATCAATATGGTGATGATGTTTCTAAGAAACAAGTTACTAAAGAATACAACAAGTACAAGAACCAATATGGTTCATCATTTAGTTCTATTCTTCAACAAAATGGTATGACAACAGCCCAATTTAAGAAGAATATTCGTACAAATCTTCTTACTAAAGTTGCTCTAAAGAAGAACAAGAAAGTTACAAACAAGGATCTTAAGAAAGAATGGAAGAGTTACCAACCTAAGATTCAAGTAGCTCAAATCCTTGTAAGTAAGAAAGCTACTGCTAAAGAAGTTATTACTAAACTTCAAAATGGTGAAGACTTCAGTAAGTTAGCTAAAGAATACTCAACAGATTCTGCCACAAAGAACAAAGGTGGTAAGATGGCTTCATTCGATAATGACAGTACTAGTGTTGATACAGACTTCAAGACAGCTGCTTACAAGCTTGACAAAGTCGGAGATTACTCATCTACACCAGTTAAAACAAGTTATGGCTACAGCGTAATCAAGCTTCTCAAGAAACCTGCTAAGGGTAAGATGAGCGATCACACTGCTGAACTTAAATCTAAGCTTTATGCTTCATGGTTACAAGATTCAACTACGATGCAAAAAGTTATTTCTAAAGTCTTGAAGAAGGCTGATGTTTCTATCAAGGACAGCGATTTGAAAGATGTTCTTTCAGGATATGTTTCATCATCTTCATCAAGTAAATAATTGGCTCTTTGTCAAATCGTATTGATGAATGATTTTTGAGCTTATTAAGTACCCTCATTGAGGGTACTTTTTTTATGCGCAAATCAATCTTATTCTCTTAATAAAATGGTCAAGATTTCTAAATCCAT
>NZ_VDFP01000036.1 GCF_009600985.1 Companilactobacillus halodurans
TTTTATATTATCGTCTTTTATATCTAATGCACATAGTATAAAATTGTCTTGGGACATCATGTTCACTCCTGTTTGATTTGGTTTGGTTGCTTAAATCTTAACACGAGAACAGTGATGTTCTTTTTTTTATCTAAAAGAGAATAAAAAAACTGGCGTTAATTTATTCATCAACACCAGAAAGTTTAGAACCACTTTATCTCTCTTTTTGTTAATTAGCTTTTTTACTTTTTGGCAGAAGATATTTAAACCAATTCAAAACTTGTGCAAATCCTAAACCACCAATAACAGCAATTATTGGCAAGAATTCGATACGGTATCGTCCTTGAACTTCAATCAGTAATTGAACGACTACAAAAGCCATTAACGGCAAAATCAATAGATATAGATTCTTGCTGAATTTAGTCTTGAATAATTTGAGTGAACCAATCCACGAAAAGATTATCAAGAAGATTGATCCTAAATAAGCTAGAAAATCAATAATCTTAACTGTTGTCGGTGAATGATTTAGATTATAGCTGGTAAAATCTGTCGCCATTGTTGGTGTTGACCATAACAATTGATTTTTATTGAAAAAGAATTTGAGCCAAAGATTATTATCGTTTAAATATTTAATCTCTTTTTTGATTTGAGCTTTCTCAATCCTTCTCGTGGTTTCTCGTGGTTTACTATCATCAATGAAGTTATTCATATCATTCGAATAGGTTCCATTTGATTGATAATGTAGGCCAACCATAAATTTCCACTCTTGATCAGTATTGGAAAGTCCATATTCATTAATTCCTGATGCCTTAATTCCCCAACCGGCAACGGCAAATAATACAAAATAAATCAATAAAGATAGAACCACTTTTAAAGCAGCCTTGTAATTATTATTTGTAAACCAAATATAAAAAATAGCAAAGACTACAATTCCAGCGATAATAACTGGACCAATCGGACGCACTAAACATCCCCCTGTTAATGTGATTCCGGCTAAAATGTAGCTCCAAATTTTGTCGTTCATTAATAAATAAAAAGTTATTAAGTACAACAAAGATCCTAAGTATTGATTATCGGTTTGACTGTTAAGAGCAAACCAATCTAAATCTATCATGAGAAGTAGGACTGAAAGACGTGCCACTACGACTTTTTTAAATATTTTATTGACTAAAAGATAAGTGAATAAAAGGATTAGTGCTTGATAAATTACGTTTAAAAATTGAATAGCAAAAATATTGAATCCAAAAATTTTAATCACGCTGGCAACATAAATTATAAAGCCAGTTTGATAAGCGTACTTGGCAAAATAATCGGTTGGCGAACTATAAATTCTTCTTTCAGTGAAAACTACTGGAGCTCGACTCCAAAAATTACCAAAGTCGCTAGTTTGTTGATTTGGAACTTTCAAAATCCAAACAGTTCCAACAATAATGAAGATAAGAAGTAATGCCCCTAAAACAATACGATTTATCTTTTGGTCCTCGGTTTTGATTTTTGCTAGAACGAAACCGGTAATAAATAGTAATGCTAGTGAAACTATTATTAAAATAAAATTACGAATAGGATTCACGAAGGCAAAACTATGATAGTAGTGCGACAACATTGAAAAAAAGACAATTGTTGTGAAAAAAGCAAAACAAACTAAAATAATTTTACTTATAATATTTTGAAAAGTCCTAATGATGTCTCCCCCTTTTTTTATCAGGCAATAAAATAATTTTACTACAAATGGGAATTTTAAAATAGATACATTTTGAAAACGTTAAACCTAAGAGAAACTAGTCCTTTGAATAAATTGGTCTAGTTAATTTTAATGTATTTTAAAATCATACTGGTGTCATAACGTTACAAAAAAAGTATTTATTGCCTGCAATCCTAGATGGGACAACCATGTGTTCGTGTCAAGGACAAAATTTGGCGTTATCCACTTGAAATTTGCTGCTGAGTTTAAATTGAAAAAAACATTGCTTACTCCTAAAGAAGGATATTAGAATTGTAATTGCGACTTAGTTTTATCTCTTAAAGAAAGTTATTCATATTTAATTTTTATGCCAAAAAAATAAATGTGAAGTACTTGACAAAATCGAAAAAATGTAATTCAGCACTAGATGTTGTTATTCAATCAAATTCGAGATACTATACATAGTGTTGATTACGAAATATTTAAAAACAGTGTGGAGTGAGTGTTAATGACTACTATTAATCAAATTACATTATCAGATGACTTCGTTGATGAAGTTAAACAAACAATTAAACCCCACTGGGGTGAATTAGGCTGGGTCACTTATAAACGGACTTATGCTCGTTGGATTCCAGAATTAGACCGGACTGAAAATTGGTCAGAAACAGTTAAACGTGTTGTTGAGGGTAATATCAACCTTGATCCTCGTTTAAAAAAAGATGATTTAACTGATGAACAATATGATGGATTAGTTAAAGAAGCAAAAGATTTATATAAATTGGTCTATGGATTGGCTGCCACTCCTTCGGGAAGAAATCTTTGGATCTCTGGTACACAATATCAACATCGTAATGGTGATGCTTTGAATAACTGCTGGTTCATCGCGATTAGACCACAGAAATATGGCAATAGTCACATTGTCCCTTCATATCTTCAAAAGGATCAATTAGCTGTCTCAATGCCATTTTCATTTATGTTTGACCAATTGATGAAGGGTGGCGGCGTTGGCTTTTCCGTTGTTCCTTCAAATATGAAACTAATGCCTGTCGTTGATAATGCCGTCAATTTGACAGTTCTAATTGGAAAAGAAAGTGCTGCTTACGATGATTCGATTGCTGCTGGTGCAATCGATCGTGACGACTGGTTAGCAGAACATGATATTTCAACGACCCGTCACTATGAATTGCCAGATACTCGTGAAGGCTGGGTAATAGGAAATGCTAATATGATTGATGCCCACTTTAACAGTACCAATGATGGTTTCAAAGACGTTGTCCTTGATATTACTAATATTCGTGCTAAAGGTGAAAAAATTAAGGGCTTTGGCGGAACTGCATCTGGTCCTGTACCATTGATTCAAATGTTCTTTGACATCAATGAGGTCTTGAATGAAGCCGTTGGTAAAAAGCTTACTTCAGTTGATTGTACTGATATGGGTAATTTGATTGGTAAAACAGTTGTTGCCGGAAATGTTCGTCGTTCAGCTGAATTGGCTCTTGGTGGATCGACTGACGATGACTTCATTACGATGAAACAAGATAAAAAGAAGCTATATCACCACCGTTGGGCATCAAATAACAGTGTCGCTGTTGATTCTGAATTTAAGCGTTATGCTCCAATTGCTGATTCAATTACTCATAATGGTGAACCAGGAATCGTCAACTTGGAATTATCCAAGAATTACGGTCGTTGCATTGATGGTTATCAACCGGGAATCGATGATGGCGTTGAAGGTACTAATCCTTGCGGGGAAATTTCTTTGAGCAATGGCGAACCTTGCAACTTGTTTGAAGTCTTTCCATTGATTGCTAGTCAACAAGGTTGGAATCTTGAAGAAGCCTTTGCACTTGCTGCTCGTTATACTAAGCGTGTTACTTTCAGTAATTATGACTGGGAAGTTTCTCGTAATGTTATTCAAAAGAATCGCCGAATCGGTGTTTCCATGTCTGGTATTCAGGACTGGATTTTAACAACATTCGGTAATCGTGTTGTGACTGGTTTTGAACCTAACACTGACCCAGAAACTGGCGAAACGATTCAAAAGCCTATTTATGATCAACGCGTTGTGAAGAAAGTTGACGATTTATACCGTACTGTCGTCAAAGCTGATAAGGAGTACTCAAAAGCTCTTGGATGCAAACCATCAATCAAACATACAACAGTTAAACCATCAGGTACTGTTGCCAAATTGGCTGGTGTTTCTGAAGGTATGCATTTCCACTATGCAGGTTACTTAATTCAAAGAATCAGATTCCAAGACTCTGATCCACTTTTGAAAGCTTTGAAGGCTTGTGGATATAAGATTGAACCTGATGTTTATACGAAACACACAATGTGTGTTGAATTTCCAGTTAAGGCTGTCAATGCTGATGATCCAAACTTTGCTTCAGCTGGTTCAGTTTCAATTGCTGAACAATTTGCCACACAAGCATTCTTACAAACATATTGGTCCGATAATGCGGTTAGTTGTACAATCACATTCCAACCAAGTGAATCTAAGCAAATTGCACCATTAATGTATCAATATAGACATATTACGAAATCGACTTCACTCTTGCCTTATAGTGGCGCTGATTTCAAACAAGCTCCTAAAGAACCAATCGACAAAAAAGTCTATCAGAAACGTGAATCTGAAGTAGACGATGATGTTGCAGAGGTCTTTGCTGAACAAAATGATAATCATGATAAAAAAGATATTGAGTTAGTTGACCAAACAGATTGTGCTGGTGGTGCTTGCCCAATTAGATAAAAGTATTTTCAATGTTCTATAATTTCTAGTTAGTAAATCTAGTTGTTATAGAACATTTTTTTATTTCCGGAATTTACAAATAATTTAAAATTAATGGTTAAATTTTTCTAAAAGGGGAACATGGATTAAATTTAAATAATATAATGAAGACATTCAGGGGAAAAAGGGGAGATTTCCATGCAAACTTTGGATCAATCAAAATCATATTATCGAAGAATTACAGTTTTAGATGTTATGACGCTTGTGATGATTATTGGCTTCTTGTTTTTTGCTAAGGGATATTTGTTATCATTATTGTTAATAGTTATTTATCCGTTTTGCCATTCCAAAGTGATGGTCTCAAGTGTTTTGGACAAAAATACAAGATTGTGGGTCCGTAATATGGATTGGAATTATTATCGAAAAATCCATGGAATCAAATTTTTTATGCAATATAAACCTCAGGAAAGTGCGATTCCTATTAAGCATGTAAATTAGTAAATAAATATAATTGAAGAGTACTCGATTTGAAGGTTAGTTAATAGCTTTTTGAATAAGTCTTATCCTATGAATGGAATTATTCCAAATCATAGGGTATTTTTTTGGCCAAGAGTTTATAAAGGATATATACGATAGGAATTGTTATAATCTAAGCGAGGGAAATTCCAGATTAATTAATTAGACACGAAAAATAGTTTCGAGAGTTAAAACTTTACATCTTACGTTTACGGTTGTAAACTGTGTTCTGTTGATAAGGATTACACATGTAAACCAAGGAGGACGAAGAGATGTCAGAGGTTGAAACAATGAGTAAGGCTGAATGGCAAGTAATGAGGATCATTTGGACGTTAGGACAGGCTACTAGTAAACAAGTCATTGAGATTTTAGAGAAAAAAACTAGTTGGAAAGCTGCTACGATTAAGACTTTAATTGTCCGTTTGCAAAAGAAAGATTTCTTGCAGGCTGATGAGAAAGCGCGTCCATATGTTTATAAGCCATTGATTCCTGAAAGTACGGCCATACATCAAAGCGTTAGTAACTTGTTTGATAATCTTTGTTGTATGAAGAAGGGTCAAGCAATCAATGATTTGGTTGAAAATTCAGAGATATCAAAGGATGATATTTCATTGATTATTAAAACTTTAACCCAAAAAGAAAAATCAGCACCCGATGAAGTTGAATGCAATTGTTTGGAGGCAGATTTGAAATGAAGGATGAAGATATGAAGAATATGGATATGAAAGATTCTAACCACATGGACATGGATTCAGATTCAGATATGTCTAGTATGAATATGTCCGGAGGTGGCCACATGATGATGCATGGTGGCCATATGATGGACATGGGGGATCTGAAACAAAAGTTTTGGGTTTCGCTTGTTTTAGCAATACCAGTGTTTATTTTTTCACCTTTTATGGGCTTGCACCTACCATTTCAAGTCCAGTTCCCCGGTTCAGATTGGATCGTTTTGATTTTAAGTACGATTTTGTATTTCTACGGCGGGAAACCATTTTTAAGTGGAGCTAAAGGTGAGTTAGCTTCGAAAAAGCCTGCCATGATGACCCTTATTACCATGGGTATCAGTGTGGCTTATATTTACAGTTTGTACGCTTTTGTTATGAATGATTTAGTTCAGTCAAATAACCATATCAATGACTTCTTCTGGGAACTTGCTTCCTTAATCGTCATTATGTTATTAGGTCACTGGATTGAAATGAAATCAACAATGAATGCCGGCAATGCGCTTCAAAAAATTGCTTCATTAGTTCCTGATCAAGTTCATATTGTTGAGGGCGATGAAACAGTCGACAAAGATATTTCTAACGTTAAAAAAGATAATGTCGTAGAAATCCGTGCCGGTGAGTCAATTCCACTTGATGGACATATCGTAAAAGGCGAAAGCTATATCAATGAATCATTGATTACGGGTGAATCAAAAGCCGTTAAAAAAGGCGTCGACAGTGAGGTTGTTGGTGGCTCAATTAATGGTGAAGGTACTATTCGCGTAAAAGTCGATAAATCGTCCGATGAAGGCTATTTATCACAAATCAGTCAGTTGGTCTCAGATGCACAAAACAATCGTTCTAAGACGCAATTATTGGCTGATAAAGTATCAAGTTGGTTGTTCTACGCTGCCTTAACGGTCGGAATCATTGCTTTTGTTTATTGGTTGATCGTTGGCGACATGAGTACAGCTTTGAATAGATTAGTGGCGGTTCTAGTAATCGCTTGTCCACATGCTTTAGGTCTAGCAATTCCTCTAGTAATGTCACGTAGTACTTCCATCGCTGCTACAAATGGTTTAATTATTCGTGATAACCAAGCTATGGAAAATAGTCGTAAGATTGATTACATTGCAATGGATAAAACTGGAACTCTGACAGAAGGTAAGTTTACGGTTAATGGTTTGGAAACAATTGGAAAATCAACAGATAAAGATAAGTTATTGTCTTTGATTGCTGGAATCGAAAGTGGTTCGAGTCATCCCATTGCCAATAGTGTCGTCGCATATGCAAAAGATAAGAAAGTTTCATTGACTAAATTTGATGATACTCAAGCTCTCAAAGGTTACGGAATGAGTGCCAAACTTAATAGCGATGATTATTATTTAGTTAATATGAAGTATCTTAATGAAAATGATATTAAATTAGATAGCAAAGATGTTCAAACATATCTTGACAAAGGTAATACAATTAGTTATTTAGTCGTCAATAAAGAAGTCATCGGATTTGTTGCCTTAGGTGATCGAATTAAAGAAAATACCGTTGAATTCATTAAAGAACTAAAATCAAGAAACATTACTCCAATCATGTTGACAGGTGATAATAAGGATGCCGCTGCCACTATGGCTAAACAGATGGGTATTGATGAATTTAGAGCTGAATTATTGCCCGAAGATAAAAATAAAGTGATTAAACAATTAGAAAATGATGGTCACCATGTAATGATGGTTGGTGATGGTATCAACGATGCACCTAGTTTGGCGGCTGCTACAATTGGTGTTGCTATCGGTGCCGGAACTGATGTCGCAATTGATTCTGCTGATGTAATTCTTTATAACAGTGATCCATTCGATATCATAAAATTCTTGAAATTGTCACAACATACTTATCGAAAGACAGTCGAAAACCTCTGGTGGGGTGCTGGTTACAATATCATTGCCTTGCCACTGGCTGCCGGTATCTTAGCCGGAATTGGATTTATTCTTAGTCCTGCTGTCGGAGCAATCATTATGTCGTTGTCAACGGTTGTTGTTGCGTTAAATGCGTTGACTCTAAAAATGTAAATTTTTATTTTAAATATTCTGTTATCAAATGACAGAATATTTTTTATATAATTTTGAATTGTGAAATGGATAACTATTGAAAAAAGCTGTTCGACATAATAAACTGTATCTGATAAAGGGCAGGTGACGAAAAGATGGCAACAATTTCTTTATATTTGGATGGTCATGACGAAAAGCTAATTAAAAATTACGCTAAGTCAAAAAATATGAGTGTCTCGTCTTTTCTTCGTTCAATAGCTGTCGAGAAAATTGAAGACGATATTGACGATCAACTCTATGAAAGAGCTGTGAGAGAATTCAAGGAGAATCCACAGGATATTTCACTGGATGAGATGGAAAAAGAATTAAGCATATATTGCGAATAGACCAATATGGTCAACTTTTCATAGTCTTAATAATCGGAGATTGATTATTAAGGCTATTTTTGATTTCCTAAAAAATGAGGTTTAGACTAGTCATTAAATTCACGATGGGAAGCGGTAATTTGAGTAGAGAAGAATTTATTGAGCAACATCAAACAGAATTTAAAAATATTTTTAAAGAATTTATTGGTTTAAAAAGCCTCAGCGTCACCGGTGAAGGAATCGACGAGACAGTTGATTTTTTAGAAAAATTATTAAAGAAATTATTGAAAGCTCAAATTGAAGTTATAAAGACTGCTGGACATCCAATAATTTTGGCTAAATTAGCTGGTAAAAGCGATGAAAATGTTTTGTTTTACGGACATTATGATGTCATGGAACCAGGCGATTTGAATTCTTGGTCATCAGATCCATTTAAATTAACAAAAACTAATGGGCGGTTTGTAGCTCGTGGCGCAGGTGACAATAAGGGACAATTATTAGCACAAATTTTGGGAATCTATACCTACTTGCAAACTCATGAAAGTTTACCCTTCAATATAACTTTGTTCATTGAAGGCGAAGAAGAGCAAGGCAGTCCTAATCTTGCTCCAACCATTGAAAAATTAAAAAACACTAAATTGTCGCAAGTCAATACAGCCATTGTCGTTGATGGATCAGCTAACCCTGACGGTACTAACGTTTTAAGATTAGGAAATCGTGGCGTCTTTAGTTTTGAATTAATTTCAAAAACTGCGACCCACGATAATCACTCCGGAAGTTTAGGCAATGTGATGGAAAATTCTGTGACACAATTATTAAACTTTTTGGATAAAATTTATGACTCGAAAAATGGCTTAGTGAAATTACCCCATTTTTATGACGGAGTAACTGAGCCTACCAAGCAAGAATTAGCCTGGATTAAATTATTGCCATTTGATAAAAAGCAAATTATGCAACAAGCTGGTATAAATGAATTAGATATGGATCAGGAAACTTATTATCGCAATTTGATGTTTAAACCAACATTTAATATCTCTAGTTTTAAAGCTGGTTACTTGGGCAAAGGCATTAAGACGAGCATCCCTCATCAAGCAATGCTAAAAGTCGATTGCCGTTTAGTGGGTCAGCAAGATATCAATCAAATAAAAACTGATTTATTTGAAATTTTCAGTGATGAAATTACGACCAATAAGTTAGAAGTTAAGACCTTAGGCCAATTGCCTCCAGAGAAGACAAAAGCACCTGACGAACAGATTAATCAGCTCTTCCAAGCTATTAAACGAGCCACTGGAAAAGTTTATATTGAGCCAGCAATGCCTGGTTCTGTTCCTAATTACGTTTGGAAAGATATTTTAAAAGTTCCCGTCTTTACGATTCCTTATGCCAATTCAGATGAGCATAATCACGACTTTAACGAAAATATTACGGAAAAGAATTTTTATAACGGAATTAGAATCAGTTATGAATTATTAAAGGCTGTTCGTCAAATTAAGTTGATGGCAGTTTACATAAGCAGTTAGATCATAATTGGTCTAGCTGTTTTTTATTTGGCTGACGAGCTTGCTCGGAGCCAAAAAATTTGAAGATTGATACGCTTA
>NZ_VDFP01000037.1 GCF_009600985.1 Companilactobacillus halodurans
TTGCATCAAGACGAAAAACCTCTTTCATTGTTTGTGGAGAACTCCAATGATACCTGATTTTTTCGTCTTGGTGTTTTTATTTTGGAATTTTATTGAAAGTGGCTAACTTGATTATAAAATTCGCCGGAATATTCCATTGATAATAATAATACAACAATTTTTTTAATCATACTATTATTCTTACCTAAATAATAAAATCCCGACCACTAAATCGGTCGAGATTTTCGATAGTTTATTTTTTAATATCTTGTTGCAACTGAGTCAATTGCCCATTATCTGAAAGTTTTTGATATTGCTGATAAGCTTGGTACCAATTACCCTTACTAATAGCATTACGTAAAGGCGTGTAATCAGAATTAGAAAAAACTTCTTGAGCAACGATTTGAGCTTGCTCATTTGAAAGCGATGAAGAATCCTCAATCAATTTTTGAGTCTTAGATTGACTATTAGCTGCTGACATAATTTCAGACATTTTTTTCTTGCCTAAAATCGATGCTGCTTTATCAATCTTTTTATCCTTTTTGGGATCCCCGGTTTTTTTAGCCTTAACTTTTTTGACCAATTCAGACTTAACTACTTTATCACTAGCAGTATCATTGCCAGTTGTGTTGCGAAGTAAATTGTTCAATGGAAAGAAAAAAACAACCCCTAGAATTATTAAAATTAAAACGGAAACCAATGTTATAACTAATGGTTTTCTATTTCTTCTGCGATGACGCATATAATAACCACCCTTTTTAAAACATATTTCTACGCATATGTTGACAGTATGGCATTTACCAGATTTAGTTGCAATTACTTTTCCAATCTATTTTTTTGTAGCGACCATCATAATATTAATTTACAAATAATTATCTAAATAACTTGATTCAAAAATTCTTTCAGCTGTTTGTCGTCGCCAGTATATCTAAATCCTTTTGTAACTGTACTATTATTAGCAAGTTTTTTGACATATGGCATTGATTCGGCAATTGATGAACCGCCACTAGTAGTGAATGGAATAATTTTCTTATTTGAAAAGTCATATTTATCAAATAATGTGTAAAAAATCATTGGTACACGACCACTCCAAGTTGGATAGCCGAGAAAAATCGTGTCATATTGATCTAAGTTATCAAGCTGAATCTTAATTTCTGGACGAGTTTCATCTTCAAATTCTTGTTGCCCAATTTTTGAGTAATCACTGTAATCAACAGGATATGGCGTCTTTTTTTCTAGACGAACGATATCTGCTTGTGTGATTTCTTGAATCTTTTGGGCAGCTTTTTTAGTATTGTTGGAAAGTGAAAAATATATAATTAATTTTGCCATTTATATCACCTCATGAATTTTACTATGGCCCATCCTAAACCATCAAGTTGACTTGAGGTCAATATTTATTTATAAAAAAAGAAATACTTCCATAATTTAGGAGCATTCCTTTTTTTGCAAATAAGATATCCGCTAGGCTTCCTTACGGCAAATTGCTACACTCTCATGAGAATCAACTTTATCATTGTTTGCTGCTTTGATGATAAAATCGGCAACGCTGTTTAATGAAACATCCCCACTGACTCCGGCTTCTCCTTCGGGAACGACTTCATAGTTTAAATCTTGACTCTCATCAAACTGGCTAGGACGAACGATGGTGTAGTTCAAGTCCGAGCTTTCAATTGCTTGAACTGCTGCTTGGTAAGGTTTCAAAATGGCTTGGTTAGTCAAATTGCCAGAGGCTCCATCAGTTACTGGAACCTCATTATAAAGCCCCATTGAGGTAATGAATATTAGCCGGTCTACGCCATGTTTATCCATGCCCCCAATAATACGTTCTGCCGACAAAGCTAAGTTGCTATCGGCTGTTATAACAACGATATCAATGTCATCTAGGGCATCATCCAGTGGAATATCGTCGAGCACATCTCCTTGAACAACACGCCCACGATTTTTATCAATTGACAAAAATCCGGGGTTACGTGCCATCAAAGTCAAGTGGTCGTCAGTTTTGTTCAAAAAATATTTGGTAGCTTTTTGGCCGACTAAACTGGTAGCGCCAATAATTAATACATTCGTCATGATTAATCTACCTCCGATTTTTCTACTACTTCCGTGTTACACCTCTATCCTAAACCATTCGGATATTTTCAGCTTTAGTTTTGCAACGATTTTTTCATTATTTTCCTAATTGTCATCAATTTTTCAGGCTTATTTCAGTGTTTTCATAACTTATGATATGCTTAGTATGCATTTGCTTTAAATTAGTATGCATTTACTCTAAAAGGGAGATATTTTAAATGGAAATTGAACAAGACCCTGCGTATCAGCAGATGGTTAATGGAGAGCTTTACCTCGAATCAAAGCCATTAGCGGACCTTCGAATCAACGTTCGTAACAAGCTAATGAAATATAATCAAATTACCGATAGTAAAGAAAGAAACCGCAGCATCAAAAGCTTGATGAAATCAGTCGGCGATAGATTTTTTGTCGAACCAACGATTTATTTCAGCTACGGCGTCAACATCACGATTGGAGACCACTTCTATGCCAATCACGATGTCATGCTCTGTGATGAGGGTAAAATCACAATTGGTAATGATTGTAAATTTGGTCCCAAGGTCGGGCTTTATACGCCCCAACATCCACTAGATCCAGCAGTTCGTCGAACAGAAGCTGAAAGAACTGCACCCATTACGATTGGTAATGATGTTTGGATCGGTGGTAGTGCAAGTATCCTACCTGGAGTGACTCTAGGTAATAATGTCGTTGTTGGCGCGGGGTCTGTCGTAACTAAATCCTTCCCTGATAATGTTATTGTAGTAGGAAATCCTGCTCGCATATTGAGAAAGAATGAACCAGTCAAAAAATAATATTTAAGCACAAAAATCAAATAGGTATGACAATCGTTTTCGTGGTTGTCATACCTATTTTTTAATACAGAATTGCATTGATACTCGAATAATTTTTCGCACTAGGAAGATATAAAACTAGACAGTTTATCTTATTGATCAGAGATTTAATCAACAACTTGTTATGGGCAATCGAATAAGAACTGCCGTCATTAAAAGAAACTAACGATTTTACATCATGATTATTCAAGGCAAAATCGATAATCGCAATATCATTGATAACCCGATTTTGTTCATTAGCTTGGTGAAATTCGCGTTTGATTTTTTCAATCGTTGCCACCTTTTCAAAACTAAAGAATTCCTTCATCTTATTTTCAAATTGTTGATGCGAGTAATTCAAAACCGAAACATGCATCACGCCATCAATATAGTTACGATTTTGATATTCATTCAAAAAGACATTTACCACTTCAGGCAAACCAGCTAAGACAAATGTGTAGCCTTTATTTCGATAGAGTTCATTAAAACTCTGGTCTAAATATTGGTAATAAATCAACTGATCTTTTTGTTGTTCTTCTGATTTAGAACGATGACCATGAAAATTAGCTTGCAATCCCCCATATGAACCAGAGTTCAAATTGGAATTAGCATCAAAATCAGAATAATAGTCTGCAAAATTTAAATACAATCCTGGGATTTCTACCTGTTTTAAAGTCTGAATATCAAAAACATTAATCCTATCACGACTGAGATTGATTAAATAATCAGCACTCGTCTTATTTTCTTCTGGCAACAATAAATCTTGCACTAAAAAAGTATTACCAACATGCTCTTTTGGCAAAACGGCATGTCTCATTTGACAAATCTCTAAGCCTTCATCATTTCCAAAAATCAGTAATGAACGGTATTCGTTATGCCATAATTCTCGATCTAAAACTAAAGATTCTAATTTCTCAACCAACTGATTCCACAAGCGGCGAGGATAATTCAATTCCAATTGTTTTTTAACGCATTTTAATAAATTCTTATAGGTAAGAATGTTTTCATCAATCTGCGGAGTTCCTTGATGAATCGGCAAAATAATACTTACTTTAGGTTCTATTTTAGAAGCCAATAATTTCATTAAGCGTTTGTTTTGTAGTTTCATAGTTCATCTCCTTACATATAATTCTTATCATCATCATTAGATTATTATCATAATATCATTTTGCCGGAAAAGCTGTCTATTTTTTATAATTTTATTTATCCAAATTATCCGAAAGAATTTTTTGATTATGCTACTATAAAAATATACATGTTCATGAGGTGATTGATATGAAACAAGGATTATTATTAGTCAATTTGGGTTCACCAGCATCTCCAAAAACAGCCGATGTCAAAAGTTATCTCTTGGAATTTCTTAGCGATACTAACGTTATCGAAATGCCAAAAGCCTTTTGGCAACCGCTGCTTCGTGGAGTGATTTTGCCCATGAGATCATGGCGTTCAGCTACCTTCTATCAAGATTCTTGGACTAAAGATGGTTCGCCATTAATAGTCAACACGCAAAAAATCACTAATCGAGTTCAAAAGCTGCTACCAGCCTGGAACGTCAAAATGGCCATGACCTATGGTCAACCAGATATCGTACAGACTTTAAAAGAAATGCAAAAATCGGGTTGTCAAAAAATCGTTTTGTTGCCGCTTTTCCCACATTATACGCAAAGTACGACTAAGTCGATTATCGAACAAGCCAAATCTTCTGGCGTTAACCTGCACATTATCAAGCAATTTTACGACCAACCAATCTATCAACAGATTCTCGCCAGTCAAATTCAAGAATCTTGGGATAAAGATAATTATGACCAATTATTAATCAGCTACCATAGTATTCCCACGGCAATGGTCAAACATGGCGACCCTTACCAAGATGAGTGCAACCAGACCACCGCTGCAATTTCCAAGCTCTTAAATATTCCTGATAATAAAATCACAACAGTTTACCAATCGAAATTTGGCCCCATGCCTTGGTTAAAGCCATATCTCAAAAATGCCTTAATGCAAGCTGTTGAGTTAGGCAAAAGAAATATCTTGATTGCAACGCCTTCCTTTGTAGCTGATTGTCTCGAAACAATTGAAGAAGACTACGTTCAAAATTACCAAACTTTCAAAGCTAGCGGCGGAGACAAATTTCAATTAGTTCCACCAATGAATGATGATCCGCGTTTTTGTAAATTCCTCGCCGATTTAGCCTTAGGAAGCGAGATTGTTAATGCCACAGACTAAAAAAAGCCTCGATGAAATCAACGAAAGCGTCAAAGTCCCTAGCGTTTATGAGACTTCATTCTTACAAAAATTTCTAGCATATAGTGGACCTGGAGCTTTGGTTGCCGTCGGTTACATGGATCCAGGAAATTGGCTGACTTCATTATCTGGTGGCAGTCAATATCGTTACGAACTATTATCAGTTTT
Organism: Companilactobacillus halodurans; assembly: GCF_009600985.1. Classification (GTDB taxonomy): domain Bacteria; phylum Bacillota; class Bacilli; order Lactobacillales; family Lactobacillaceae; genus Companilactobacillus; species Companilactobacillus halodurans. The sequence continues at coordinate 5,274 of NZ_VDFP01000037.1, forward strand.
ACTGATTTCGATTCTTATCGCTATGTTCATGCAATCCTTGTCTATTAAATTAGGCGTTGTGGCTCGACAAGACCTTGCTCAAGCAATTGCTGTAAAAGTTCCCAAATCCATTCGATATTTTCTCTGGATTTTAAACGAAATTGCCATGATGGCCACCGATTTAACAGACGTGATTGGAACTGCCATCGCTTTACGATTATTATTTGGCTTGCCATTGATTTTCGGAATTTTACTGACGATATTTGATGTCTTAATCGTTCTTTTATTCTTGCGTTTTGGCATTCGGCGGATTGAATTTATCGTTTTATCAGCTATTTTAGTTGTTGGAATAATCTTTGGAATCGAAGTCTTTCGCGCGCATCCAAATCTTTTCCAGATTGCTTCTGGTATTTTACCAACCAGCGACCTCTTAAAAAATCATGAAAAATTAGTTCTAAGTTTAGGAATTGTTGGCGCCACTATCATGCCGCATAATATTTATCTGCATTCTTCTTTAGCCCAAAGTCGGCGTTACGATCACAACATTCCCGCTCAAGTAAACGAAGCACTGCGTTTTGCTAATTGGGATTCCAACGTTCATCTGGTTGCTGCCTTTATTATTAACGCTTTATTGCTGATTTTAGGTGGAACGCTTTTCTTCCATAAAACTGGTCAGCTAGCTAGTCTACAAGCTGTTTTCAATGGCCTTAAAAATACTGCCATCGTCGGAAATTTAGCTAATCCTTTAATGAGTTGGCTCTTTGCCTTTGCTTTATTAATCACCGGCATGATTTCCTCAATTACCAGTACCCTTTCGGGACAAATCGTTATGGAAGGCTATCTAAACATTCGCTTACCACTCTGGCAACGGCGATTATTAACAAGATTCGTTACCTTGATTCCAATTTTAATCATAGGTTTCATGGTCGGATTCAATGAACAGGATTTTGAAGACTTAATCGTTTATGCTCAAATAGCTTTAAGTATTGCCTTGCCATTCACGCTCTTCCCCATGATATTTTTAACCGCTAATAAAAAACTCATGGGCAAACACGCTAATTCACTAGTCGTTACAATTGTTGGCTGTTTGTTGGCAGGTTTTATTACTATTTTGAATTTGCAATTGATTTTTTCATTAATCTAAAAAGTAATAGCGCTGATAATCATATAAGACTGATTATCAGCGCTATTTTTTTGAAAACTTTTATTTAATCATTCTCTGTATTGAGAATTTTACCTGTTATAGCATTGATTTTAACTTCTTTTTCCTTAGAACCATGTTTAACATTAACTTCCCAATAAGTTACGCCTAATTCCTGTTCCAGACTAAATTCTTTTGCCTGGCTATTTTTAAGCTTTTTTTCGGCAATCTTCGTAATTTTATTAAGACTCAATAATTTATCTAATTTAACTTTATCATCTTTACGCGCTTGGCCGTTTTGTTCATCGTCGTCTAAATTTTCAGTTTTCTTACGTAAAATTTTTTTATTCTTGGCATTGATACTTAATTTATATTCTTTATTATCGTCAACGCCTTCGATTTCATATACTGGCTTACCAACAGTCTTATCCAGTTCGATTGAAGTAATATCTGAATCTGGATAAGTTTTTTGATAAAGTGATATTGCCGATTTTAAACTTACTTTAGTACTATCGACTAATGATTCGCTTTTAGTTGTTGTCTGAGTTTGGTTTGATGAAGCTTGATTACTCGAACATCCACCTAAAATCGTCACCGATAACAATAATAATCCAAGAGTTAATAAATTCTTTTTCAAAACCAACACCCCGCCTCTTAATTAGTAATCTTATATGCACAATAAGTATACTAATAGCAAACAGCCAATTGCAATTAATAAGAAAACCTCACAAACAGATATTTAATCTATTTATGAGGTCTATTATTTTAACAATTTATTATCCTTGAGTTGAATTATGTGTGTGTGATGGGGCTGTATCAGGCATCGCATTTAAAGTTTTCATATCTTCATCACTAATTGTGAAGTCTAACTTAGCATTAGATTCGATATGTTCCTTATGAACAGCCTTTGGCAATGGCAAAACGCCATTTTGAACGACGAATTCAATTGCCAATTGAGGAACACTGACATTGTACTTTTCAGCAATCTTCAAAACATCTTGGTTGTGAATCAAGCCACCTGTAGCAAGTGGTGAATATGCTTCGACCAAAATATCGTGACTTTGAGCAAATTTAGTGATTTTTGGTTCGGTATAACCGATATAGTACTGAATTTGGTCAATCATTGGCTTTACTTTAGCTACTTCTAAAATATTCTCCAAATCATGAACGTTAAAGTTTGAAACACCGATAGCCTTAACACGACCGGACTTATAAATTTCTTCCATGGCGCGCCAAACATCTTGATTTTCCTTATCATGATTTGAACCAATATCATTCCATGGCCATGGAGCATGGATAATATAGAGATCCAAATAATCTAAACCTAAATTATTCATAGTTGTATCAAAGTCTTTTAAAGCACCATCATAAGTCTTTGTTTGACCAGGCAATTTTGAAGTAACAAAAATATCCTCACGTTCAACTCCAGAATCTTTGACCGCTTGGCCAACTTCTTTTTCGTTTCCGTAAGCTAGAGCTGTATCAATGTGTCTGTAGCCAACATCGATTGCATCCTTAACTGCTTGGTAAGCTTGACTTGCAGGAATCTGCCAAGTACCAAAAGCTACCTTAGGAATCTTTACACCATTATTAATATCAAAAGTATCAGTTAATTTTGTCATAAAATGCTCCTTCCATTACAAAAACTATTATAAAGCTTCAAGTCAACTTGAGGTCAAGCATTTACTCCAAAATATCAACTTTATCAATAGGAATAATTGGTCCCATAACATCAGCACGTTGATTCAAAGTCTTTTGCAGCCAAGTTACATCAAGCCAACGACCGAATTTGAAGCCAACCTTTTTAAAAGTTCCTACTTGTTTATAACCCAATTTTTCGTGAAATTTAATGCTGTTAAGATTTTCTTCAGTCACGCACGCTAGTAAATTAACAACATGCTGCTTCTTGAGGATTTGTTCCAATTTTTGATATAAAGTCGTTCCTAGTCCATGTCCTTTGTAATTCTGATCAACATAAATACTAGCTTCAGTCGTCCAAGCATAGGCAGCTCTTGGTCCATAAAGATGAGCGTATGCATAACCAAGAATTTTGTTATCCTCGTCTAAAGCGACTAAATAAGGAAAAGTCTGCGATATTTCTCTGATTCTTTGTTGAAAGTTCTCAACCGTAGGTATTTCATCTTCAAAAGTAATCGTGGTATTTGTTATGTATGGTGCATAAATGTCAATTAAAGCTTTTGCATCATCTATTGTTGCTTGTCGAAATTTTATCATTTGTGGTACCTTCTCTATAAAGTATTCTATAGTTAACAATTTAACCACAAACTAGACTTCATTTACAGTTGTCTTATTCTGTCTTTACTCTCCATAAATCATTAGCAATTCAATTTTTAAAAAAAGAAGGCACGAAAAAAGGAATCGACATTGTCGATTCCTTAACTTGCGTGGCAGCTCCCTATCCTCGCGGGTAGTTTCCCACCAACTACTTTCGGCGCGGAGAAGCTTAACTTCTGTGTTCGGCATGGGAACAGGTGTATCCTTCTCACTATCGCCACCACACTATTTT
>NZ_VDFP01000038.1 GCF_009600985.1 Companilactobacillus halodurans
GCCAAAGCCACCTTTTCATCCTCGGTGTAGTCATTTTCATGGCCACCCGCCTTCAAAATCATTTCCAGTGAATCCATGCGGCTGACACCCTTCAAGGCTTCCGCTAGTTCTGGTGTCCATTCTGAATGAACTTCATCCGCCGTTTGGTGCCATGCCTTAGCGTGCAATCGGGCACTATCAGCAATGACGCCGTCCAAATCAAATGCAAATCCCTTAATATCTTCAAACTTCATGGTTATCCCTCCGAATAGTAATAAGTTGATGTGTAAGTTTTAGTTTGATTAGCGGGTAAAACAATGTCGCCAAATCCGTCGTGGTGAATCGCATCTGGGACCGTTTGTAATTCTACAGCCAGTCCGTTATCTGGATGAGCAGCAAGCCAATCCGCATCTTTGCCAATGCAATCGGGATTGACGTTAAAAATAATGACGCCATTGCGATCACTGCCCATTTCTAATTGATGCTGCTTTGCGCTATCAACTAGTAACAAGCTTGGTGTTACGCCTAGCGATGTATCCGGCTTTTTAAAGGCATCATCAAACTGTTCGTTGCCGCCAAGTTTTTCACATTGATCGCCCAGCTTAACAAGGTTTGTAAAATCAAACGGGGTATTTTCAACGACCTGTATTTCACCCGTTGGAATCTTTTCTTCATTTACCACGATATGCCTATCCGCAACTATCTTCAAGAATTCATCCTTGATTGGCGCGTCCGGTCCATCCAAATTAAAGTAAACATGCGTCATCGGATTAAATAGGGTTTCCACGTTGCTGCGTCCCTCATATTGTACGGAAACATGGTTATCCTCATCTAAAGAATAGGTGATGGCCATTTCCAACGTCCCAGGAAAAATTGCTTTCTGTTGCATGGTATATCGAATTTTGGCAGATTGGTCGTCTAGAATAATCTCGCCATGCCAATTGAGCCGATCAATGCCCGTGTTACCACTGTGTAGCACATTTTTATTTTCGTTTGGCTTCAAATTGACCCTGAATCCAGCGACGTTAAACGTATGGCCGCTCAACCGTCCTGCCACCCGACCAATGGTGTTTCCTAAATGAAAGGGATTCGTTTCATATTCGTGCACGTTATCAAAATTTAAAATGATATTCTTCTCTGGTGTCACAAAGTAGCCAGTCCAGGTTGCTCCGTAACTGATTGTGCGGAGGCTCACACCATTTTTATTTGTAATCGTAAATTCTTTGACTAACTCACCATTTTCTAAATGGCCAAAATCTTTAACAGTCGATTCCACCAGTCTCACCCACTTTCTTTTAATAAAAAAGGCGAAGAGCAGTTTCCCACTCTTGCCCTTTTTTTAGTCCTATTTAAGCTCTTCCTTCTTACCATCGAGGTCAACCGTAATTGGGTCGCCATCGAGCAAGTCAAGCTTCGTACCAGACTGATCAACCGTTACCTCAATCAAACGACCGCGGAACAATTGACGGAACTGGTATGACTGCCATTTCTTAGGTAGGAATGGTGCATAGTGTAACTCACCGTTGCGAACTCGCATGCCAGCGAATCCTTGAACAATGGCTAACCAGCCACCGGTCATAGCTGTGATGTGCAAACCATCGACCGTGTCATTATTGTAGTTATCCAAATCGAGACGAGATGTCCGTTCATACAATTCGGTTGCCTTTTCTTCATAATGAAGATCAGCTGCCAAAATGGCATGGATTGAAGCTGACAAACTTGATTCATGAACCGTTAATGGCTCATAGAAATCAAAGTTGGCTTTCTTCTGTTCAGGTGTAAAGTCATCAATAAAGTCCCAGATTCCTTGAAGAACATCGGCTTGTTTGATGTATGGTGAACGAAGAATTTTGTCCCATGACCAGTTTTGGTTAAGTGGCAATTGATCCTTAGGAAGTGAGCTGACTGGCTTGATATCCTTGTCTAGGAAGCCATCGTGTTGAACGAAAATTCCTAACTTCTTGTCTTCAGGAAGGTACATTCTGTCCACAATGTCTTGCCACTGTTTCTTTTCAGCGTCAGTGACGTTTAAGTCTTTAGCAACTTCTGGTGCAACCTCTGGCAAAATTTCAAGCGTATATTTCAACGTCCATTGTGCCAAAATGTTGGTATACCAGTTGTTATCAACGTTATTTTCGTACTCATCAGGGCCAGTAACACCATGAATCATGTACTTGCCATTCCGTTCTGAGAAGTGAACCCGGTCAGCCCAGAAACGTGAAATCTCCGTTAAGACCTTGGCGCCTTCATGCTGAACGTATGACTTGTCACCAGTGTAGTTTGTGTAGTTGTAAATTGCGTAGGCAATGTCGCCGTTACGGTGAATTTCCTCAAATGTAATTTCCCATTCGTTATGAGATTCAATCCCATCAAACGTAACCATTGGGTATAAAGCACCCTTAAGGCCCTGTTCCTTAGCATTATGGAAGGCACCGTCAATTTGTTGGTAACGATACTTCAACAAGTTTTTGGTAACATTTGGATCCGTAACACCAAGGTAAACGGGAACCGCAAAGGCCTCTGTATCCCAGTATGTGGCACCACCGTATTTTTCACCGGTAAAGCCTTTAGGTCCGATGTTCAAACGAGAATCCTCGCCATAGTACGTTGAGAAGAGCTGGAATAGGTTAAAACGAATTCCTTGTTGCGCTTCATCGTCGCCAGCAATTTTAACATCAGAAACGTTCCAGCGATTTGCCCAAACAGCTTTGTGGGCGTTGAATAAATCACTGTATGATGTTGCAGAAATTTCTTTATTTAATTGGGTTAAACGAGCCTCAAGATCAGCTTGTTTAGGGAAGTCACGTGATGACACAACAACTGTGCGCTTCTGGATAATTGTTTGCTCACCAGCAGCCAGTGTTCCGCTAAAATGGTTCGTCGCTGAGACATCGGTTTGGTCTGCAGACTCACTGTTCCAGTCCGTGACAACTGTTGATAAAGCACCAACCGTAAATTGTGGTGTTCCAAAGTCGTTTGGCTTTGTTTCCGCAATAACTTCGGCTTCATTATCAGTCTTAGCAACTTTCAAAACGTCCCAGAACTTTTCATCGTAATTGGCGTCTTCATTTTGTACATCAGCATCAACGGATGAACTGAATTCAACCTTAGCTTCTTTAGAACCCACATTCTTCAAGATAATCCCTTGAACAACGAGTTCCTTAGTTGCAGCACTGACAAATCGTTCAAATGAAATCTGAACCTTTGCGCCACCCTTTTCAACAGTGAAAGACCGTTCGAGAACGGCCTGTTGCATATCTAAATCAAGGTTGAAGTCACTCACCTTGTCCTTAGCCAAATCAACAACTTCACCGTTGATTTTAATGCCAACCTTGATAAAGTTGATTGCATTAATCACTTTGCCAAAGTACTTAGGATAGCCGTTTTTCCACCAGCCAACCTTTGTCTTATCTGGAAACCAAACGCCACCAATGTAGATTCCGGGAAGCGTGTCGCCACTGTAACCTTCCTCAAAGAATCCACGCATGCCGAGGTTACCATTTGCAAGACTGGTCATTGATTCTTGAAGACGTTTATCGTCTGGATTAAGTTTAGTGGTCACAATGTGCCACGGTGATACGTCAAATGTTCGTTTCATCATTCAGACTCCTTTAATTTTTATGCGAATACTTCTTTAATACTGCTTACTGAGAAGGCACCGACTAACATCAAGATACCGGCTAAGAGAACCATCCCTGGCATTGATGAGCCCATCAATGGGAACAAAGCGAAACTCAATACTGAAGCAACGATTTGTGGTAAACAGATACTTCCGTTGAATAGACCAAGGTACGAGCCCATGTTGGCACCTGAAAGTGCGTTGGTCAAAATGGTGAATGGGAACATCATCATTGCGGCCCATGAAATACCAATCAAGCAGAATGAGAGGATGAGAACCCATTGATTATGAACAACGAAAATTGAGGCAAACCCAACGGCACCTAATACTAAACTAGTTGCGTACATTGGCTTGTGCTTGTCATTTGGCATCTTAGCAAGAACTAATGACCAAACAACGGCAGCTAAAGCGTAAATTGCGGATAGAACACCGAACCAGTTGGCACCGGCTTGATAGCCAGCACTTGCAGGATCTGTTGCGCGCCAAACGTTCTTGGCGACGGCACCTGCACCATAAGTCCAAAGGTATTGGAAGGCCATCCAGCAGAAGAATTGAACAAGAGTTAACGTCCAGAATACTTTAGGAGCACGTTTCAAAAGTGTAAATAAACCAACTTTTTCTTGAACATCTGCTTCAGTAATACCGTGATAGGCGTTATATTCTGCGGGTGTATATTCTTTAACTCTCAAAATAGTGAAGGCACTACAGATAACTAAGATAACGGCACCTGTATAGAATGAGAAAATAACTGAGTTCGGAATGACACCCTTTGGCGCAATGTTAGCAACACCCAAACCAGTTAAGAGGTATGGGAAAATTGCAGCTAGCACTGAACCACTATTTGATAAGAAACTTTGGATTGAGTAAGCAAATCCTTTTTGCTCATCATTCACCATGTCCCCGACCATCATCTTGAATGGTTGCATGGCAACGTTAGACGATAAATCCATGAAGAGAATTGTGATGGCACCGAACCAAAGTGCTGCAAGTGATCCATAACCAAATCCTAAGCTACCAGAGTTTGGTAGTAAGAACATAACGATGACGGCGACTAACGATCCCATCAAAAGGTAAGGTAATCGACGACCAATTTTAGGCATCCACGTTTTATCTGAATAATAGCCAACTAATGGTTCAACCACTAAACCTGCTAGTGGAGGAAGAATAAAGAAGAAACCTAATTTGGTTGGATCAGCTCCCAAAGTTTGGAAGATCCGCCCCATTTGTGAAGATTGTAAAGAGAAAGCCATTTGAACACCGAAGAATCCGAAACTAATCATCCAAATTGTCGCGATAGACAATTTTGGCATTGGCTTGGTTTTTGGTGTTGTAGCCGTGTTGCCTTGTGCTGAATCATTTTCCGTGATTTGTCACTCCCTGTTTATTTGGGTTATGTGAACCCATTTTTCTTAACAAAATGAATTATAAACCGCTTTGATAATTTGTGCAACCGTTTGCACAAAAATAAAATAAAAAAGAGTTGTTGCTCACAACTCGTACTGCACAATTAATTTTTGAACATTTCGATCGGTAAATAACAATTCTACCGCGCGACTGCCCAGCATTTCCGGCCGCATATCAACCATGCGGACATCTTGGTCAATCAACGCTAGTAGCTCACTCTTATTGAAACTCATCATCGGAATTTTCTTTGTGTGTCGAATTTTGCTCCAAACCCGATTAAACCGCAGCAAGTCAACATCGTCGGTTGCAATTACCGCATCGACATCTTGGTGCTGATTCAAAAATACATCGACTGCTGTTTCAGAAACGCGTTTTGGTAATCTAAATACTAGCGGTTCTAATTGGACTTCCGCCATCGCCTTTTCGTAGCCCATTCGGCGATTTCGCTCGTATTGCCACTCATATTCGGATTCAACAAATAGTGGGTTTCGAACCCCGCCATTTTGAAGAATTGCCATTGTGGCATCTCGCCCAGCCTGAACATTGTCGTTATCGACGTATCGATCCGGCAAATCTCCAACTGGCTGACCAATAACCACAAAGTCCAAATTTTCGCGACGCAAATAGTCAACGACCGGATCATTCTCATCCGTATATAGTAGAACGAACCGTTTGACCTTTGCCTGTTGAACCATGGCCGTCACGTTAGCAAGGACCTCTTCAACTCGGCTCCCAATCGCAATTGATAAAACATAGTGTCGGGCGACTAGCGACTGATTGATGCCTCGGAGCATATCAATATAGAACGGATTCTCCGGTGAGGAACTTTCCACCGTTGGAAAAATAACTCCGACGACGTTTGCTTCACCGCGAGTCAGGTTCTTAGCGGTATAATTTGGCAGATAATCAAGATCCTTGGCGAGTTTTTGGATTCGTTCACGCGTTTTAAGGCTAATTCTTGAATTATTATTTAGCGCACGTGAGGCGGTTGAGACTGAGACACCAGCCCGACGCGCAATATCTTTTATTGTAATCATGAGCGTTTCCTTTTTCATTTATTGGCAAGCTTCTCCATCTGAAGTTTACCACGAAATCCCTCCATTTACCGACAAATTCAGGTAGACCATCGATTTTAATCTCAAGTAAAACTTCAACTTTGACCAAAGTCATTCTTTCATCGCTTACACAATTACTTAAGGCCCTATACCTTTATAAAATCCTTTCATTGTGAAAAAAATTATTTTCAAAAGATTTCCCGTAGTTACTAATGTAAGACAGTTTTCACGAAATTGTGTCGATTTAAAGTAAATGAAAGCATTTACAAAAAACCAGATGAGTTTATAGTGAAAATGTAAACCCCAAATTGCAAGAACAAATTAGCCACACGATAAATCCTATTAAATCAGTATTTTCATTAATATTCATATTTTATGGACTTAACTTAACCGGCGGAAGCAGCGGAGAAAAGCGCTTTGGGTGTTTGATAGCCAGTTTGCCGGCGCGGTAAATTGTTTAGCTTTGACTCAACTGCTTGGATATCATGAGGACCCAAAATATCCATGGATAGACCCTTGGGTACATCGCGGCGGATCATTCGATTATGCGCTTCGTTAGTCCCACGCTCAGAGGAACGATATGGATGGGCATAATAAAGGTCAGCGACACCGGTAAGTACAGCGCCAACTTCCGAGAACTCAGCGCCATTATCGGCAGTAACTGACTTCATGATTGATCCGTATTCTTGACAGATCTTGGCCAGCTCATAGTTGACTGAATCGGCATCACGACCATCGATCAAACGTAGAATTTGGCAGCGGGATTGACGCTCGATCAGCGTTAAGATCACACTCTCTTGACCGTTGCGCTTGCCCACCACGGTGTCCAATTCGAAATGGCCGAACTCTTGGCGCTGGTCGATACTTTTAGGCCGTTCATCAATACTCCGTCCGGCCAGACGCTTGTGCTTGATCGAGTGATGATATTTAGCACGGTGGCGCGTTTTTTCGAGTAGATCAAGATTACGGACTTCAAGTAACTGGGCATCAATATAGTGGTATAGCGTCTTGGTCGAGACCATCTCCTCAGGTTGATATAAGCCTTCAAGTTTGGCCCGTCCTACTGCTGCATCAGGCGACCAACCATCTTGACGCAAATGAGTCGTAAAATAGTCGATAAAATCAGCGACACCGACGAGTTTCAAAGGTCGATGACAGTGGGCTCGATTAGCTTCGTACTTAGCTTGTGCTGTTTCTGGTGAGTATACAGCGTAATATTGGCGTTGACCATTCACTTTTTTTACTTGGTCGATCTCGCCGCGGCATAACTCAGTCGACGAGCTTTAGTGGCAATCAGTGATTGGTGATTGACGATATTTAAGACGAGCGTTTCAAGTAATTGCGCTTGCTCAAGTGGTCCAGTGATTGTCAATAGTGGTTCACGAGGAAAGACCGGGGTTCCTTCTGGAGACTGGCAAAGTAGGCGGCGGCTTTTTTTAACATATCACGCTCCAATGCTAATTCGGCATTTTCACGTTTTAAGGCACGGTTCTCAGCTTCTAAAGAAGCAAACGGCGTTTGCTTTCCATCTTCGGTATATAGCTTCCGCCAACGATACAGGGCACTTTCAGGAACACCAAGTTCGGAGGCAATGATTTTAACTGGTTTGGAAGAGTTAAAACTCAAACGTACCGCATTTTTCTTAAAATCTTGGTCGTAGCGATTGTGTGAATAGGTCATTTTGAGGACTCCTTTCGGAT
>NZ_VDFP01000039.1 GCF_009600985.1 Companilactobacillus halodurans
TCAGTGACCAGGACAATATCACCCTCACGAATATAGGCCAACATTTTTTGCAGTTCTGGCCGATTCGTGGTGGCCCCGCTTAATTTATCCGTAAACAGTTTATCAACGTTTTTTAAAGCCGTTAACTGCCGATCTAAATGTTGCTCTCTGGAACTTACCCGGGCATACCCGATTTTAGCCATTTTTAGCGCTTCCTTTTGGACAGTTCTAATGAACATTTGTAATTCCTAGTATAGCACAGGATCAAAAAAGGCCAATAGGGTATACCCTAGTGGCTAGATTGGTTTAGTCAAACAAAAATCTTAATTGGTTCCTTATAAGAGCATATAATTCCATCATCACAACTGTCCTGCTATAATTATGGTAAAGGTGGTGATGATTTGCGATTTATATTTAAGGCATTAATAGTAGTTTTTATTATCCTTGCATTTCCTTTATCCATAGTTCTTGTCTTTAAAAATTGGTCAACGGCCATTAGTACTAGTACACCCATGTCATTAAAGCTTGGTTGGTTGGAGCAGTACGAACCGATATACCTCTTTTGGAGTGGAGTAATTCTGGCGGTACTGTTAATTATTTTTTTGCTTATCACACTTTTTTGGCCACGGTCACAATCATTATATCTTCATCAAAAGTCTGATGGTCAAGTGACCGTCAGTAAGAAAGCTATTGAACATTTTGCGCTTTCAGCACTTCAACATGAACCCTTTATTGGCAACCCCAAGGTATCATCTAAGTTATCACGAAAAGGGATCACACTTAAAATATCGGGTGATCTACTAAATTCAGTCAATGCCAAGAAACAGACTGCAAATTTTCTTAATCAATTAAAAAAAGATTTGCGTATTTGTCTTGGAATTTCTGAACAGAAAAAAATTAAAATCAGACTCGTTGATTTTAATGAGTTGGACGCTAATGTGCATAAATCTCGAGTTATCTAGGAGGTGATATCGTGACCGAACTCATTAAAGCCTATTTTTGGCCACTAATTGGTGGAATTATGGGATTGCTCTTAGCGGTCCTTATCATCACTTTTGGATTTTTCAAGACGCTTTTTGTTTTGATTTTTATGGCAATCGGGATTACCGCGGGTTATTATATTCAAAAAACTGGTATCTTAACAAATGTTTTTAAATAACTGTTTGAATTATAAGGAGGAAAAATTATGCAGAATGGAACGACAAGTGAGAAAACAACAACTAACGAGAAGTCTGGTGTTAAAGGCAATTTAACATTTGATGATAAGGTTATTCAAAAGATCATTGGTATCGCACTTTCTGAAGTAGATGGCTTATTAACCGTAGATGGCGGCTTTTTCGCAAATGTTGCTGAAAAACTAGTTAATACTTCAGATGTTACATCAGGAATTGATGTAGAGGTTGGAAAAAAGCAGGTTGCAGTGGATCTCGACATTGTTGCTGAATACGGCATTGATATTTCTAAACTGTATGACAAGATCAAAAATGTTATCGTTCGGGAAGTAAAGAATATGACCGAATTAGAAGTAATTGAGGTAAATGTGAATGTTGTTGATGTCAAGACAAAGGAGCAACATGAAAAAGATTCGACTTCTCTGCAAGATCGCGTGAGCGATGCCACAGACAAAACGAAGGAAGCCGTCAGTAAGGGCGCAAATAAATCGAAGGAAACATTAGGTGACAGCGTTGATAAAGTAACGTCTGACAATAAATCTAGTCGTGTTAACTAAAGGAGGTGAGTAAATATGGGACTTATTTGGTCATTAATCGTCGGGGCAATCATTGGTGCAATTGCTGGCGCAATCACTAACCGTGGTGCTGCTATGGGCTGGATTGCAAACATCGTAGCTGGTTTAATCGGTGCGTGGATTGGCCAAGGGCTCCTTGGCACTTGGGGCCCTTCGTTAGCTGGCATGGCATTGATACCATCGATCATTGGGGCAATTATTTTAGTTCTGATTGTTTCATTAGTTGTTGGTCGAACCAGTAAAAAGTAAGGGGGAATTTTATGGACGTCTTGAAAAATGTATTTAAGTTTATGATCGCTTCTACGCTCATTGTAGGTGGTGTCCTCATCGGTGGCACCGTCTTGGCTGCTAAGAAAGTAGATGGCATTGGTGATACATTGCAACAAAAATTACATGGATAATTAGCCAAATTTATCTGTATTAGGCTTCTTAGAACGTAAATAATTGAGCAATTGAAGATCAGTTAATCAATATTTAAATTGGGAAGATAACCCTTTATAAATATAGATTGGAATTTTTTTGATAATTAATCATAGCAGGCACTTTTTTACATAGGTGCTTGCTTTTATTTATCTATACATTATGACCTAGCAGTTAAAAACTGTTTTTACAGATATAAATATAGTTTTCTTACTGATTCTTTAATTTTATATTTGGTTAAAGAGCTAGGCTGCCTGTATACTAGATTTAGTAGAGAAGTTAAGGCGGTGGCTATTTCCAATCGGAGGTGGTGCTTATGGTGTTAAACCTTTAAAGCCCATAAATCCTAACGAAAGGAGTAGCCTAAGTGTCCGTGTCGGACGCTTTACAATTAATGCTGGCTTTCGGTACCTTTACCGTGGCCTTAATTGCATTGATTGTAGAGCTGATCAAAAGTCAGCAAAAAAAAGGGTCTAGAATTTTTGGTGTTGGAAAGTATTTCCATTCCAAAAGTACTAGGCCCTTTTTGATAGACGAATTGTCAACTCAAGTGCAACTTTTTACCCATGAAGACTTCTGATGGCGTCTTCCAGCCTAAGACCTTGCGTGGTCGATTATTCAGTTGTTCAATGTAAGTCTCAATTTCCTGGTCGCTCTGAAGGTCTAGGTCTGTGTTCTTGGGAAAGTATTCTCTAATCAGTCCGTTGGTGTTTTCGTTAGTTCCTCGTTGTTGAGGCGCGTGTGGGTCAGGAAAGAAGACCTTTGTATTCAGACGTTCTGCCAGCTCCCTGTACCGGGCAAACTCCCTTCCACGGTCAGGAGTCACTGTTCTTACTCGGTTAGCTGGTAAGGCACCAAGCAGCTCAATCATGACGTCTCTAACAGTGTCAGCTTTTGCGTTGGCCGTTCGCTTCGAAAGCAGATAGCGTGATTTACGGTCAACTAATGTTACTAATGCAGAGTGTCCTGTTTTACCGCGTACTGTATCGCCTTCCCAGTGACCAAACCAGCTGCGATTTTCTGCCGACCGGGGTCGGTCGTGAATTGATGGCACGTCATTGAAGCGCCGCCGGCGTTCATTTATGGTGCCTTTGATTTTGCGCGTCTTGCCTCGGTGTCGAAGCAGCCTTGGTAGCCCGCGAGCACCATGGCTCTTCAATGGAACGCCGAGATTATCTAGGTAGATACCTCTGTAGATAGTCGAATAGCTGATGCGAATAGGACTGCCTTCTAGTGACAAGCACCGGCAATCTGCTCAGGCGACCAATGTAGCATCGTGATATATCGAATGACAGCGTCACGAGTCCCCGGTCGATCGAGGATCCGAGGACGCCTGCTAGCCAAGCGAACCCACCGGTAGCGGTCCTGAGCGGTGGCTGCCGAATAGCTCCGCCAGCCGCCGTTACGTGCAATTTCACGGCTGACTGTACTCTTGGAACGACCTATCTCTTTGGCGATGGTATCAAGAGTTTTGCCTGTAGAGATACCAAGCAGTATCGATTCACGGTCTTTTAAGGTAAGATGGGTGTACGGACTCATAGTCGAGTTCTCCTTGTAGTTGGTCTTGTGGTGATTCCATTTTACAAGGACTCAGGCTATGAGTCTTTTCTATTTGACTAATTTGTTGCACTTGAATTGTAAAGCCGTCTGAATATTTTGGTTGGGATAAGGCAATTGTGCGGATCATCGGTGCATTTTTGATCATATTTCCTGGTAATATTATCGGTGGGGCTATCTTATATGCAGTGACTGCGCTTGTTATGACTGATCCCACTCAAGGTGATCATTCCGATGATGGAGATTCAGTGATCAAGGGCGAATTTAGAGAAAAATAAAATTTGGTAATTCAGTAAAAAGCTTTCTCGTGCTAAGGGAAGGCTTTTTTATTGGCAGAATGTGCCGCTTTTTTAAGATAAATGAGCATACTCAATTTGCTGAGGGTAATTTGTTGTCAACTAGCTATTTCTTAGTTAAAGTTAAGGTAGAAACAGACTTTATCAAAAAGGAGTGGGAAAGTTGAAAAAGTTAGTACTGTATGTGTGTGCAGTAGTTGCCATGTTATTCTTGGTGGCAGGCTGTTCTAGTAATTCTACTCAAAAAGAAGGGTCATCTACGCACAGTCATTCTTCTGAGAAAACAGAAATGCACGAGCATACAGGTTCGAAAAAAGTGCATGGTTTAAAGAAAGCTGAGCAACCAAAATATAAGGCCGGTACTAAAGTTAAGTTAACGGCAGATCATATGAAAGGTATGAAAGATGCCAATGCAACGATCGTAAATGCTTATGACTCGAAGTTATACGCAGTAGATTACAAATCAACTTCCGATAAAAAAATGGTCAAAGATCATAAATGGGTCACTATTAATGAAATCGAGGGTGATCGAAAAGAATACAAAAAAGGTGATAAGGTAACATTAAAAGCTGATCATATGGCGGGGATGAAAAATAGCTCTGCTACGATAGTTGAGATCCAAAAGGGACCAGCTTACATGGTAAATTATCAGCCTACAAATGGTGGCAAGCAAGTTACCAACCATAAATGGGTCGCTGAAGATGAAATTGAAAAACGTTAATATAAATCTGTAATAAAAGCTGATTTAAAAACTTTTAGTGATCAGCGTTGAAATAGGGATCAAAGCAAAACTTTTGTTTTGGTCCTTTTTTGCGCGACGAATTGTCAAATCAAGTGTAACTTTTTACCGAAGAAAACTTCAGACGGTGTCTTCCAGACTAAGACCTTACGGGGTCGATTATTTAAATCCCTGACAAACTTCGCGATATCTTGATCGGTCAGTTCATCAAGGTCAGTTCCTTTGGGAAAATACTCTCGGATGAGACCATTGGTATTTTCGTTGGTCCCACGTTGTTGTGGTGCGTGCGGGTCTGGAAAATAGACTGAGATACCAAGCTCTTTACCGACTTCACGATAACCCGCAAACTCTGTACCTCGGTCTGGTGTAAGCGTACGAACGCGTTTAGGTGTGACTGTATGCAGGAGGTCGATCATCGCTTGGGTCACATTCTTGGCATTCACTTTGGGTACACGCTCAGACAGAAGGTATCGTGACTTACGGTCGACCAGTGACACTAAACCCGAACGCCCGATCTTGCCGCGAACGGTATCGCCTTCCCAATGGCCAAAACGAGTCCGATTCTCACATGAGACTGGTCGTTCATGGACTGATGGGACATTATTAAAACGGCCACGTCGTTCGTTGACAGTTCCTTTAACCTTACGAGTTTTCCCACGATGTCGTAACTTTCGAGCGAATCCTCGAGCCCCATGACTTTTACGTTTAACACCTAAATTATTTCGTTCAATTCCGCGATAAATCGTGTTGTAGCTGATATGCCAATTACTGTTCTCTAAAGATAAACGACCGGCGATTTGCTCGGGTGACCATTGCCGTTGAAGAATGCAGTGAAGGACAAAGTCGCGTAGCTTTAAATTCTCCAGTACCCTGAGGCGACGACTCTTTAATCGGCGCTGTTGATAGTTCTGCTGGGCTTTTACGGCAGAATAGGCACCCCGACCGCCGTTGCGTTTAATTTCTCGTGACACAGTGGCTTTGGAACAACCGATTTGATCGGCAATAACCTGGTAAGTATGGTGTAAAGTTACACCTAACAGTATGCATTCGCGGTCTTTTAAGGTAAGATGTGTATATGGACTCATAGCCTAAGAACTCCTTTAGATGATTGTTATGGTGACTTCATTCTACAGGACTCAGGCTAGGAGTCTATTTTTATTTTCTTACTTGTTGCACTTCAATTGTAAATTCGTCTAACAAAAAAAGGCATCTAAGCCTCCCTAGTGCTATGCTTTAAGCGACGAAACTCAAGATAAGCGGGGTAGGAATAGATGTCTCAACTAGATAATACACTTAAATTACTGGGAATTACAGACACAAACATTCAGGTGTTCGGTACTCGTGAGGAATTTCATGATCGGGGCTCGGGTCGCAAAAAGTATTTGGTCATCCAGGCAGAGCTTACCTACACACTCAGGCGCTGTCCCAGCTGTGGATACAATACGTTGCGCCCTAACGGACACAAGCTCACTCATGTCCACATTTCAGGACCCATGGACCGGCCCGTAATTCTAGAGCTAAACAAACAACGCTGGCGTTGTAGTAACTGCCATAGCACTTGTACGGCCACCACTCCAGTGGTATCAACCAACCACGCCATCGGTCACGGACTAGCGACTCATGTGCTGAAGCTAGCCAGTAAATCACTCCCGGCTAAGACTATCGCCAGTCTCACCGGTATTTCGACAAACTCAGTTCAGCGTATTTTGACGGCTAATATTCATCCACACGCGAGCCGCCGGCTACCGATTAATCTATGCTTTGATGAATTCCGTTCCACGCACGGCTCCATGTCGTTTATTTGCATTGACGCCGACACTCACAAATCAGTTAAAGTACTTAGCGACCGCCTTAATAGAACCATCAAACAGTTCTTTCTTAGAACCTGTCTAGTATCTTTTAAGAACTATCTTCAGGAAGGCCAATACAACCATTTGAAGACTGCTGTTAAGGGCACGTTCACAGTTTTTCCAAAGTCGCCGACATTTGTCTAGCCAACTCCATGAACGTTCAACGATCCATCGTTGCGGTAACACCGTGAACATATGCAACTCGTTGCGTTTAGCTACCGTCGTCTTAGCATTCAAAATGAGCTTCACCTGATCCGCAAAGTCATTGCCAGTGTAGCCACCATCAACCATGACATGCTGAACCAGCTCTAAATTTTGGCTGGCCAAACTAAACATAGCCAATGCACCTGAACGATCTGATACATTAGCTCGTGTCACGAGAATGGCTTGTGGTAAACCATTAATATAAACCGCCATATGACGCTTAATCCCTGAAATCTTTTTTCTTTCTTCGTAGCCACTATTTTTCGTTAAATCAGTGGCTTTAACACTTTGAGCATCAACAATCACAAACGACGTTCGGGCCGATCGGCCCTGTGCAAAACGATAGGAAGCGACAGTTTTTTTAAAAGCCTTTCTAATAGCGAATCAGCTGTCGGGTCTGGTTTATCTCGCCACAGCGGTAGACAGTGTGCCATTCCGGAAAATCGTGGGGTAATTCACGCCATTGACACCCTGTAGTAAGCGAGTAAAGGATGGCATTGAATACGTCATAAAGATCATAACGACGCGGTCTTGTATGCTTGCGGAAGTTTTCTAAATCAGGTTGTATTAACGCAAATTGCGCTCGAGAAATATTG
>NZ_VDFP01000004.1 GCF_009600985.1 Companilactobacillus halodurans
ATATGTATATTACTATAACAACAAAAGGATAAGGACAAAATTGGCCGGAAAGACACCGGTAGAATACCGGAATCTTTCCGACCAACTGATTGCCTAAAATAAACTCCAATTAATGGGGTTCACTTCATTGGAGTATCATGCTTTATTTTTTCTAAAAAAAAGTGATTTCCATTTATAATTGTCTTATAATAATTTTAATTTACAAAAATTAATAAATGAAATTATTCATTAGAAAGCGGGCCAGCGTATGTGGGAAATCAAAAAATTTTCAGAACTAACAACTAAGGAACTTTTTGAAATTTTGTATCTTCGTACCAAGATTTTCGTAGTTGATCAAAAAAGAATCTATCAAGAAGTCGACGACCAAGATTTGCATTCCATTCATATTTTTGACATGGTCGACGGAAAAATTGCTGCTTACGCTCGAGTTTTCAGCCAAGATAATAAAGTTAGCTTTGGACGCGTAGTGACTGAACCAAGCTTTCGTGGACAAGGATTAGGCAATGAACTGATGAAACATGTTTTAAAAGTAATTCACGATGAATTTCCTAATAGAGAAATTGAAATAGAGGCTCAAGCCCAAGTTCAAGGTTTCTATGAGAACTTCTCTTTTGAAGCCCAGGGAGATACTTTTATATTTCAACACACTCCCCATATCAAAATGACGCATGCAGCAATATCTGCATAAAAAGCCACCAATTCAGATTTGAATTGGTGGCTTTTTTTAAAGGACGTTAAATAGTCCTAAGATTTTTATTATCACGATAGCTAAAATAATACTCAACAATGCATGAATCATAAACAAAATTGAAAAAGCAACGAAATATACAGAGCCACTGATAACAGCAGTTCTAATATTAAAGACATATAAAAATGAGCCCAATAATATCAGAAAAACTACCCAAGGCAAAATCCCTTTATTCACCGTTATAAAGTCGTTACGGCTTAGGTCATAGACTGTACTAGCAATCATAATCGTTAAAATAATATAAACGATAAGCATTCCAAAAGAAGCATTAGAAAAGCTCGATTTTAAATTATCCAAGACCGAATCAAAGATCATCGAAACTGACAATTGAGTATTGATACTCAAGCTTTGAGCGAGTGACGTCATACTAAATTGGGCCTGCAATAGAAATTTTTGCAAAAAGTACAAGACTAATGAGCACATATAATACGGTGCCAGACCAATAAAGAAATTACCCAACATTTGATAGACGTTACGGTCATTATAACGATGGTCGACAGACCCCAACGACCCGGAACGTTTATAATTGAGATTCAATAATTGGACGTGCGTGACCTGATGACCAAATAAATAAGCAAAAATTGCATGGCCCAGTTCGTGAATCACGACCCCAAGTCCTCCGACGACTAGCTGACTGTTATTGCCCAAATTATTAACTAAAACGACTTTTGAATAATGTCCCAACCAAGAAACTAGCAAAGATGTTACATAAGGGACAACTGTAAAAATCACAATAAAGGTTATTACAAAACCAAAGTAACTATTCCACAAAACGATTTCTCCTTGCATAATTTTTCTAATTATAACATTGGAAATCACTTATTTTGATTTGTTAAACGACGATTTGTTTCATTCTTAAGCAATTTATAAATTGTGGCAGCTACTGGTACTCCTAGTAGCATACCAACGATGCCACCAAGTCCGCCACCAACGGTAATGGAAGCTAAGACCCAGATTCCCGGCAATCCTAATGAAGTTCCAACAACTTTTGGATAAATCAAATTACTTTCAATTTGTTGCAGTACCAAAATGAAAACAACGAATAAAACCGCTTCTAAGGGCGAATTGACAGCAATGAGTAAGAATCCTACTGCACCACCCATCCAAGCTCCTAAAATAGGAATTAAAGCGGTTATAGCGACGAATGCTCCCACAGATAATGCATAAGGAAATCTAAACAAAAGCATTCCTAAAGTACATAAAGTACCTAAGATAATGGCTTCAGTAACTTGACCAACGATAAAGCTAGTAAACATTTTATTAGTTGTACTGAGAACATAATGGGTCTTTTTTAAGTGTGATTCTTTCATAAAAGCTCGACTTACACGATCGATTTGTGAAGCCAATTTTTCTTTGTTACTCAAAATATAAATGGCAAAAGTTATGGCTAAAATAAAATTGACAATTCCCTTACTAATGCCCGTAACAATCTTAAAAGTTGAACCAAAAACGCCACTAAAACCTGACGATAAGTATTTCATTACCTTCGATTGAACTGAGGTCCAATCGATATTGGTTGATTTGATTTGATCGACTAAGACTGAATCATGATTGATTTTTTGAATCGCATTCGACAAATCAGTAAAGAATGTTGGAATCGACTTGAAAAAGCTAGTCAAAGCACTAATAAATTGTGGCAAGACAAGACTGAATACCCCTGTCATTACTAAAATAACGATAATCAGAGATAACAGAATTGCTATACCACGTCGCGACTTTTGCAACCACTTCATCTTTGTTTTTGAGAACAAATGCTTTTCAATCTTGGCACATAAAATATTCAGAGCATATGCCAAAACAGCTCCTAAAATTAACGGCATAATCACGCCGAGCAGATTTAAGAAGATTTGATAAATCTGGCTTGGATAAATTAAAAGAAATAATAATAAAACAGCAATGATTCCATATTTTATAATATTTCGACGATTTATTTCCATATTGTCTCCCTCTTCTATTATCTACCCAATATAACATAAAAAAGGACGCCACCAAATGTGTGACGTCCTCGTAGAATCATATTTTTTAAGCCTTGTTGCCAACAACCCAACGTTTGATCAATTCGACTTCTTTTTCGTTTTGATTAAACTCTGAGAATACCAATGCCTTATTCATATAATTCTTAACTTTTTTATTATATCCGTTAACTCGACTCTCATTCATTGCTAATTGTGCATAAATTCTTGCAATATAATATGTCACATGATTTTGTGCACAAACTTTTACCCCATAATTTAACAAGGTATTAGCTGTTTCTAAGTCTGTTCGTTCGGAATAGTAAATTGCACAGTAGAAAATAATATTAATATAACGCCATATCTTCGTTACATCGTCAATCGACATTGTATAAATATTATTGAAGACCTTGCTGAAATAGTATTCACTCTTTTGATCATCGCCTTGCTTAGCATAAACCATGCCCATGCCAACATATGACAAGAAGGTGAATATTGTTTCTTCTTGCGTATCTAATTCGGAGATGATTCTATTAAAATCAAAGACCGCATCAAATAAATCTCCATCATCCAAAACGTTTAAATAACCCTTTAAATAGTAATACTGCATCAAACCTTCTTTGTCATGAATCAAATCATCGACATCAATTGACTGTATGATCTTCCAAGCATCTTTATACTCTTGAATAATCAAGTTAAATTCTGCCTTGTTCATTTGTTTCACGACTTTTTGACACTTATTATCTTTAACGCCGATAATACTATCCAAAGATAATCCTAGTCGGTTACATAATTGAATCAGGATTTTTAGTGAGGGTATTTTACCGTTATTCTCAAATTTACTCAAAGTTGCTTGAGTACAGATACCGTTACTCAATTCCTTTTGAGAGAGACCTAACTCTTTTCTTTTATCAATAAACGTCTGTATATCCACGCCATCGCCCCTATATATAATTATTTTATATCAATAATTATTTTAATTATATACCCACATCTCAGCCTTGTCATTTCTGTTTAGACTTGTTAGACGAATCGTATCTCATTTAAATATCTTACCATATGATATATAGAATAGTATTCATAAATAATTATTCCTATAGTGAATAATCAAGTCTTTTTATGACAAAAAAAATTGGAATTTCTTCCAATTTTTAAGAAGCTTATTTATTTTTTAAATCATTGTAGGAATTAATCTTAGTCATATAAGTTGGAACTGCTAGACCAACCTTTGCGCCTTCAAGATTTGCTCCAAGATCTTCAACTTGATTCTTGTAATCAGCGTAGAATTTAGCCGAAGTCTTAGGTAACCAAGCACTCACGGTAGCATCAGCAGCTTTAGTAGCAACTGAAGCCCAAACAGGTTGCATTTCCATTGACTGAATCGTAACATTATAGCCTTTGTCTCGCAAGACTTGAGCAATAACGTTAGTTGAAGCAATTTCAGAATCCCAAGCAACATAAGTTAACTTGATTGATTTTTTACCAGTGGCTTTATTTACACCCTTAGTCCACCTATCAACAGTCTTCTTATTTTTCTTGATCCACTGCTTAGCAGCAGTCTTTGGAGATTTACCAGCATTTACTTCCAACATAACATCAGACATTTGTGATGGTGTCCAGTGGAATTGATCCAAAATCTTATAGGCTCCTGGAGAATCTTTCTTCAAGCCCTTACGAACAATCGTACTGATATGTTCAGCTTTTCCATAAACATTCTTAGGATCTTTTAAAAATTTCAACTTATATTTTTTAAACATCCAGTGTGGTTGCCAACCGGTAATCACAATGGCTTGTTTATTTTTATAAGCTTTATCTAAAGTACTAGTCATCGCAGAAGTTGAACTTGGTTGTAGTTGCCATTTATTGCTTCCACCCAAATGATACTTCTTGATAGCTGTTTGAGTAGTACTCATTTCACCAGCACCAGCATCGATACCAGTGATTGTGTAATTCACTTGAGGCCCCAATTTTTCCTTACTGTTATATGGAGCTGTTTCAGAACTGCATGCGGAAATAATTGGGATAATTAGTATTGCTAATAAGAAAAGTTTGATAAACTTTTGTTTTTTCAAAAAATCCCTCCTAGTTCTTTCTGCGGTTTCTTGTCAATGATTGTGTCAATCTATCAAGAATAATAGCCAAGATAACGATTGACAAACCGGCAGCAAATCCGTTACCAGCATCGTTTCTACCAACGGCGAAGTAAACTTCAGTACCAAGTCCCATGGCACCGATCATAGAAGCAATAACAACCATAGATAGTGAAAGCATCATACTTTGGTTGACACCAGCCATTAAACTTGTCTTGGCAATTGGCAATTCAACCTTAAATAATTTTTGCCATTCAGTGGATCCAAAGGAATCCGCAGCTTCAATCAATTCATTTGGTACTTCACGAATACCCATATTAGTCATACGAACTGTTGGTGGCATAGCAAAGATAACTGAAGCTACGATACCAGGAACCATACCAATACCGAACAAGGCAACAGCAGGAATCAAATAAACGAAGGCTGGCATTGTCTGCATAAAGTCAAGGATAGGTTTCAAGATAATCTCGGCAATATGGCTCTTAGCCATCAAAATACCTAATGGAATACCAATAACAATGGCAATCAAACTAGCTGTTAAAACCAAGGTTAAAGTTTGAGTCATGTCACGCCAGTAATTTAAGTTCCAAATCAATAGTAGACCTAGAAACTCAAATACTATTAAGCCCCAATTTTGTTTGTCTCGATTGACAAACAAAGTTAATGCCAAAATTATAACAATAAATAACCAGATTGGAATTAAATCGAAGACCCATTGAAAGGCATTGTTGATTCCTCCAATAAAGTTAGTAATTGCATTGAAAAAGCCTGTAAACTTAACTAACCAATCGACGAAACCATCGATCCAATCAGCTAACGGAAGCTTGGGAATGCTGGCCAATAATAAAAGACTATTCAAAATCGCTCACCTCATTTCCTGCTAAGGCACCAAGAACAGCACCACGGACAATAATACCTTTCAATTGCTTCTTGTCATTAACGACAGCAAATGGAATACCTGTTTGTGAAATATCATCCATTAAGTCAGAGATTGGTGTATCTTCAGAAGTTGTTGGAACCTTATCTTGAATAATAGGTTTCATATCCCCTTTCTTTTCACGAACTAGCTTGATAACATCGTTGGCATCAACGACACCAATCAATTTACGTTCGTTGTTAATGATATAAGCTGTTGAAACTTCATTAGCTCTCATCATCTTCAAAGTCAAAAGTGGACCAGCTTTTTCGATATTGATTGTCATTGGACGAATCATAACGTTACCAGCTGTCAAGACCTTACTTCTATCAACGTTTTCAATGAATTCTTCAACATATTCGTTGGCTGGATGAGTCAAAATATCTTCAGGAGTACCAGTTTGAACAACACGGGCATCCTTCATAATCATGATTCGATCACCAAGCTTCAAAGCTTCATTCAAATCGTGACTGATAAAAATAATTGTCTTATGTAATCTGTCCTGAATATCCAAGAGTTGATCTTGCATATCAGTTCTGTTCAATGGATCTAGAGCTGAGAAAGCCTCATCCATCAATAGTATTTCGGGATCGTTCGCTAAAGCACGAGCCAATCCGACACGTTGTTGCATACCACCAGATAATTGATCAGGATACTCATCGTTATATCCAGTAATACCAACAGTTTCAAGTGCTTCATTGGCTTTTTTATCACGAGTTTCTTTATCTACTCCCTGAATTTCCAAACCATATGATGCATTATCCAAAACGGTTCTATTTGGTAACAAACCGAAGTTTTGGAAAACCATACTCATTTTCTTACGACGAACATCACGAAGTTTCTTTTTATCCATCTTCATGACACTTTCGCCATCAATCAATACTTCACCCTCAGTGGGCTCAATAAGACGATTGACCATTCTTACTAATGTTGATTTACCACTACCAGAAAGACCCATGATAACGAATATCTCACCATCATTAATCTTAAAGTTTGCTCGATCAACACCAATAGTGGCGCCTGTTTCCTTGAGAATTTCTGCTTTACTTTTGCCTTGACGGCTTAACTCTTTAGCTTTGTTAATGTGCTTACCAAAGATTTTTGTTAAGTTCTTGACTTCTACTTTTGCAGTACCCTTATTAGTACTCATTAAATCCCCCATTCTTGGAATTGAAATAAACATACTTTCCTATGTTCATTATTTAGGAATAAAAAAGCTGTTATTTAACTTCATAAATAACAACGACCCTTATTACCCTAACAAATATAATTTGTATAGGCAAATAATTGGATTAATTTTAAGCAGTATAGTTGGAAAACAATTCCATTTTTATTTTTAAAAAGCAGCTTAAGAATCCCTTAGCATCAAGGTTTTTAGCTGATGGTCAAAAACAAATATTTTTATTTTCAAAAAAATATTCTCACCGTTTATCTTTGTAACCGTTTTCTTGGTTATGAATACATAAAGAAAATTTAGTAATATTTATTCCTGTACTATATTTTTTATAATAGCAGGTTATAAACCATTTTTAAAATTATAACCTTTATTAATTTAAATTTTATTTAAAAGTTGAGCCGCCAAAAAAAATAGAGTAATTTCACTAATATAGGAAGTTACTCAAAAAAGCAGTAAATATTTAATCTCTTTTCATATTTTTCTTGACGAATTTTTCAGTTCCATCAATTCTAGCTTGACCATAGTATTCACATTTAAAATTAACAACATCTAAAGTTTCTTGTAATTGATCCATTTGACTTAAAACTGACTTACGCAACTCATGAAACATTTCCAAGCGTTTATCCAAAGTCGAATCGCCCTCAAGCACCCAAGCTGTAAATTGCTTAATATCCTTAATTGGCATCCCGGCATTTTTCAAACACTCAACCATATTCAATGAGTCAAGATTAGCTTTTGTAAAACGACGAACACCAGAACTGTTCTTTTTTAAATTAGGAATGAGTCCCTCTTTATCGTAATAACGGATTGTTGGCACTGATAAGTGGAACTTTTCGGCTGCTTCGCTAATTGAATAAGTTACCATCATTTCTTCCATAAATTTTCCTCCGAATTCTCTTAAACCTAAAGTTAAATTCAGGTGATGAGATGATTTTATAACTTATTTAATTGAAATACAAAAATATATAATTTGCGAATATCAAAAAAGACTATCAAATTCCAAATTGGAAAAATTTGATAGTCTTTTAATTTTTGTAAATTTAAAACGAGCTAATGCCTTATTTTCTACTTATTTGCCCAAGTTTTTGTTAAGAAGTAACTATTCATCTTATATTCAGTGTTTTCTGGATTGGCTTTTTTGGTCTTATAATAGCCCTTCAAATGATGATCGAGCATTAACCAACCTCTCCAGCCCATGTGAATAGTATCTTCAGCAATGTAGTTAGGATTCTTAACATTAGATAAATCTACGATATTGTTGAATCCTTGCGATTTCAATTGATATTTGATTTTCTTATCAAAATTAGTAATTGAGCTCATAGGCATGCCTGTATATTTAACCCAGTGTGGATTAATCGGTTGAATAACAAACATTACTTCAACTTTATTTTGAGCGAACATATAGAGTAGCGCCTGAAAATCATTATATTCTGGTGAATGAGTATATGTTACATGACGGTGAGCATTTTTATAAATAATGATTCTCTTCTTTAACTTACGTCTATAAAATGAATCACCTATTTGTAAATCGTTATCGTGCGAGTGTTTCTTAGCTAATTTAACAGCCAGTTTGTTCAAATGTTTGTAGTCGTAAGTATCAGGCAATTGAGCTGACGCTTTATTGATTTGTCCTTGGTGGTCATTCATGGACAATGATCCAAATAAATCATCTTGGCTCTGCAAACTTGAACGGGCAATGTCTCTAATATAGAAACGTTGAAAATCTGTTATCTGCTTACCTTCAGAAATACGTTCTAAGGCATCATCTTCGATTGGGCCTTTACTAACACCTAAATCGATAATTCTGCTGGCTACGTACTTGTTCATCTTTTTATCGCCGTGATTGGAGTTCAAGATAAAACCTGTCAACTGCAACGGCGATAAGAAATATTTGAAAGCATCAGACGGTACACCGGATTTGGTAAACCATTGTGGAGAAATAATGAAAACAGCTTTATTTCCCTTTAGATTAGTCATCCCACCAACATTCATTGCCTGTGTCAATGAAGCAGTTCCCGGATTACCTTGCAAAAATGGCTTATTCTTCCAATGATATTTTTGCGCCATGGAAGATGGATGGAACGGATCCATTCTAGAAAGTTCCGACGAACCAATGATAGGAATGTAGTTTTCCTTCTCAGCGGCATTCTTAACGCTCTCGCCTTTTAAGACCCGAGTATCAAGGGAAGTTGCAGCTTGATCAACCTTTTTTGGTGTAACGGTTTTAAAGTTGATGGGCGTCCAGAGAAGGATCAATAAAGCAGCAATAGCAACTATAACAGGTCCAAAAATCATCCATAACTTTTTTTTCATAATCTATTCCAATTCTTGTACACGTTGGGCAATTTTATTAATTGTTGACCATTGTGAACGGTCGAATTCAGAAACTGGTACTTGAATACCAAAATCATCTTGTAATGTAACTAAAACTTCAACAGTTGCCATTGAGTCTAAAACGCCATCTTTGAATAAATCTTGATCCATGTCTTGACCAGCGTCGTCCAAACCTGTTACATCTTGTAAAATACCTACAATTTTGTTTTTAATTTCGTCCATAATAAATTCTCCTAACTAAACCATAATTTGTCTAAAATTCCTGAAAAAATCATAAAACTGAAACATACAATGTTAAATGTTAAAAATATTGCAAATGCTTGTGTAAATTTGTTGCTAGGAATACTCTTCCGGTGTTTCTTTTTAAATCTCAACCAAGCATCGTTCGTAATCATAGCCCCAGCGTGGAACAAGCCGTAAACGATGTAGAACCAAGTCTCACCGTGCCAAAAGCCCATGATTAAAAACAACATCAAGTATCCAAAGTTAGCAATATTAACTCGGCTCTTAATCCACTTGTGTTTAATCATCGTGAACATCAAACGCATATAGATAAAATCTCGGAACCAAAATGATAAGGTAATATGCCATCTATTCCAAAAATCTTTGATGTTCTTAGATTTAAAGGGAGCTCTAAAGTTCATAGGCGTTTTAATCCCCATAAAATTACTGATGGAAACCGCAAAGAGTGAATACCCAGCAAAGTCAAAGAACAAATACATACTATAGACGTACATGTAGGCTACTAAGGCCCAAGAAATCCCTAAAGGAGTTTGATTGCGATAAGACAATGTCAAAATCTCAATCTTTGGTAAAAGCAAAGTCCCAAAGAAATATCCAATAATGAATTTGTAAAGCAAGCCTTGCATTAACTTGTTAACGCCACTGTGCAATAATTCAACATATTCTTCTCGACTAGGAACCTTCAAAATATCTTTTTGAAAACGTCTGAACCGATCGATTGGTCAAGAAGTAATGGTTGGGAAGAACAAGAGAAATCTGACAAATTCAAACGGAGTTATCTCTTTAATTGCCCCATCACGCGTTTCCATAACGATTTCAACTGATTTGAAGGTCAAATAACTGATACCCATAAAAGCAAAGAGTGAAATCGTAGCATTATTGATTAATGGATCTAATTTGACAAAGACCAGTGGAACGATTGCTAAAACCACGAACAAGGTAAAAATCCAAAAATTGTTGTACTTTTTACGATACGAGCGATATGTGAAAACAATTGCCATTTCGTAAAGGATATAGAAGATAAGTGAGATTCCTTGCGACATATTGCCGCCAAAGAATGTAATTATCAAGATAACGACTGTTGCGAAGAAGTCATAGACTTTTAAACGTTTGCCAAACCAAAGACCTATCATGATTGGCAACAAGAGTAGCAGCAAATAGATAAAATAATGCGGGCTGCTATAAGGTGTGATGTTATTCATTAATTTCGCCTATCAAAGTCTTTCTATCGATTTTCCCATTCTTGCTAATTGGTAATTCTTCTACGAATCGCAACACATTAGGAATCATATATTCCATTGTCGTTTCCTTTAAAGCATTCTTGATATCAGAACTTATCTTTTGAGAATCATCGTTATTAAACTCATCTTCTAAGACGATACAAGCAATCATTTTGCTGACTTGTTTCTTGTTGTTATAAAGCGGAACTGTACATGACTGTTTTACTTGTTCGAGGTTGCCAAGCATTGAATCTACTTCTTCAAGCTCGATTCGATAACCGTGCATTTTGATTTGAAAATCAGTTCTACCATGATAGAACAACAATCCGTCAGCATCTTCACTGACCATATCGCCTGTGTGATAGAAAACTTTGCCATCAATTTCTTCAAAGGCCTTATTAGTCTGCACAGGATTATTCAAATAGCCTTTAGAAACATCAGGACCGCTGACTAACAGTTCGCCAGTCATACGACCTAATTCATCTTCAGTTCCATTGATTCTTGAATCCATATTAGCTTTCAAGTAACCAATGGGCAGACGATCAAATTTTTCTAAAGCATCTTTATCAATTTGAATTGAAGTGATAGCAACCGTATTTTCAGTTGGTCCATAAGTGTTATAAAGCTTTGCGTTAGGAAATTTTTTGAGTAATTTCTTAGCAGTTGCATGAGTTAATTCTTCGCCACAGAAAATAAATTTGTTCAATTGGGGCATGTGTTCTTCATCAAAACCTCTAAACAATAAGCACATTTCAAAAAATGATGGCGTTGAAACCCAAGTGTTGAAGTCCGATTCAACGATTGCTGTTTGCAATTTACCAAAATCCTTAGTGGTATCTTTATCCACAACATCTAGTGTCACGCCATTGATTAATCCCGGATAGATATCAAAAACTGATAAATCAAATGAGAATGGGGCTTGCAACAACATTTTCATTCCTTTTGAGTAATCGAATTCCTTAGTTGCCCATTGCACAAAATCCAAGATATTATTAGTGCTGATCTGAACTCCCTTAGGAGTACCAGTTGTTCCAGAGGTGAAGATTATATAGAAATTATCGTCTGGTCCAATGCTCAAACTACTGTCATAAATATTGTTGTCTGAGTTTAAAACCCTCTTTAATTCTTCTTTACTTACTTGAGGTGTATCGACTCCAAAATCTGCCATATTGCTCCAATTTAAAATCAAGGCTGGTTTAGCAACGCTATTAATTTGAATCACACGCGATGGATCGGACCCATCATCAACTGGAATGTAAGGGTGTCCTGCCTTAATGGCTCCTAAGAACATGACTAACATTTCAAATTGTTGACCACCAAAAATAATTAATGGACTCTTTGCAGGTAAGAATTTTTCTTGTAAAAAGCTTGCAATTCGGTCAGATTTTTGCGATAACTCTTGATATGTATGAGTCTCCTGACCATTTTGGTAACAAACTTTTTCTGGGTCTTGTAATGTGGTAGCTGTAATTTTTTCAATGATTGTATTCATATTGTTCCCTTCTTCCTGTTTCCATTAGAAATCGTTATAAATAAACTTGGCGCTTCCAACACCGTTGTATCCATAGATATACAAAAGTACTAAGAAAATAGCGAAAAATATAATTGTTTTAATAATGAAAAGCACTGCTGGCTTCTTAAAAAAAGCAAGGAAACTATTTTTCATAATCTATACCTCACTGAAAGAGTTTTTACTAATGCGGGACTATATAACCATTCAAAATAAACGGTGTCAAACTAAAAAATAAGCCAAAATAACTAGATATTTTTATTTCTATATAACCTGTATAAACATTATAATAAAAAAACAATGTAGACTAATCTGCCTTTTAAGTAAAAAATATTTGTCTTTTTTGACCAAATCCAAGTAGCTGTTAGGTTTTAATGATTATATGTTTAAACAAATTAATTATAATTGACCGTTCTTTTCTTTACAAAATATACGCACCGTAATCGCAACTTATTTTTATCCTTTATTATTGGAAATTTTATCAAGAAATTTATCTTGCTCTTTAATTTCCGATTTTCATTATTGAGCTCGACAATCTAAAAGTAAATATCTATATCTCACAATTACTAAAGCGTTAGTATCATGTGACATTTTCGTAAGATAAAGCGTTTTCTAAAGCCGATATTGTTATCAAAATTTTTAGCTTCAATAACAAAAACAATTAATATCATTGCCTAATATTTACAAAAAAATCAGAGCACAAAAAAATAGATTTCCTTTCGGAAATCTATTTTTATATTATTTAATTACCAACTAGCCTTTTTAATACCAGGTATCTTACCCTCATGAGCTAGTTTTCTAAAATTCAAACGCGATAGACCAAATCTTCTCAAATATGCATGTGGACGCCCATCAAGTTCATCACGAGAATGCAGTCTAACTGGTGAAGCATCACGTGGTAATTGACTAAGCCCCGCATAATCATGATTAGCCTTTAATTTCCGGCGTAATTTTGCATACCGATCTACTGTCCTTTGTAATCTTTTTTCACGTTCAATTTTAGCTTTTCTTGCCATATATTCTATCTGACCTCTTTTTTGAAGCCAGTTACTAGTAATATTTTCTACTAATTACCAACGTAGCAGTAATTTAAGGACATGGCAAACGATTTCACTTAAAACCTTATTTTAGCGTCTTTTTTTACTAATAAAATCAAAAACCAAAAATATTCTTTTAAAAAAATTCAAAAAATTAGATTATTGACAGAAATAGTTTGTTTCAATTTAGATAAAAAACATTTATAAATTACGATACAAACTGTATGACCTTATTTGTTAAACTTTAAGCATGGAAAAGGCCTGAGCACAATAAAAAAACGTTAGGGGGACAGCTAATGAAATTACTTAATAAATTCATCCGTTTATTAGCATTAATCAGTCTTAGTCTGTCCATAACACCCTTAACTACAGTCAAAGCTTCTGATGACATTCAAGTAAAAGATACTACTAAAAGTAGCAGTAATTTGGCCGTTACTTACTCTGACACTGATGCTTCCGATACTCCAGTTGCTACTGCATCAGCAACTCCAACAACAACAACTGATGACGGTACTAGTCAAACCGCCACCTCAAACGTCAGCGTTACTGTTTTATCCGGAATTTTAACATTAGCTGCCGTGCCTGATTTTAACTTCGGCACCATGACAGTAGGTTCCACTTCTAAACTACAAAATAATACTGCCGATGCTACTGATTTCAACACGGACTCAACTAATGGAGATGTAACTGCTGGTCAAGATGGAAATGACAGCAGTCTTTTAGAAGTGATTGATTCACGTAATTTTACTTCTGAAATGCCTGGTTTTACTTTGACCGCATCAATCGGACAACTGACGAATGCAGATGCATCAAAGAAACTTGATGCCATCTTGAATCTTAGTTCCATTCCCTTGCTAAACGACAGCGATGAAAACATTTCTAACTCGTCAACATATTTAAAAACCAATGCTATTCAAATTAGTAATGATAGTTCCAGCAACAAAAATTCTACTTTAATTGACTTGCAACGTGACTCTTACAATGCAGGAGTTATTAAAGCTAAATTCAATACTCCATCTTCAGCAAGTCTGACTATTCCTAATCAAACTGGATCGACTTCTGAAGAATCTACTAATCATATGAATGCTGTTGTTACATGGACTTTGACGGCTAAGCCAAGCGTACAATCAAATCTACAAAAATAATGTTCTACCAAATTTTATTGAAAAATCATTTATTGAAAAATCAATAGATACTAATTCTTTTTAGAATTGGCATCTATTTTTTTCTTTTTACTTTTTAGATATTGTTTAAACATGTTATTATAATAGTAATAAAGTTTCGTTTTAAGAGAAGGCCTATTATGACAATTACTACGACTTGGAAACATAATTTTACTAACTATTCAAATTTAGACAATATCAATCAAACTGGAAAACAGACTCTCGAAATTTTCCAACCCCTAGCAGCTAAGAAAATCCGTCTGCAGTTGAACAATCTCTATGACGAGATACCGCTGAAAATATCTTCCTTAACTGTGGCAACGTCAGAAGAAAAAAAGCAGTAACCTATAGTGGTAGAAAAAATTTTCTGATTGAGCCACGACTTATGGGATGGTCTGATTGGATAGATCTTAATTTAGACTCTAACCAGTTCATCAAAATAACTATTGCCTCTCCAAATAAAACGATTCATTCACTTGGATTAACTATTTCTAATGATCTTATTAAGACTAAACAAACAGACCCTTTAGAACCAAAATATTTTTTCGGCGTTTCCAGTATTCAAGTTCAAACAGAAAAAATTTATCCTAAACTAGCCTTTTTTGGTGATTCTTTGACTAATCAAGGCAACTTTTCAGCACCTTTAGCTTTAGAACTGGAATCTAATTTTAATATCATGACGGCTAATTTCGGTATCTCAGGAAATCGGCTCTTGCATCCTGGACACAGCACTTCAAAATGGTCGAACAGCTTTGGCGAAGCCGGTTTTACTAGGTTTGACCACATGCTCGATTATCAACCCAATATTATTATCTTTATGGAAGGAATTAACGATTTCTTGCATCCTGGCACTGGTACGCCTGTAAATGAATTGCCAACAGCCAATGCCTTAAGTTCTGCAATTATTGAATTAAAGAAAAGAGCTAAGCAACATAAGACAATTTTTATTCCCATGACTATCACTCCTGCAGAAGGTAATATCAATGGCGGAGTTTACGCTTGGAGTTTCGAAAAGGAGAAACTGCGTTTGGAGACAAATGAAACCTTATTAAAATTACCGAATGTAATTGACCTAGCAAATTTCGTTGGCAAGAATGGCCAGTTAATCTCAACCTTTGATTGCGGAGATCACGTTCATTTTTCCCAAGCAGGTGGAAAAATTGTTGCCGATTTCATAAAAGAACAATTAATTAGGAAGAAATTGATTTAAATCATTTTAGATATAATATATTATTAAATAGTACATATTTATAATTACATTGGAGCGTTCAAAATGGCTGAAACTAATAATAAGGATATTTATCAAGCACTTAAGCAACGTGTACTAAATGGAAAATACAATATTAAAATGCGTTTGCCTACTGAAGAGTCATTGATTGAAGAATTCAAAGTTAGTCGCTACGCCGTGCGAAAAGCTATTAAACAATTGTCTGATGAGGGCCTAGTTTATAGCGTTAAAGGTAAAGGCGTAGTTGTTTTAGAGCACACTCCACAATCTCAAGAGATTAATCTTAGTCTCAAAGAAATCGACGGCTTACAAACTTTGAACAAATCTCAAGATGTTCATCGAACAACTTTGATTGCTGACTTTAAACAAATCATTGTCGATAAGAAAATCAGTAATCAGACTTCTTTTGCAATTGGCATCCCTGTCTATGCAATTAAACGAGTTCGCCATATCAATAATAAGAATGCCGTTTTAGATATAAATTATTTTAACGCGCAACTCGTTCCCGGCATCACACCAGAAATTGCTAAACAGTCAATCTATGACTACATCCATCATGAATTAAAAATGAAGATTGCCGTAGTCAAACGTCAATTAAGAATCGAACATGCTCAACAGATTGACTACGAAAATCTCAATTTGGGCATCAATAATTGCGTTGGCAATATGGTCAGCTTTGCTTTTAACGATGATGGCAAACAATTTGAATATACGGAATCGCATTTTATTCCTGATAATTTCATTTTTAATCAGTTGCTTAAATTTTAATTTCACAAAAAATGGACAAGGTAGTCAAAATTGATTACCTTGTCCATTTATTTTACGTATTTTAATATGATTCAAATCCAACTAAGGAGAAAT
This sequence comes from Companilactobacillus halodurans, assembly GCF_009600985.1. Taxonomy (GTDB): domain Bacteria; phylum Bacillota; class Bacilli; order Lactobacillales; family Lactobacillaceae; genus Companilactobacillus; species Companilactobacillus halodurans. The sequence goes on from NZ_VDFP01000004.1 coordinate 16,480, forward strand.
GATCAGGAACATATTTTGTTTCCGTACATTCAAATAAACTGCCCAAATCCGTGTAGACGTACTTTTTTAAAGCACCGACGCAATTGGCTTTTTTGAGATCCAAAAGTTCATTTTCTCTCTCACTAACAGTTTCAACTGTTGCAACCGAACGAGCAGCGGCTATTTTAAAGAGTTTTTCATCTCGAATATATTGATAGATAGACCCTTTGGCATCAGCTAAAGTTAAATTAGGAATGTTGTCTTTTCTAAAGTAACTGGTATCGATTGCCATTGCCTTGCCATTGACCATTCGTAATCTTTCCACAAAGTATGCTATGTCGCCGACATTAAATGAGGTTTGCTTAGAAAGTTCACCATCGATTTCTACTTCTTCAAATCTCAAAACCTCTGTCGTTAATTTTTTAATAAACTTATTTTGTGGAAAACTCATTAAATCTTGGAAACCAAAATGATTGGCAGCTGAGAAAATCACTCGGTTGTCGACGATTGGTTCCAAAACTACGACTCCACGACCCTTAACAGTGTAAACCAAACCATCTGATTGTAGTTTTTTCAAAGCACGACGAATTGTATTGCGAGTGACGCTAAATCGCTCCGATAAATCTTCTTCACCAGGTAAGATTGTTTTGGGTGGATAAACGTTGCTATCAATTTTGCCCTTTAAAATATGATATATATCTGAATATAAGTTCTTTGGCATTTTTTCTCCTCAATTGACACTAATAAAAATTTCCCCTCTGCCATGATAAAAAACACCCAGAGGGTGTTTTTTTACTTACTCTCTAACATTAGAGATTCATATGGCCGCAACGTGACTGTTCTATCATTTAGTTTAATTCCTTCATAATTTCCTAAAAGCAAATCAAAACCGGCTGCGATTTTTCTTTCCTGTACTTGGTCAGTGAAATTAGCCATTACTAAAATTTTACCCTTTTTGTTAGCTCTTTCATAGCTATAAACACTATTATCATTTGAATTAATTAATTTATAAGTACCATTCGTCAACAAAGTTTTATTCTTACGAAGGAAAATCAAAGCTCGATAAAAATTGAAAACATTGTTCTTCATTTTAAGAACCTTTTCGACTGAATAGTCATCATGATGTTCAGGCTTTAACCAAGGCTGACCACTAGTAAAGCCATGGTAACGCTTGGAGTTCCATTGCATTGGCAAACGGGCATTTTCCCTAGATTTTTGTTGCAAAATTTTAATTGCTAAACTCTTATCAACACCCTTTTGAATCAATTCATCATAAGCATTGATCGATTCATGATCATTATACTGACTAATATCAGTAAAGTAAGCATTCTTCATCGCAATTTCATCACCTTGATAAATATAAGGCGTCCCTTGCAATCCAAATTCGACCATCGCTAATAATTTAGCTGATTGATCACGATATTTACTATCATTGGTAAATCGAGAAATCGCGCGAGGTTGATCATGATTATTCCAAAATAGCGCATTCCAACCGCCTTGATGATTCATCTTAACTTGCCAATCACTTAAGATTTTAGTCAAATCAGTTAACTTATAATGACCTAAAGTCCACTTCTTACCGTTAGTATAATCTACTTTGACGTGATGGAATGTAAAGGCCATTGATAGTTCTTGACGTTTAGGATTGGTATACTTAACAGCTTCTGAAATAGGCGTTGAAGATAATTCACCGACAGTCACGAATTGATTAGGTCCAAAGACCTTTTCGTACATTTCGTGAATATATTCGTGAACGTGTGGTCCATTGGTATAAAAATTACGACCATCGTCTAAAGGAGTTTTGAAAGTATCGTTTGGTAAATCCTTATCCTTCGAAATATTATTGATAACATCAAGTCTAAAGCCATCAATACCTTTATTTGCCCAATATTTAAGCATTTTAAAGATTTTATTACGTAATTTTTCATTACGCCAGTTCAAATCAGGCATCGTTACATCATAAAGATGCAAGTAATACTGGTTTAATCTTGGAACGTACTTCCAGGCACTGCCACTGAATTTTGAAACCCAATTATTTGGTTCATGACCATCAACGGGATCACGCCAAATATAGAAGTCATGATAAGGATTATCCTTTGACTTCAAAGCTTCTTGGAACCAGTGGTTTTCATTTGAAGTGTGGTTCAAAACCATGTCCATAATGATTTTTATTCCACGTTTATGTGCTTCATTCAACAGTCTTTCAAAATCATCCATCGTTCCAAAAACTGGATCGATCTGATAGTAGTCAGCAATGTCGTACCCATTGTCATTTCCTGGTGAACGATACATTGGCGTTAACCAAATCAAACCAATACCCAATTTTTTCAAATAATCTAGTCGAGAAATAATGCCGTTGATATCACCAACGCCATCTCCGTTTGAATCTTGAAAACTGCGTGGATAAATCTGATACACAGTTTCTTTTTGCCATTCCTTCATATCCATTTAGTACTCCTCAATATAATGATAAAACCTCATATAACGCGATAATCTTATAATATGTTTATACACCTGTCAATCATTTAAAATCGTCAAAAATCCATGAAAGCGCCTTTTAACGCTACCTAATGGCGATATCCACCTTAAAAATAATTTTCAATTTTAAAAAACAAATTAATTTACATATTTATAAATTTGTATTATTATTCAGAGCCTAGTCAAAAAATAGGAGATAAAAATCATGCTTCAAATTATTACAGACAGATTGATCATTCGTCCATTCAAAACTGCTGATCATGATCAATTACAAACAATTATCCTTGATCCAGAAATTATGAAGTATGTCAGATATCGTGATACTAAGACATCTGAAAACTTCACAAAACTATTTGAAGAACATTTCTTAAAAGAACAACAGACTTCATTTGCCATTGAAGAAAAAGCTACTAATGAAGTTATTGGATTTTATGAATTCCATCCCGAAAATAACGTCGGCATCTTAACTTATGCTTTGAGTAAAAAAGCTTGGGGTCACGGTTATGTAGCAGAGGTTGGCAATGCCATGATGCAATATGGTTTTGAAGTCTTGAATCTCGATAAAATTGAGGCTCATTATGCAAATCTTAATCCTAACTCGGGCAAAGTTATGCTTAAGATGGGTATGAGAGATTTGGGCTCAATTGAAACTTTTGTTTCACCAGATGATGGAGTTGAAATAAAAGTCATGGCTTATGAACTTACTAAAGCAGATTGGTTAAATGATAATAAGCAACAACGAGCCGTTTAAGGTAAAAATAGTCCGACTAATTCAATTTTGAGTTAGTCGGACTATTTTTGTTCTATATTAAATTAAATATTAAATTAAATTTTTGTGAATATCTTGCATCCCACGTTCGATATTTTCTAATTCATCAGAATAGTTTTTTAATTGTTGACCGTATTTATCTACCAATTTACTGTCAGCATCAGTTTTGTAGCGCAATTTATGCTCCAAGCTAGCCCACATATCCATGCCAACGGTTCTAATCTGAACTTCAACGGGGACATCAATCGGACCATGCGATTGGAAAACGGGAACTTTAATGACAATGTGTAAACTACGATAGCCACTGTCTTTAGGATGCTTCAGATAATCCTTGCGTCTTAAAAGCGTGATATCTGATTGACTAGTTAACATCTTTTCAATTTTATAAATGTCGTCGATGTAATTAGTAATGACTCTAATTCCAGCAATATCATAAATATTAGCCTTGATACTTTCAGTTGTTAACTCATAACCCTTTCTTTGAGCTTTCTTCAGCAGACTGGGAATACGCTTCATTCGTGATTCCATATGGTGAATGGGATTGTAATCGAAATTGACTTGAAATTCTGAATCTAAATTTTCCAATTTGGTGCTAATTTCTTTTTCTCCAGCTTGATACAATTGATACATTTTAATCATTTTTGACAATTCTTCAACGTTAGGCCGATTTTCAATATCGCCTAGTTCTGTTTGTAATGATTTTAGATTTATCGCATTGGGTCTTTCTAGTATCATTTCTCCATCCTTTAACTAAATATACAGTTCAGTTTCGGCGGGTTTAGTTTTGCCAATCACCTTACCATTATGGACTGAAAGTAAAATTTCTGAACGCTTGTTCAAAACATCATAGAAATTGTGCCCATTTAACAAGACAAAATTAGCAGGCTTGCCAACTTCAATTCCATATTCTTTTTCAACGTGCATGATTTTGGCACTATTGAGAGTGATGAATTTGTACGAATCCATAATTTGTTGGTGACCCATCATTTGCGTAGCGTGCAATCCTTCTGTCAAAACATCGAACATATTGCCGTTACCCATTGGATACCATGGATCTTTGATGTCATCTTCACCAAAACCAACATTAATGCCATTTTCCGTCAACTCTTTGACACGCGTTAGACCACGACGCTTTGGATAAGTATCGAAGCGTCCACCCAAGTACATATTGACCAATGGGTTAGAAATAAAGTTCATCTTTGACATCTTCAATAAGCGCATCAATTTATACATATAAGCATCGTTATATGAACCCATCGCAGTTGTATGTGAAGCGGTCACTTTGTCTCCCATACCGCTCTCGTAGGCAATTGTAGCAATCGTTTCAAGACTTCTGGATGCAGGATCGTCAATTTCATCAGTGTGAGCATCGAATAACAAATCATTTTTTTGAGCAAGATCCATTGCAAAACGCAATGATTCGACTGAATATTCCCGATTGAATTCATAATGTGGAATAGCTCCCACAACATCAACACCTAATTTAACAGCTTTTTCCATCAATTCCTTGCCGTTAGGATAAGACAAGATACCTTCTTGAGGAAATGCGACTAGTTGTAAAGTCATCCAATCTTTAACATTTTCACGCACATCGATCAAAGCTTTTAGAGCTTTCAGACTTGGGTCAGTCACGTCAACATGTGACCGAACGAATTGGATTCCATGACTGGCTTGCATCTTCAAAGCTAAAGTAGCTCTTTTTTTGACATCTTGATATGTCAGTTCTTTTTTGCGTTCTGTCCAAATACGAATTCCATCAAACAAAGTTCCATTTTCATTCCACTCAGGTTGACCAGCAGTTAAAGTCGAATCTAAGTGAACATGTGGATCAACAAATGGTGGCAACAATAATCTATCGTGACCTACAATGACCTCTTCATTTTCCTTAGGCTCAATATGATCAGCTATTTCGACAAATTTTCCATCTTCAACTCTGATATCTTGTGGCGCTTGATTTTGAATTTTGACTTGTTGTAATAACATTACGCTTTGCTCCTCTGAATTTTGATATAGTATACAATTTCTTAGTTGACGTTGCCAAATTTACTTATTATTGACTCACGACTAGATTTATCAAAAATAATCCTATTAGCTTGATAAGAGTTCAAACCGATAGTTTACGTTGTATTCCCTTTTCATGCTAATAAAGGAATAAGACAATTCTAGTTTCTTCTATATTAATTACTAACTAAAATCGTCATTATGTCTATTCTACATCTAATCAATATTTCATCAGGCGAAAACTCTTCAAAATAAATCAAACATCATAGAAATCACAAATGTCTGATTTATTGAGATTGTTTTTCTTTAAGATTATCTCTAGCAGCTCGCAATTCATCGGCAAACAAGACCTTTTCAATTATTTTTGTCAATTGATAAGGGGTTTCTTTCATACCATTTTTTACCCAACGTTTCATAATTCCTTGCATTCCAAGCATTATGTAAGTCCCTTGGTACTCATCAAAATTGGACATTTCTTTGTCTCCAGGCGACATCACTTGATGCATTTTTTCCAGCAATCTAGTTCTACCCTCAACAAAAACTAAGTTGCTGATCTGATGATTTTTATAAAATGCTTCCAGTAATTTCTCTAAAGATTTGAATGGCGTTGAATCTTTTGGCAACTCAATTGTGTCGACAAACTTATCTTCAATCGTATCGACGCAATCATAAATATCATCGTAATAACGATAGAAGGTGGTTCGATTGATATCAGCTTTTTTACAAATATCAGTCACTGTAATTGCATCAATCGGTTTTTCTTGCAACTGATCTAAAACAGTTTTTTGAATAATTTCTTTAGTATATTTGGTGCGGCGATTATTTTTGATTCCAACCATAGGTAAACCTCATTTTCTTATGCAACAAAAATATCTTAAGTGTTGTTTTAAAAACAGCTTGTCTCAGATTGACGATTGCACGTTATTCTCAAAATTATTATTATATTAAACATAGTGTTGCAATAATGACAGTGTAACAAACTGTCTGTTAAAATATCTATAAATAATAAATAAGAGGATTAAATAAATGCTGGAATTAAAACATATTAAAAAATATTATTACGTTGGCGATTCCGTTACTAAAGCATTGGATGACGTTTCTGTCTCCTTTCGTGAGCAAGAATTCGTTGCTATCCTAGGACCTAGTGGTTCTGGTAAAACAACCTTGCTAAACGGAGTTGGTGGCTTAGACATTTACGATTCTGGTGACTTAGTAATTGATGGCAAGTCGACTAAGGACTTTTCGGAGTCTGACTGGGACGCTTATCGTAACAATTCAGTTGGTTTCATCTTCCAAAGTTACAACGTTATCGGTCACTTAAGCATTCTCGACAACGTCGAATTGGGAATGACCCTAAGTGGCGTTCCTAATGAAGAGAAAACGCAAAAAGCACGTGAAGCTTTGGAAAGAGTTGGCTTAGGTCCACATATCAACAAGAAGCCTAACCAACTATCTGGTGGACAACTGCAACGTGTTGCCATCGCCCGTGCTATTGCTAATAATCCTTCCATCTTACTTTGTGATGAGCCAACTGGTGCCCTAGATACTGAAACTAGTGAACAAATCATGAAGCTAATCAAGGAATTATCCAAAGAACGACTCGTTGTTATGGTTACTCATAACCCAACTTTAGCTAATGAATACGCCGATCGAATTATCAATTTTGCCGATGGTAAGATTCTCAACGATTCAAATCCATACACTGAAGATGAATCAAAGGATAATTTTGAGCTTAAGAAAACTAAGATGACTTTTTGGACAGCCTTAAAACTATCCTTCACTAACTTGAAGACTAAAAAAGCGCGAACCGCTTTAACGGCTTTCGCTTCCAGTATCGGTATCATCAGTATTGCAATTGTTCTAGCTCTATCGTCTGGTTTCCAAAAACAAATCGATAAAACCCAGGGCAATACTTTGGCGCAATTTCCAGTAACGATTTCTCAAGTAGCCTCGAAACAAACTGCTCCTTCAACTGATAAAGTTAAGAAATCCAATTCCAAACAAGTTACCGCTAAATTGAGCCAACAGGAAAAATCGACTCACACGAATAAATTAAACAAGAATTACTTGAACTACATCAAAAAACTCGACCCTGAATTGAGTAAAGATGTTACTTATACTTACTCAACTGGCATGAATCTTTTGACTAAGATAAATGGTAAAGTCAAAACAGCTCAATTCTCTAATACCAGTGGCTCCAGTCCAACAAGTACAATGACCTCTGCCATGTCTTCATCAACTGGTATCGGGGGTTCCGTCTACCCATCGACTTCAAATGACGGCAAGAACTTTTTGAAGAAGCACTACAAAGTTATCTCTGGTTCAATGCCTCAAAATGCTAACGATGTCGTTTTAATCGTAGATCGTAATAACGATACTAATATCAATGCTTTAAAGAACATCGGCATGAAAGTTAAAGATGGTCAAAAGCTTGACTTCAACAAAATCGTTGGTCAAGAATTCAAAATCGTTAACAACAATGATTACTATCGTCAATTAGGTGCTGGCATGTACGCTCCTAATACTGACATGGATTCTCTTTACAATAACTCCAATAATACGACCGTTAAAATCTCAGGTATTTTACGAGTTAAGTCGAAATCATCTGAAAACATTCTTTCATCAGGAATTGCTTACAGTGATAAATTGACACAAAATATCATTGCTAATAATAAGAATTCCGATATCGTTAAAGCACAAAAGAATAGCGATTCAAATGTCCTAACTGGCGCTTCTGCTGACGATACCACTAAAGAATCTCTTGTCAGTTACTTAGGTGGTTCTACTACTCCAGCAAGCATTCTAATTTATCCAAATACCTTTAAAAACAAAGACAAAGTTTTGAAGTATCTTGATAAGTACAATAAAGGTAAGAAAGCTAGCGACAAGGTAATTTATACAGACTTGGCTGGTCAGGTATCTAATTTGACCGGTGGCCTGATGGATGCTATCACTTACGTACTCGTGGCCTTTGCCGGAATTTCCTTAGTTACAAGTATGATTATGATTGCCATCATCACTTATACTTCCGTTCTTGAGAGAACTAAAGAAATTGGTATTTTGAAGGCTCTGGGTGCTAGAAAGAAAGATATCACTCGTGTCTTCGATGCTGAAACCACGATTCTTGGTGTTACGTCCGGTTTGCTAGGTGTTATCATCGCCTGGCTGGCAACTTTCCCAATCAATATTATTCTGAAAAATATGACTGATTTATCGAACGTTTCACAATTGAACCCAGTCCATGCAATCATTCTAGTTATCGTCAGCACGGTCTTGACCGTTATTGGTGGTCACATTCCTGCTCGTATGGCAGCTAAGAAAGATGCTGCAACTGCACTTCGTTCTGAATAGTATTTAAATTATTATAAGGACTAGCAAATTTTCAATTTGTTGGTCCTTTTTTTTGGTGAAAAAAAATAACCCTGAATTCTTTGAGGAATTTTGGGTTATTTCTTTGTTTATGTTTATGATAGATTTTTTTACTTGGATGTTTGGAGTCCAAGATTTGGTCTTTTTTTAGTGCTTATTTCTTTATGTTTGAATTCCCTAGATTTATACGTTTAAACCTTGGGATTGTGGTTAACTTCCGAAACGAGTTACAGTGGGGCAACTCTCTGCACCTAAGGCTATTTCCCATATCGTCTGCTCCGCAGCCAATCTGTGAAATTGTCTTAGGCTCCGGAAGCTGAACGCCCTTGCTCCGCCCTCTCTAGATTTTGACCACAGCTATCCCAATCAATCCGGGTCCCGTGTGAACTCCAAGGGCTGGGCCTACTTGTTCGATGAACTCTCTTTTTCCTTTGATGCCATTTTCGTGCAACAAATCTAACATTGAGAGTCCGCCTTCTTCATTGTCTCCGTGACCGATTCCGATTAGATATTCGTCGCCTTCATCAAGAAAGTCTTGCGCATATCCTAGCATCAACTTTTTACCTTTTTTCATACCACGAGCTTTAGCAGCAATGGTATAGGTTCCATCTGGTTTACAAGTTATGATTGGTGCTAATTTTAGAACTCCACCAACTGCTGAGGCAACGGCACTGATTCTTCCACCGGCTCTCAAGTATGTCAAAGTTGGAATACAGAAATAAACCATTGCGTGATCAATCATTTTTTCAACATGAGCTGCAATTTCATCAAATGATTTTCCATCATCGACTTGTTTCTTAGCTTCAACAGCGATTAAACCTGAAGCAATTGCAACTTGTTTAGTATCAAAATATTTAGTCGTGAAACGATCATCATCATCTAAGAAGACTTTTAAAAAGTTAAAAGTCCCACTTAATCCTGATGAGACTGAAATTGACAAGATGTGCGTATAACCTGCTTGAGCAATTTCATCGAGTGCTTTTTGTATAGAATCTCCTGAAGGCAAAGATGTCTTAGGAATTTCTACTGGTAAATTTCGATAAACTTCTTCAGCCGAAATGTCAACTCGATCAAGATAAGTCTTGTCATGGTAAGCAATTTGCATTGGCAATTCAAAAACGCCAGTTTTTTTAAGATATTCCTTTGGCAAATCACAACAAGAGTCTACCAATACAGCAATCTTTTCCATTTTCTATTTACTCTTTTCGTCTAAAGTATTCTTACTTTCAATTCTAATTACTTTCTTTGTGACTAATTTTGTCGCAAAGGCTAACGTGACCATTTCAATCATCAAATAAGCTGATGATTGATTCTTTTCTGAAATAGCTTGTTTCTCTTCGCGGTGATTCAACATCTTTAAAGCAATTTCTTGTTTATCGCAGAAGAAATCATATGTCTTATCGATTCCTCCACTTAACCTAGTTTGAATCTCTAAACCTCTTTGAATATCGTCGAAGGAAACGACTTGCTTCAAAAAAGTAATGGCTATTAAATAAGCCAAATGTTCACGCGTGTAGCGCTTCTTAACAGGATGTGGCAATAAGCCATTTTTTACATAGTTATTGACCATTGAAGTTGTAACAACTGGACCGTCCTCAAGCCAAACTGGACCAACGTACTTATCAACTAGTGTTAATAGTTGATCACGGTACAATTCCAATTCAGGCAGTTCCTCAAATCTCGGTAAACGGTACTCTTCTAATTTATTTAGCCAGCTTTGCAATTCATCCATAACAAGCGCTCTCCTTTAGTAATTACTATTATAATTTATCATAGTTATTTTAACTATTCAAACTAGTTTTTAAAACTAGATGTAAATTTGAAACAAAAAAAGCCTTGAATACCAATTATTCAAGACTCTCTTTTGAATCGTACTCTCGCCAACCTAAAGCTATTATCATCGCTAGTCCGGCGTCAGTCAACAATATGATGTATCCAATATTACTACTGAAATTTGTATCTCCTAGATATAAATCTCCTAATAAAGTTCCTAAAACGGCAACCCAGATACCGATACTTTGACCTCTAGTAAAGGCTGTGCCAGTCTGACTGCGTCTCTCCCGTTTAGTAATATATGGAAGTATAAAACCTAGTCCGACTAAAACGATAATCGCAACAAAGTTGATTACTAATTCATACCACCACATCGACGAACCAAAGGGCACATCTTGTGGCCCAATTGCAGCAATCGTGGCAACACCAGTCAAAATCAGACACCACCAACCAACTGCTAGAGACATCGTCTTATTCTTAATATAAACATATCCTGAATGGTATTTATCATCATTCATTCTAACCTTGATAAAGGACCAAAAAATCCAACAAGTAACTCCCGGCGAAATAATTCCATTTAAATTCAATAACCAATTAAATATATCTTTCATGTTCGGCAATAATATCCCCAAAAACATGATAAAAGCGCTCAGACCAACCGTCAGCAGATAGCCGTTGATTGGCAAGCCCGCTGAATTAGTCTTTCTCAAAAATTGTGGCATGTACTTATTGCCAGTATCAGAAATCAGCATTCTCGTCATGGCGTTCAACAAAACAGCCAGTAACGCTGCTAAATAGAAGATTTCTGTGAAAGCAAACAGGTACATCAAGGTATTGCCAATGTTAAATCTCTGTCCTAATGCTTGAAAGGCATAATATGAACCATTTATCTTCAAGTCATCTGGCAAATGGTAGGCATTGAAAAATACCCCCAGTGAAAATGATCCAAAGATTGTCAAAAATCCGGTCATCACTGACAACATAATCATTGCCTTAGGGAAATCTCGATTAGGATTGCGCATCTTAGTAACAAATGGCGCTATTCTTTCGGCACCGTTGATGGCAAAAATCAGGAAGCCTAAGGTTGTTAAATAGTGCAAATTAAACGTTGGTACAATCGTATGCAATGTCAGTGGCTTCGTGGCAATGTGACCACCCATGGATAGTGCTGTGACTGTCATGATAACAAATAAGACGGTCATCCCAAACATGGCAATTCCACCAATGGTACTTAATATTTCAAGTGAGCGCTCGAAACGCGACTGTATAAAAATAAAGAACACAAAAATCAGCAACGTAAATAAAGCGAAATGGCTATTCGACATCTGCGTTTGCAATTTGGAATTCCCATATACGACCCAACCTAGTGCAACGGCAATTGTATTAGCGGTATCCACAACATACGGAATGGATGCAGCCCAATATGTCCAAGCAGCAAAGTAGCCTAAGAACTCTCCACTTGTTTCTCTGACCCATGATGTTAATCCTCCACCATCGTCATCAAAGGTTGAGCCCAACTGCCCAACCATCAACGAGTACGGAACAACATACAACAGGATCATAATTATCCAGGATGTAATGACACCCATCCCTTGGTTTTGGAAATTGTAAGTTAGATCATCGAATCCAACCACTGTTACAAAATCCATCAGGGCCAATACCGGCCAGCTAATATATTTCTTTTCTGTTCCCAAATCTGTCATGGCGTTTTCCTCAGTGAAAATAAATCGTACTTTCTTAATTTATTACACCTAATGGTTACATCAAATATACAATACTTTTCGGCGAATTAATTAAAAAATGATTTAAAAATATAAATAAATTCAAGCGCTTACTTCCCCGACATGACCGCAACCGTAACGATTGACCTTTTAGTGTACAATTTGGAAAGTTAGCAACTCGAAATATTCTACCACAAAAAAATTGGATAAGATATAAAAAGTTTAGTTGGAGGAATTTTTTTATTCCTGCGTGTGAAATTTAGCGTAAAAAATGGAGTTATTTAAACTAAAAACTTAGTCTAAGTAACTCCATTATTGATAATTCAATTATTCATTGTTTTTATAAACGATTTTAACGCCAGTACCACTAATATTCTTAGCCATAGCTTCATTCATTTGATCTAGTGGATAAGAATCAGTAATCAATTGAGTCATATCCATGCCTTCACTCTTAGTTTCACGTAAGAATTCAGTTGCTTCGACCCAATCATCTGGAACATAAGCCCAAGAACCAGTGACCTTTGTCTCTGGCATACAAATATTGAAGTGTGGATTATAACTTGCTTCGCCATTATCAACGAAGAATCCAACTTCACAAATACCACCGTGATCAGTTAAGAAGTTCCAAATCGTACTTGCTCCTTTAGTTGAGCCAGTGCATTGGAAAGCAAAATTAGCTCCCTTGCCGCCAGTCAATTTCTTAACGGCTTCAACAGGATCTCCATCTTCAATGTTAATAACATCAGTTGCACCAATCTTCTTAGCTAACTCAAGACGACTCTTGTTACCGTCGACGCCAATAATGTGACGAACTCCCAAAGTCTTCATTTGAGCAATGACCATTAAGCCAATTGGTCCAACTCCTTGAACGACAACTGTTGAACCGTGTTTGAAGGTATAAATTTCTTTAGATTTAGCTACGGCGTGTGAACTGACTGCAGCTGGTTCAATTAAAATTCTCAAATCTAGTGGCATATCACTAACATTGAAAACGACGCTGTTAGGATTGATGACCATATAATTTGAAAGCCAGCCATTAAAGTAGTGTTCTTCACCGCCCATTAGACCGTAAATATCGCCATTCAAAGCTGGTCCGCAAACAATTTTATCGCCAACTTTTAGAGGCTTGCCAGTCCAATCAGTTTTAACATTCTTCCCCATCTTAACGATTTCGCCAGTACCTTCGTGACCTAAGTTAACTGGAATGTATTTGAAGGGATCGCTCTTGTATTCGAAGACATCAGTACCACAAATACCGCACCCCTCAACTTTTACTAGCATTTCATCATCATTAATTTCTGGAATAGGTAATGTCTTAACCTCAATATGATTCGTCTTTGTCAAAACAGCAACTTTTCCATCCATACAAAAAGGCCTCTTTTCTTTATGTATCCGATTTCATTGTAGCATTGTTCACAAGATTGTTAAATTTGGTTATAAATTCAAATTTGCATAAAAAATCCGGCCAAAAATTAGGCCGGATTCTAATATTTTATAAGAACTAATTTGTAGTTCTATCTTTCACAAAGCCTGTATCATCAACATCGACATCATTGATAATATCTTGGCCTTCATACAAACATCTAGTTTCAGTTTCAATTCCGCCATCTTCAATCGTGATAATGTCATAGTAAGTAGCATCATAAATCAGATGTTTATTCTTATTATCACAATTGATGTGATAAGCACTTGAATCAGTTGAATGCATTAAGATACCCGCTTTAACAAATGAAGTTTCAAAGTGAATATGCCCTGAAAAAACTGCTTGAACTGACGTGTCTGTTATAACCTGCATGAGTTCATCACTTTCTTGTAAAATGCTATAACGCATGTGGTGAATACCAGGACCATCAACGGGATGGTGTAAAAAGATAAATGATTTTTTATCAGAATATTTTGCTAAATTGTTTTTCAACCAAGCCAACTGCTCTTCACCCAAATATCCAGGTTCATCATTATGAAATTTACTATCTAAAAAATAGAAATTCATTTCAGGAGTTTCTTTTAGATAATAGTATTTCTCACGACTTGGTTGTTGAACATAGCCTTCAAAGAATTCTTCTAAACGGTCATGATTACCTAACACAACATTAATAGGTATCTTCAATTCAGCTTCGGCTTTTTCTACCAATTCTCTTAAATCAACATAATCAATCACTGTTCCTTCATGAATCAAGTCACCTGTAATAGCAATCATATCAGGCTTTTCGGGCATTGTTGAAATATCTGTGAAGATACTATTCAACTTTAAATAGGGATCAATTTGCTGATTATTCGATGCTTCTTTACCCCTTGGAGTCAAATGGGTATCTGTTATTTGAATCACTTTATATTTACTCATGTTTACCCCAATACAAATTTTTTTCAGTTTCACAATCAAATAAAAGGCTCTTTTGCTGTCTTAAAGAAATATAAATTTCTTCGCCAACAATAAAATCAAAACTATTAACGATAGCTTTTAAGGTTGTACCATCTGAAGTTAAAACTGATAGTTGAACAAAGCGTCCATAATCAATCACAGCATCAATTTTAACTTTCAAATCAAACTTACTTTGACGAGTTCTTGCACAAGACAAGTTTTCTGGGCGAATCCCCAAACAATATTTCTTTTCTTCCAAGTTTAATTGAAGATTAGACATGATAACATCACCATCTAATGTCATCTCACCATTCCTTAATACGACCTCAACAACATTGATCTGTGGTGTACCAATAAATTTAGCAACAAATAAATTGGTAGGATTATTATAAATATTCTCTGGTTCATCGATCATTTGAATAATGCCCTGATCCATAACAGCAATTCGATCGCCCAAGGCCATAGCTTCCAATTGATCATGAGTCACATAAACAATTGTCTGTTGATTCATAACATGCAGGTTTTGAATCTCATCACGAGCCTTTTCACGTAATTGAACATCGATGTTAGATAAAGGTTCATCTAGTAGAAAAATTTTGCTCTTCTTGACCATCCCACGACCAACGGCAACACGTTGCTTTTGACCACCAGATAGTTGCGAAGGTAAACGGTCTTTGTATTCTGTTAAGTTCAAAGTTCCTAGTACACTTTCGATTCTTGCTTGACGTTCTTCTTTAGGAACTTTATGAACTTTCAACGCATATTCAAGGTTTTGATAGACGGTCATATTCGGATAAAGTGCATAGTCTTGAAAAACCATGGCAATCACATGTCCATCGTTACTCAATTTTTGTAGATTTTCACCATCAATGAGTACGTCACCAGAAGTTGGTTCTTCCAAACCGGCAATCATTCTCAAAGTAGTTGATTTACCACAACCTGATGGACCTAAGAGAACCAAAAACTCCCCTGCCTTAACGAAAAGATTCATTCCATCAATAACCTTACTATTTTTGAATTCTTTAGAAATATTTTTTAATTCAATCGTTGCATTACTTTTAATCATGAAGTCTCCTATTCAAAACCACTATTGCTAATACTATTAAGAATATATTTTTGGAAAATTAAATAGATGACCAATGGCAAAATCACCATGATTGTTGACAAAGCCATTGCCAATGGAAAATTGGTACCACCTTCACTTGAAATGTAATTCTGTAAGGCTAAAGGCAGAGTGAAACTTGATTTATCTTTCAAAATCAAAGTTGGCCAAACGTATTCATTCCAGGAATTTATAAAGAAGATAGCACCGACACTGACGATACTAGGCTTCAAAATTGGAATAACGATGTTAAAGAATATTTTTCGATTAGGTATACTGTCAACTTTAGCAGCATCAATCAAACTATTTGGAATCTTTTCCATCGTTTTAAGAAAAATCATTATTCCGGTTGCATCGCATAATTGTGGTAAAGCAACACCTACGACGTTATTTAACAAATTCAATTTAGAAATTACTAAATAGTTGGGTATCATCACAATCGTAAATGGAACAAAGATCGTGGCTACAAATAGTAAATAGATAAACATCTTTCCTTTAAATTGATAGCTCCTAAAAGCATAAGCTGTCAAAAGTCCGGTCAATAATTTTCCAACTGTTACCAAAGTAGCCATAAAGAAAGTATTCCAAGTCAAGCCTATCAAGTTAACTTGTTGATTCAACATTGAAAAATTCTTCAAGGTTGGGTGCAGTGGAATCAAACTTAACATTGTCGCATATGAATCTTTTAAAGTTTTAAAAGAATTAGACAACATGAATAAGATTGGTAAAATCGCTGCTAAAACAATTAGGAACAATAGTATATGCCAAAGATTTATTTTCTTTTTAATCATAATTATTGGTCTTCCTCTCTACAAAACGAATCTCAATAAACAGTAGTATTAGAAAAATCACAAAGGTCGTCATCGCTAAAGCTGATGAGGTACCAGTTTTATATAAAACAAATGCATTGAGATAAGTTTGATAGATAACATTTGAAGATCCGTAGTAAGGTCCACCTGTGGTAATTACATTAATAGGCGTAAATACATATTGCAGTCCTTGAACGATTGTTAGAATCAATACATAAATTCCAATTCCACGGTTCATTGGTAAAATCACATTCCAAATCAATTTCCATTTAGGAATCCCATCAACTTTGGCAGCATCAATGATATTCTCAGGAATCGAACCTAACCCTGTTAATAGCAAAATGAAGTTATATCCGAAAACTTTCCAATTAGTAATGAAACAAATCACTGTAATTGCTAGGATCCCTGAGTTAGACCAGTTAGGCATTGAGACGCCGATACCTTTTAAGATATAAGCGACTGGGCCAGAAACTGGATTAAGAATCCAAGTGAACAGCATTGCTCCAACTACTAGTGAAAACAAACTTGGAATGAAGAAGAGAACTTTATAAACCCCTTGCATTTTACTGATGAAAAATTTAACTACCAGTGAAATGAAATAAGGAATCACAAAATTCAAAACAATCAAAAAGATAATATATATCAATGTATTCAAGATTACCTTTTGATTGACTGGGTCTGTAAAGACCTCAATGTAATTTTTTAATCCAACGAATTCCTTGGTTGGGGCAATCATGTTCCAATCAAAGAAACTTAGATAAAACGTATAAAGAATAGGAACTACCATAAAGACAAACAGTAGAATTCCTGTTGGTAATAGGTAAAGAAATGGTAATAATTTTTTATTTTTGTTCAGCATTTATCTCATCCTGTGCGGCTTTCAAAGTGGATTCGACATTATTTCCTGATAAGATTTTATCTCTTGCATCAAGCATTGTTTGTTCAGCTTGTAATCCCTTCTTAGGGAATGATGTCCATGGAACAGCATTATCCAAAGTTTTTACAGCAGGTTCAAGCATTGGATTTTCTTTGATGTAATCTTTGAATGAAGCAGATTAAAGTGCAGCTTTTGTTGGAGGCAAGTAACCTGTACCTTTACTCCATGTAACTGATGATTCGGCCTTATACATCCATTTTTCAAATTCCCAAGCAGCTTTTTGTTGTCCAGAATCTTGGGCAGTAATAGCAAGCATAGAACCACCGACTGGAACTACCATTTTATGGTCTTTGAAATGTGGAGCTAAAATTGCTGAGGCTTTGAAACTAGCACTCTTTTTAATATGTGAAGCTTGAGCAATAGTTGTGAAAGCCATTGCTACATCACCTTTAACAAATGAATCCATACCTTGAGCCCAAGGTGTATGTAAAGCTAATTTTTCATTGACCATGCCTTGATAGAACTTATAAGCAGCAATTCCATCAGTACTAGCAAAATCCGCTTTACCATTTTTTTGGATTTTAGCACCATTGCTTAGCATAATTCCTTGTTGAGCCCATGTATCTCCAGGTTCTTGGATATAAAGGCCATACTTGCCAGATTCATCATGGATCTTTTTGGCAGCTTCTCTAACACCTTCCCATGTATCCAAAGAACTTTCTTGAATATTATATTTGCTCAAAAGATCTTTGTTGATAAAGAGTACTGGCGTACTTAGAGAATATGGCAAACCAACTAACTTGCCTTTGCTATCTTTTGCAAAAGATAATGTTCTCTTAGTAAAGTTACTATCAATAAATTTATTGTTGCCGTCAAACTTCTTAGCAGCGTCAGTTGGTGTCATATATTTGAAGTTACTTGAAATGTAATTATCATAAGCCCAACCTACTTGAGTAACATCAGGAACTTTTCCTGAAGCTTGTGCTGATTGAAGATTTTGCATCAAACCTTTATACATATCAGGATTATATTTTGCAGTTACTTTGATATTTTTGTGGGTTTCATTAAACTTCTTCACCAACTCATCAACGGTTGCCCCACCTTGAGTCTGAGCATTAACGTGCCAATAAGTTATGTGTTTTACACTTGATGCAGAAGTTTTCTTTCCACACCCTGCAAAGAGTACAGCTAATGACAATATTCCAAGTGTCAAAAGAACCTTTTTAAATAAATTCGATTTCATATTTTTTCTCCCCGTTCTTTTTAAATCGAATTAATCATAACTAGCAGTTGTATAAAAAAGGTATATTTTTTGTTTAGATTTCGTAAATTTTTTGCTTTAAAATTTACAAATTGTCGACAAAAAATTCTTGCACTTTTTGAATAAATATGAAAACAAAAGAACTCTGATTGATATAAAATCAATCAGAGTTCCTTTATTAAATAATTTTTAACTATCAATATCATTAACACCTAAAATGACATTTTCTTTAGCATTATCAACAGCATCCAATCCAGCTAAAGCAACCATACTGGCAGGAATACTTCTGTGAGGCGAATCGCTATCAACAACATCATCATCGGTAACCATTCTGGATGGTCTGAGGATAATAGTTCTAAAATTACGTTTGTTCAAATTCTCTTCAGCATCACGTTTTGTGCTGATATATTTCTCATTAGCACCTGGAATATCATCCGCTGAAATATAAATAAAGATTGGAACTTTATTTTCTTCAGCAGCATCGGCAATATTTAAAGCACTTTGATAATTGACCTTTCTAAAAGTAAGATCCTCATTAGCATCTTCTTGATATTCGCCAATCGTATCAACCACTACATCAGCATCTTTCAAGTATTGTGTCCAAAAACCCTTAGATAAGGCATTGCCAACTTTCCAATCAACTTTGCTATACCAAGACTTATTTCCTAATGGTTCACCGGTTCTAGAGACGCTGACAACTGAATCGCCATTTTCAATAAATTGTTCAGCAAATTCTCCGCCAAGAAATCCATTAGCACCAAAAATTACGACTTTTTTTGACATACTTTATATTTCTCCTTCAATTAAAATTGTTTCATTATAAATCAAATGCTTCGTCAATAGCATGATAATCCGTATTACCCAATTCGACATCGAGTGACTTCACATTTTGGTCGACTTGCTCTGGCTTTCTTGCTCCAGGGATAACGATTGAGATATCTGGATTCTTCATGTACCAAGCTAAAATAACTTGGGCGACTGTTGCATCATACTTTTCAGCAATCTTTCTGACTTTATCAATAGCAGAAATGACGTCTTTAAATTGAGCTTGACTGAATTGAGTAAATTTCTTGTAATCAGCCGCACTATACTTGCCGGTCAACAAACCTGAAGCTAATGGGAAATATGGTACGAATGAGATATTATTCTTCTTCAAATATGGGAACAATTCTTTTTCAGCATCCCGATGCAACAAGCTGTAATTATCCTCAACGATATCAACTAGCGAATCTTTGTTAGCTTCTTTGATTTGATCTAAAGAAAAGTTAGAAACACCAATTGCTCTGATTTTGCCTGCCTGCTTCAATTCATTTAAAGCAGCTACAGCTTCATTTTTAGGTGTTTTTTCATCTGGGAAATGAATATAAAAGATATCGATATAATCTGTCTTTAAGCGTTTCAAAGCTTTATCAACAGCATCTTTTAAAAACTCTGGACTATTATTATTTTTCAAATCATTATCAGGATCTTGAGCTGCCTTTGTAGCAATCACTAATTTGCTGCGGTCGTAATCTTTGATTACATCGCCAATAATTTCTTCCGAACGACCAGCGCCATACATATAGGCGGTATCTAACGTGGTAATTCCTTTATCGATAGCTTCTTTGACGACTGCATATCCGTCCTCATCTTTTAAATTATCGAAGAGATTGTGTCCACCGACTTTGTTAGTCCCTAAACCAATCTTTTTACTTGTTACATTTGTACTACCAATTTTGACCAAGTTTTCCATAAAATTAAAGACCTCCTGTTTGAAAACGTTACCTTTATGATAGCTCAAAAAAGCCAAAAAAAATAAGATTATGCAAAATTATGCATAATCTTATTAGTAATCATTTATCTAATTAATCCTCAGAAGTTACATCATTTTCTTCAGATTTTTCTTCTAATTTAGTCCGAACTGCTTCTTCTGCAGCTTTACGGCCTTTAGCTAATTCACTGTTTTCCAGTTTATCTTTAACAACTTCCAATTCGTCAACTTCTTGATGTGCTTCTGGATTGTTGCGTCTGAAAATTGCCATAACTTTGTAAGCCATCTTCTCGCCCATCAATGTAACTAATGATCCTAACAGAATAACTACGATACCAAAGATAGTATTTCCGGTCATTGCTTCGCCTAAGATCAAAAGTGATAGAACAGGTGCTAGAGCTGGTTTAACTAGGAAAATCAATGAAGCTTGTAGGATACCAACTTTTTCCATTGATAAGAAATACAAGCCAAAGGCTACACCAGTAACCAAGATTGAAATGTATAAAATCAATGGAAAAGTTTGTAATGTGATTCCTTGGAAGAAAGGAATATTGCTAAACTCTGAATAGTTGCTTGGAATAGCGCTACTTACAGCTGAGATGTGACTAATTCCCATCAAGACACCTAATTCACCAGCACCAAACAAGAATGCTAGACATGTCATGGAAAGACCATTCAAGCCGATTTTCCCACCGTAGACACGTGACATAACGCCATAAACACCAAAGATGATTGATGACAATAAACCTAACATGATACCCATGGCACCATTTAAGTTAAATGGATTGATAATAATCAACAATCCCACCAAAGTCAAAATCAAAGCTAAAACATTGGTTCTGGAAAGTTTTTCCCTCAAGAATACGAAACCAATAATTAAGCCAAAGATTGGGTTAGCACTTAACATAATAGCAATGACTGATGCTTTAGCCATCCCTATCGACAATTGATACAACGTCATGCTCAAAACGACGATGACGAATCCTGTCAAAGCGATACGACCCCAGCCGGATCCTGTGATTTTTACATTATTCTTCTTCATATGAATAATCGTAAATGGTAATAATGCTAGTCCACCAATCAAGAATCGAATAAAATTCAATTCAATTGGATTAAACTGTCCCCCAGCTATCTTCAGAGCAATTTCCATTGAACTAAAGAGAAAAGTTGGTATTAGTATGTAAAGAAGCTTTTTTAAATTCAAACCTTAATTTCATCCCCATTTTTTGCAAGTGAATATGTTCAGTGTACTCCTGTTTTGGGGGTTGAAAACATTGAAAATGTTTCCAATTACAAAAAAAGTCAAAATGTCTTGAATTAACTCTTGACATTTCGACTTTTTTATTTGTTTATATTGGCTCTAGTATAACCTTTTCCAGCGGTTAAATCATATTGAACCAATTTATAATCGTGTAATAATTGTTTTTGTTTCTTAGATAATTCTGAATAAGTGACTTGCTTACCCTTTGAATTTACATACAAGTTCTCACTCTTACCAACGCTGTTTTTAGCCATGGCCGGAATATCTTCTTGAACCTTTGTTAAAAGAGCGTAGTAAGGCGTAACTTGTTGTTTCATCTGCTTCAAAGCTAAAGGAATAAAGCCATTAGGATCAGTAATCTTAGTCGATCCATTTAATTTCTTAGTTCCATAGTTATGCTCAAGGGCATATTTATTACTATAGATGAAGTAATCCGTCTCATGTTGAACGACATTATACTTCTCCATCGAATTCTTATCGTAGATTCCGGGTAAGTGGTCACCATACCAAACCACAGTGATTGGTTTCTTAATGGCATCCAATTTATCCAAGAAAGTCTTTGTGGCACCATCAGTTATATTCAAACCTTTTGAATAGGTTCCTGCTTGTAAAAGTAGACTAGTAGCCGTTCCAGTGGCTTTGAATTGGTTATCAGGATAACTCATATTATATGGCATATGATTTTGCATCGTAACCAAACTGATGAATTGGCCACCTTTAACTTGGTTGACCTGCCATAGAGTATCCTTATAAGATGACTCATCATTGACGAATTCGCTGCTGCCACTAGTATCCTTATATTTGAGTGCTAATTTTCCTTTAGAATCTAACGTTCTAAATGATTGCAGTCCAAACTTGTCATAAACCTTATCTCGATCATAGAAATTAGAATAGTAAGGATGGATAGCAGCTGAATTTTCAAAGTCGTTGACGATATTCAATGGATGCTTTTGTTTAACCACCAATTGTGTATAGGGTGATTGCAATGACTTAGAAAATTGATTGAACGCTAAGCCGGTGAAAGTCATATATTCCATATTGGCAGTTCCACCGCCATATCCAGAACTCAGCATCAAGACTGAAGTGTTTTCAGATTTGATTTTATTGATATTTGGAGTTGGATCTTCATTGAGCTTGATGTTTGGCACTCGACTTGGGTTAGAGAAACTTTCGCTCAAGACGTAAATCAAGGTCTGTTTGTCCAAATTATTATTAGGACGTTTTTTATTGATTTTGTCAGCCACATTTTGATACTTGTTGACTATTTTTTTCATCGTTTGCGGACTATAATCTGAAGGCTTGTCCATGATGTCGACATGCATGTTGCCCAAGAATGTCAACAACGGACCATTGCTTTGCGCTGTCATACTGATATTAGGCGTGAAATTAGAATAGCCTAGACTAGTCATGAAACGGTTGCTCCATGAGCCTTCTCGATTAACATTATAAAATCCAGCAATGCTAAAAATGGCTAAAATAATAAAGATAATTCTGATAACTGGATTAAATCGCATAAGTTCATGAGAAAAGAGCTTTTCTAAAAAGATACAAATAGCTATGCCAACTACTAAAGCTACAACTACTAAAATAACTATCTTCCAAGTGACCATCGATAGCAATTGCTTAGTATTAGTAAGCATCAGTAAATCAGTTGGCAAAACTGGTTCAGAACGATACTTCACCTTTAGCCAGTTTACGATGACATAAATACCGAACAGGACATAAAAGCCTGCTGTCGCGTAAA
This sequence comes from Companilactobacillus halodurans, assembly GCF_009600985.1. Lineage (GTDB taxonomy): Bacteria > Bacillota > Bacilli > Lactobacillales > Lactobacillaceae > Companilactobacillus > Companilactobacillus halodurans. The sequence goes on from NZ_VDFP01000004.1 coordinate 39,733, forward strand.
AGAACCGATTAAAGATTCCATAAAAGCCTAAATAAAGTAAAAACAAAATAAGAACGGTCAATAAGTACGGCTTCACGTTAGTTTTAAAGAGAATCATATTAGTATTGATAATTGAATTCATCTGTGAAAATTAAAGTAAATAACCAACAGCAAAAGCCGATAAAACTATAAAAATGAATTGCAAAAAGTGCACGATTCTTGATTGTTTCGTATGCATTAATAAACCCCCAGTATAAATTAAGCAACAATTCAGATTATATTTCTAAGATTCATGATAAAAATAATCCTTTTTGTAAAAGCGGCATCATTGATTTCCTCAAAATAACCGGATTTAATTAATTTTACTCAATATGAAAATAAACAGTAGTTTGTTTTAAATCATACAGTCTATGATACGCTAAAACGCTTTTATATCCAGTTGTATATTTTGCTACCAAGAGAATATTATAACGCCTATCAAATTTATTATACTTTGATAGGCGTTATAAATTTATTTATTCAAATAGTATTGAGGAACTTTTTCCAAAAATTCTTGTCGAGCTTCATCAGTCGTTACGTTCACACGGCCAAAATGAACCCAATTGACGTTTTGGGGATTGATTCCTAAGTCATCCAAGGTCCGATCAATGAAAACACCTTGAATTGGGTCTCCACATTCTTTTTCAAGATATTCTTTAGTAACAGTCGATGTCGTTATAACGGTTACTTTCTTGATATTGGTCAATAAGCCTTTCCAACCATTACTTTCATCATAAGCAAAGCCGCTTAGCATCGTCTTATCTAAAAATCCCTTTAACATGGCTGGCATCGTCTGCCACCAAATAGGAAAAATAAAAATTAATTCATCAGAAGCAGCAATTCGGCGCTGATAATTTTTTACCAGAACATCCTCAGTTTTGCCCTGACTATAAGACAGTAAATCTGCTTCTGACAAATTAGGATTAAAATTATCAAAATACGGATCGATTATTTCATATTCCTCATCATTTCTTGAAAAATACCAAGATAAACGGTTCAAAATTTCATGGTTAAAACTTCCAGGATAAGGATGAGTGTAAATAATGGTTTTCATATTCAAAATCTCCTTACGACTCGTTATCCTTAGTATATTATTTTGCCGAAGTTTTTTTGACCCAAGAAATAAGGACAATAATTTTCAAAAATGAATTGTCTTAACTGTCGCTAAACTTACCGGCAATCGACATCGTAGGTTGAATATTGATAAATGACATTGGATCAATATTCAAAATAATCTTTTTAGCAAAGAACAGCTGATATTTCGTTAGAACCATCGTAATCGAGCCGATTTCTTCTCCCGAATATGCACCTTGCAAGTGATAATCCAGAGTTAAGCCACGATTTAAGGTCTTCAGAAGTTCTTTTGAAATCTCATCAATTTTATGCGAATAAACCGTAACCGTAATCTTTTGTTGCTGAATATAAATCTTATCGACCACTGTGTTAGTGATATAAATCGAGATGATTGTGTAAAGTGCCAATTCCCAGCCAAAGGCAAATCCCGCAATCACGATGATTACTGCATTGATAGCAAAACTAACTTGCCCAACGCTACGGCCGGTATTTCTTTGAATAATCAGAGCAATAATATCGGTACCACCAGTTGAAAAGCCATATCTAAAGCAAAGACCAATCCCTGCTCCGGAAAGGATTCCTCCAAAAACTGATGATAGTACTGGATCTTTAGTCAACGGATAAAGTGGGATAATCAAAATAAAAATCGATGCAGAAACGACAGAAATAATTGATAGAATCGTAAATTTCTTTCCCAATCTAAACCAGGCTAAAACTATCAGTGGCAAGTTAAGCAAAGCGTACCATAAATAAACCGGCGTACTAATATCGGAAAATTGATTCAGCAAGTTGACAATCAACTGCGCCGCACCTGTAACTCCACTGGTATAAAGTTTAGCAGGCTGCAAGAGCAATTGAATTCCTAAAGCTGAGGTCACTCCGTAAAAAATGGCGGCTAGAATACTTTTATAATAGTCCTTAACAAATTTCATGAAATCCCCTCCCTTTCTATACAAAATTATTGATGCATTTTTATAAAATATCTATAAATTTTCAACAATAGTTGAATTATAGCAAACAAATTATTGTCACGTTAATTTTTCGTATAATATAATTGAAATAATAATTGGAGGTCATATTATGCAAAAAATTGGTTTTATCGGTACCGGAGTCATGGGAAGTGGCATTATCAACAACCTTTTAAAAGCAGGTTATAGTGTCGATATTTATACAAGAACAAAATCTAAGGCTCAACCTTTGATTGATAAAGGTGCTAATTGGTTCTCTGACCCTAAAGATGTTGCTTCAAAAGCTGACATTATCTTTTCAATGGTCGGATTTCCTCAAGATGTCGAAGATGTCTACTTCAAGGACAATGGTATCTTCGCCGGATTAACTAGCGGCAAAATCATTGTCGATATGACTACTAGTACGCCAACTTTAGCTAAAAAAATTGGTGAAAAAGCAAGCCAAATGAACGTCCAAGCTCTTGATGCACCAGTTTCTGGTGGCGATGTTGGGGCTAGAAATGGTCAACTAACAATTATGGTCGGCGGTTCTAAAGAAGCTTTTGAAACTATTCAACCAATTTTTAAGATAATTGGTAAAACTAATCACTACTTCGGAAGTTTTGGTGCCGGTCAACACGCTAAAATGGCTAACCAAATCATGATTGCCGGTACTATGACTGGCCTAACAGAAATGTTTGTCTATGCCAAAGCTGCCGGCTTAGATCTTCAAGCCGTTCTTGAAACCGTTGAAGGCGGTGGCGGAGATAATTGGAGCTTGGAAAATTATGGACCCCGGATTTTGAATAATGACTTTAAACCTGGATTCTATTCTAAACACTTCTTAAAAGATCTTCGCATCGCACTTGATGAAAGTGAAAAATTAAAGCTTGACCTACCAGCAACTAAACAAGCTAAAAAACTTTATGAAACTTTAGTCGACGACAAAAAGCTCGGTGATGATGGTACACAAGCCTTAATTAAGTTATGGTGGTAAGCAAAATAATACTTAGTAAATAATTTGAGATATAACTATTTTTCTAAATTGCAACATAAACGCAGAACATAACAAAGCTTTTTACGCTTAAAACAAATAGCTCTTGGTAATCAAAATACAATTACCAAGAGCTATTTGTTAATTCTCGAAAGCTGACCATGTTATGTTCTGCTTTCTTTTTTATTGTTTCAATTCTAATAATCGCCCCATCAATTGGAAATGGTGCATCAATGATAATTTCTTGATTATTCCTAAACCAGGGAATTTGTCTTGGCACCTATATTCTAACAAGGTTGTTAAAGCTGGGGTCAAATTAAGTCCATTAATATTTTTATCGCACCAAATAACCATTTTATTTAATGCTTCAAAAAACTTTTGCTTTTGACCGCTCATTTTTTCATTGCTGTCAGAAACAAAATGATGAATCCTTAACGTTCCATCTTCAGTCACATAAATCAGATGTAAAGAAATTGCTCGTGCCGGCATCCCTTTATCAAAATAAACATGGCCGACCATCGAATAGTCGCCAAATCCATGGTAATCATCAACTTGACGATACCAATCAGCAGGCTCAAAAAATTCATCATTCAATAATTGATAGTCTTCCACATGTCGAACAAAAGTTAGCGGGTCACTTAATTTGACGGCTTTTTTAGGTACTAATCTATGAATCCTAGCTACGTCGGGAATAAGAACTTTATCAACAGTGTGTAAAACTTTTGTTTTTTGATAGGCTAAAAGCATTTGATAATCTCTGACAATCAGTAACGATTCTTGGTTATCCACCGTTTTTAAAAAGTCACTGCTAAAATCGGCTGCCAAAATGGCACTGGGATGAAAAAAAGACAGCTTTCTCATATCAGGCAGTGGATAAAGTTTCGTATCGTTCAATCCATAAACACTGACTTGAGGATTAGCCACGATTCCAAATGGCTGTTGATACTTGATAAAAGTCTGTACCGTCTGCAACAGTTCTTTAGAATCACGTACTGGTTCGATAATGGGCACTATTTTAAAGCTCAATTGTCTGTTTTCACAGAGCTCTTTTAAAGCTAACAAATCGTACATTCGACCACGTAAATAAGGATAGTATGTCATAATTTATCCTCCAGATTGGGGTGATATTGTTGTTGCAACTTTAATTTCAACTCTTGATATTCAGCATTTCGGGCATCTAATTCATCTTGCAACGCTTGAATTGACTCATCCTTTAAATCGTTAACGAAGCGGTCATATAAATTGTTATCAGGACTATAAACATCATAGCCGCCCTTCATTCGCTTCTTTAATTCCTTGAACAATCGGTCATCAGAATACAGCTGCAACCCTTTTTCGACTTTTTTTGCTTTATCGACCTCTCGAAATAACGAAGCTATAAAGTGACTAGTCAACTTAGTTTCATCCACTTGTAATTCTTGAAATTGGGCTTTCTTAGCCACGGTTAAAAATCCGGGAGCGCGCAAAGTCTGCGGCGAATTCTCAATTGCCTTTTTGTCAAAAGCTCGATAGATTAAAACGCCAATATGGGTGGGAATCTCTTCTGAAACTTCTTGATACAGTTTTTGCGGTAACACGAAGTAGTTATAATTGCCGATAAAAGACAATTTAGCTTTTGAATGAAAGTCAGTTTTAGTGACCTTCAATTCATAACAACGCCAATCAATTTCGCCATTTGGCAATTGCTGATAGCTCAAAGTATCGACAATTCCTTTTTTATCAGGCATCGAAACTTCTTCAACAACATAAGACCCTTGTTCATAGCAATACTGATACAAAGTTGCTTCTAAATCTTTGGTCAACTTAGTCTTCATAATTTCTTCCTTTCCAAAAGTTATCCACCGTCTGTGTTAATTGGTTCAAAGAATTGATTCTTTGATAATTTCGCCAATGCGGTGGAAAAAGTTTCGTATAGCGAAAACTAGCAAATCTTTGATCCAATAATAAAATAATCCCTTGATCATGACTGCTCCGTATTAATCTGCCGGCAGCTTGTAAAACGTTGTTCATCCCGGGCATTTGGTAAGCATACTCAAAACCATGTCCATTTGCTTCATTATAATAATCGCGAATCAAATTATTTTCAGCACTTAATCCTGGTAAACCAACGCTAACTATGGCGACTCCAATCAATCTATTTCCTTCTAAATCAATGCCTTCAGAAAATATCCCTCCTAAAACGCAAAAAGCAACTAACGTTTCTTTCGGGTCTTTTTTAAATTGTGCTAAAAAGTCGCTTCGAGCATCATTGTCCATGGCATTAGTTTGAGCCATCGTTTTAACATCAGGATACTTATTTTGAAACGCCATTTTAATCTGTTCTAAATACCCATAAGATGGGAAAAAGAAAAGATAATTACCCGTTTTGCTGGAAATCAAAGCAAATAAACTTTCGACGATACTATCTTGACTGAATGGACGTTGTTTATAAGTCGTTTGGATGTATTGCGTTATCAAAATATTTTGGTTGTTGACTGGAAAGGGTGATGGCAATTGATATGCTAAGCTATTATCAATTCCTCCCAAAACACTTTGATAGTAGTCCATTGGTGACAAGGTGGCTGAAAACAAGACTGCTCCTAATCCAAGATTCAACGATTCGTCAATAAAGTGACTGGGATCTAAACATAGTTGTTTGACGATAATTTTTTTATCTTCTAGGACGACTCGAGTTTTATAGGTATCATCATATAACGCTCCTATTTTGACAAAGGTCAAGCAGGTGAAGAAGTAATCTTTAGCTGCATCCAAGAAATCAGAAGGCTTTTGTTCATTAGCCCACTCGCCAAAAAAGTCGTCGAACTTTCCCATTGCGTTGACCAATTTATCAGGTGGTTCACTAGATATTTGCTCAGTTAAATCAGTTTCTTTGAGGCTTTTCTTCATTTGATTGAAGATTTTGCGGACCTTTTTTAATTCCGTTTGAAAATCAGCACTGGCTTTAGTTTTGATTTTTCGCGCCATTTTTAGTAATCCTGCAATTTTTTCATCGGAAACTTCGGCAGAATACATATCACGCGAACGACTGACCAAATTGTGAACTTCATCGATCAAAAAGAAATTGTCGGTATCTTTTTCAATGAAGAATCGTTGTAAATAAACTAGTGGATCAAAGAGATAATTGTAATCGCAAATAATCACATCGCAAAAAAGCGAGGCATCCAGCGAAAATTCAAAAGGATCAACGGTATGCTTACGTGCATACTTTTCTATTACCTCACGCGTAATGGCGTCAACATTAGTTAACATATCTGCTAAAGCCGGTTTCAAGCGGTCATAATAACCAATCATATAAGGATTTTCTTCCGGTGGCACATCTTCTTCAGGAAAGCGAATCTTGTCTTTAGCTGTTAAAGTAATGCTCTTTAGTTTTAAACCTTTACTTGCCATCAACTTAATTGATTCTTCAGCAACTTGGCGCGTACTTTGTTTAGCTGTTAAATAAAATAATCGCTGAACGCGTTCTTCACCCATTGCCTTGATGGCTGGAAACAAAGTTGAAATCGTCTTTCCGGTTCCAGTCGGTGCTTCAACAAATAATCGCTTTTTTAAATAAATTGTCTTATAAACAGCTGCTGCTAGTTCATGTTGACCAGTTCTAAATTTTGGAAAAGGAAACTTTAATTCTTTGATAGAATCGTTTCTAGTTTTGCGTAATTTAGCTCGAAGAACTAACCAATATTCATATTCGTCAATCAAACTTTGGAAAAATTTTGTTAAATCTGTACGCTCAAAAATTTGATCCTGGCTAGTAATTTCTTGATTACGAACTTGAAAATAAGTTAATCGCAAAGTAACATGGTCAAATTCTGGATGTTCTTGTAAAAGGATGTATCCATAAACTTTGACCTGTCCCCAATAAAGTTCCAAGGTATTGTCGCTTAAATCATCAAACGCTTGGTCGGAGGTTTTAATTTCTTCAATCGTCAATTTATCTTTGGTTGCTTCTATTCCATCTGCTCGACCAGAAATTATGTAATCAGTATCGTTCATGGAAACGTCAGTTTTTAAGTAGACTTCACTTTCGTAATCGCTATTTTTAGAACGTGACTTCTGAAGCTTTCGATGAATCCGTGCTCCATTTAAAGCGGTATTTTGACTATTCTTAGTTTCGTTCAAATCGCCGCTGCGTAACACAAATTCAACTAACTGACGAATTCCAATTTTGGCCGACATGACTTACCTCCATAAATTACTAAGTAACATTGTAAAACATGTGTTCGAGTTTGTCTTTGAAAATTTTATCTGTGCTTTTACACAAAAAATTATATAATTATATTCACTTATGACATTTTGGGGGAAAATGACCGTATGCATAAAACTAAACAGGTACTTATTGATTCGTTAAACAAGGTTTTATTACAAAAGCAAATTGACAAAGTAACAGTAAAAGATATCGTTTCAGAATGCGATTTAACACGTCAGACTTTTTACAATTATTTTTCAGATATTTACGAACTTGTTGAATACAGTGCCTGTTCTAATGCAAAAAGAATTCTTCAACGTTCATCTGATTATGAACACTGGCAAGATGCTTTTTACGACATTATGATTAAATTAAGAGATAATCAAATTATTGTGGAAAATGTTTATAAATCTATTTATCGTGATTTAATGGGGAAATATATTTATAAAGTCATTTACAATCATATTATTCAAATTGTCGAAAATTTAGCAGAAAACTTAGTTGTTAAACAAAAATACAAAGATTTTATTGCTCATTTTTATACTCTATCCTTCATCGCTGTCATTTATGAATGGATAAGAAATGACATGAATGCCGATCCCAGAGAAATCGTTGATCAAATCGGTGTTTTAGTTCAAGGTGATTTTCAAAAAGCTTTACAAAGATATGCACAATAGTTCTTTTGATTCTAAATTATTATCGTTATTAAACTTTTTAGGCAAGAAAAGCTCTCTTAATTGGATTATTCCAACTAAGAGAGCTTTTCTTTTTTCATAACGCCGTTTTATTGGCGATTACGATAATCTTTCACATTTTCAAAACGATCTAAGGCTTCAAGTTTATTTTGCTTCTTTAATTCAGCTGCGTAAGATCGATCAAGTTTTGGATCAACCTCATTAGTCCCAGGAACAAAATGGATTTCCTCAGTACCAGCATCAACTGCTGTTTTGTAATACCATTCTTTGAACTTCAAATAACTCATCGTATCTTCCAAATCATTAATTTGACGTTGCAAATCAACTTCATGGTCTTTCAATAATTGATAGCGAGTCTCTAAAGTACTATCGCCTAATAACCGTAAATCAATAAACTTAGAAATATCTGCCACCGAAACGCCAGCATTTTTTAAACAAATAATTGTTCTCATCAAATGAATGTCATTATCAGTAAATTCACGCCGACCAATATCATTTCGTTTAACAAATGGCAGAATCCCAGATTTATCGTAATAACGAATCGTATCGATTGTAACGCCTAATTTTTTTGAAACTTGTCCAATACTATAACTCATTACTATCTCCTAAATGATTATTTATCATCAGTAGATAATGAAATATCCTTACGACTCTTCATCTCATCAATGATACCCGATAAATTGCTCAAGCCACCTTCATAGGCAAATTCACCTAATGGCAAGTGCTTAGGAACAACTTCATTTTGACTGACTTGGTCAAAGATAACTTTAGCAATCAACTTTGGATCTCCAGGTGCATCTGTAACTGAATCAGACACTGATGTAATTGAATCGCTGAATTGTTGATAATCCTTAATCTTAGTTGCAGTCTTTTCAGAAGATCTACCAGACCAATTAGTTCTGGCACCACTTGGTTCAACGTTCATGACTTGAATGCCTAAGTCTTTAACTTCTTGGCGCAAAGTATCAGCATAACCTTCAACGGCATACTTAGTAGCACTGTAAAAGCCAGTTGTTGGAATAGTCGTTAATGCAAGTGCTGATGATAAGTTAACGATCACACCTGATTTCTGAGCACGCATGATTGGCAAAACTGCTTTAGTCACGTTAGCTAACCCAAAGACATTGACATCGAACATGTATTTAACTTCATCCATATCGCTTTCTTCAATGGTTGAAAAGTAACCTAAACCAGCATTATTAACTAAAACATCGATTTGACCAAACTTATCTTTAATTTGGTCAACAGCCTTATTAATAGCTGTTTTATCTGTAACATCTAAAATAACTTTTAATATTTTGCTTTCATCATATTCATCTAAATAATCTAAATCTGGCATTTTTCTTGCACTAGCAACCAAATTAATATCATCCTGTTGTGCAACTATTTTAGCCAATTCTTTTCCAAAACCACTTGATGTTCCTGTTATAAACCATGTTTTACTCACTGATAATTACCTACTTTCTTGAAGCTTTCACTAAGCCATCTAACCAATTTTGATGACCATTCAACATTGGATTTGGACTTTGCTTTGCCAAATCTTTGGCTGGTTCACCAATTTGAGATTCTTGAGTCAAGAGTCTGATTCTTCCATCAGCCAACTTTTCAATCAAAAAAGCATGGTAGACGTCAAATTGAGTCTTAGCATCGCCATTTTGCCAACCATGCCATGACAATCGAGCTGTTTTGCCATCATCTGGGGCAACTAGTTCCATTACTTGGGCATCAATTGGGAAACCAAAGGTATCAAATCGAAAGTGCTCTCCAAAATGCAATTTTGAATCAGTTTGGTCATCTAATTTAATGTTAGTAGCATTATTATAATAAGTCTCCCATTTAGATGTATCAAACAAATTGTTCCAAACATCGTTTATTTCAATCTTGTCAGCAATAACTTCGTTAGAAACAAAGTTATCAGTTTTGCCTGGTAAAAATCTTGTCGACCAGTTAATTGATTTCATATCATTATCTCCATTCGTTAAAGAATAATCATATGGTATATCCTGGAGCCGGCTCTAGGACAAGCATTTTTTGAAATTATTTTTGACCCACTAAAATTGTAGAGCCAACAGTGATTTTGTCCACAGATTCCCAATCAATTAGTCTGTTATCCACATTAAATAATAATGGCGTCATTTTGATAAACGCATTTTTTTCTTCATTATTAACCGGATAAGTTTTTGTCGCATCGATTTTATCAACTAATTGATAATGTTCTTCAAAATAATTCAAAACTTTTTCATTGGAATAGTTGGCTTGTTGCAATTGGTCTTTAGCTTGTTCTCGCAATTCTTGGACGTGATATTCATTAGGAATGACTTTTAAGACATAGCCGTCTTTTTGTAAAATTCGATTGAATTCCCCATAGTTAGCTGGTGAAAATATATCGATAATGCCAGCGATCGATTGATTTTGAATTGGCAAATGAGCTAAATCGCCCACGAACCATTTAACAAAACTATCGGGTCCTTTTGCGGCCAATTGAATTGAGTCTTTAGAAATATCAAAGGCTAGCACATCTTTATCAGGTAATTGAGCAATTTTTTTCGAATAATAACCTTCGCCACAGCCGACATCCAAAATTGTACGTAATTTTAAATTGTCGATCAAAGTCACTAACTTATCGGCAATATGGTCGTACATCCCGTGTTCCAGAATTAAATGGCGATTTTCAAAGGATGCCAAATCATAATTTTTTGATTGATGATTATTCAATACAAAATCGACGAAACCTTTTTTAGAGATATCAAAACAATGATTGTTCTCACAATAGAGGCTATTATTTTTCAATTCTAACTTTTTTCCACATACTGGACATTGAAAAAATTTATCGCTGTTGCTAAATTTTTGAATCTTACTATTCATATTAGAGCACCTATTTTTCTTCTTGCGAGATTAATTTTGGCATGGTCTGATCCATAAAGCTGTTAGCAAATTTATCATCATAAATCCATGCATTAATTTGATTTTTAGCTAATATCAAAGGCATACGGTCGTGAATTTGAATCATCGACTCATTAGGCTCAGTGGTAAATAAAACGCTTTGTGGAACATCATCAAAATAATTATAGCAGCCACCAATAAAGAGGGTTTGGGGGTCATTACTAAAATTAAATTTATACTTTTGTTTCTGTTTATTCCATTCAAAAAAACCTGTCGTTGGATAAACGCAGCGCCTTTTTTGAAAAGAATCGGCAAACATTTGTTTTTGTGAAGCTGTTTCAAATCGAGCATTGATAATCGATTGACCTGGTTTGAACCCCGGAAAGCCCCATTTCATCGTAACGACTTGAACCTGCCTTTTTCCTGCAACAATCAAAGCCGTCTGGTCAGTGGGAAAAATTTCACCTGTTTTGGGTTGAAAGCCATTATCAACTGCCAATTGATAGATTCGTTTAATTTCAGGATTCTTATCTGGTTGAAATAAATAACGACCGCACATGATTTTTCCTCCATGAAAATAATTAATAATAAAATCCCAACCGATCACTACGAATCAGTCAGGATTTAATTTTAATCTATATTTGCTTAGGCCAACTATTGCCTAAGTCACGTTGTGGCAAACAAAGTAAAACGATAATTGCAATTTCTCCAACAATTGGAACAACTCCTAAAAGAATCCACCAACCATGGAGTTTTCGATCATGCAATCTTCTTAACATAGCTGTAAATACCGATATCCAGTAATATGCCAAAACCATTGCTAGAGCCACTCCTAAAAGAGTACTCCAGTAATAATCGTCGATTGGCATTTTGGTAATGCCAAAGGCTAATAATGCCACTAAAACATAAGCAAAGATTGTCATTCCTAACAATCCCCACCAAAAATCTTTACGACTCATTCTTTTTGCACCAACAAATAAATCTTTGAAGTAAAGCTTTGTTGATGAAAAGATTCCGGGATGAAAACTCTCATTCCAAATTCGTTCTTTCATTTGCATATCAAATTTCTCCTAAATGTGAATACCGACTACAAATCCTAAGATACCAAAGATATAAGTCAAAATAAAATATAAAAAGCATCGACCTAATCGATGTTGAAACCATAATTGACTTAGTTCCATATTAAAAGTTCCGTAAGTAGTAAAACCACCACAAAAACCAGTACCTAGTAGTAATAATATCGCACCATTATGGATTTGTGCAGTCAAGATTCCTAAAAAGATGGCTCCAAAGATATTGATCAATAACGTTACGATTGGAAAATCTAGTTTGATTCTCGACTGCTGCAATGTTAATTCATTGCGCAAAAAGGCCCCTACGGTAGCCCCAAAGCCAACTAACAAAAAATTAGTCATCTGTGTCTACCTCGTTTCCTTTTAGCATAATCATAAAAAGCTTGGGTGGCTGCCCAATAATTTCCTAAAAGAGCCAACAAAAAGCCCCCAACAATCGTAATGGTCAAATAAATTATTAAAAGCCACCACTGACCAGCGTTATACAAGCGATATGTATCCGCAGTAAAAGTTGAAAATGTTGTATAAGAACCCAAAACTCCAGTACTGAGAGTCAAAATAACTCTGGTCGATAAATTATATCTATCCTGCAAATAATGGATCAAAAATGGCAAAATAAGAGCCCCACTCAAATTAGCAACTAGAGTCCCCAAAGGAAAACCATTGCTTGTTTTAAAAATAAGACTCTCAAGGTAGCGCAAGTCGCTTCCAATAAATGCACCAATGAATAGAAGTAGGAATACTTCTCCTCGTTTTCTCATCCTTCATTGATTCCTTTCTGGATAAAAAAAACTTGTCATAGACAAGTTTTCATCATTTATTTTTTGCTTTCAACGTCGTGGCCACCAAATTCATTTCGTAAAGCTGCAACAACTTTACCTGTGAATGTATCATCTTCAAGAGATCGATAACGCATCATCAATGATGCTGCAATAACTGGTGTAGGAACTTGTAATTTGAGAGCTTCTTCTAAAGTCCATTTGCCCTCGCCTGAAGAGTGCATCACACCCTTAATTTCGTCCAACTTAGGATCTTTTGAAAATGCTGATTGAGTTAACTCCATTAACCAGCCCCGGATAACTGATCCATGTTCCCAAACTTTTGCAACAGCTTCATTGTCATAATCAAATTGACTATGCTCTAAAACATCGAAACCTTCAGCAATAGCTTGCATCATTCCATATTCGATACCATTATGGACCATCTTGAGATAGTGGCCGCTACCAGCTCTTCCAGTATACAAGTATCCATCAGTTTGAGCAATTCCTTTGAAAATAGGTTCGATATATTCAAAAGTTTTTTCATCGTCGCCACCAATCATGAAATTGCCATCACGATTAGCTCCACTCATTCCTCCAGAAGTTCCTACATCAAAGAACTTGATTTTTTGAGCTTTGAGAATTTCATTGTGTCGCAATGAATCTTGATAATATGAATTCCCACCGTCAATGACGATATCATCTGGATCAAGCATCTCGCTTAATGTGTCAATTGTTGAATTAGTAGCTTCTCCAGCGGGTAGCATTACCCAAACGATTCGTGGAGCATCTAAAGTCTTAATTGCATCTGACAAATTGTCTTTAACGCTTGCCCCCAAAGTTGAAGCATCATTTCTAGCTCCATCGCTTAAATCAAATGCTACGACCTTATTACCATTACGAATCAAATTCTCGGTCAAGTTGATTCCCATCTTGCCGAGTCCAATCATTGCTAATTTCAAAATTAATCCTCCTAAGTTGTTATCACCAAGGATTAATTATACATAAAAAAGCCGCCCCAAAATGAACATTTTGGTACGACCCGATTGCTTGAAAGGTTGATATCATAAGGTTAATTGGCTGACTAGCCCATAAATCTATTCCACCAGTGACCCTTTTTATCATCACTGACTTTTTCATTGATACGTTCTTTGATAGTTTCATTTTTAGAAGAATCAGTATTTTCAACTTTTTCTTTAGCTTGTTGCTTTAGGGTATCTAATTCAACTTGCAATTGTTCTTTTGACTTTTGAGCATCAGTTAATTCTTGTTGGAGCTCCTTAATTGTCAATTCACGCTTCTTATTTTCTGATTCTAATTTGGCGACCGCTGTTTGCAATTCTTCAAGTTTTTTTTCGTCAGAATTTGTTTCAGTAGGTTTCTTTACATCCGCAACTGGATAAATCTGGGCGGCAGATGTTTCCAAAGTCATTTTAGGTCCATGACTTAATTTGACCATTTCTTTGAAGTCTTCAATGTTTTTTTGAGTATATAGGCGATTATTTTGACTGTTGCGTTCGAAATATTTGCTATTCTCAGTAGTTCTTTCGACTATCAAAGAGTACTTGCGTAACGTGGCTACACTGATTCCTAAATCTTTAGCAGCTTGTGCAGGAGTTAATAAATTGTTCGTTTTTACTTTACTCAAAAGGATTCCCCCATGGTTGTTTCATTCTCTTCATTATAAAAATAATAATTGTGAAGTTCAACTACAAAATCGTAGCGCCCCAAATTAAAACTGTCCTAGCTATATTTTAACCGTTAAGTTAGATATACTAAAGGTGTAAAAATAAATTATTTACTTTTTCATAATACAGCTGTTTTTCCATTGGTGTATAATTCGTCTTACAAGAAAAAAAGGGGAAATAATATATTGTCAAGTTCTTCAATCACAACAAACTTTATTATCATACTGATAACCTTTATCTTTGCTTTCTTCTTTGTTGCAGCCGAATTTGCCTTGGTGCAAACAAGACCCAGTCAACTCGAAGATGCAATTCAAAAGGGAACCGGTAATACAAAAAAACTAAAACGTGCTCTAATGATGGTCAATAACCTTAACGAGTACTTATCGACAACACAAGTTGGTACTAGTATCGCTGGTATCATTTTAGGTTGGATCGGTGAAAGTACAATTGAATATCTACTAGTTGAAGTTATGGGATTTGCTCATATTGCAGCTAATAGCGGTGGCCTGCATGCCATCAGTTCAATCGTTGGTGTTTTGTTACTAACATATTTAGAAGTTGTTTTGACAGAAATCGTTCCAAAGAACATTTCTATCGATATGCCGATGAAGATGCTTATGCTAGTTGTTTCGCCACTACGATTCTTCCACGTGGCCGTTTATCCATTCGTTTGGTTACTAAATGTTTCTGCTTCTGGAATTGTGAGATTGCTGGGAATGAAACCAGCTGATTCAGAAAATGAGGTTTTCTCACAATCAGAAATCCTTCGACTTTCTAAATCATCTATCAAGGGTGGCGATATGGAGCCTGATGATGTTATCTTCATGCAACGAGCCTTTGAATTAAATGATAAAACTGCTAAAGACATCATGGTTGATCGAACAAGTCTTTACGTCGTCGACATCACTGACAAAGTCAAAGATGTTATCAAAGATTACTTGCAACAAGGATTTTCAAGATTCCCTGTCGTAGCTGAAAATGATAAAGATAAAATTCTCGGCTATGTTTACGCTTATGATATTGTTCGTCAAAACCAAGTTGATGGAGACATTGGCATCAGCCGCGTTCTAAGATCTGTCAACACTGTTCCTGAGACAATGCCTATTCAAGACATCCTTTCAAAAATGATTAAGAAGCAAACGCCAATCGTCGTAGTTGTCGATGAATATGGTGGTACTAGTGGTATCGTCACTGATAAAGATATCTATGAAGAATTGTTCGGAACAGTTAAAGATGAAATCGATGATGTTTCTGATGAATATATCGTTAAAAACGATGACGGCTCATACAACGTCTCTGGTAAAACTACCTTATATGATTTCGAACGTTACTTCAAAATCGACATCACCGAGTTTCAAAAGTCCGATATTATTACTGTCGGTGGCTATCTAATCGAGAAATACCCTAACCTACAAAAGGGATCAAAATTCGATATGAACAACTTCCACTTTGAAGTTGCCGAATTCGACCACGGTTTCGTTAACTGGTTCAAAGTTACAGTTGATAAAGTTTCAATTACTAAACAAGATAATCTCGCATCACTAACTGATGTAGATGATTTAAAAGACTAACTCAATTACAAAAGGCGAATCAAGACACATAAATTGTGTTTTGATTCGCCTTTTTTGATTTACTTACTTTTCTTTAATCCTTCGATTTTACTGAAGTCGACAAGATTTAATTTCTTGATAAAGAGCGTAGCTGCAATTATTAGCAAAGCTAAGAATGAAATTCTGCGACTAATCCGTTGCGTGACAGTTTCAAAGTAGTCAACTACCACTTTACCTTTTCCATTGACTGTCACTTGGGCCAAATTATTATTCTTATTATCCATCTTTAAGTCCGACACGTTTCCCTTGGACTGGGTAGATTGGAATCCATAATAGCCGATGATTGGCAAATCGACTTTGGCATTTTTAGCGTTCTTGAAGTCGAAGCTCAAGCGTGTGCCATATTGTTTAAAGTTAGTAATTTTAACTTTTCCAGACTGACTTTGTGGTTTATGAGCCGTCTTTTCGAGTTCACTGACGTTAGTTCCAGTTGGTAAGTATTCCTTTCCAGCACCAATGCTAAAAGGCTCCATTTGGTTGTATTTTGCCTGTGAGACTAATTGTGTCGAATTACCATTGACCAAATTATACCCAGAGGCAACTGTAATCATAAATACCGCACAAACTAGGATTCCTTTAGCAAATTTGCCTTTAAAAATCCCTAAAGGATCAGCAGCAATAAAGATTGCCAAAAGAATTGAAATAAGCATATCTAAACGCCAAGGATATTGAATCACTTTTAAAGGCGTGTAATTAACGATAATCCAAGGAAAGATCTTGGTACTGCATAAAAACATGACAGCACCGATAATTGAAAAATGCTTAACTGCCTTATTTTTGATTTTGGTTGTCGAAACTAAAACTACCAAAGCGGCCAACAATAAGACGATACCAATATTTGGTTGCCCAATGTCGCCATTCAGACTCCAAGTAATTGCATTTGACATTGATAGAGCTCCCGCTGGCAAAGCAACCTTTGACTGCGTCAACATGAAATGCGTATGAAGCAATTGTTCAATCATCGGCAAAAAATATGAAGCACTTAAAAGCATTGAGCATAACGTTGCCCATAAGAGCGACAACAAGCGTCTAGGATGAACTTTTAATTCTGGAATCTGACAACAAGCAACTATCACAATTAAGATAGCAACTAAAATTGGCGAAATAGCGTGAGAATAAATAATTGTCGTCATCCCTGCCGTCAAATAGAGCCATTTTTTATTATCCCCATAAAAAATTTCATAAATACCTAACACAGCGATTGGCAAGAAGACGAAAGCTCCCAATTCACCTATATCGTGCCGAAATGCTAAATCATGCAAACGATAAGCAGACAAAGTGTAAACGAAACTAAAAACTAAACTGTTCCAATATTTCTTTTGAATCTTGTAAAAACAAAGAAACGATACACCAAATGTCAAAAAATTCAATAAAACATAATAAACCATCAAAGTTTGGGCACTAGTTAATCCCAACAAGCGTAAAAATGCCGCTGGATAGAGCAGAAAATCAGAATAAAAGACATTGACGATATAACCAAAGCCTTTCATAAACGTCATATTAACGATAGGAAAAAACTGATGACGTTGAATGGAATGATACAATCCTTCGATTCGCATCATGTGGAAACGATCATCACTAGTTCCAAGGTAAGCCCAAATTTTACCATCATAAAATTGTGTCTGATAGATTGCTAAGAAGCTGACCACCAAAAAAAGCACGATAGTGAAAATTATTATCGCAAGTTTTTTACTTTTTCTATTTTTAAAAATACTTAATTCCATAATATAACCTTTCCATGAAATGTTTGTAACAGCACATGCTGCACCGCCTATTCACAGAAACAGAATACTCTATAAATTTAACTTTTTTAAGAAGATTGCACTGATTTCAATAATTAATATCATATAAATATATACTCTAGAATAATCAATGATAAATCGAGAAAAATTTCCTTAATCAAAAAAAGATGCCCCTTAACCATCAATTTATTGACGATTAAGAGACATCTTATTTATTACAATTTTTTTACTAATTAAGCTTTCACTTGGTCATAGTCGATGATGTTAACGCTCTTGTCGATTAATTCCTTAGCATTAGAAAAGACCAACAATTGTGTTTTAGGATCAACTTTTAGAGTTAAGCCATCATCAAGAAAATCTTTGGCACTATCTTTGAAATAGATTTTGCCCAAGCTGCTATCCAATTGAACTGAATAGTCAGAAAGATCTTCATTACTGTCAACAGCAATAACACGGAACTTTGTTATCAAGGCACAGTCACCCTCATTGGAAAAACGACCGAACCCATCATCAAGGTCCAAAAGAAGTTTCTTTCCTGCATCAACATACTTTTGTAACTTGTCCTTTGCTTGTTCACTCACTTTTATTTCCATAGATATGCACCTCAATATTTATATTTCATGGTACTTCCCCAATCCAAAATACTTACGATAAAGACCATAAATATAATGGAAACATAACTGAGGAAAATTCCATTAAGGACATTGTATAATACATCCCTAGTATTGTAATCTATATTGCTCACAATTAAATCTTGCAATGGATAATACGTGCAGCCAAGCAACAAAAATAACAGAATTGACGTGCAAATGCCGACAGTTCCAATATGATGCATAAATAACATATTCGATCTAACTTTGACTCGTAAACGAATCGCCAAGAGAACAAAGATTGCTCCAGCGACGATGATGCCCATTTTTATCAAACGTTTGATTGTCTGAATCTTAACAATTACCTGTTCAATCGGTCCTAAATCATTATCGACGATTTGGTTCATAATGCTTTCGTTGCTATTAATAACTGTGTCAATTTCACTATCGATATCCAGTCCGTAACGACTAGCCTCGTTTTTCATTTTGCTGCTGATAGTAGCCAAAATAGTACTGCCAATCGTTAATTTGGGATCATCATTGTAAACTTCATTCACAGAAGTATTGATAATCTTTTTTACATCTTGATTCGTCAAATCGACTGAAGAAAGGTTACTCGAAATTGAATAACTGTTTACCAATCTGCCCAATCGTTGATTTGTATAATTTTTGATTAAAGTAACATTTGTTTCACTGCTAACGACTTTTTTTACATAATTGCTATTCAAAACTGTCGAAAGCGTAATGCCCAAAAACACGATTACCATTAAACATATCGACAACAAAATCAAGGTAAAACCGTGTCTGTTATACGACAATGACTTACTCATAATTATTACTTCTCCATAGCTAGTTTAGCAATTTCTTGTGGTTTATTAACGATCCATTCTGATTTTGCCGACTTTAATTCCGCAAAATCTCCAAAGCCATAAGTTACGCCAATGGCTTTCAAATTATTCTTATGTGCCCCCACAATATCACTGCTACGATCCCCAACCATAACAAGATTATTAGTGTTCAACTCAACTGAAGTTTTATCGATTCCGTAAGAAATTACGTCTTCTTTTAAAGAACGGACTGATTCATCTTCAGCAGCGCCAAACACATGTCTAACATATTTTTTCATATCTAATTGATCAATGATTTTCTTTGCAAAAATCTCTGGTTTAGAAGTCGCAATAAAGATTTCTTTATCAGCTGCCTTTAAGGACTCCATCATATCATAAACGCCATCAAAAACGCTGTACTCTTCCCAGCCTTCTTCTTGATAATATTCTCTAAAAGCATTTATACTTTGTGTAATAAAAGGATCATCTGCCGCCACATGGTCGTACTTTTGGAGAGATGCACCAATCGTTGGTCCAATATAAGAGTGCAATGTGGCATCATCGTGTGGAACGTATCCCAAAGTATGCTTGTACATATACTTTAAACTCTTCATGATACCAATTTCGGAGTTAATGATAGTTCCATCTAAATCAAAAAATAAATTGTTCAAATTAAATTCATCCTTTTATGTTAAATTTAAGTTATGTAAAGAGTATATAGCATTCAATAGAAAATAACTAACAGTCGCAGGTAGAGTATGGTAAAAATCAAACGACCTGAAAAATATACTGATCTCGATTCAGGATTGACTCAAAAGCAAGTTAATTCTCAGGTACAAAAGGGCCTTATAAACGTTCAAGTTAAAAAGTTATCCCGGCCAATACCAAGAATTTTGGCTGATAATTTATTCACACTATTCAATCTTTTAAACTTAGTAATTGCAATCCTCATCTTTTGGACAGGCTCATATCGTAACCTGTTCTTCTTAGGACCAGTGATTGCCAATATTATTATCGGAAGTTATCAAGAAATTCGTGCCAAAATCACCGTTGATAAAATTAGTCTGGTTTCTTCGGCAAATTTTGATGTCACGCGAGATAGCCAAGTGAAAAATGTTGATATCTCTGACTTAGTAGAAGACGACATCGTTTTGATAAAACGTGGCGATACTATTCCCGCTGATGGAATAGTACGTTATTCAAATGGTCTCCAAACTAATGAATCAAGCATCACTGGTGAAGCTGACACTATTAGTAAAACTAAAGATGACGAAGTATTCTCAGGTAGTTTTGCCATTGCTGGACAAGCTAAAATTCAACTAACTCAAGTAGGCCATGAAAGTTTTGTTTCTAAACTATCATCGGCCGTTGGTAAAGAAAAGCGTTCTGTCAGTGTCTTGATGAAAATCATCAATAATATTATTAAGATTTTAACATACACTATCATCCCTATCGGACTAATGTTGTTTTTCCGTTCCTATCTAAAAAACGGCAATATCGCAAAATCAATTCTAGGAACTTCCGCTTCAGTTATTGGGATGATTCCCGAAGGGTTGGTCTTATTGACCGCCGTGGCTTTAGCAACTGGTGCTTACAATTTATCAAAGCGTCAAATCCTCGTTCGTTCTTTGAATGCCATTGAAACCTTAGCTCGAGTCGATACGCTTTGCTTAGATAAGACCGGAACCATTACCACCGGCAAGTTGACTGTTAAAAAAATTCTGACTTACCAAACATCCAAAGAAAAAGTTTTAGCCATCGCCCAAAAAATCGTTGATGTAACAAAAGAAACTAATGCCACTGCTCAAGCAGTCTTGGCCTTAAAATCAAAACCACTTGAAAAAGAAATCAAGGAAGTCATTCCTTTTTCTTCAGAAACAAAGTATTCAGGATTCGTTGATACAAATGGTGTCCGTTATTTAATGGGTGCTCCCGAATTCATTATTAAAGAACCAACAAACGAAACTAAAGAAACATTAGAAAAAGCTGCCCAAAAGGGGTTTAGAATTATCGCCATCTTAAAAGAAAAACCTCAACAAGAGATTTTAGGGATGTTGCTGATTTCCGATGAAGTCAGAGAAAATGCTCCCTCGACTTTTGAGTACCTCAAGAACCAAGGAATCGATTTAAAAATCATCTCGGGTGATAATCCAGTAACAGTCGCAAACGTCGCCAAACAGGCTGGTATCGCCTCAGGACATGACTATATCGACATGAACCAGCTTGGCGATGAAGTCGACTATCGTGATTTAGTTAAAAAATATAAAATTTTTGGTCGAGTTCGTCCCAGCCAAAAAGCTACTTTGATTCAAGCCATGCAAGATAATGGTCTGACTGTGGGTATGACTGGCGATGGAGTCAACGATGTCTTAGCAATGCGTCAATCTGATTGTAGCGTGGCAATTGCTGGTGAAAGTGATGCTGCAGAGGCTTCAGCTGATTTCGTCTTATTGAATCGCAATTTTGATTCAATGATCTTCATGCTCAATGAAGGACGTCGAGTTATCAATAATGTTGAAAGAGTTGCTTCTTTGTTCTTAATTAAAACGATTTATTCAGTTGTTCTTTCAATTCTCTTCATAATATTAGGAACCGGCTATCCTTTCCAGCCTTCTCAATTAACGCCTATCAACGCTTTGACAGTTGGAATTCCAACCTTCTTACTAGCTTTAGAGCCAAACTATACGCCACCAGCTGGTCGTTTTATGAGAAATGTCATGGAAATTGCTCTACCAGCAGCAATCTGCAATATTTTATTTATCGTAGCTATTTCAATTCTAGGCAATCACTTTAACTTTTCTTATGAGACAACTTCGACGCTTTCGGTCTTCACGATTGGGATCATCGGTTATTATGCTTTAATTTCCATCAGCAATCCGCTCTACAATCGCAAGAAGATTATGATTGGAATTTCCTTTGCTTTGTTTATCGTCACTTTCATTTTTAGTGAAAAAGCCTTTGGTTTACAGAGCATTCTCAATTTAAACTACACTTATCTATACATTGCCATCTTCTTAATTGCTTGGCCGCTCTTCATGTTCATGCGTGAGGTTCTAGGTCGGCGGGTCTTTTCAAAAATCAATTGGAAGTAAGACAAAAGCCATTTTCCACAAATTACGTGGGGAACGGCTTTTTTTAACGACTAACTTTCATAATTAATGAAATAACATAAATAAAAATAATTAGGACAATCGCATAAATAATACTTTTCAAAACCGCCCCAATTGGAAAAGCCGCAACGACGGCGACAATTCCAGCAGCAACAACTGCAGCAAGAATCAATTTAATCAGCTGTTTCATCCAAATACCTCCAACTACTTCAATCCATCTAATCAAACAAATACTAACATCTAAAATGTGTAGAAAAAAGAGTGATATCAATTAAATTCCCAAATGATATCACTCTTTGCATATATATGATTACTTTTTTAACGTTTACGATGTCTCATAAATGTATTGTGATTTTTTTCCATACCACATAAGTAGACAACTGAGAGAATAACGACCGCAAACAGCGTCAAAATGGCATTAGGTTGATTTAAGAAAAGCAAGATAATTGCTATTACAACTAAGCTACAAATAGATATTCCCAAAGTTAGCCACGGTACTTTATCTTTCATAATTATTACCTCTTCGCCATGAGATTTTACTACATTATGAAAGATTTTGTTAAATCACGCAATCAAGACATCCTAAAATTTTACAATTCGTCTCCATTTGATTCGATGACTTTCTTATACCAGTAATAACTCTTCTTAGGTGTCCGACTGAAGTCGCCCTTTTGGTCATCGTCACGATTTACATAAACGAAGCCGTAACGTTTAGCCATTTGACCAGTACCAGCAGAAACTAAGTCGATACAACCCCAAGGAGTATAACCGATCAAATCAACGCCATCTTTGATGGCTTCTTTCATTTGTTCGATATGACCTTTGAGATAGTCGATACGATAATCATCATTGATCGAACCATCGGCTTCGACTTTATCACGAGCACCAAGTCCATTTTCAACGACCATGATAGGAATTCCATAACGACCATAAACATCATTTAGATACCAACGAAGTCCCTTAGGATCCATGCTCCAGCCCCATTCGCTGTACTTGAGGTAAGGATTCTTAACACCAGTTGAGAAGTTACCAGCAGATTCGCCTTTACTCTTATCAGTTGTTAAAGTATTTGATGAATAGTAACTGAAGGTATAGTAATCAACAGTTCCTTCCTTTAATACTTCAGCATCTTCGGCCGTGATATTCAATTTAACATTGTGTTCATCCCAGAAACGTTGAGCAAAATGTGGGTAAGCTCCACGAACTTGAACGTCTCCACAATAGTAATTATTGATTTCATTAGCTAATTGAGCTTTCAAGACATCATCTGGATTAGATGTTAATGGATAGTTGACGTTACCAGCAATCATGCAACCAATCATATTGTCAGAACTAATCTTATGACCAATTTTAACTGCTAAAGCACTAGCAACGAATTGGTGGTGAAGTCCTTGAAGATTATTTTGAATATCTTCATCAGTCATTTCACCGTTGAATGGGGCGCCACCGTCTTTAATAGGAAGTCCAAGTGACATATAGCCGCCAAACAACATTCCGATATTGATTTCATTAAATGTTAACCAGTACTTTACTAATCCTTTATATTCTGTAAATAAAGTCTTTGCGTATTTTACATAGAAGTCGATAACTTTACGACTGTCCCAGCCACCATAAGCTTCAGTCAAGTGGTAAGGCATTTCGTAGTGAGAAATTGTAACTAGAGGTTCAATGCCATACTTGTGGCATTCCTCAAAAACATTGCGATAAAAATCCAAACCTTTTTGATTAGGTTGTTCATCATCGCCATTAGGGAAAATTCTCGTCCAAGCAACTGACATCCGATATGTCTTATATCCCATGCCAGCAAGCAACTTGATATCTTCCTTATAGTGGTGGTAAAAATCACTACCTTCGTGAGATGGATAATAAGCATTGGGCTTAATGTCTTTTGTGAAGACACGTGCTTTATCATAAGTACCACCTAACAAAAGGTCGGCCGTGCTGACACCCTTGCCATCAACATTCCAGGCACCTTCGTATTGATTGGCGGCAGTAGCTCCACCCCATAAAAAGTTCTTTGGAAATTCTGTCATTTTCATTACTCCTTCTTTTTTGACTATATTTACATGGTAACGCTTTCTGATAAATCGGACCATCAATCATTGCAAATCAATAATTTTATCTCCATGATCGACTCGACCATCAGTTAAGACTTTAACATCGTTATAATTCTTACTATTTGTAACAATTATTGGCGTCGTTACGTCATAACCTTTATTAGTAATTTCATCAACATCGAATTCCATCAAAAGCTGACCTTTTTTAACTTCTTGATCTTGTTCAACATGACTAGTAAAGCCTTTACCTTCAAGTTGAACCGTATCCATTCCAATGTGAATCAATAGTTCAGCGCCATCTTTAGAGTTGAGTCCAATGGCATGTTTCGTTGGAAATACAACGCTGACTTTACCATCAACTGGTGAATAAACTTTCCCTTCATCAGGCAAGATAGCAATACCTTTACCCAATGCTTTGGAAGCAAACACTTCATCCTTAACTTCACTTAATGGTTCAAGCGAACCTTTGATTGGACTGACGATTGTTTCTGGTGTAACTGCTTCTTTTTCAACTGTTTCTGGAGCAGCTGTTGTTGTGGCTACATTTGAATCAGCCATAGCTGTTGCTAATTGTGGTTCTGAATTAGTATTTGTTTTATTAACTGTTTTTACTTTAGAATTTTCATTCTTTAAATCTTCTTTACTGAAACCAAATAGCATTGAAAGTCCCCAACCGGAAACAAATGAGATAAGCATAGAAATCAAAGCTCCATAAAATCCCATATCGATACCTTTAGGACTAATCAAACTAGGCAAAACGAAGACTCCTAGACCACCAGTCATATAATATTTAGTAGCAAATAATCCGAGGAAGGCACCACCAATTGCGGCACCAATACAACTCATTGCAAAGACTTTTTTACGTGGCAAAGTAATACCATAAATAGCTGGTTCTGTGATTCCAAAAATACCTGACAAGAAAGCGGACCAACCAAGACCCTTAACTTTCTTACTCTTAACTTTCATAATAACAGCCAAAACAGCACCGATTTGTGCAAATGAAGCACCAATAATCATGGCTAGAATTGGATCATAATGAATAGATTGTAAATTCAACATTTGTAGTGGAACAATTCCCCAGTGCAAAC
The DNA here is from genome assembly GCF_009600985.1 of Companilactobacillus halodurans. GTDB lineage: Bacteria > Bacillota > Bacilli > Lactobacillales > Lactobacillaceae > Companilactobacillus > Companilactobacillus halodurans. Next base: position 65,073 of record NZ_VDFP01000004.1, read on the forward strand.
CAAAGATAACAAGAACTTGCCATAAACCACCAAGTACAATTCCTGTTACAACTGGTGTTAAATTGTAAAGTCCTGTAGCACCAGCAGCTAAGGCATCACTGATCCAGGAAGCAATAGGACCAATAATCAATAGTGTCAATGGAACAACAATCAGCAAAGTAAAGAATGGTACCAAGAAAGTTTTAACAACTGTTGGAATAATCTTCTTCAAGTACTTTTCGACTTTAGAAGCTACCCAAACAGCTACGATAATAGGAATAACTGATGAAGTGTAATTCATCATAATTACCGGAATCTTCAAGAATGTTAGGTGAATTGGTGAAGATAACATGGTACCTGAAAACAACGTATACAATGGTTTCCCAGTAACTGCTGTTGGATTTAAAGCGACAATTGTTGGATAAACCAAAGAAGCACCAATTGTCATTCCGATAAATCCATCCAAGTGGAACTTCTTTGCGGCTGAAGAACCTAAAACAACCGGCAAGAAGTAGAAGAATGAATCACCAATAGCATATAGAACTACATATGTACCTGACTTCTCTGTAACTAGTCCAGCTGACAAAAGAATCGTAGCTAGTCCTTTAATCATACCGGTAGCAGCTAAGATACCTAAAGTTGGAGCGAAGATACTAGAAATCAAATCAATAAGTTTATCTAATAAACTCATATGCTTTTCATCTTCGCCGTCATCATCGGGAACGGTTCCACCCCCAGCTAAATTACCAACTTTTAAAACATGGTCGTAAACATCGGCGACTTCATTACCAATAACAACTTGATATTGACCAGCACTTTGAACAACTGTGACGACGCCGTCAGTATCTTTTAGTTCTTCTGTATTAGCTTTTTTATCATCTTTTAATCTAAAACGTAATCTTGTAGCACAGTGGACGACACTGTTAACATTGCCACTGCCACCAACGAGTTTAACAATTTTCTTTGCTAAACCATCGTAGTCCTTAATCATAATTTCCCTCCTTTTGGCAAACAAAAAAGCCCAAGACAACACACCATTAGTTGAATAGTTAAACTAACAATGTGATTTCTTGAGCTGATGCCTGCCTAACAGTAACACGCTTTTATAAAAATCAATTGCTGCGATGGGTCACACGCCAAACGTGCAAGATTAGATAAACTCGATCATTTTGCGTTAGTGCCCAACCTTTAGTATTTCTTAAAAATGTACAAATCTTTTGAACGGTCAAATTTTCTTGAGGGTATTTGGAAATTATCAATTTCAACAAACTTGGATCCAATTGTTCGTCCGTTGATTTTTTTGATTTTATTTTCCGAATCAAGAAATTCCTCAAATGTGAAACCAAGCGACTATAACTGAATGACTCATCATCCAAAGTACAATGATAACTTAATTGAATAATATTAATTATATCTGACATCATTTTAGAAATTTGAATTGTGTCTTGAAGACTTTCCTTCTCATTTTCCAAATTTACAAAGTGGTATGTTAAAAATGTCAGCTCATCCTTAGGAATATTCAATTCTAAATCCTTATTAATGATTTTTAAAGCTCTCACTGAAGCCTGGTATTCTTTGGGATATAATTTCTTTACTTCCCAATTGACTGCCCGATCCGTAAACTCAATGTGTTCCTTAGCTCGTGTCCGAGCAAAATTAAGATGGTCAGCTAAAATAAGAAATTGATAATCATTGAATTTTAACTTGAGAAATAATTCAACATCTTTAACGACATCTGCTGTCACGTTGATTATCTCCTCATCATAATCTTCTAATGTATCAATATCATGAGTATCTTCTGATTTGAATCGTTGGGTTATCTTTGATGCGTCCACCAAATCGCCTGTTTTTTTTCCAAATCCAATGCCCTTACCTATAACTATCCACTCAACGTCACGGTCATCGATCACAAGGGCTGCATTATTATTATAATTTTTTTCAAATTTCAAAAATCGACCCCTCCAAAAAAATACCTACTAAGTACACACTTATACAGTGTATTATAGTAGGTTTATGCCTGATCGAATCAGTAACACGCTTCGTTTACGCTTTTTATACTAGCTTCTTCTGTAAGCGCTGTCAAATATTTTTTTAAAGTTTATTTTTAGTTTTTTAATTATTTATTGATAAACGATAAAAATATATTGTTTATCAATAAATAGAGAGCTACAATTATTTTAATAACTATTAGGAGATTCAAAACATGCAAATCAAAACTACTCTTTTGAAATTAGTTACATTAATAATTGATGGCTTTACACTTTTATTTGCTTTTATGTTAATGATGGGATTAATCAATTCATTTCAAACACACTCTCTTTTCAAATTACAAATTATGACGAGTGTTTTCTTATATATTGCTTGCTTGATTATTTTATTTATCAGTCACTATTTATATCGAATTTTTCATTTGATTGATATTCATGACTTCTTCAGTCCTAAGGCTTTACGCTTTGTTAAAAACGTTCGCTATTTATTTACGCTTTTGTTCTTAGCCATTATGGGAATCATGCCCTTTGTTTATCATTCAGCTGATTTAGGGGATGCTCCGGGATTAATTGTCATTACACTTGCAATTGCCTTTATTCCTCTAGCAATTGCTGCTTTTATTTCAGCAATGGAAAAGATATTGATCAATTCAAGCAAGTTCAAGCAAGAAAACGAATTAACAATTTAGGTGTTTTTATGATAAAAATAAATTTAGATTTAATGCTTTTAAAAAGAAATATGACTGTCACTGAACTAGCAAAAGAAGTCGGTATCACGCAAGCTAACATCTCAATTTTAAAAACTGGCAAGGCTAAGGCAATTCGTTTTTCAACTTTAGAAAAAATCTGCCAAGTTTTAAAATGTCAGCCTGGTGATATTTTGGAATATGTACCGTTATAACGTAGCTTGACGGATTGTCTAAGCCTAATTAAGTGCTTTATCAAGCTTTCTTTTGAATTCTTCACAAAATCATCAATCATTCTTTAAAAAGAATGATTTTTATTATGCTAAGATTCTTTTAATGAATGAGAAAGGAGCCTAGACAATGACTAAAACAATTTTAATTGCTCTAGATATTAATAAAATTCCTTATGTTACAAATCCTGAAGTTATTCTTACTTTAGGTACTCAAAAAATTTGGTACACTACTAGTACCAAAGCAATTACGGTACCCAAACGCATCAAATTAGCCGATTCATTGCTTAATTCATTCATCAAGAAATTCTTCAAGAAATCAACCAAACGAGATATTTTTACATTCAACTATTTTACTAAACATGCTAAAAAATACTTAAAGAAAAATAATTATGATCAAGTAATTTTTGAAAACAATCAATTAAAAAACAAAATTTTACCTAACTTAACTAATGAACATCAATATGTTGCTAAGAACTCATTAGCCTAGAAACCTTTTCTGAGATAACGCTCAGGAGAGGTTTTTTATTTTTAAAGCGAAAATGCTTGACCTAAAGTTAACTTCATGGATTAAGATACTTTAATTAACCGTAAACAGAAAGTGAGTCATAATCTATGGAAACACCAATTTTAAATACCATTAATCAACCAAAAGATTTAAAAAAGCTTGATGTAAAGCAATTAACACAATTAGCATCAGAAATACGTTATCTTTTGCTCAACAAAGTCAGCCAAACTGGTGGACATGTTGGTCCAAACTTGGGCGTCGTTGAACTAACGATTGCTTTTCACACAATCTTTAATTCCCCAATCGACAAAGTTGTTTGGGATGTATCCCACCAATCTTACCCACATAAAATTTTGACCGGTCGTAAACAAGCTTGGTTAGACCCCAAACATTATGATGACGTCAGTGGTTTTACCGACCCTAAAGAAAGTCCTCATGACTATTTCAATATCGGTCACACTTCAACTTCAATTGCTTTAGCAACTGGAATGGCTTCTGCTCGAGACCTCCAAAATAAATCTGGCAATGTCATGGCTGTCATTGGTGACGGCTCATTATCAGGTGGCCTTGCTCTTGAGGGCTTGAACATTGCCGCTACCTTAAAATCAAATTTGATTATCTTAGTTAACGATAATGAAATGGCGATTGCTGAAGATCATGGCGGAATTTATGCAGGATTAAAAGAGCTCCGTGAATCTAACGGTCAAAGTAAGAATAATCTCTTTAAAGCAATGGGTCTAGATTATCGTTACGTTGAAAATGGTAATGATATTCAAACGATGCTCGATGCTTTTAAAGAAGTTAAAGATATCGACCATCCAATCGTTTTGCATGTCCACACACAAAAGGGACTCGGCTATCAACCAGCAATGGACCACAAAGAAGCCTTTCACTGGCATGTTCCTTTCGACCTTGAAACCGGCAAGACGCTTCACCCCACAACTGGCGAGACATACAACGACGTAATCCATGAACAACTCGAAAAAGAAATCAAAGACTATCAAACTCCAATTACAGCCATCACTGCCGCCATCCCCGGAAGTTATGATTTGAAACGCTTTGGTAAGAAGCATCCTGATCGCTACTTTGATGTTGGTATCGCTGAACAAGAAGCTATTACCTTTGCCGCTGGACAAGCCCAACAAGGATTGCGCCCCATTGCCTTTCAATCAGGAACTTTCTTGCAAAGAGCTTATGACCAATTGTCACATGACCTCGGTATCAACAAGTTACCTGTAACTATCATGGTCCAAGGTGGCAGTATCACAGCCGGCGACCCTACTCACCAGGGAATTTTTGACATCGCCATGTTGAGTAATATCCCCGGATTAACTTATCTAGCTCCCACAACTAAAGAAGAGCTATCAGCCATGATGCATTATGCATTGCACCAAAATGATGGTCCAGTTGCAATCAGAGTTCCAAGCAATAATGTTCATTCAGCTGAGTTGACTGATTTCGATGCTCACAAGATGAATATTTTACATCGTGGAAAAGAAGTAGCTATTTTAGGAGTTGGCAGTCTTTTGCCACTAGCAGAAACTGTTCAACAAAAATTAGCTCTTAAAAATATCGATGCAACTGTGATTGATCCTCGTGATATCTCTGAACTCGATGGAAAAACTCTTGAAGCACTCAAAAATAGTCATCAATTAGTTGTTACTTTGGAAGAAGCTAGTCTAAGCGGTGGCTTTGGTGAAAAAGTCAGCCACTTCTTCAATAACGCCGACATGAAAGTTCTTAACTTTGGCGCAGCTAAACGATTCAATGACCGTGAAACCACTGATGAACTATGGCACGAATTCAAATTGACACCAGAACAAATTACTGCAGAAATTACTGATAACTTATAATTTCATTGCATACAAAAAAGCTGAAATCTCTTGAAAATTCAAGGGGTTTCAGCTTTTTTAATATGATTATTTAATTGCGTCAGTGATATCTTCATTACCAGATACAATATTGATATCTTTTTTAATAGTTGAAGGAGTTTCAAGTGCTTCTGCAATAACTTTAGCAACATCAGCTCTTGCGATACTTCCACCTTCATAATTGCTTTGAATCCTAACTTTACCCGTTGCTTCATCTTCTGTTAAAGTTCCGGGGTGAATGATTGTGTAGTCCAAATCAGTCCCACGTAAATACTTATCAGCATAGTGTTTAGCAATGTAATATGGTCTGATTCCTGTTGCTTCCCACTTGCTTGGGTCATCACTATAAATGGCACTGACCATAATATAACGTTTGATTCCTAGTTCTTGTGAAGCGGCCATCGTCTTGATCGCTCCATCAAGGTCAATTTCAATTGTTAGAGCATCGCTTGCTCCACCAGCTCCGGCAGAAAAGACAACTGTATCAGCTCCAGAATATGCAATTGACTGCATGATGTCGCCTTTTGAAGCAGTTAAATCAATGTGTTGTGTTGCAAAACCTTCAGCTTCATAAGTCTTAATTTGATCTTGACTACGTAATCCAGCCACAAAATCAATTTTATTTGATTGTAATTCATTTACTAGCAAACGTCCCACTTTACCGTGGGCACCTATAATAAGTACTTTCATCGTATAAAGCCTCCTCGTGTACCATCACTTTAGCAACAAATAATTATTTTTTCCAATATTAAGTATTCAATTCAGTAATAAAATATTTACAGATTTTTATATAAATAAGCAAATAGGATTGATAACCCTTTATGATTATCAACCCTATTTGTTTTAACAATTATTCAATTACAGTAAAGCTCTTACGAACATCAAATAATGAATCGATTGATTCATTCATTTCTGTCATTCTTATGGCATCGCCAACAAGATCTGTCACAGAAAGAATCTTCAATTTATCAAATTTGCAATCATCTGGAATAACGATTGAATCTGATACGAGAACTTCCATCAAATCTGATGCTTCTAGTCTCTTAGCAGCATCTTTTGAGAAGATTGGATGCGTCGCAACAGCTGAAATAGTCTTTGCGCCTGCAGCTTGAAGTGCTTCAGAACTATTGATCATTCTAGTACCTGTATCAATCAAGTCATCAACGATAACACATTGTTTACCATCGACATCACCGATAATATCAGGAACAACGTCGTCATCTTCAGTTGATCTTTGATCAACGATAGCAATTTGTGAACCAAATACTTCAGCCAAAGCACGAGCACGTTTAGTTGAATTGTGATCAGGGGCTACAAAAACGAAATCATCTGGATTCTTGATTTTCTTTTCAAAGTAACTAGCGAAGATTGGCATTGCACGTAAGTGATCAACAGGAATATCGAAGAATCCTTGAATTTGATCGGCATGCATGTCGATAGCAATCACGCGATTAACTTTTCCTAATTCCAACATATTTGCGAACAGTTTAGCTGAAATAGGTTCTCTGGCACGAGACTTTCTATCTGAACGTGTGTAAGCAAAGTATGGCAAGACACATGTAATGCTTTGAGCACTTGCACGTCTCAAGGCATCAACAGCAATCATCAATTCCATGAAGTTGTCATTAACTGGGTCAGCAACTGAATGAATGATATAAACGTCTTTCCCACGTACACTTTCATTCATTTGGATGTTGATTTCACCATCACTAAAGTGTGAAACTGTGGCATCCAACAATGGAATGCCCATGTAATCAGAAATTCTTTTAGCTAATGGCTTGTTACCATTTAAAGAAAGTAAAGCAATTTCATCTAATGCATTATTAGACATATTTGTCCTCCAAAATTATATAAGCACTGGTCTATCAACAGGTTTACCCTCGTTTGCGATGACTAAACCCATGTCATTATCAGTTAAGGCACTGTTTTTATTCCGCATACCCGATTGTGAAACTATTGTAAACTTATACTTTAATTTTACACTCAAACGTAGGTATTTATCCAGTATATGTGAATCTATTTTTCCATTAAGATAAAGATGATAATCAGGATACTTCTTCATAATATTCTCGACTACCTTTTCATTATCATCATTTTTTAACTGAGCAACCGTTAAGGCAATCGCCACACGTTCAGCAAAATTACCAAGAAATTTATTCTTTTCGTCAGGTTTCAATTGTGGCTTACCGAAAACATTTTGTTTTATATAGTCTTCAACGCTAGTCATTTTCACCCCTCCATATGTCATAGTATAGCTGAGATTTGAACAAGATAAAAGCAACTAAACTGAGTTATTGTTTTCTCTATTAGCTCACATAATTGTATAATGTTTGTAAAGAGAAAGGATGTGTTACTTATGGACGAAATGGTATTTTTCAATCCCGGTGATGCAATTGCCAACTCAAAAGATTATGGCGAGGCAGTCCGTGGAGCACAAATTTATAAAGCAAAAGATCCCTATGAGTCATCCCTAGTCATTGCACAGGATATGACTGATAATAAAAGCTTCGCAGTTTATTTTGCAAAAGATGAAAAATCAAAAGTTAAAGATACTGATAAAGGCGTTGTACAGTATCATTTGAAGAAAAAAATCTAGAGCAAATCAGAGAGCGGAGCAGGACCGCTTAGACACCGAGGATTAAAGCAATTCGTGAAATAGATTTAACCGGAAGTGTCTGTCCTGCGCAGCTCGTTTCCACTATAAAAATAGAACGCGAAAAAGTTATTAAAATATAAACGTAGAAACTAAATATAGGCATGGCAATCAATTTTTCGTTTGATTGCCATGCCTATTAAATTTCTTATTACCAACCCTTTTTAACAATCTTATCGTTCAAATCTTTACATTGAGTGGTAAACCATTTCTCAAAATTAATTCCAAAATAAGAATAATGATAAACACCGATGCTATCATCAACTAATTGACAAAGTTCAGGGTATTTCTTAAAAGCATCCGTTTCCTTCATAGATACCAATAATTTTCTAGCCGTTCCACCAAACAACACTAAATGCTTAGGCTGAATTATCTTCCATTCTTCTACAAAAATATTAGCTGACTTTTGAAATATTTCCCTATTATCTTCAATAGCTTTAAATACTTCTATATTATTCTTTCTAACATCAGGACTTTCATCTAAATCATGATACTTTCTAGTACCCTTTTTGGATTTAGCTTGTTTTGCTTTATCCCAAGCTATATATTGCTTAGCTCTCTTTTCATCTAATTTTTTTGAATCATCAACAAATATCAAGGATTTATCTTTTTTTCTGGAGGCAAAAAAATCATTGGCTACATTAGAAGAATCGCTATCAACAACCCGCTTAATCACTTCAGTCGCATAGCACCCTCGAAACTTAGGATCATTTATTTGAAGATATAACTTCACCATATTCTGGTCTCTTTTATTATTTATCGGATTCTCATGGAAATTTTTCCATCCGGTTACAAGTTGTTCGTTTGCACGTGCAGCCACATTAAGATCTACAAACATAAAATCTCGATTAAATTTATTCTGCCCCTCACCACTATCCGTTAAAAAGTCTTCCTTGAATTTTAAGTCTAAATCATACTTTTCACGCAATTTGTTAGGCTTTATATCGTCTTGTTCAAAATCTTTTTTAATTTGTTCATTATCGGGCAGGCCCTTTTCGCATACTAAAAAAGATCCGAAACTGCTCATATGGACTTACTTACCTTTGCCTGTTGAATCGGCATTGTTTTCATCACAAAATTTAGTAGAAACTTTTTCTAAATTCTGTGCGACTTCTTTATTAGTTGTCATCATTAACTTCCTTAACCCACTTATCAAGCAACATCAACTGCTGCCGATTGTGGAAATAATGCTGTCCATCTGGTATCACCGTCAAAACAGCCGAATGGTTATTTACAAATTCATTCACAACCGAAATCGGTGTATGATCATCCTTTTCTCCATAAAGAATTTGCGTAGGAGCTTCCCATTTCAAAGGATGTTCTCTGATAAATTGTAAATACTTATAAGACAAAATTTCTCTTTGATTGATTTTGATTTCCTTTTGAGATTTCAAATCAGCTTCACTAAAACCAGCTGCGGTTAATTTATCCAACACATATTTTTCCATATCTAGCATTGGAGAGATAAACAACGCCTGGTCAAGTTCACAATCTTGCAAAGCTAACATCCCTAAATAAACGCCGATACTATTAGCGATTATCGAAATCTGGTCAGATTTTTTAGAAATTTCATCGTAAACTTCACGAATTTTTTTAGGAGCTAGCCAAGGCAGATATCCATCATAATCAATGCCAATAACTTCACTTTTTGGACAATCTCTTTGAAACCGTCTGGCTTCAGCAGCACTGCCGCCCATTCCATGAATGTATAAGATTACTTTTTTCAGTTTCATTAGCCTTCTCTCAAAAATTATTAATTATTCCGATAAGCAGTGATGTAATCTAATAATCTGAATAAGGTGATTTTATTTTGATTGGGGACTGGCTCACTTAGAATTTCATTAGCTGTTTGGTTAAGAACGGAACCCTTGATATAAGGAAAATCATTGACGACCATTTCCCGGACATTATCAGCAGCTGGTTCAATGTGAAATTGTAAGCCAATGACACGATGATTCATCACGAAACCTTGATTTTCCAAGTTATCATTTGAAAAGAGCAATTGGGCTTCATCAGGAACTTCAAACATTTCTTCATGCCAGTGCAAAACTGTCAATTCTTCGGGAATATCTAAAATTCTCGTATCACGACGATAAACTGGTCCCCAACCGACTTCTTTAGCGGGAGCTTTTTTAACTTCATATCCCATTGTCTTCACGATTTGTTGAGCTCCGTAACAAGCTCCAAAAATTGGTTTATCTTGGTCTAACAGTTCTTTAATTAGACTGCGCTCCTGTTTGATCCAATCCAAATCATCATTAGGACTCATTGGTCCGCCTAAAATTACCAACATATCAGTTTCTTTGGCTGTTGGTAAAAATCCATATTGATAAGGATGATAAACGTACATTTGGTGGTCATGCTCATTTGACCACTGTTGAATCATTCCTGGACCTTCATTTGGGGTGTGTTGCAAGACATTTATTCGCATAATTTTTCCTTTCGATGACGAGTATTAAGATAGTAATATTATAGCATCTCAACCGAGAAATTTATTTTTTCAAAAATATTTTGAAAGCATCTTTACCCAATTAAATGGTACTCTTAACTTGAATGCAGGTACAAAAAAAGCCGAGTTTTTAGCTCGACTAGCCTATTTCATATATATTAAATCTTGTCTTTCTCATTTCGAGAACTTTCCTTTAGTGTTCTGTGAACTTTCAATCTGGCAACGCCAATATCTCTGACATTCTCCATCGCAAATCGATTGGTAATGCTATCTTTTCGAGAGATGTAATGATAGAGCGGCTGATTGTCCAAATAAAAATTCTTAGCCAAGGTCGCATATTCGACGTTGAAAACTTGGTCTTCCATTAAATCGAGATCGGTTTGAAAAATCAAATGATTCTCTTCAATAATTGAACGGACGTAAGCTTTGTTCCACGTGTAACCCATTACGGTTCCAGTCATCTTGATAATTTGTTTGACGACCTCATCGCGACCGACGATTGACGTTTTATGTTTTGTGAACTTGTTCTTGACCTTGCCGTTCTCATTTTCATTGAAAAAACCACAAGTGACCATTTGGACGTTCTCTTGTTCAAAAATCGACAAGAAGTGTTCAACATAATTAGGTTCAACCCAATCATCACCGTCAATAAAAGTCACTAACTCACCGTCAGCCTTTGCTAAACCGGTATTACGAGCTGTGGAAACGCCAAAATTCTCGGTATGGCAAACTACATCAATCCAATCATAGTTTCGCTCATAAGAACGAATTATTTCTTGGGTAGAATCTGTCGAGCAATCGTCCACAATAATTAAATCAAAGTCTTGATTAGTCTGAGCAATTACTGAATCAATCGCACTAGAAATATAATCAGCTACGTTATAAGCTGTCATAATAATTGAAAGTTTCTTTTTCACCATATATCACCTTAGTAATATAATACTATAACGACCTAAATACGCAATGAATCGGGGAGGATTAAAATGAAGCGCATATTAAATCTTGAAGGTGCCATAAATTTACGTGAACTTGGTGGATACCCCACTAAAGATGGTACAACAATTAAATATAATAAACTCCTTCGTTCAGGAGATATAAGTAACTTAACAAATAAGTCTTTAAAATACCTTAAAAATTATGGATTGAAGTACGTCGTCGACTTCCGTTCCACTAGCGAGCAAAGGACTTGGGCCGATACGACCTCAAATTTTTATAAAATTTATTCTGACCCCGTTTACCCACTTCGAGGCAACGGGCAAAAACTAGTAAATTTAGTCAAGCACGATGAATATTCCTATTTGGGAGCAATTTATCAAAGCGTCGTTTTAGATGCTCATGGTCAACAAGCTTATCGGTTTCTTTTCAACTTGATGTTAGATAATGACCAAGATAAACAATCGTTACTCTTTCATTGTGCTGCCGGAAAGGATCGGACGGGAATTGGAGCTTTGCTCATCTTGAAAGCTCTGAACGTCGATTACGAGACCATCACTAAAGACTATCTTCTAACTAATTTAATGTATGAAGATACCAAAACTATCGAGAAGACTTTAAATGATAAAAACGGTAATCAAAGTATCAATAAAATGAATATGACCAAAGGTGACTTCCAAAGTATTACTTCAATTTTTTCTGCCATCGACCATTACTATGGCGATTTCGAAAATTATTTAAATACTGCTATGGGAATCGATAAAGATAAATTGGCTAAACTAAAAGCAATTTATACAGAATAATCACCTTTCTAATATTAATTTATATCAAACTAGATTGGAAAAGCCGATTTGCTTTTAGCTATAATAAACGTGCAGGGAGGACATCTCACCTCTTACCTCAAAATCCAGCTGTTCTCCCTGCAATGACCAATATCTAACATTTTCCATACCTAAAAGTTTGACTAATACAAAACCAACAATCGTTTTCCTCACTTATTCTTCCCGATAGGTGAGGTTTTTTATTATATAATTTTATTTTTTTAAGCAAACTCTAAGAATATTTTGTATAATTAAGATTCGGATATACAACATGTGACATTTCTGTGAACTTTCGCTGAATGTCTTCCTATAAAATGGGTTGTCTTGTATACTTATTTTGTCAACATAATGGAGGAATGCAAAAAATGTTTTGTCCAAATTGTGGCCATAAAGTCGATCCAGATCAGAAATTTTGTGATAACTGCGGCTACGCCCTAAAAAAGAAATCTACACAAGATACAAAAACTACTAGTGAACCAAAAGATGATGACACCATTCGTTCATTGTCTGAAATCGAAAATGAATTAAATCAAGAAGAACCTGAAAAAAAGGACACTAAAAAAGAGGCTCCTTTACAACAAGCCCCTGCTCAACAACGTGAATATGGATCTTTTGACCATCCAAATCACAATTCAACACCTCGTCCTGATCCAGAACCTGAAATGAAGACTTTTAACAAATCAACAACCACTTCAAATCGTTCTTCTTTCAGCAAGACAAGTGCTGATGAACCAATTGATGATAAGACTCAAGTCTATAGTAAAAATGACTTCAATCCAATTTCACAAAAGCCATACAAAAAAGCTCAAGAAGAAACACATCATAATACTTATGAAGACCCCATCAAGGATCCAATCAAAGATCCTTTTGGACCAACAGAAAGTGAACGTCGTGCCGCACAAGCTAAGATAAAAGCTGAAGAGGTCGACCCTAATGATGGTCTCATCCATAACATGATCAAATTTGCGAAGAATAACGCTTATATCAGTATTTTTGTAGTAATTATCCTTGCAATTTTATTGGTAGTAAAAAGAAATTATGGTTTTGTTGGTTTAGCAATTGCTATTATTGCTTGGTTCCTCTTATCGCAATTAGGACATGGTAATGAATTAGGTGCGAATAAGGCTTTGAAAAAAGAGACTTCTCTTAAAAAAGACTCTAATTCAAATCCTGACAATTCCCAAACACCAAATTCTGATTATCAAGCACGCCCTGCTCATCAAAAGAAACATGAAAAATACGACCGAGCAGCTGAAAGATTGAAGCCTAATAGAAAAACAACTCGGCAAAAAGTCATTATTGTAGCCTCAATCATTGGTTTTGTTGCTTCAATCAGTGGTCCATTTCTAGATGGCCTTTCACTATCAAGTACCATTGCCAACGCTGCTAACTATACAGCTAACCTTGGTGCTCAAAACACTTGGATTACTAATGGTTTTTCAGCAATTCGCTTGATTTGCTTTATGTCGCCTGTTATTGCTTTGATTGCTGGTTGTTTCAGATCACGTGGAAGTATTCGTATAACAAGAATCTTCACTCTATTGCCAACGATTCTCTACGCCGCTCTTTATGCAATTCTTTATGCCGGAGTAGTAAATTCAAGTGCTATCACTGGCCAAGTTGCTGTAACAACAAGTGGTTCTTTTGGAACTAGTTTTTATGTTCTAATTCTCACTTCAGTAGTTTCATTAGTAATGGCGTACTCATTACGTCCAAAACGAATTTAATAAAATACCTTTTCATTGTTAATTTAATAATGAAAAGGTATTTTTTATTCACTTTTTAATAAATAAATTCATAATATTTAGAATCATTACCTAATTATCCTCTGATATACTTATTTTATATAAGTGTATCGGAGGTTATTTTATGAAGAAAAATCATAAAAGTAATAAATTAAAATTATTTTTACTATTGTTGATTCCTTTGATACTTTTAATCGCTTCGTCAGCTTCATCATCACAAAAATCCGTTCAGGCAGATGATGAAGAAGTCGTCGTGACACCTAAATTTAAGCCAAATAACGATCCCGTGAAATTTTTAGGAATTTGGCTTTCTAATGGTTATGGACTTCAACCTAATGCCGATTCTTATACCACGGTCAATTCACCTGTTACCTTAAGAACCGATGCTGGAAGATCTGTCTGGTCAGTTCTTTTAGGGCTATTTGATAGTGCCCATTATCGCTGGTGGAAATCGACTGATGGCAAGAAATGGACTGAAGTTAGTAAAAGCGATAATGGTTATAAGAAAAATATGACTGTCACGCCAACAGAAGTGGGAACCGTTTGGTATCAACTGGATACTCAATACTACACATTACTTACGCCCCTGTTTAAAACGCATATCTACTCACAAGTTGCCGCTGTTCATGCTTTACCAGAACCAGTTGATGCACGGTCATTAGATGTGACAGTTGATGATGATTACCTCTACAACACTAGCGACGAGTTATCAAATACAACTTTTGCTCATGCTAAGCCAACGCCAAATAATGCTACTGGCGAACTAACTTGGTCAGTTGACGATACCTCTTTAGCCACAATTGATGAAGATGGTAAAATCACCGCCAATAATAAGGGTTTATCTGGTGATGTAAAAGTTACAGCCACAATGACCAACACCAATAGTCCAAATATCAGTGATTCAGTAATGGTTCACATTGGTGGTGGACTCGATGATCAAACTGTTAAATCAGGTCAAACAGCTACTTTCACTTTAAGAGGAAATACTGGTGGCAGTAGCGATGATGAAGATGAGAACTCTGGTTCCGTAACCGTTGATTGGTACAAGTATGCTCCAAATTCTGATACGAAAGTACTTGTATCCAGCGGTCAAGATACAAGTTATACGACCGATAAAAATACTATTAGTGACGACGGTTCATATTTCCAAGCCATCGTTACTTTGAAAACCGGTAAAATAACTAAAACTATTACCTCAAACAAAGCTAAGTTAACCGTCATCCCGGCAGGAACACCTGATATTCAAATCAATAATTCTATGCTCAATCAAACTTACTCTCATGAAGACAATACAGAACATGAACTGCACGACGTAATTACTGATGATGAAGTTACTTACCATGATACTTTGACTAATAAAAGTACTGAAGGATTACTAAAAGATGGTTTTTACGTTTTGCCATTGAAAAAAGGAACTGTTGTAAACTCAGTTAAAGTCGACGACAAAGCTATATCATCCGACCAATATTCAATTGTTAATCAAGGCGATAATGATAATTTAGTAATTGATATTGGTGATATCCCTGTCAGTGGGAATAAGGACATTCAAGTTTCGACAAGTGCTACAAACATTACCGAAAGTTCCAGTTTCCAATTCACGCCATACGTTTATGGAACTGACAATGATGGCGTCGTCTATCGTCAAGAAGGAACTTCAGAAACAATCAACTATTTGTCCAACCAAATCAAAGCTGACGTTCAAGATATCGACTTCGGAACGATTCATGCTTATGGGCAAAAAGGCCTGCAATACCGCCCTAGTGAAAGTAACGCTCCCAATAATATCGTTGATGGAAATGACGAGCGGCGCGATAAAAAGAAATTGAAAGTTTTCGTCTCTCAAAATACTCCGTTTACTGATGCTTATGGAAATACTCTACCTGTAAGTCTTCGGTACTATGAAAATGGAAACTATCTAGATGTTTTAAACAATAAAGTACCTGTGCAACAAGTTGAACAAGATGATAAATTTGAATCTATTTCTTGGGATAAGAAAGATGGTCTCTTATTATCCTATGACAGTTCAATCGGTTTTAAAGCTGGCAAATATTCTACTACCCTAACGTGGAATTTTGAAAACAGTCTATAATTCTACTAATTTTTCGACATAAAAACTTAAATTCCATTTTTGCAAATAAATTCCTCCTGAATTGGATATACTCTTTATTGGTATAGACATCTTAGGAGGAATTTTTATGTTATCGCCAAAATATTTTAAAAAGCGAAAATTTCTTTGGCCTTTATTATTTTTTCATATTGTTATTTTAGGCTTTTCAACTACGGAGATTCATATTGCTAAATCAGATACTATTTTAAAGGCATCACAATCTGCAGGTTTCCCTTATCCAGAAACACCGAAATATTCATGGTTTGAATTTCTTCATTTTTATTTTGATCCACAATTGAAATCCGATTATTATGTTCCGCTTGGTCAATCTCTAAGTTTAAATGTTCAAGGAAAACATCCATTTTTTTACCCTTTTCCATCTATCGAATATTCTTGGGGAATGAGTGAAGATGGCTTTCATTGGAAAAAGATCAATCAATCTAAAAATACTAGTTCTTTAAAAGTTGATACCAATAAAGTTGGTGACTTTAAATATCAAGTTAAATCTGATTTTTTCTACATATCTAAAAGTATAGGTTCTATTAATTCTAAAGTTGCTACAGTTCATGTAGTACCTAATCCTATTCCAACATTGAGCTTAACCATATCAACTGATTCTAATTACCTGCTTAACCATAATAGTGATTTTTTACCCACAACGACAAAAGCTTTTGGAATGCAAACACCAAAAAATGCTACAGGGAAAATAAAATGGTCGACTGATGATCCTAAATTAGCAACTATTGATTCAAATGGTAAAATCACTGCTAATAAAAACAATAAACCTGGTACAGTCAAAATCACTGGAACGATTGACGATGCCGATAATTCTTCTGAACGTATTTCACGAAAAGATAAACAAAATCAACCAAAAAGTGCTTCCACTAATATAAAAATTGGTGGTGGATTGGATGAAAAAACAGTTAATGTTAATCAAACGGCAACATTTAATTTAGAACTTGGCCAATTTCTTAAAGACAATATTACTAATGGTAATTTTACTGTTGATTGGTTTTATCGAGATAACTCAACTAATACGGTCAAGTCAATTCCCTCCTCAAAAAATCAAACTTTTATACAGATTTCAAATCCAGATTTAAAAAATAATCAGAATAAATATTTTGCAAAGATTAATATCAACAAGAAAATAATTACTATCAAAGATAAAAAAATCGAAAAAACTTTCAAAACAAACGAAGCAACTTTAACTGTTCTCCTCTCAAAAGAACCTAAGGTTGATATTTCTACTAAAATTTTGAACCAAACATATCAAGACCAACAAGATACTGATCAGCAATTGACTAACATTGCCACTGGAGACAAGATAACTTATCAGATAGCCTTAAATAACATCAGTGTTGCAGATTTCCCCAATTCAAATTTAGATTTACCACTTCTCCCTAATACCAATATCAATTATATAAAATTAGATGACATTCAAGTTCCAAGTGAAGACTATTCAATAGGCCAAATAGATGGAACCCTTCATTTGAAAATCAACTCAATTCCTAGTACAAAAGAAAGAAAAATTGAAATTTCAACAATTACTCCCAATATTTCTCGAAAAACTTCTTTTGATTCCACCATCAATTTTTCCGGAAAAACTACAAAAGATGAATCTTACAGCAATCGTAGTCAACAACTGCATTTTGACTACACTACCAATAAGATTGGATTAAAGTTCAAAAATATCTTTTTTGAACAAATTCAAATTTCAAATAATTCTTTATTTAGTCCTCTAAAATACCGTCTCAAGCAAAACAATGCTCCTGAAAATATTGTCGATGTTGATGATCAGCGGCGAAATAAACGTCCTGTCAGTATTTTTCTAAACCAGTCTGAACCCTTACAAACTAATGATAAAAAGATTCTTAATTCTGACTTGCGCTTTTATCAAAAAGAAAATTATCAAAATATCTTAAATACTCAAGTCTTAGTTACGAAATCTCAAAAAGACCAGCCTTTAAAATCAATCAAGTGGGATAAAGAAGAAGGCTTGTTACTTTACTTAAAGGAACGGACTCCAAAACAAGGTAATTATTCCGCAACTTTAAATTGGATTATCAAAGATAGTATCTAGCACAAAACTTTACATAGAGTACGATTGGCAAGTTTTTCATTGGATAAAGTCTTTGAATGTTTATACTAAAAGGTAGGAGAAATAGAAACTATTAAGAGTAGTTCCAGTTTCTCTTAGCCTTACGAAAGTAAGCTTGCGTCGACCAAGACGTCACCGATTAATTAATCGTAATTAAGGTAGATGCAATTCGAATGGGATTAGTTCTAAAAAATTGGGTTGAATCGAGATGAGACAAAATCAAAAGAAATTTAGATTTTGTAGTATCAATCAATGTTAATTCGTAAACCTCGTATTTGGAGTCAGCTTCTGCTCCCTTTTAAATTCAGTAAGCTATTAATTTTCGTAACGAATCCTCCAAAAACACAAATTAGTCTAGACAATAAAGACCCCGGAATAAATCAGTTTTTAACTGAAATTCCGAGGTCTTTTAGTTTTATTTTACTTTTCTAAAAATAACATGCGATCAGCAATATTAGTAATTATTCCATCAGCACCCCATTTAAGCAATTCTTGGGCACGGTTAACATCATCGACTGTCCAAACGTTGACTTCATAGCCATAATCTTTCATTTGTTCCAATTTGGCTTGAGTTAAGCCGGAACTATCTGGATGAACAATTTTGGCATGGCAAGCTTGCATAACCAAATTCCAGTCATCACCCAAAGTTTCACGACTGAATAAGACAGCGTACTTCAAATTAGGACGCAATTTATACATTTTTTCGAGCATAATTGGATTAAAACTAGAGATAATTAAATCTACATGATCGTCCAAGTTATCTAAGGCTTCAGCAAATTTTTCAACTAATTTATCAGCTAAATAATTAGCGTTGTCCCCTACAACTCCTTTTAGCTCGATATTAGCATTGACTTTGTGGATATTAAGAAAATCAATTAGTTGATCCAACGTTGGTACCTTTTCGCCACGGAATCTCTCCGCAAACCAGTACCCTGCATCGGCATTCAAAACATCTGAACTATCTACTGTTTCAATTGAACCAGATTGATTTGTTGTTCGGTTCAATTTATCATCATGAATTACAAAAACTTTTTCGTCTTTAGTAATACTTAAATCAGTTTCAATCCATTTAACATCTTGGTTTACTACCACGTTAAATGAAGCCATGGTATTTTCCGGCGCCAAAGTCGGTATTCCTCTATGAGCAATAATTTTTTTATCCATCATAATCCTCCATTAAATAGAGTATACATCAAAGAGCAAGGAGCTAAAAAACCGAGGTTACAATTTGTAACCCTCGGTTTTATTGCTTTTTAAGCTTTTTTATATCGGTTTAAACATATCTTTTCAGTGTACTATTTTTCTTAGGCTTGGTATCTTGAAACACCGTCTAAGAATGTTTCTGATAATGTCATATCATTATCTAAGACAATGAAATCAGCATCTCTACCTTCAGCGATGATACCACACTTATCAAGTACTTTTGAACTCTTAGCTGCTGTATAACTTGCCATTTCTACAGCTTCTTCGTCTGTAGCGATGTTCCAGTCAACAACATTCTTGATAGCGTCTTTTAATAGTAAGATACTACCAGCCAAGTTGTGTGTTTCATCCTTTAATCTAGCTGTTCCATCAGCAACGACAACTGGTAATTCACCAAGAACGTAATCGCCATCTGGCATTAAGCCGGCACGCATACAATCAGTAATCAAGGCAACATGTTCTGCGCCTTTCTTTTCAATAACGATTCTAGCTGCAAATGGGTTAACATGGTGACCATCGCAAATTAATTCGTCATCTACTAGATGCATGGAAAGTGCTGCACCAACCATCCCAGGAAGACGGTGATTCAAGCCACTCATACCGTTATATGTATGTGTGAATCCTGTAGCGCCTGCTTCGACACAAGCCTTTGCTTGTTCAAAAGTAGCATCACTGTGTCCTAAGTAAACTGCAACGTCATCAGAGGCAACTTCTTTTACAAATTCTGGAGCACCTTTTCTTTCTGGAGCAATTGAGATTTTCTTAATCATGCCGTGAGCAGCATCTTGCCAATCCTTGAATTCTTCAGCATCTGGATCTCTGAAATACTTAGGATTTTGAGCACCTTTGTGTTTTTCTGTGTAGAAAGGTCCTTCAAAATGGATACCTTGGATTTTAGCACCAGTGGCCTTCTTGTAGTTATCGCCGATTGTTTGGCAGATGTGCTTAAGTTGGTCGTGTGATGCTGTCAAAGTTGTTGGCAACCATGAAGTTACACCAGCCTTCAAAAGGCCCTCTGACATTTCATTCAATTTGTTAAAGTCATCATCCATTACATCGTGTCCAACAAGACCGTGGATGTGAGTATCAACAAGACCTGGGGCGATAAATTTGTCAGAATAATCAACAATTTTGCCTTCAGGCTTTTCATCTTCTGTAGTAAAGAATTTACCAAACTTACCGTCATCAGTAACTTCTAGGTAGCCACCGTTTTCAGTTGTGTTTTTTAAAAAGAATTTCTTAGCATGAATATAATATGACATAATCTAGTCTCCTTACTAATTTTAACATGTATATTATAGCATTTTATATCGGTCTATACCACGAAGATAATTAAAAAATGGAGATAATTAATTCTCATCTCCATTTTTTATTCACTTCTAAGCTTGATATCTAGAAATTCCGTCCAAGTATGTTTCTGACAAAGTCATATCATCATCTAAGACAATGAAATCAGCATCCCGACCTTGAGCAATGATTCCACATTTATCAAGAACTTTTGAACTCTTGGCTGCTGTGTAACTTGCCATTTCAACAGCTTCTTCATCTGTGGCAATATTCCAGTCGACAACATTTTTAATAGCGTCTTTCAACAACAAGATACTACCAGCTAAACTATGTGGTGCTTGTTTTAATTTGGCAGTCCCATCAGCGACAACAACTGGTAGTTCACCAAGAACATAGTCGCCATCTGGCATCAATCCAGCACGCATACAATCAGTAATCAAAGCTACATGTTCTGGTGTTTTCTTTTCAATGACGATTCGAGCAGCATAAGGGTTAACGTGATGGCCATCGCAAATCAATTCGTCATCTACTAGATGCATGGAAAGTGCTGCACCGACCATTCCAGGTAAACGGTGATTTAAACCGCTCATTCCATTATACGTGTGCGTAAATCCAGTAGCACCAGCTTCAACACAGGCTTTAGCTTGTTCAAAAGTAGCATCGCTGTGGCCCAAGTAAACTGCAACATCATCAGAGGCAACTTCTTTAACAAATTCAGCTGAGCCTTTTCTTTCTGGAGCAATAGAAATTTTCTTGATTAATCCATGAGCAGCATCTTGCCAGTCATTGAATTCAGCAACATCTGGATCTCTGAAGTACTTAGGATTTTGAGCACCCTTGTGTTTTTCTGTATAGAAAGGTCCTTCAAAATGGATACCTCGAATCTTAGCACCAGTAGCTTTTTTGTAGTTATCGCCAATCGTATGACAGATGCTTAGCAATTGATCATGTGAAGCTGTCAAAGTTGTTGGCAGCCATGAAGTTACCCCAGCCTTTAGAAGACCTTCTGACATTTCATTCAACTTATCAAAATCATCATCCATCACATCGTGGCCAACTAATCCATGAATGTGAGTATCAACTAAACCTGGCGCAATGAATTTATCAGCATAATCAACGATTTTCCCAGCAGGCTTTTCATCTTCTGCTGTATAAAATTGGCCAAACTTGCCATCGTCAGTAACTTCGAGATAGCCACCATTTTCAGTAGTATTTTTCAAAAAGAACTTTTTAGCATGAATATAATATGACATTTTAAATCTCCTTAATTTCTGTCTTAAAGAAAAGGCTGAAACACATAATGTTTCAACCTTTTTGGATAAAAATCATTATTCGTAATCGTGAATCGTGACACCTTTAACGACACGGTTAACTGTTCCGCTTGCTGAAGGAGTGTCTGGCGTATTCTTAACTTTAATTGAATTCATCAAAGCAAATGTTTGTGCAAAGATAACATCTGGCAAAGCTTGATAAAGTTCAGGCAAATCTTTGTCGCCACTTTCAATCAAGAAGTTGCTGCCAGAGAAATTATTATCACCACTCGTACCTACACCGACAACTTCTTCACAAATATCGTCACCTTTGATTTCTTCCAAAATATCAACGTCGTATTGACGTGTGTACTTATCATTATTTAAGAAATCGAAGACGATAGTCCGGGTGTTAACGTAGGATTTAGGACCATGACGAAAGCCCATTGATGAATCAAAGATGGTCGTTAATTCACCAGCCGTCAATTCAAGAACCTTCAATTGAGCTTCACGAGTCAAGCCTGATAATGAACCACTACCTAAATAAGTAATTCGGTTGTAATCAAGATCGGCATAAGCTTGAATTTCATCCTCACGACTGATAACTTCTTGACCCATTTTAATCATTGTTTTGACCCAGTCTGACTTTTTATCTTCATCATTTGTGTCAAAAATCAAAGCAGCTGTGAGAGTCATACAAGAAAAGCTTCCTGTCATGGCAAAACCTTTATCATTTGAAAGTGCTGGTTGTAGCAATAAGAGATTGGCATCTTCGTTTTCAGCTTTTTTAGCTAAATGGCCTTCTGGAGCACAAGTGATCGTGATTTGGAAAAGATTCTTCACGATTTTTTCAGCTAAATCAACCGTAGCTACACTTTCAGGACTATTGCCGCTTCTCGCAAATAAAACCAGGATTGTTGGGTCGTCACTTCTTAGATTATCCAGAGGAGCGGACACAATATCTGTTGTAGGAATGCTCTCAAAAACAAAATGAGCTGTATCGCCAACACGATTCAAGTATGGTCTTAAAGTATCGCCAACATAGGCAGAAGTTCCGGCACCAGTGAAGATAACACGAATTTTTTGAGTGGGGTAAGTGGAAATGATTTTATCTATAAAGTTATCTATCTCTGATTTTTTATCAGTATAATTTTTGAAAGCTTCTTGCCATAAATCTGGTTGTTGTTGAATTTCACGGGTCGTAATTTTTGCACCCATTTCTTCTAATTCTTCATCAGTTTTTGTAAACATTGTTTTGAATCCTTTCTCTATTAATTTTTAATCTAAAAATTTAATGTGAACGACCATCAATTCCCTTAGATTAAAGTCGATGTGGTAGATTCCTTTAGAATCCAGTTGGACATCTAAGACTTTGTTTTTCATTTGATTATCTATATCTCGATAAGTTAGGGATACCTTCTTCACATTACGATCTTTTAAGAAGAAATTGATTCCAGAAACATCATCAATCGACCAATTACTAATAATCATCGTCGTTTGTGCTGAATCAATCACTAATTTGCAATTGTACATATCGACAAGATGAGGCACGCTCAATTGCTCTTCAAAAAACTGTTTCAAATCTCCCTCACGGATATCCGTATATTGTGCTTGCCAGCCATACTTTGCTGAATCCATCATTGGCAGACAATAGAATTTGTCATCGCTAACTGTGACAGAACCCAACTTTTTTTCAAAGCGATTATAAGCTGAAGAGTGAACTGTTACCGGCATTGCATAATCAATTTTTACGTAATCACCCGTGTGTGTAAGCATCGTCAATCTAGGATTGTTGATGCCAGATATCGTTTCGTTATCGAATTGTTCAAAAGATTGTTGTCCGCTACGATTTTTCAAAATTTCAATTGATCTAGCATTGATTAACTTCAACAAATGACATTCATTTAAGACCTCAACAGCATCTCCGTCCAACAAAATAAAATTACGTTTAAAAAGTTGTTCGATTTGTTCATTTGCTAAAGTATTTAAAAAGTTTCCGGTCACAGCTACAGTCTTATTTTTGATTTCCTGATCAATAAAATTAATTGGCTTCATTGCAAATCCCATTGTTGAGAGCAATTCGAGCCACTGCGTCTGCGAAGCCATCAACCCTTCTAACGTATCCGTAGTATCAACTTTTGCTTTGACAACATCTTGATTCATTGGAATAACGATTCCACAGCGATTCTCTAAATCAATGCCAAACTCATTCAAGAAGTCTAGGAATTCCTTGTCCGAATTGAGCAATGAATCGTAGTGGTATGTTTGATTTATCCCATCACCCATCATGCTAAACATATTCAACAAGACGCCATTGGCATGAACTAAACTTGTGGTATCTAATTGAAATTGCGTAAACTTGTTAGATTTAGCGTAGGGAGAATACAAGAAACTTTCCATCTCTGGATAAATCTTGTGA
Organism: Companilactobacillus halodurans; assembly: GCF_009600985.1. Lineage (GTDB taxonomy): Bacteria > Bacillota > Bacilli > Lactobacillales > Lactobacillaceae > Companilactobacillus > Companilactobacillus halodurans. The sequence goes on from NZ_VDFP01000004.1 coordinate 89,300, forward strand.
CGTGGTCCAATTTCCGTTCTGGTTGCCACGGTATATTTTTCAAAATCACGTGCGTATTGTTGTGGACTAACTTCGTTATAAGCTGGCAAGTGTGGCCTTGATACTGCAGGAGTATCTGGACCGCTTAATTCATCTAGCAATTTTTGCCAATCTCGACCTTCTAAGGCGTGAACTTCTGGCCAAGAACTCATTAATCCTAAAGTAGTCTCGGGTGACACTTCATGAACTCTTTGTTCAATCAAGTGTGCTACTTGTAAAATTTCTTCACGAGCAACTTTTAAATAGGCATTACGATATTTATTTTCGCCACCTTTAAACATCAAGTCGACGAATTCTTGACGGGACAAGTTTGTTCCTAAAGCATCGTTATAACGCTTCATGTGATCTTCACAAAAACATCCCAAAGCAAATGGTGCATTCTTATAATGTCTAAAGTCATCTTCAAGCCACAATTCATGTGGTTTGATACTAGCCCAAATGGCATAGATTTTACTAATGTATTCCCCAAAGCCTGCGTATCCTGGACAAGCCATTGAAAGACTCTTTACACCTTGGTAATTGACCATTGGTTTGATATCGAGTTCTTTTTTCAAAGGAATCCCGCGATCAGAGTGGTTCAAGGTCGTCCACGGATTTAAGCTGACGGTAATACCTAATTCTTTAATTGGTTGACTGATTTCATCAACATTTTTAATTAACTCTTTGGCTTTATCTAAAGTAATATGTGTATCTGACAACTCTTCTTGATTTAGGAAAAAGGCAACATCAGAAATATGAGCTTTTTTGACAAAATCAATTAATTTCTGTTTTTTATCAGCATCATAAATATTTTTATCAATTGCGAGTCTTAAAGTATAACGATATGGATTTGGATTACTCATCCTCATCGTCCTCATCGGAATCGGCTTTGATGAAGGCATTGACATCGACGATGCCATCTTTTCCTTCCTTCATAATGTCGTCTACTTTAATATCTGTACCGATAAATTTTTGATTAGCATAGTTAATGACCATTGGTAGATTCAAGCCTGAGATAACATGCATTTCAGGATAGTCTTGGGTCAAACTAACAGCGACGTTTCCTGGTGTGCCACCGAGTAAGTCAACAATCAAGAAGACTGGCTCTTTGCCATAATACTTTTTGATTTCTGTTTCTACTTTAGCTTTAAGAGTTTCAGGTCCATCTGACTTTTGAAGTCCTAAGGCGGTTGTTTCTGGTAGTTCGCCGATAATTAATTCTGCTGATTTTAAAGTTTCAATTGCCATGTTTCCATGACTCATCAAGATTAATGCCATAATTAAATCCTCCTAGATTTTACCAAGTACGCCGATTGCTGAAAGTGCAACAGCGAAGATAATAACGATAAAGATAACTTTTGTTGAAGTCATGCCTTTCTTACCAAGTAGCCAGTAAACAAGACCTACGACTGCAGCTGGAACAAGCTTTGGAAGAATCATATCAATGTTATTTTGAACACTTAATGAAACTTTACCTAAGTGTGCAACCAGTGGAACTTGAATATTGATCATACTTGCAATCAAAGCTCCAACGATGAAGACACCTAGTAAAGTGGCGGCGTCTGTCAAAGCATTCAATTGACCTTGCATTTCTGAAACTAGTTTTGTACCTCTTGTATAAGCGAAGTGCAATTGTTTCCAACGGAAAACCATGATAGCAATGTTGACAGCTAACCAAAGGAATAATCCAATAGGATTACCTTGTGAAGCCATCGTAGCAGCAATAGCACCCATAATTGTTGGTACTAAAGCAGCGAAAAGCGAATCACCAATAGCAGCAAATGGTCCCATAAGACCTGTCTTAATACCAGCAACGGTATCAAGTGAATCAGCACCTTCCTTACCTTCAATGGCAAGATCGATACCTGTGATAATCGTGTTGAAGAAGTTACTTGTGTTAAAGAATTGGTTGTGAGTCTTCATGGCTTCTTTTAGTTCAGGAGTACCATCGCCATAGATTTTTCTAAGTTGTGGCAAGATTGTGTACAAGTAACCTGAGGCCTGCATTCTTTCGTAGTTCCAACCCATTTGGAAACCAAACAAGCTACGTTTATTGATTTGTTTAAAATCTTTTTTAGTTAGTTGATACTCTTTATTCTTCTTCATCGCCTTCAACCTCCCCATCAGCGTCTTCAAATTCATCGTCTTCGTCTTCATCTTCGTCAGCAGAACCTGAGTCATTCTTCGTGCCAGCAGCTGGAGCTGAGTTCAATTTAGCCATTGACTTCTTGTATTGGATAATGGCAAAAGCACCACCGATTAAAGCAATAGCTAACATTGGTAAAGCATTGAATGTTGTTGTAAATGATTTACTTACGGCACCTAAACCTGTACCAACTGTTTGAATGCTTGTGAAGATTGTTGAAAGTAAAGCTGTAATTGTGAATCCAAGAATCAAGTAAGCGATGTGTTTCTTAACTGGTAAGTAGTGAAGCAAGATAGCAAAACCAACGGCTGGAAGTGTAGCACCGGCTGTTTGTAGTCCAGTGTTGAGCCATGATAAATCGCCATTTAGATATGTAACCATTGTCTTAACGGCACCTTGACCTAGAGCTAAAGCTAAGAATACTGGGATACCACGAGACAAGCACCATGGCAATGCACCTAAAATAGTGTGTCTTTCGATTCCTTTGTAGTTGAAGTTTTCAATATCTTTATCAACTTTGTGTTGGAAATATGTATTAGCAAATCTTGCTAAGATATCAAATGATGTAAGAAGTGCGGCAACTGGAACACCGATAGCAGCAACAGCTGTAGCAGCTTTCATACCTGTACCAACTGAAAAGGCTGTGGCTAAAACTGTACCTGAGTTGGCATCGATTTTAGAAGCACCACCGAAAGTACCAACACCTAAAACTGTCAATTGTAAAGCAGCACCGATGATAAGTCCGGTCTTCATATCACCCATGATCAATCCGGAAATCATTCCGGCCCAAACGGGTTGACTCAATGAAGAGTTCATTTGCAATTCATCATAAATGTTGTACATAGAATATGCTGTCAAAAGCAATATTTGAACGACTGTAAATTCCATTGTTCTATCCCCCATTAAATACTATTTTTTGTAGTCTTTTAAGATACCGGTGAAGTCTTTGGCGTCATCGTTTGGAACCATTTGAGCAGTGATTTTGGCCCCTGCTTCAAGAATCTTTTGAAATGCATCGTAATCTTCATCTGTAACATTGATCGATTGTGTCAAATGTTGCGTATTATCTTTTTGCGACATATTACCAACATTGATTACATCGAACTTAACGCCGTTATCGATCATTTCTACAAGTGTTTCTGGCTTCTTAACGACCAAAAATACTCTTTGTGATTCATATTTACCGGCTAAGATATTTGCTGAAGATTTCTTTGTACCTAAAACACTTAGATTAACTCCAGCGGGTTTAGCTAATTTCAGGGCTGTTTTTTGAATATCATTTTTTATAATTTCGTTATCAACTACCATGATTCTTGATGCTTGCAACTTTGTTGTCCATAAATTAGCTACTTGTCCGTGAATTAATCTTTCATCAATTCTTACTGCAATAATACCCATATCTTTATACCTCCAAATTTCATTACTCTTCTTTAGGATTTGTTACTGATATCGTGTCGAATGTGATAAGCAAATTGATCGCTTCTAGCGACACTTAAAGTGAATTCAATAATTTGATTGTGTGGATTATAAGTTTGCCTGCGAAGATTCAAACAAGGCGTCCCCTCTTTTATGTCCAAATATCTACTGTCATCTGCACTGGTAATGCCTGCTAGAAAATATTCATCAGCATAATACACTTGTTCGTTGAACTCCTTTGAAAAAACTGAATACAGTGAACGATTATTCAACATCGATTCAGTCAGCAAACTGAAATGACTAACCGGTAGGTAAGTCCGCTCCAACATGACTGGAATACCATCCGCATATCGAAGCCGTTTTAACTTTATGATTTGGCTACCCACTTCAGTTTCCAATTTCTTAGCAAAGTACGAATTTGCCTCCTTTCTCTCAAAACTAAGAATCTTGGTTTGTGGCTTCTTTCCCAGAGAAATCATTTGCTTGTTGAAGCTATAACTACTATTCAAATCACTATTAAGATCAACTCTATTAACAAAAGTTCCTTTACCATGAACACGGCGAATCATCCCAGTAACTTCGAGCTCCATTAAAGCTGCTCTAACGGTAGTCCGAGACAACTCATATCTTTGAGCAATTTCTCGCTCAGAAGGTAGTTTAGCGTTGGCTGGTAAAGTTTGAATGTAATTAGTCAGCAAGTTGATTAACTGCTCTTGAAGAGTAATTTTCATACGAATCGAATCCTTTCTGGTATCAACCACAAGACCATTGTATCCGGTTACATTAAGCAAAACAATAACCGAAATAGACCAGTTGAAAGGTGGTCTTTCAGGTTTAAATAGGATTGCCATGGGTTTTACAAGCAAAAAAATAAAGTGGTACTTTTTTGAACCAGTTAAAAGAAGATACCACTTAAAAAATTGGTCTAACCAATTATTTATATGTATATGTTTTTAATTTATTTGTAAAACGTCAAAAAAGCCCGCTATCAGCGACTTAATAAAGTTGTTGATAACGGACATTCATTTTTAAAATCTAAAACTTACTTAACACCTTGAGGCAACTTACTCTTAATAAAATCAGCTGAATATTGGAGTTTATCCAATTCCTCTTGAGGTAGATCCAATTGAACTTGTTGAACAATGCCATCACGACCAATAATTGCTGGATATGACAGATAAACGCCATATTCTTCACGATAGTTGGAAACTGGCAATTCAATCAGTGCATCGTTCAAAATAGCCAAGGTCAATTTCACAGCAGCACTTGAAATGCCATAATTCGTATACTTCTTACCACTGAAGACGGTAAAACCGCCCATACGGATGTCCTCGTTCAATTTGTCGAGGTTCAAGCCGTCTTTTGGGGCCCATTCAGAAATTGAATGATCCATAACTGAAACGGTTGACCAAGCGGTAAATTGTGAATTGCCATGTTCGCCCAAATTGTATCCAGCAACTGATCTGGGGTCGACATTCAAAGCTTTGCCCACAGCACGTTTCATACGAGCAGAGTCCAACAATGTTCCAGTTCCCATGACGTGTTCTTTAGGCAAACCTGTCACTTCTTGATAAATTGAAACCATAACATCATTAGGATTACTGATAACGACGATTTTTCCATCAAAATCAGTTTCTTTAATCTTTGCGGCTACTTCAGAAACGGCGTTACTAGTAAAACCAAGTTCCGCAAAACGGTCTGGTTTAACGCGGTCTTGAAGTTTAATATTTCCAACAGCTGAAATAATTACATCTGTATCATCAAGTTGTGAATAATCGTTCACAAAAATATTAGTGTGGAATGGCAAGTTAGCCATTGCGTCTTCAAAGTCCAAGGCATCTGCTTGAACTTTCTTTTCATTCTTATCAATTAAGACTAAATCGTCCACGAATCCAGCTGACACAATATAATGTGCACAAGCTGCTCCAACGTTTCCGGTTCCGATAATAGCTACTTTTCTTGTCATCTAATCTACCTCACTGTCTAAGCTCTTTTATGAAGAACTTTTAGTATGTGACTGCCATTATACTCTAATCGAATTAAAAATAAATTAATTTATAAAAAAATATCCTAAATGGCATAAAAAAAGCGATATCACCCACATTAATAAATAAATAGTGGTATGATATCACTTAACTAATATTATTTCTTTAGATTTTTTTTAATATAATCAGCTGAATATTGTAGTTTGTCCAATTCTTCTTGAGGCAAGTCCAATTTCAATTGTTTAAGGATTCCTGCACGTCCAACAATAGCTGGATATGATAGGTAAACGCCATATTCTTCACGATAGTTAGAAACTGGCAATTCAATCTTAGCGTCATTCAAAATAGCTAGCGATAAACGAACCGCTGCCGTCGAAATGCCGTAATTAGTGTAGCCTTTACCATTGAAGACTGTGAATCCACCCATTCTGACATCTTCGTTGATTTGATCTAAGTCGAGGCCATTTTCTTTAGCCAACTCTGAAACTGGTTGGTCCATAACTTTGACTGTTGACCAAGCTGTAAATTGTGAATTGCCGTGCTCACCCAAGTTATAACCGGAAACTGATCTTGGGTCGACATCAAAGGCAGAACCTACGGCACGCTTCATACGAGCTGAATCTAGCAAGGTACCAGTACCAATGACTTTTTCTTTAGGAAAGCCTGTAATCTGTTGATACATAGATGTCATCACGTCATTAGGGTTACTGATAACGACCATAATGCCATTGAAAGCTGTTTGTTTGATTTTCTTAGCAACTTCGGTAACAGCATCGCCAGTTGGCTTTAATTCGCCAAAGCGGTTAGGATGGTCGCCACCAATCAAATCAATATGACCAACAGCTGAAATAATAATATCAGCGTCGTCTAATTGAGAATAATCATTTACAAAAATATTCGTATGTGAAGGTAGATTAGCCATGGCGTCTTCAAAATCCAAAGCGTCTGACTTAACCTTCTTTTCATTCTTATCGATCAGAACTAAATCGTCAACAAAACCTCCTGAAACAATGTAGTGAGCACAAGCAGCACCAACATTGCCCATTCCGATGATTCCGATTTTTCTTGTCATAAAAAACATTCCTCTCAATCAAAAATTTTAAAAAAGCACTTACTCTTTAATTATATAATAGATTGACCGTAACCTTAGGAATTTCTAGCTTAATCCAACAAAAAAGTCGCTTTCTCTCATAGAAGGCGACTTTTTAAAATTGCATTATTTTTGATTTTCGTAATATTTAACTTTGCTTTTGATGATTCTCTCACACAAGTCAGCGTACGAAATACCAGCAGCTTCAGCTTCACGAGGCATTAATGACAAAGGAGTCATTCCTGGTAAAGTATTAGCTTCCATGACATACAATTGGCCATCACGCAACAAGAAGTCCACACGACCGTAATTGCTCATGCCTAAAGCTTCAAAAGTCTTCTTAGTTAAAGCTTGCATCTTCGTATGAATAGCATCATCCAAATTGTTTGGAGGCGTAATGAAGTGAGTTACATTGTTTGCTTGGAATTTGTGTTGGAAATCATACCAACCAGTATCAACTGTAACTTCAACAGCTGGAAGAACCAAGCCATCGACGATAGCAACTGAAAATTCACGACCCTTGATGTATTCTTCAATCAAGGCTTCGCTATCGAATCTCAAAGCATCAGCAACGCTTTCTCTAAGTTCTGTCGCATTTTGGACGATATGTGTTCCAACACTTGAACCACCATTAGATGGCTTAACTACCATTGGATAGTTAAATGGAATATCTTCAGACAAAATCTTGGCTGTCTTAGTAGTTGTGTACTTAGCAGTTGGGATTTGGTCTTGAACAAAAATTTCTTTAGAGTATTTCTTATCCATAGCAAGTCCAGAAGCTAGTGAGCCACTTCCTGTATATCTAATATCAAAGACATCGAAGACTGCTTGCATCTTACCATTTTCGCCATCTTCACCGTGAAGTCCCATATAGACAATATCGGCATGTTGACAAATTTTAAGAACATTCTTACCTAATAAACCTCTTGTACCATCAGTACGTAATGCATTGATTTTAGCATCAGTTAAGACTTCATCATCAATAACTAACTTGCTTTCACCCTCTGGTTCTGTCGTAAAGAGATCATCGATTTCATCTTCTTTAACATCCTTACCTAAAAATGAATCAACATAAGCTACTTCGTAACCTTTACTACGTAGTGCGTTGGTGATTTTAACTCCGGAAGATAAAGAAACATTTCTTTCTGTACTTCTTCCACCTGAAAGAACGACAATTTTCATTGTGTTTCACCTAATCCTTTTAAATTATTTAAGCGTAATCCTAGAACCTACAGAATAGCATAAACTTCCAAAAAAAACCATTTTTAATTTTTCTAAACAGTCGCTGTTGCAAGGGTTTGACGGTTTTTAAGTCTTCAAATCCTTAAATTTTTATGCTAAATTGACCCATCTTCTCGAATTTTTCATATATATTTGGTTTAATTAGGGTTAAGGAGGTATTTTGACCGTGAAAAAGTTAAATATCATTTTATTAAGTCTAGTATCTTTAATTACAGTAGGAATCTTTTCCGTTCAGACTGTAAAAGCTGACGATTTAAGTAGCGAACCCGTAATGACTTTAGGAACTTCGTTAACTGACAGTCAACGTCAGGGTACTATCAGTGCTTTATCATCACAAATCAATGACAGTAATTACAAAACCATCACTGTCAACGGTGATACCTTAGTTAAATATTTGAATCCTAGTGGTGATTCTTTCACTAGCAACTCCGGTGTTTGGTCCTCAGCTTTGATTCAAAAAACTTCATCTGGTTCTGGTATCAACGTTAAAATTGTCGACTACAATGGTAAAAATAACATCACTACCATTACAGCCGACCAATATCGTAATGCCGCAGTAACTGCCGGTATCAGCGATGCCAACATCTATGTAACTTCTGCCACGCCAATTGATGGTTCTGGTGCTTTAGCCGGAATTTATGCAGCTTATGCTAATAGTGGCGATTCCTTGAATCAAAGCCAAGTCAACGCTGCGCAAAAGGAAATGGGCGTTTTGAGTGGAATAACTGATGCGAATAAGGGTACTAATGGTTACTCCGATAAACAATTGAACAATGCTGTTGCCGGTATGAAATCTGATTTAGCTAACAAAGGCAATAACGTAACCGTTAACCAAATCACAACTATCGTTAACAACAACTTACAAAAAAATGATTTGCAAAACATTCTAAATGACAATCAAAAACAAAAAATCATTAATTTGATGGTCCAAATCAAGAATTCTGGTGCCTTGAGCAATTCAAACTTTAAAGATCAAGCTCAAAAATTAAGTAGCGATATTACAAGCAAAGCTAAAAATATCTTTAACAATCTCAACACTCAAGAAAATCGTAATTTCTTGCAAAGAATTTGGGATAGCATCGTTTCCTTCTTTAGCGGATTATTCAACTAATTTGCACTTAAAGCCACGCTCTGACTAAGAGATGTGGTTTTTTTTCATTCAAATTTCTTTATAATCATGATAATATCGTTTTATACTTAAATAGGATATACAAATATTCTAAATAATTAGGAGGAACTGATTTAATGCAAGACAAAGATGTCTATGAACCAACTTCATCCGAAAATTCTGATTCGGATGCGGTCCCGATACAAAACTCTAAAAAAGTTTGGCAATTGAATAATGACCAATTAGCTCAAAAGTACCAAACCAACTTGGAAGATGGTTTGACTACCGTTGAAGCGAAACGTCGTATAGATCGAGATGGTAAAAACGAACTAGAAACAAAAAAGACTTCCAAATTTGTACAATTCATCAAGCAATTCAATAACAGTATCATCTATATTTTAGCTGCTGCTGCTATTATGACTTTCTTGATGCAACGTTACTCAGATTCAATCGTTATCGGCCTAGTAATTATCGCTAATGCCATTATCGGTTACATCCAAGAACAACAAGCCAGCAACGCTTTGGAAAAAATTCGTGAATTGTTAGTTTCCAAGAATTTCGCTTTTCGGAGCGGGGAAAAATTGGAACTGGATTCACGCCAATTAGTTGTTGGCGACTTGGTCAATTTGGAAGCTGGAGATGCAGTACCTGCCGATATGCGCTTGATTTCAGCTGATAACTTGAGCGTTCAAGAATCAGTTTTAACTGGTGAAACTAATCCAGTTGAAAAAATTGAAGAACCAATTTATGATCGTGATTTGCATTTAGCCGATCGCAAGAATATGGTCTTCGCCTCAACTGCTGTAACCAGTGGTTCTGGTCTAGGAATCGTTATTGCCGCTGCTGGCGATACAGAAATCGGTCAAATTAAAGATTCTGTTAAAACAGTTAAAGAACGTCCAACTCCATTGATGAAGAACTTGAATTCATTAGGATTTGGCCTTTCAGTCGCAATCGTTATTGCTGCGGTAGTGCTATTTATCATTGGATACTTCTTTGATACTTATAGCTTGCCTACCTTATTGATTGCCGTTATAACGATGGTCGTTGGTTCAATGCCTGAAGGCCTACCCGCTAGTACTTCAGTTGTATTAGCTATGGGGACACGGAAGATGACAAAACGAAATGTTATCGTAAAGTCATTACCTGCCGTTGAAACTTTAGGTGCAGTTGATATCGTTAATACTGATAAAACTGGTACTTTAACTAAGAATGAAATGACCGTTAGAAAAGTTGTAACGCCGCAACACATTTTTGATGTCACTGGCGTCGGTTATGATGCCGACGGTAGCGTTGATTTTTCTGGTGATTTGGAATTAAGTCAACACAAATACGATTGGCAACAAGATGACAGTATGCGTCAATTAGTTAACATTGCTGGTCAAACAACTGATGCTCAGCTTCACTTTGAAAATAATCGTTGGGAACTAAACGGAGAACCAACTGATGGAGCTTTAACAACTCTTTATCGTAAGATGACTGGTGAAAACCCAGAAGTCGATGAAGTTGATTCCCTACCATTTGATTCAGCCTTTCGTTTTCAGCTCGTTTAGCTAATTTGGAAAACAAACGAGTTTTGATGGTCAAAGGTTCGCCTTCAACAATTTTAGATTTATCGAAGAATTCAACCGATAAACAATATTGGAACGACAAAATCAAAGAATTAACTTCTGACGGTTTAAGAGTCGTCGCTTTAGCCTATAAAGATGTTGATGAATCAGTTGATGCTATCGATAAAGATAAAATCAATGATTTAACTGTCTCAGGTATGGTCGGCATCATCGATCCACCTAGAGAAGAAGCTAGAGCCTCAATCCACGAGTTGAGAATGGCTGGAGTCAAAGTCAAAATGATTACTGGTGACCACCCTGACACGGCGACTGCTATTGCCAACAAACTGGATCTAGATTCGGTCGTTAAGGCTATCACCGGACCTGAAATTGATGCTATGTCAGATGATGAACTAGCTCAAAAGATTGACTCCTATAACGTTTTTGCCCGGACTACTCCTGATGATAAATTACGGATTGTCCGTGCTCAACAAGCTAACCACCACGTTGTTTCGATGACTGGTGATGGCGTCAATGATGCCCCTGCTCTTAAGCAAGCTGATATTGGTGTTGCCATGGGTATCAAGGGGACTGAAGTTGCCAAGGAATCAGCTAATATGGTGCTGGCAGACGATGACTTTGCAGATATTGTCGTAGCTGTCCGCGAAGGTCGTCACGTCTTCGATAACATTCGTAAAACCATTCGTTTCCTATTGCCAACCAGTTTTGCCGAAGGTCTAATCGTTGTTATCAGTATTCTTTTAGGCCAAGAACTTCCACTTTATCCTGCTCAATTGCTTTGGATAAACATGGTCTCTGCTCTAACGATTCAATTTGCCTTTATTTTTGAACCACCAGAATCAGGTATTATGGCTCGTGGGCCAAGAGATGTTAAGGCTGGTATATTGACGAAATTAGATACATTCGAAATCGTCTACGTTTCAGCTTTGATTTCTGGACTAGGCATTTGGGCATTCGATGCTCTAACTAGTCGTGGTTTACCAGCAATTGTTGGTAGTACGATGGCTCTAAACATAATTATCTTTGGTAAAATCTTTTACCTATTTAATCTTAGAAATAATTATCCAGTTATCTCTAAATACTTCTTCCAAAATAAAATGGCCTTTTACATTGTCGGAATTTTGATACTCTTGCAAATGGGAATTATCTATCTTCCATTCATGCAAGACATCTTCCACACCACAAGTATCAACTTTACTTACGGTTGGCTCATCCCTATCATCATGGGTGTAATTGTTCTGATAGTGACAGAATTTGGTAAATTTATTCGGATTAAGGTTTTGAGAAAGTAGAAATTGCAAAAAACTCTCGTTATCAAAAATGATATCGAGAGTTTTTTTAATATTTTTTTGATTTTTGAAGTTAAATTTTTCTACTCTATTTCTAATATTGATGCTTCATATGGCAACAAACCATTAGAGGTTCTTTTATCTAATTTATAATTATCGATAATAACTTTATTGATATGAAACTTATCAAATAAATCTACCTGTTGTGAATAACCAGATAAATTAGCTATTACTAACCATTTGTTTTTTCCATTATCTCTGAGATAGGCAAAGATTTTTTTATCATCTGGCAGCAATAACTGGAAATCACCATCTTTTAAGACTTCATAGTCGTGTCTTATTTTTATCAACTTTTGATAATATTTGAAAACCGATTTTGATGAAGTCAAATCATTTTTTACATTTACTTCTTTATAATTAGGATTAATTTTGAACCAAGGTTTAACAACGCTAAAGCCGCCATTTTCACTGTCATTCCACTGCATGGGGGTTCTAGCATTATCGCGGCTAATCTTTCTAGCTGCTTTTAGGAAATCTGTTTCAGAAATAGTCTTTTCTTGTAGAACCAATTTTTGATAATTAGTTCTTAATTCAATATCTTCATAATCCTTTAAGTCAAACTTAGGATTAGTCATACCTATTTCTTCGCCTTGATAAACAAAGGGAGTTCCCTTCAATCCATGTAAGACGGTTGCAAAAGCTGTGGCTGATTCATATCTAAATTCTTTATCATTGCCCCATCTTGACGGTGTTCTGGCCCGGTCATGATTCTCGAAGTAAAGTGCATTCCAACCGTGACCATCTAAATTATCTTGCCAATCTGCTAGAGTCTTCTTCAATTGAACTATATCTACCGGTTGAATGGCCCATCTTCCATTAACATTTCCAGGCACCCTATCAACATGCATGTGCTCAAAGGTAAACACCATATTCAATTCTTCTCTTTTTGGATCAACTAGAAGTCGAGCATCTTTGCTCTTGCTATCTGGAGCTTCACCCACGCTCATCATGGAAAATGGTTTAAAAACCTCTTGATTCATTTCATGGATAAATTCATGCATTCGTGGACCATTATTTTGATTAGCAACTACATAATGTAAATTATGGGGATTAGGATTGTCTAAAAATCTTTGATCTTTTGAAATTGAAGTTATAACATCCATTCTCCAACCATCAACTCCATGGGCTTTCCAATATCTCATTACATCATAAATCGCTTCTCTAACTTTAGGATTCTCCCAATTCAAATCCGGTTGTTGCTTACCATAATAATGCAAGTAATATTGATTTCTAGTTTTATTAAAAGTCCAGGCTGACCCTCCAAAATTAGAACCCCAATTATTCGGTTCTTTGCCATCTACTGGGTCTTTCCAAATATAAAAGTCGCTAAAATAATTATCCTTTGATTTACAGCTTTCTCTAAACCAAATAGACTGATCAGAAGTGTGATTGGCAACCATATCCATAATGATTCTAATATTCTTACTATGTGCATCTTGAATCAATTTTTTAATATCTTTATTGTCACCAAACATTGGATCGATTTTTCGATAATTGGCAATATCATAACCATTATCAACTTGTGGCGACAAGTAAACTGGACTAATCCAAATCGCATCAATCCCTAAATCACTCAGATAGTCCAATTTTTTATCAATCCCATTCAAATCACCAATACCATCTGCGTTAGTATCTAAGAAACTTTTTGGATAAACTTGATAAATAACTGCATTTTTCCACCAATCATTTGTCATTAGACAACACCTACTAAGGCAAGAACAATAGAAATAACAATTGTTCCTAAAATTAACCAATTAATTGAAACATTCTTATTCTTCAATAACCAGAAACATAGTAATGTAATTGATAATGGTAAAATACCAACAAATATTTGGTTAAGCATTTGTTGCGATTTTAGAATCGTCTTTCCACCTAAAACCATATTCCACTTCAATTTGAAGATGACCATACTGCTTGTCATAGCTCCAACCATCATTAATCCAACGATACTGGCTGCTTTTGTCAAAATATTAATAAGACCTTTTTTATAAAGATCACCAATATAATTTGAACCAAGTGTGTAACCTAATTGTCCGCCATACCAACGTACTAATTGCACAGGGATATTAAATAATAGCAAGAAGACTATTGGTGCTGCAATATTTCCATTTTTAGCTAAACTGATAGCAATACCAGCTGCAATAACTCTTAGAACTCCCCAAAAAATTGAATCGCCAATACCTGCTAAAGGACCCATCAAACTGGTTTTAATAGCGTTGATTGATTCAGCATTGAAATCATCCGATTCACTATTTTGTTTTTCCATGGATGCTACAACACCCATAACGAATGGCGACATAGCTAGGTTCGTATTGAAATATGACATATGACGAACCATAGCATCCTTTTTATCTTGAGCTTTTTTATAGAATTTATTAATGAAGGGAAGCATTGCATATTCAAATCCTGAAGCCCCTTGCTTAGCAGGTGTAACAGCTGAGTACAAGGTGAACGAACGCCAATACATCTGTCTCATTAACTTCTTTTCATCTTTTGACATGTTTTTCGAAAATTTACTCATAATCTTACTCTCCTAAGTATTAACTAAAGAAATCATCGTTTTCTTGTTCATCTTTGGTTTCAGTCGTACTTGTATTTGTATTCGTAGCAACTGGTTTAGCTGCAACTTTTTGTCCAATATTGTGAATTTGATAATCTCTTTGGGCAACTAAGATAGCGATAATTGTTCCCATAACAGCTACAGCAATCAATGGCATCTTTAAATAAGCAACTAATATGAATCCCAAGAAATAGAAGGCAGAGATATTTTTATCCCAAAGTATCTTCATCAGCATTGCCATACCAACTGCCGGTAAAACATTTCCGGCAACAGTTAAACCATGAACAATAATTGTAGGAATCATCTTTAAAACTTTTTGAGTTGCTTCTGAACCAAACAACATAGCAAAGAATGGAATTAATGAATAAATGAACCATTGAAGAGTCCATAATCCATAATGCAACCTGACGATACCCTTTTGATTTCCTTTGGCAGCCATACTGTCAAATTTACTTGCGAAAGGTCCAACAATTAGAACGTAGATTAATGTTTTAATTTGTAATCCAATAATACCTAAAGGAATAGCTAGTGGTAGAGCTACACCTAAACCACCATGCATCATAATGGCAAAGGCAACAGCTAATGCACTTGCAAGCCCAGGCTCTGCAGCACTGGCACCACCAATATTTACAATACCCATAAAAATAGTTTCAAGAGATGCACCAATCATCAATCCTGTCTTTACATCTCCAAGTAATAGTCCTACTAATGGACCAATAACAATTGGTCTTCCTAACATTGAAAAGCCTAGTAATTCTTGACCACCAACGGTCAGGAAAACAACTAATGCAACAGCAAATGCTTCATACATGTTCATTTCTCCTCTTCTGCAATAATTTATAGATTCAATTTATTAATAAAATCTGTTGCTTTTTCTTTCTTATCAGTTGGCAAATTTTGTAAAGCTGTATCTGGATAAAGTTTTACCAACTTTTTCAATGATTCAATTTCAGGTTTTGTTAACATTACGAATTGAGTCAAAGTTGTCTTTGGATCAGTTGATGCTTTCCCAACATTTCCCAAATTGACATACTCAATATCGTTTACCTTTTCAGCGACCTTCTGTGCATCTCCAACAGTTCTAACTAAAACAAATAATTTCATATCCTTTGCACGAGGATCATTCAATAATGATATTGCTCCTTCAACTGTTTTAACGATAACCTTAATCCCTGATGGAACAGCCATTTTCAATGCCATTTGTTGAGTTGGATTGGCAGCTGTATCATCATTGGCTACGACGATTCCGTCAATACTCATTTCCTTTGACCAAACCATTGCAATTTGTCCATGTATTAATCTTTCATCAACTCTCATAACTTTAATCATTATTTATTTCCTCCTAATTGAAAAAATCTGAATTATCATTTTTTGAACTTACTGCGTTTTTCTTCGTATCAATAGTTCCTAAGCTAGTTCTACCGACGTCGACCAACTTATTAATATATTCATTATTTACTTCTTCTTTTGACAAAATTGCTTCAATTACAACTGGTAAATTAAATCCATAAATAATGAACACGTTGCTTTTATCTTGTGCCTTAACAGTCAAACGTTGATTTACACTTCCACCCATCAAGTCAGTAAAAATAATCACTTTATCATCTGAATCAAATGAATCAAATAATTTATCAATGGTCTCAGTAAGATCATCATCCTTTTTTGTATACGCTGAAATGTAACTAACATTGTTGTTATGCCCTGCAAAAAGTTCAATCGTGTTTTTCATGCCTTCAGCCATGTTTCCATGTGAGGCCACAATTATTTTTTTCATCTTTTCTTCCTCCTCACTTTTATATAAGCAAGTTCCGTGCCAACTTTTAAAAAAGCCTCTAGATTAGGCTTTGATTTTCCAAAAAAATAAGTGCTTAATTTTTATTAAGCACTTACATTATTAAATATAGCTATGTAGTAATTGATACATCAATGATATTTCGTAATCATTAACTTTAAAATTATATTTCAACTCGATACTCTTAAAAATTGCCTTTGATACTGAATAAAACTCTTTTTCTTTCTCGCTATCAAACGAAACATTAGAGTTTTCTTCTTTACGCGCATTAACTAACATTCTTTCAATCATCAGTGATAAATGCATATATAAATTCAATTTTGTTTTACCATCAAATGAAATATCATAATATTCTTGATATTTTTGAGTAATTAATTGAACTTCATCAATAACTACATCTGGATTGAGAAATTGTAGTCTGTCTTTTATACCCTCAATCGTAAAGAACTTCAACATTTTATCCATTAATGCTTCAATATTGGGCTTTTGCTCTCCTGAATCTAAAAGCAATCTTTCCAAATAATTATATCCAGACTTTTCCATAATGTCGTAAATATTAATAATATCTATATCTAGATTTGTATCGATATCAGTTGTCGTCACGACAAATTTTGTTTTATCAAAAAACTTTTGTTCATGATTCTCCAAAGTCTGTTTCAAATCTTTATAATCCATTGTGATAATTTCGAATTTATTAGATAAGCTTTCCAACATCATCCGTTTTATTTCTTCTGACAAACCTACTCCAGACATACATGACACAATGATATTAAGTTTATCAGAAAGTCCCTCATAGTATTGAGTACCAAAAGCCTTTCCAAACCTATTAGCCGCCTTCGTTATGTCATTGAAAGTATCATTTCTTTGAATTCGTATGCCAGTATCCAGGGCGGTAGCAGTCGTGACATTATTGATAACAAGCAATTCACAATTTGAATACTTCTTAATTTCAGTGAACATTTGTGTCAACGAACCCATGTCAAATAAGACGAAAATCCCTTTATGTTCACGATCCTTTTGACTCTTAATATACTTTTGAACATATTCATTTATTTCATGAATCGAAACATCGATTGGCATATCAAATGCTTCAAAAATATAATTTCCACAAAGATTATTGACGACGCTTTGAATACTTGTAGCTGTATTATCACCATGAGCTAATATAATTCCAGTGTATTTAATACTCTCAATCATCTTGATTTTATCTTTAAATAATAGCAATAACCAAGGAATCGATAGTTCTTTAAATTTCTCATCAGAATTCACTTCATCTAAGAAACGATTATAAATATACATTGTTCTTGGATATAAATTTTCAAATTTTTTAACGAGTTGATCCATTTTAAAATCATTATTAGATATAAAGTAATACAAGGACATCCCAAAGCTAATTTGATATAATTCATCATCTGATAATGATAACTTAACCCCGTATTTACGTGTTAAAACATTTTTTATGGCCTGTTTTACTTTAAATTCAATATTCTCTATCAGAACATCATCTTTTAAATAATCTATCTTCTTTAAAAACTTCATCAATAACAAAACCTGGTCTGAAATATTATTATTGTTTTCAACAGAATTCAATAATTCTTGATGAACATTAGATAGTAAGTCATAATCACGCTTTTGTAAGGATGAATAATTATTAACATCAAAATCTTTCGATACTGCAACATATGAATCTCTATTATCTTTAGTTCCTATATAGATTTTA
This sequence comes from Companilactobacillus halodurans, assembly GCF_009600985.1. Classification (GTDB taxonomy): domain Bacteria; phylum Bacillota; class Bacilli; order Lactobacillales; family Lactobacillaceae; genus Companilactobacillus; species Companilactobacillus halodurans. The sequence continues at coordinate 107,297 of NZ_VDFP01000004.1, forward strand.
CTGTCATTCGTGTGTTCAGTATAAACAGCCGCGCAAAGGAGTTTGATAGCATTTTCAACAGCTCCAATATTCCCAGCCGCTTTATTTTGTGATAACTCTTCAATTATTTGATTAGAAATAAAATATTCCTTATTGGTTCTAATGGCCTCATTTTTAAAGGCATCGAAGATTAAAGACAGCCTTTCTACTAATGGTCTTTTTTTAAAGGCTGGCAACTTGACGTGTAATGGAACTCTTCTCATAAAAGTTTTGAGTAAAAAGCTGTCTAATTCTTCAGTAGTTGCAAAAATGAATCTTACTTTAACTTTATGAGCTATTTTATTTTCACCTAATGGGTAAAATTGTCCCGAATCTAAGAGTGAAAAGAGTTTTTCCTGACTCTCTTTTGGCAAACGATGTACTTCATCTAAAAAGAAATAACCATTATTTGCTTGATCAATCAAACCTAAGGTATCTTCATTAGCACCTGTAAAGGCGCCTTTTTTATATCCAAATAAGACTGAAGAGAGTAATTCCGGATTATTGGCATAATCGGCTGCATTTAAAGTTATAAATTTGGCTTGCGAATCTATTGCTTTAATACTTTTAGCCTGCTTATAAATATTTTTAGCAAGAAAACTTTTTCCAACGCCACTGGGACCAGTAATAATGATAGGAAAGCCATTGGGCGGATAAACTATTGACTCTTGACACCTTTTAACGATTTCTTTCAAACTCCCAGTTGAACCAATCATATCTTGAAAAGGATTTTTCTCAGCGATAAGTTTCCACAGAACTGGGCGGCCATTTTTTTTAGTCAATTTATTCTCTTTATATAATTGCGATAGATAAATACTGATTACGCTTCTACTTAAACCTGCATCTTCAGCAATAGTTTTTGTATCGACCCAATTCTTAGAATATTTATCTTGAATTATTTTCAAAACTTTATCAACTGCTTTTGTCATCCAGCAACCTTCTTTCAACACTATTTTTGTTTTTAAACACTATAATTTTGAAAACGATTTACTTATATTTTAAACTTTTTAAGCAGTCTTGGCGATTCCTTAATTTTTAATCAAAACATAAATAGCTCTCAGTAATCTTTTTTTGATTACTGAGAGCTATTTTTTTACATCTTATCCATAGTTTCATTCAACAGTTCATCAACACGATTATTTCCCACATTTGTAGCATGGCCTTTAGTCCACTCAAATGTTTTTTTAGGAACCGTTGGCAACAATTTATCGAGTTGCTTCCACAATTCAACGTTTACTGGGACGCTGCCATCAGCCTTTTTAAAACCTCGTTTTTTCCAGCCTGTCAACCAATTCTTCGTGATTGCATTTAAGACGTATTGAGAATCTAAGACAAATATCGCATTTTGTTTGTTGATTTTTAACTCATTTAATCGAATAATACTCTGAATTAGGGCCATTATCTCCATGCGGTTATTCGTTGCTCCAAATTCTCCGCTCGTCCCTTCATATGTCTGACCATCGTTACTGATATGATAAGCCCAAGCGGCTTTATCTGATTCTTTTACATGGCCACCCTTAAAGTTACCGTGATTTCTTGACCCACCGTCGGTATAAACAACCACGTCAAAATCACTAATATTGGAAACCTTCTTTTTAGAAGCAGTTTTAGATTTCGTAGTTTTATAAGAATCTTTTCCTTCTAAAAAGGCTTGTGCTTCTTCTTTATTTAAAAAACTTTTATATCTGGCTCCAGCAAATCCATCGACTTGTGCCTTGCATTGGGCCCATGTTTGATAGATTCCTAGCTTCTTGCCTCGTCGTACTGCATAATATTTTTGCACTGTCATACCTCATTTAGTTAAACTTTCTCGATAATAATTATATAATAATATTCTGTTGGGGTGAATTTATGAAAAATGGGCAATGGCCAATTCTCTATATCCACGGTTTTCGTGGCGGAGATTATACGACACAGACAATGATTGCATCTGCTTTAAAAGCTAATAATAAGAAGTACGATCAATTTCTCAAAGCCAATATCGACTGGAGAGGCAAAGTTACATATGAAGGGACTTGAACTGAGGATGAACATCCCATTGTTCAAGTTGTCTTTAAGAATAAATGGGTTGGCAGTAACCAAATTGCATATTGGTTAGCTAAACTTCTATTTGACTTGCGCTCAAAACATAAATTTACTACATATGATGCCATCGGACATTCTTTAGGTGCCGTAGCCTTAGTGCTCGTGAACTTAAAAGAAAAAATGCGCCCTTATATGCCTAAACTCAAAAAGTTAGTGCTCATCGCAGGTCCGTTCAATGGTGTTCTTGGTTTGGGTGACCTTCCCAACGTCAACCGAATCACGCCCAACGGACGGCCAGCTTTTATGAGCCCTACCTATTTTAGAATTTTCATTAATCGTAACAGTATATCAGATGATTTAAGGGTTATAAATATTTATGGCAACGTCGGAGATCACTCTAATAGTGACAAATATATCTCCGTTACATCTGCAGAATCTATATCTTACATACTCAAACCGCGAGTTAAAGAATATCGAGAATATTTAATTAAGGGTTCCAACGCGGAACACTCAATGTTACATGATGATTCTGAAATCTTGGATATGGTAAACAATTTCATTTACTATAATCCGTTATCGTAACGTTATATAATGACCTTACGTATATAGTTTTAACAGAGATTTGGAGGGGATTTCTATCAAAGCTTGGGAGTTATTTAAACTAGATCTTAAAAGGACCTTACAATCCAAACCCGCTACACTTTTGATGTTGGCAATGATAATTTTGCCATGTCTTTATTGTTGGTTCAACGTTTGGGCTCTATGGGATCCTTATTCAAACACGAGTGATTTAAAGGTTGCCGTTTATTCAGATGACCAATCAGTCGAACTTGAAGGACAAAAAATCGAGATTGGTGATCAATTGATCGACAACTTGAAAAAGAATCATAAACTAGGCTGGACTTTTGTCGATTCAAAAGCCCAACTAGATAAAGGGGTTAAAGACGGTTCTTACTACGCCAGTATTTACGTACCTAAGAACTTCTCTAAAGATATTGTTAGTTTCCTATCTGGTAATATCAAAAAACCAAAATTGGTCTTTTCTGTTAATCAGAAAATAAACGCCATTGCCCCGAAGCTGACTGAGACAGGTGCAACGACGTTACAAGGAACTATCTCAGATGAATTTATTGGAACGATCAGTAAGACTATCACCAAAGTCTTAAATAAATCTGGTGTCGATATTCAACACAATTTACCGATGCTTCGAAGACTTTCTTCCCTATTAACTACTTCTGACGACAACTTGCCAGAACTGCAAAATATTATGGATAAAGTCCAAAAAGCTAACACGGTCGTTCCAAATCTAAACCAAAAGTTACAACAAGCCAACAATATGTATGGTTATTTGCCATTACTCAATTCTGATGCGCAAAAACTAGTTAATCTCAATAATTTCTTACCACTGGTTGACTCGGGTGGCACGGCTGCTAAGCAGTTACAAAATAAGATTCCAGAAATTCAAAGTGCCGGTAGCCAAATCAGTCAGGTCGATAATGATTTTGGCCAAATATCCAATTTAATGGACAGCAGTATTAGCCAAGTTAAAAACGGCATCGAAGTTGTTAACAAAGTCCAAGCTGTTGTTCCAGATATTCAAAAATTAGGCGAAGATGCACAAAATGCAACTGATAAAGCACAAAACGATTTGATTCCAAAGATTCAACAAGCTCTGCCAGTTATCAAAACGACGGTCGACACTGGTTTGTCGATGGTTTACAACATTGCCACTCAAATCAGCAATTCTATGGATAACATCAATGACTTAATCGACAAAGTCAAAGAAGATCCTAAGAATCAAGAATTAAAGGAACAATTAAAGACTGTTATTCAAAACGTTGCTTCAGACGCTGCTCAATTGTCAAAAATCAGTCGTCAAATTGCTTCATCATTAACTGATTTACAAAATCTTTTCAACCAATTAGCTGACCAATTAGGAAACGATCGGACAAATATTTTTGATCAACCTATTCAGCATCTAAATGATCTTGCTAACCTGGGCGACAGTTTATCAGACAAAGCAAACGATATTTTGAACAACTATGACGATTTAGATACGACACAGTTGCAAGATAAATTAACCGACCTTTCAAATCAAGCTGACCAAGTTGCTAGCGGCATCACTTCTCTTAAAGGTCTGAACATTTTGGATAGCGTTTCGGACACCATCAATAACATCAATACTTTCTTAAAAGATGCTAGTTCAACCTTAGGAGAACTCAATACGAATGTTATTCCTGCCATTCCGGGACTTTTGAATAACACTAAAGGTGTTTTGCAAACTGCTTTAACATACTTGCAGAAGTATCAAAAACAGTTGCCTGCAGTTGGTAATGAGATTCACGATGCCAATCAGTTGCTCAATGGAAATATGAGTAACATCACCACTGGTATCAATCTTGCCAATGACTTCTACAATAATGATTATCCAAATCTGAAGAAGAAACTTTCAACGGCCACTTTCTTTGTGCAATATCAATTGCCACAAATTGAAAATGAACTGACAACAACTTTGAATTTGGTCAATTCTAAAACACCTGAGTTAGAGCAAGCTCTTTCAACTGCCAATGACTTTGCGGTCAACGATTGGCCTCAATTAAAGAAAGATATTCATCATTCTGCTAAGCTCTTGAAAAAGGGTGAAAAGAATGTTGACCTTGGTGCCTTGATTAAATTGATGAAATCAGATGCCAATAAGGAATCAGACTTCTTCTCTAACCCAGTTAAGTTAAAGCAACAAAATCTCTACGACATCCCTAATTACGGTTCTGCCAGTGCTCCATTCTACTTGGCTCTATGTATTTGGGTTGGTGCTTTACTATTATCAAGTGTCTTCACAGTCCACTTCAAGTTAAGCGACCGTCAAAAGTATCGTTATACCTTCAAACAACGTTTCAATGGACGTTATTTGACCTTTGGCTTTTTAAATCAATTACAAGCCATTTCGGCAGCACTTGGTAATATTTTCATCTTGCATACTTATACGAAAGAAAAAATTCTCTTAGTTCTCTTCTGTATGCTAGTCAGTTTCGTCTTTATATCGATTCTGTATTCACTGGTACAAATGTTTGGAACGGTCGGTAAGGGACTAGGAATCATCATTTTAGTTCTGTCGATTTCTGGTGCCGGGGGTAACTTCCCAGTCGTCCTATCAGACGGATTCTTTAGAGTTATCAATCCTTACTTGCCATTTACTTATGCCGTCAATTTAATTCGTGAAGCAGTCGGAGGAGTATATTGGCCTAACGCTACAAAAGATATTATTATATTAGTAGCCTTTGGTGTTGTTTTCTATCTACTTGGACTTTTGACTACAGAGAAGTTGAAGCCATGGATGCACAAACTACACAAGAGTGCTAAGAAGAGTATGATCATCGAATAATTCGTTCACAAGGGAGAAAGTATTTTAATGACAGATATAAAAATGAGATCTTATCGACCTTTCATCACCGAAAATTTCTTTTGGGATTTTCCTACACGATTCAATTTAAAAGACGTTAGCGAGTTCTTAGGATTAGAAATTGACCCTACGACAAAATATATTTCTGACAGTGCCAAAATCATCATGCGTAACGATGGTATTTATTGGCTCGTTCAAAAAAAGTCTAATAAAGAACTTGTCTCTTTGATTAGTCTAAGCGACGTCGATTTAAAAAATCATCAAGCTGCTTTAATGGTCACTTTTAAAGACCTTTCTGAAGCTGAAAAGGTTGAAATATCAAATAGATTGCTTATCTTTCTTCGTGATCAGATTTCACTAAAAACTATTTTGGTCAACGATTTAGATCAAGTAGTTCAAGAAAAATTCATAAATAATGGTTATAATGCTTCTAACGAGAATATTCTAAAGAGGAGCTAATTTAATGTTTGGATATGGTTATGGATACGGTTTTGGTCCCAGTTACTTGCTGATAATTATTGGTCTTGTTATCAGTTTGTGGGCCTCATGGTACGTAAATCATAATTTCAAAAAGTACGATCAATTTACTAGCCATCACGGGACTACTGGTGCGGATGCTGCTAGATTTATTTTGGACAATGCCGGTTTACAAGATGTTGCAATTCAACAAATCGGTGGAAAATTGACCGATAATTACAACCCGGGCAATAAAACCTTAAGTCTATCTGAATCTACTTATGGCTCAACTTCGGTTGCTGCCATCGGTGTTGCCGCCCACGAATGTGGTCACGCTATTCAAGACCAAAGAAATTACTTGCCAATGCAGCTCAGAGCAGCCTTGGTTCCAGCGGTCAATCTTGGTTCAAATGCTTCAATTCCTTTGATTATCGTTGGTGCTTTATTAGGTATGAACCATACTTTGATTACGATTGGTATTTGGTTATTTGCCTTAGTCGTTTTATTCCAAGTAGTTACTTTACCAGTCGAATTCAATGCGTCTGGTCGAGCTGTCAGCATTTTAAAGACTGGCGACTTATTAGATAGCGATGAAGTTCCTATGGTCAAGCAAGTACTATTTGCAGCGGCCTTGACTTATGTAGCAGCAGCTATTTCAACTGCGCTACAATTATTGCGTTTGATTATTATCTTCGGTGACAATCGCAATTAATAAAAATTAAATTTAATGAAGATTCATATTTCGCCTAGCGTGATGGGAATCTTTTTTGTTTCTCTATATAAATTTATAAAATTAGATTTTATTAGTATTTTGAAGTAAAATTTCTATTAAGAATAATAGAGGGGATTTATTTTATGATTGATGTTTGGATCATCTGGCTAATCTTCATTATCTTAGTAGTCAATACAATTTCAGCGTTAATTACTGTCTTTCACAGACCTCGTAATATCGTTACTACTTGGGCTTGGATTTTAGTCCTTGTCTTATTACCAATCGTAGGATTTCTAATTTACGCATTCTTGGGCCGTGGGATTGCTCAAGAGAAAATCTTTAATATCAGCAATCAGGAGCACTACAGTTTAAGCCAATTGAAAAAAATGGCAATTGCTGCACAAAAAAAGCCCCAAAATGCGTCACGCTATGATGAAACGCATTATGCTGACCATATCATTAAATTCTTCAACGAGACCGAAGAAGCTCCTTTGACGCGTCATAATGAAATCGAATTGTTCTTCGATGGGCAGGAAAAATTCAAGCGTCTGTTTGAAGACATTAGAAATGCTAAGGATACCGTTCATGTTGAATACTATGCTTTTATCAAAAGTGACATTGGAGACAAATTCTTAGACTTATTGACCCAAAAAGCTAAAGAAGGCTTAGAAGTCCGGTTGCTCTATGATCCATGGGGTTCTGGCGGGACAAGGCCTAGATACTTCAAAGATTTTCAGGCTGCTGGCGGCGAAGTTTTACCATTCATCACTTCCAAAAATGTGATTGCCAAAACGCGTTTGAACTATCACTTGCACCGTAAAATCGTAGTCGTCGATGGGACAACTGGTTGGATTGGTGGCTTCAACGTTGGCGATCAATACGTTAATGTGACTGATAAGTTTGGTTACTGGCGTGACACCCACTCAAGAATTTTTGGTGCTGCTACCTTACTTTTGCAAGAACGTTTCTTTAGAGATTGGAATGCTTCTTTAGATAACAAAGCTCAACCTCTAGCTTTCTTGGAAAAATACTTTCCATCTGACAAATTCGACAATACTTCTAACGTGCCGATTCAAATTATCTCTGATGGACCTGACAATCGTGAAGAAGTTCTTAAAGACGGCTTCATTGATATGATCGTGGCAGCTAAAAAGAGCGTCTGGATTCAATCGCCTTATTTGGTGCCTGATGATCCAATGTTTACAGCTTTGACGATTGCCGCTCGCTCCGGTGTTGATGTGAGGATCATGATTCCTTGCATGCCTGATCACCCCTTTATTTATCGTGCTACGCAATATTATGCTAATCTATTAACAACTTATGGGATTAAAATTTATAGCTACCAGAAAGGCTTTTTGCACGCTAAAACATCAGTCTTTGATGGCAAGATTTGTTCTGTAGGTTCAATGAACCATGATTTCAGGAGTTATTCTTTAAATTTCGAGGCAAATGCTTTCATTTATGATTCCAAAGTTACTCATAAAGTGGCTCGTTCTTTTGAAAATGACATGGAAGATTCTATTTTACTAACTCCCAAAATAATCAAAGAGCAAGGAATGTGGATGCACTTTAAACAACGTTTCTCTAGATTGTTATCTCCCATTCTTTAATAGAAAATACGAAAAGGATCAAGATTATCTTGGTCCTTTTCTTTTAGGAGTGTTTATCATAATGACATATATACTGGTAGTCCTGATTGCCCTTTTTGGTGCTTTAATGCGGACTGTCTTTGGTTTTGGTGAAGCACTGGTAACCATGCCACTACTAGCTTTAATATCTTTTAATATCCAAACATCCACTGCTTTGATTGGAGCTTTAGGATTACTGGTCGCTGTTCCAGTGGCTATCAAATATCGTCAACATATCGATTGGCAAACTTTAAAACGTTTAGTTATCGGTTCTATTTTAGGAATTCCCGTAGGAATCTTGATTATTAAATTAGGCTCACCCATTATTATTATGAAAATTCTAGGAATCTTTATTATTATTTATGGAATTTATAATCTCTATAAATTGCACAATCCTAAAGAATCAAAGCTTCATTTAAGCGACAAATTCGATTATCTGGCTGGAATCATTTCAGGAATCCTTGGAGCATCTTTTAATAGCCATGGCGTACCAATCGTTGTCTTCGGAACGGCTAAAAGATGGGATTCTGACAAACTTCGGGGCATCCTGCAAGGACATTTTGTTTGTGTCGGGACTCTAGTTGTCTTGAGCCAGTTGTCATCCGGAATGTGGAGCCTTGAAGTGGTCAAATTATTAGGAATCATTATTCCGTTACTCTTTGTAGTAGTTCCATTTGGTAATTGGATCAGTCAAAAAATCGACAGCGAACACTTTATTCAATATGTTTATCTCATCTTGATTATATTTGGTGTAATTTTGATGATTAAATAATTGCAAAAAAATAAGGAGAACAATCAAAAAATGATTATTCTCCCTATTTTTTTAGTATTGTAGAACTTTAGAATTAATTACCTGCTTTTGAATAGTAAATTTATCTAAATTCTCTTGATCGATTTCAAATCCTAAACCTTTATTTTGAGGAACATCAACAAAGGTTCCATCCAATTCAATCGTTGGTTTAATAATATCCTCATCATAATAACGACTAGATGCTGCTATATCGTTTGGCAATGTGTAACCTGATAACGTTGCAATAGCAAGATTGCCAGCTCGAGCAACCCCAGAATCGAGCATCCCGCCACACCAGCATTCAATACCAGCTTTTGAAGCCATACTTTGAATTTTTTTGGCAATTGTTAAACCGCCAACGCGAGCTACCTTAATATTGATGATACGACCACTACCTAGTTTGATCATCTTTCTAGTATCGCCAATCGAAGTGATACTTTCATCCAGACAAACCTTAGTTTTGATTTGTGACTGCAATTCAGCATGATCGACCAAATCTCCTGGCTCCAATGGCTGCTCAATCATAATTAAATTCAAATCATCTAAACGTTTTAACATTGGAATATCCTTTAATCGATAAGCTGAATTTGCATCTGCCATCAACATCGCCTTTGGATATTCTTTTCTTACCGCAGCTAAATAATCATAATCTTTTCCTGGTTTAATTTTCATTTTAATTCGACGATAACCATCTTTGATATAACCTCGGACAACTTCTACCAACTCTTCAGGTGAATTTTGAACACCAATGCTGACACCTGTTTCAATTTTATCCTTGGTTCCACCAAGAGCTTTGGCCAGAGTCAAATTATTTTGTTTAGCATAAATATCCCATAATGCACAATTGATAGCTGATTTTGACATATTATTTTTTCTGAATCCATTTAGATATGGATAAACATCATCTGGGTGATCAAGCTTTTGATTAAAAATCAAGGGTAACATTTGATCAACAATCAAATCCCAACTGCCATCTCGAAATTCTTCATTATAAAATGGTTGAGCAAAGGCTGACCCTTCACTATATCCAATTGTTCCATCTTCATCGACCAATTTTAAAATCAGACATTGTTTAAATTTCATGGTGGTAAAACTAGTTGTAAAAGGTTTCCTTAAAGGAATATCAACTTTTCTAATTTCAGCATTTACTATTTTCATTTTTATCTCCTATTCTGCTTTACTTGCAGCTTGTCTATTTTTAATTAAAGCTTTGTTATTAAACGTTAATGCGGCTACAAATGCGATTCCTGCAGCAAATACTAAGAATAAAAATGCTACAGAATACGAACCGCCAAAAATTTGGACTAAGTAACCTATTAATAAAGGTGCAATAAATCCAGCAAGTTGCCCACCAAAATTTACAATTCCAACGGATGATCCATAAGCTTTTTTAGAAATTAAAATGGCAAAAAAAGCAAAACTACTGCTGAATGCGATTGATTTAAAGAAATAAGTGGCAATTTCAAAAGTAATGATGGCACTTAAACTCTTTGAAGAGTACATTCCATACATAAAAACAGTTGCTAACAAACTAGCCAGAGCAATCAACCATTTTTCTCGATGATTGAATAATTTTGACATGATCCAACCACTGAGAATTGCACCTAGACCTGCAGCTAATGAAGGCAATGGAACTAACCAGGCGATACCAGCAAGATTAATATGGCGTGCTTGTAACAAATATGTAGGCATCCAAGAATCAAGACCTTTAGTTACCATACTTAGTCCAAAGACAACAACGAAAAATTGCCAAATCAAACGGTTTTTTAAGACACTAGACCAATCTATCTTAGTCTTACTTTTGATTGTAGAATCATTTTTATAATGAACATTTCTCAGAATTAAGAAATAAGAAATAACAAAGACAATTCCCAAAATACCCATAACGTGGAAAGTACTTCTCCAACCAAAGTTAGCCATTATTGGAGCAATTAACAATGGTGCAATGGCTGCTCCAATATAATTTGAAGATACAATTCCTGAGGTATAACCTGAACGTTTTTCATAAGAAACTGATTCTGAAATTTGTTTCAAACTTGCAGAAGGAAAGGCTCCTTCACCAATTCCAAACAAAATTCTAATAAACAGCAATGATACTAATGACCAAGCAAATCCAGTAAAGATTGTAAAAACTGACCAAATACTGATGGCAAATAAGATTGTTTTCTTAGTCCCAAATTTATCTGTTAACCAACCTCCTGGGATTTGCATTAATGCATAACTGAAAAAGAAAGCACTTGAAACAACACCTAATGTCGTAGTACTCAAGTTAAAATCTGTTCCAATATACGACAAAGCAATATTGATTGCCGAACGATCGATAAAACAAATAACATAGGCTACATATAGCAATGCAAAAGTAACCCTTGGTTTTAGATTTGTACGCTGTGCTACTGATTTATTTTCACTTGTATAACTCTCTTCCATAATTAATTTCCTCCAATTAACCTTGGTTTAATAACTCATAACTAATTCTCACTCCATCAAAAAAAGCTTTTTGTGTTAAATTCTCATTTATATCATGATTATGTTGATCATAATTGGCATATGGCACTGTAAATACTGGAACCTTTAAAATATCTTTCCAAACATAATTAGGTACCGTGCCTGGCATAATTGGTTCAATGTGTACTCCCCCAGAACCTTGTTGAATCGCTTTACTTATCCAAGCAATTTGTTTTTTGTCAGCAATCGTATGTTCAGGTGGTATAGCTCCCAAATATTCAAGCTTTAACGATCCATCAGCTAATTCTTTACAATAAACAGTTTCTAAATCATTTTTAATTTCTGAAATAGATTGATTTCCCACCAAACGACAGTCGACTTTAATACTTGCTTGGTGAGGAATAATCGTCTTAATTCCTTTATCCATATATCCAGATTTAACGCTTAAAAAATTAAAAGTTGGCTTAAACATCAAATTTTGATAATATGCTTCCTTATCCAAAGGCAATCGTTTGATACCAGATTGTTTTTGGATTTTTTCTTTGTCATAAGGCAGATCATTTATCCAAGATTGCTCTTGAACGTTGGGCTTTTCCACTCCGTTATAGAAATGTTCCAATTTAACCTTTCCAGTTTTGTAATCATAGATTTTATCCAGATATTTCAAAAGTTGAACAAAGGGATTATCCATGACATTTCCCAAATTTCCAGAATGATTGTCTCGAGAACCTGTCTCACAGATCAACTCGAAAGCAAATAAACCACGATTACCCATTCTCAATACGTGCGTTCCATCAGCGGAAAAGGATCCATCGACAACGACAGCCATATCGATATCACTCAACTCAGTAGAAGCAATGTGTTTTAAAGTTGGTCGCAAATTCTTACTGCCTTGCTCCTCTTCTCCTTCAATTAACAAAGTAATATCAAATGGAAACTCTTTATGAATACAACGGTATGTATATAACCCGAGGATTTGAGCCATCAATTGACCTTTGTTATCTCCTACTCCTCTCGAAAAAAATCTATTTTCGGATTTAGTTAACTTAAACGGATCAGAACTCCATTTAGATAAATCTCCAGGATTCATAACATCATAATGTCCATAAAATAAAACATTTTTTGATTTTTTACCTTTCAGAGAGGCCAAAATAATGGGATTACCCTCAGTCTTAATAATTTCAACTTTTGCCCCAAGCAAGTCCTGCAACAAACTTTGCAAGAACTCCACTGTTTCCTCAATTCCTTCTCCAGTTGCACTGATACTCTTTAGAGAAATAAATTCTTCCAAAAACTTTTCAAAATCAGCCCTGTGGTTTAAAATAAATAAATCTCTATCACTCATTTTGACCCTCCTTTTTAATTTTTTTCTAATCTTTTCGGCTGTTGTTCTAGATACTATTTCATTTATCCATATTTGTGAAATACAAAAAATGATATGGACTATACTAAAAATGTTATGAAAGTTGGTGAATCACTTGAGACTGTTACAATTACGATATTTTTCCATGGTTGCAAAAACCGAAAACGTTTCTAGGTCTGCCCGTATTCTGCATATTTCACAACCTTCATTGAGCCGCGCATTGAATGAGCTGGAAACCGAATTGAATGTTAAATTATTTGTAAGAAATGGTCATTCATTAAAATTAAATGAGAATGGTTTAATTTTCAAAAAATATGTCAATCATGCTTTAAAAATCATTGACGAATCAGTTATTGAATTAAAGAGAAAAAATGACGCGCAAAAAGACAAAGTAACTTTTCGATTCGAAAAATCATCTCCATTGATTCCTAATATCATCCACCAATTAAAACAAGAATTACCTCACATCCAAGTTGACTTAATTCAAAATGGTTTGGAAAATGACAGCTTGGCTCACTATGATTTCGAATTTAGTACTCATAAAATTAATGGCAATGTTAACGAATTACTATTGACTGAAGAAATCATGGTCGGAGTCAATTATCAAAATCCTTTGGCCAACAATAAAGAAATCACTTTAAAAGAAGTCAAAAATAACCCTATAATTTTGACTACGCCTAGTCCCTTAAGAACTAGTATTGAATCCTTCTTTCAATCTCAAGATGTGATTCTAACCCCAGCTTTTGTTACTGGAGACCATTACACTCTAAAGGGCCTTTTAGATGAGAATATTGGTATAAGTTTTATTCCCACCGTTTCTTGGAATAACATTGAAGATCCGAAGATAAAGCTGATTCATCTTTCACCAAAAAAATTACAAAGAGAAATCTATTTGAGCTATCCTATTAGTTCGAGTCAAAATCCTTTTAATAAAAAAGTAATTACATTGATAAAAATGTATTTTGCTCAAATGAAAAAACAAAGTAATCTATAATTTGAGATAAAAAAGAAGGTATTCAAAATATATTATTTTGAATATCTTCTTAAATATTGGAGAGTATATAGCAATGAAAATTTTAGTAACAGGCTTTGATCCTTTTGATACGGACAAAATTAATCCAGCTATCGAGGCTGTTAAGAAATTACCCGATGAGATTTCTGGAGCTGAGATTATCAAATTAGAAATCCCAACAATATTTTATAAATGTGCACAAGTTGTTCATCAAGCAATTCTTGATAATGACCCCGATTATGTCTTAAGCATCGGTCAAGCTGGCGGACGTTATGCTTTAACGCCAGAACGCGTGGCCATCAATTTCGATGATGGTCGTATTGCTGACAACAGTGGCTTCCAACCTTTAGAACAACCGATTCAGTCTGATGGTCAAAATGCTTATTTCACACAATTACCAGTTAAAGCTATGGTTCAATCAATCCAAAAGGCTGGTCTTCCAAGTCACGTTTCAACTACTGCTGGTACTTTTGTCTGCAATCACATCATGTACCAAGTTCAATATATGATTGATCAAGAATTTCACAACCTAAAAGCTGGTTTCATACACATTCCCTTCTTGCCTGAACAAACGATAAACCGTCCAAATACACCTAGTCTCAGTTTAGATGATGACGTCAAAGGCATTACGGCAGCAATAAAAGCAATCGTTGTTCAAGATGGCAAAGGCGATATCAAAGTAACTGGTGGCAATTTAAACTAAATTGTCATTTTTTTATACAGTGTTATAATTTTTAGCGTTATAACGCTTAAGAAATGAGGATTATAAATGTCTGAAACTCAATCGACTGTTTCAAGCCAAGTTACAGAGGCCATGCAGTGGCAAATCAAACATACTAAAAAACAAATTGAATCGCTTAATAAAGCTATCACAAGAATTGGCGACGTCGACCAACTAAAAACTAAAGGTTCGCTATTAAAAGCCTATGCTAAAGAAGTTGACGTTAAAAAGGGTTATGTTGTGCTACCAGATTATCAAAACTCAGATAAAGAAATTACTATCTATCTTGATGTGAAAAAATCTGTCATCGAAAACGCTGAATTATACTTTCATCAATATCATCGCGACGTTCGTGGACTAAAAACCATCCAAAAGAATTTGCAAAAGGCTCAAGATAACCTTCTAAAACAACAAACTCGTCAAAAAAACTTTGATCCAACAGATTTAAAACAAGCTGAAACTATCAAACAACAATTGATTGCTGAAGATGCCTTCAAGACTAAAGTTCTGCATTCTTCTAAAGCACCTGAACCAGCTCATCCTAGACGCTTTTATACGACCGACAATGTCCTAGTTGAAATTGGCAAAAATAGCGACCAAAATGACCATTTAACATTAACGGCTAATAAAGATTATTACTGGATGCATGTCAGTGAATTAGCTGGTTCTCACGTCGTCATTCACAGCACGAATCCAAGTAAACAGACTCTTAAAGAAGCGGCTGTTTTGACAGCGTATTACAGTAAAGGTCGTGGCTTGAAACAAGTTCCTGTCGATGTTTTAAAAGTTAGCCAATTATTTAAACCAAAAAATGCTAAATCGGGTTTAGTTCTCTTCACCGGTAAATCGCAAACTATAACCGTTGATTCTGATGAAAAATTAGTTCAAAAATTATCTGAAAACAACAAAAACGCCACTAATTCAAACTAGAATTAGCAGCGTAAACGCGAAATATAACATAATTTTTTTCCGCTTAAACCAAATAATCCAAGGTAATCAAAATCGATTGCCTTGGATTATTTATTTTAATGCTCGAAAGCTTGCCATGGTATATCTCGCTTTCGTTTTTGTTTATTCATAGTACTTGTTAATGACTCTTTGATGGTAAAGGTCATTTCCCTGTCCCCAAAAAATAAAGCTTAGTGAAACATAAATAATAGCTAAAATAATATTAAATACGGTAAATGCCGTGTGCTTTGTAACCATTAATCCAATTATAAAAAATATTGATAACAATGGTTCAATTATGCCTAACCAAGCATGTGAATTATTGGCTAAGACATACTTTTCAAGGATTAAGGAGGCAATTGACCCTATAACAAAAATAATACCCATAATTACACCCCCATAATTAATCAGCGGTTATTATATTAGCACAAATATTTTTCTGAAATAATCTAAAAAGACTATGAAAACGTATCCAATATTTAATTCAACAAAATTTTGATATTATGTTGGATAATATTACCGAGGAGGACCAAATATTTTGTACAAACAAATCACTATTTATGATTTATTAGATATATTGCATGACAAATTAGGCGAGCAAAATTGGTGGCCCGCAAGAAACGCTGAGGAAATGTTAAGTGGAATGATTCTGATTCAAAACACTAATTCAAAAAGCGTTGCCAAATCATTGGATAATTTGAATCAGGTAACTCAATTCAACGTCGACAAAATGCTACAAATTCCAGAATTAAAATTACAGGAACTGATTCAACCCAGTGGATTTTTCAAAAATAAAGCCATTTATTTACGTTCCTTATTAACCGCCTATCGTGATAAATTTTCTGACTGGGAAAAACTCCCCACAAATTTATTGAGAAAGAACTTACTAGCGTTAAAGGGAGTTGGCAACGAAACTGCTGATGTATTGTTACTATATTATTTCCACCGGCCAACTTTTGTCTCTGACAATTACGCCATGAAACTCTTTACTCAATTGCACAGTTTCACCGACCATCCTAGCTACATGCAACTAAAAAAAGCTGTTCAAAAAGATTTTGATTTCACATCAAAACAAGCTGAAGAATTGCATGCTTTGATCGATGAATTTGGCAAATTGAAAAGCGACTTCTTTAAAGATTATCAATTACTCCTGCCAATATTCTAAAGACTCAGACGTTGCGTAATTGGTGGCGCTGTCATATCATTTATTTGATTAGTTAATTTGTAATTGAAAGGATGATAGTATGTATAAAGCTTCAGATAATCGTTACAAAGAAAATAATGTTCGCCATGCTGGCAAAACTGGTTTGATGTTGCCACCTATTTCATTAGGACTCTGGCATCATTTCAGTAGCAGCGACCCATTAGCTGACAGAAGGAAATTGATTTTGCACGCTTTTGACAAGGGAGTCTTCCACTTTGACAATGCCAATCATTACGGAGACGGCGATGTTGGTAGTTCCGAAGAATTACTTGGTCAAATTCTAAAAACGGATTTAAAACCTTATCGTGATGAATTAGTTATTTCAACTAAAGTTGGCTATGAAATACACGATGGCCCTTACGGAATTGGAACTTCTCGTAAGTCAATCTTGCAAGGTATCGACGATTCATTGACTCGCTTAAATCTTGATTATGTCGACATCTATTACGCTCACCGTTATGACGACGCTACGCCAATTGAAGAAACCGTTCGAGCTCTTGACGATGTAGTCAAATCTGGTAAAGCCTTGTACGTCGGTGTTTCTAATTTTGAAGTTCCACAGATGAAGCAAGCTCTAGAAATGTTCAAAAAACTTGGGACACCATTTGTCTTAGATCAAATGAGTATGAATTTACTCAATGATCACGTTGAAAGCAGTGGTTTAAGAGATTTATTAAAAGACAACGGTGCTGGAGCAATTGCTTATGGTCCTTTATGTGAAGGTTTGTTGTCTGACCGTTATCTCAACGGAATTTCAGATAGTTACAGCATCCACCCTACCAATAAAGATTTATTGAAAGATGGAAAAGATGCACTTGTTAAAAAATTAAATGATTTAAACGAAATTGCTCAAAATCGTTCACAAACACTCAGTCAAATGTCATTAGCATGGTTATTAAGAGACCCCATAGTTGCCAGTGTCATCATTGGTACTACTAATATCGATCACTTAGATGATAATCTTAAAGCCTTAGATAACCTTGAATTCAGTGATGATGAAGTTTCAGCAATTGAAAAAATTATTAAAAAATAAGTTACTAAAATAACGCCAAAATGCCGAAGCATTTTGACGTTATTTTTTTGCATTCTTATTGATAAAAGGTCTCATTAACAGCTTGTGTGATTGCAACCTGAACATGAGCGTAAGATAATCCACCTTGAATGTAAAGTGAATATGGAGGTCTGATTGGACCATCTGATGATAGTTCAATTGTTGAACCTTCGACGAAACTTCCTGAAGCCATGACGACGTCATCTTCATAACCATCTTGATGGCTAGGAATTGGGTCGACGAATGAATTCATTGGTGAAAAGTGTTGAATAGCCGCACAGAATTTTACCATTGGATCAGGATCACCAAAGGAAACGGTTTGAACAATATCGGTTCTTGGTGCATCCCATTTTGGTGAAACATTCATTCCCATTTCTTCACATAAAGCAGCTGTAAAGACCATACCTTTTAGAGCTTCGCCAGTTGTGTGAGCGGCCATGAAAAATCCTTGGTAGAAGTCACGCAAGTAACCCCAAGTAGCGCCCTCGCCTTTACCAGCGCCAGGAACGGTCAGTCTGGAACCTGCACCGTCAACTAAATCTTCACGTCCAACAATGTAAGCACCACTCTTAACTAAGCCAGCTCCGGCATTCTTGTAGAGCGACCCGGCCATAATGTCAGCTCCATAAAAAGTTGGTTCTTCTTTTTCGGAAAATTCACCGTAACAGTTATCAATGAAGACATTGACATCTGGTCGTAATTCTTTAACAAATTTAATCATCTCAGCAATTTTTTCAACCATGAAACTATCGCGAACCGCATAGCCACGTGAACGTTGAATTGCTACGACCTTGATAGAATCGTCGTTCACCAAGGCTTTTTTGGCATTCTCATAATCAACTGAACCATCATCTAATAATTCTGTTGTTTTAAAGTTAATGCCATATTCTTTCATATTGCCACGTTTATTTCCAGCTAGACCAATGACTTCTTGAATCGTGTCATATGGTGTACCTGTTAGATAGTAAAGCGTATTGCCAGGACGCAACATACTAAAAAGTGCTGTCGAGATAGCATGCGTACCTGAAGCAAATTGGGGACGTACCAAAGCATCATCGACCTTGAAATAATCTGCATAGATAGCTTCAATCTTGTCACGGCCAATATCATCGTAACCATAACCAGTTGATGGAACTAAATCTTCTTCCCCCACTCGATGCTTTCTAAAAAGATTCAAAACGCGTTGTTGATTATACAAAACTTGTTGGTCGATTTCTTTTAAACGAGGTTGAATCAATTCCTCAACTTTTGCGACCTTCGTCTTTAAATCTTCTGGTAAATCGTCTGTCCATGATAATGACATAAAAAATTCTCCTCAATTAAGTAATTTTACTTACTATTTATTCTTTAAAACCTCTGCCTGGACGGAAATCGTTCCGTCTTCATTCCTATCCCAATATACACCTTGAATCTCTGGTACAAAACCGGGGAAACGTTCAATCGCACCGACTAAATCTTCAAAATATTTCAAGTCGATTTTTTGCCATTTTTCACCAGGTGCCACAATAAAGACCCCGGGAGGATATGGCAATGCTCCCTCTGCAGCAATTCGACCCTCAATATCTTTTAGATTGACCAATTCACTTTGATTCCGCATAAATAATTGATCAGCTTTTCCCGGCGTCATCGTGTAATTTTGCATATCCTTTTTAGCAAACAGTTCTTTTTGAAGCGTAAACGTCTTATTTTGACGGTAATACTCATGCATCTCTTGGCAAAGCTGCTTCAAAGTATAATTTTGATAACGCTTTGGATAGACTTGAGCAAGTTTTGGCAAGACTTCAGTCAAAGGTGCATCTGCAAAATACAATCGTTCAAATTCCAAGAACGCCTCTAATAAAGTATCAAGTTCAGCTTTGGTATCGCCAGGAGTCAACAAGAACAACAAAGAATTCAAATCATCTTTAGCTCGAATGATTCGCTTCTCCATTAAGAATTCTGCCACTACTGGGCCAGGAATACCACTATCTTGATACTTGGAATTTTTAATATCTATTCCCGGCGTTATAACGGTAATCTTCAAAGGGTCAATCATCGCCTGTCCATCGGCAATTTCTTTGAATCCATGCCAATTATTGCTCTTCTTCAAATTCCAGTATTCACTATGCGTCGCTAAATCATCAGTACTGATTTGGGCAAAATTATCAGGAACTAAGGGGCGAAATAGTTTTGACTCTTTCAATAATTGCTTGCGCCAATTTATTCCCATCTTCAAAGTATCATCCCACCAATTTTTGTTACCTTGGCCAGCGGTTAAATAAGCATTAACTGTTAGGGAAGCGTAAATTGGATATGAATAGCTCGACGTAACGAATTTCAAATAAGCATTATTGAAGTGCTTGTGGTCAACATAGCGAGCTTGGCCTTTCAAATGAGCATCTTTTTTCAAGATTTGTGACGTCTGGGCGAGACCAGCTTGTTGTTTGTGCAATGATTGCGTAACTAGAATCCCTGGATCATCTGCTCCGTATTCCAAAGAAAGTGGCGAGAGGTGCTTCATAATCGGTACGAATTGCTCAAATCCGCCCCAAGCACAGTCAAACAAGATGTAATCGCAGAGTTTACCGATTTTATCAATCATCCACTGGGCATCGTAAAAAACGCCGTCATACGTTTCTAATTGGACGATAGCCAATCTAAACGGACGCTTAGCTTGAGCTTTCTTAGGGTCGACTTTGGCAATTTCTTTTCTCAAATTAGCTTCGTCTAAAGCTTCTGGATTCATCTCGCCAATCAAGCCTAAAGGATTGCGATCAGTTGGTACATAAACCGGCTTGGCACCGCTCATAACTAACGCACTATTATAAAGCGACTTGTGATTGTTTCGATCGAACAAGACTAAATCATCTTCTGACAATAAGGCACTAGCACAAATTGAATTAGCGCTGGTTGTTCCATTGGTACAAAAGTAAACTTTGTCAGCGTTATAAGTTTGAGCAGCTTTTTGTTCAGCCGTTAATGGCGTTCCTTCATGGGTCATCGTATCGCCTAATTCATCGACTGTGTCGCTGGTATCGGCGAACATCAGGTTCTTACCAAAGAAACGATTAAAAACTACTCCAGCAGGATGTTTGTCGTAATATTGACCGTTATGATGGCCTGGGGTCGTAAAACTGATAGGCTTATCTTCAGCAAAATTGATCAAATCTGTTAAAAAACCTGGCACCATTTCTGTCTGATATTCTTTAGCAGCCTTGATTGCTTGGTCTGTCACGTCAGCTGTAGAATTAGCTTGAATAATAGGAATACCGAGGCCTGATGCTTCTTGTAGATTCTTAGCGAACGCAAGATTTTTTTTATCTTGTCCATTCAAAACGATAGCTGCCAATCCTGCTACATTGATCTCTGCAGTAAAAGGAACTAGTTCCCAACTGCTTGAATCGTTCATTACTACATCGTTGCCTACGGCAATTTTCAGAAAATTCATAAATTTCCTCCTATTATTTCAAAAAAGTTTTCAAAAAGGTATTGCAAATGATATATAAATATCTATAATTTTCTGGGTATGTTTTTTTATTTAAGCATTAATTATAAAAATTTATTACGGCATTGATTATATCTACACATTGAGGTTATAAACAAGTGAAAATAAATAGTTCTTTACTTACATTGAAACCTCCCAATTTTAAAAGTCCACACTAAATAGACTTTTAAACAATTCGGGGGAATTAACATTGGAATCATTAGAACCAAATAAAAAGCACTATCTCAGTTGGCCGGTCATCGCCTTGATCGACTTCGTTACCATCATCAGTTTTGAAAATATCTTCTATCCCTTTCAAAACCAAGGACTATCCGTGGTCATCTCATGGATTTTCTTACTCTTCTCTTATGTCATCCCTTATGCACTGATTTCCAGTCAGATGAGTTTGACCTTTGACAATCAAGCCGGAGGATTAGCCTCATGGGTTCGTCACAGTAGTAACGATACTTTAGGATATTGGACATCTTGGATGTATTGGGTTCAAAGCGTTCCCTACATCGTCGACGTTTCCAACTCCGTTATCGTATCCTTTAGTTGGATGTTTCTAGGAAATAACACTCTAGATAAAAAGATGTCGCCATTTTGGTTCGGTATTTTAACCTTTATCATTATCTTACTTTTCATCCTTTTAGAAAATGTTATCAAGAATTCTTTAGAAATACTGTCACTCATCGGTGGTGGCGCAATGTTCATCATGTCATTTTTGTTCGTATTATTGGCAGGTTACGCTGTCTTGCATGGTCACCATATCGCAACTCAACCATTCAACTGGGGGGCTTTCAAACCGTCGTTTAGTCTGAAATACTTCTCGACGACTGGGCTGTTGATTTTCGCCATGTCTGGTGCAGAATTAGCTGCTCCTTATGTCGTTCAAATGCGTGATCCAAAGCATGAATTTCCTAAGGCCATGTGGTTATTGGCTATCATGACCGGTTTCTTAACTATCTTTGGTACCTTAGCCTTAGCAATGTTTTTCAATGCTCACAATATTCCACATGATTTCAAGATGAACGGTCCTTACTATGCTTTCCAATTATTAGGTAATAGTTTAGGTGTCGGTAAACTTCTGATGTATATCTTTGCCGTCGTTCAAGCAATCTTCATGATGGCTCAATTAGCCGTATTACTAGATGCTTCCAGTCGTGTCTTTGCCGGTGATGTAGCTGACAAGTTCATGCCTAAGTGGCTAACTAAGAAAAACAAGCACGGTCGTCCGATCCACAGTTACACTATGACAACCGGTTTAAGCTTGTTCTTATTATTGCTAACTGGTACTTTGCCAAATATCAATACCATTTATAATTGGCTATTAAATATCAACGGAATTATTTCACCATATAAGACTTGTTGGGTCTTCTTCGCCTTTATTGCGATGAGAATGCATCAAGATAAATTCCATTCCGATTATACTTTCATCAAAAATAAAACTGGCGCACTACTTGTCGGTGGCTGGTGTCTAGCCTTTACCTTTATCTGTGCTACTTTAGGATTCATCCCTCAAGAAGCAGACTTTGGTACTGGTGCTTTCAATCACCAATTGTTACTAAACTTCATCACAG
Organism: Companilactobacillus halodurans; assembly: GCF_009600985.1. Lineage (GTDB taxonomy): Bacteria > Bacillota > Bacilli > Lactobacillales > Lactobacillaceae > Companilactobacillus > Companilactobacillus halodurans. The sequence goes on from NZ_VDFP01000004.1 coordinate 130,113, forward strand.
TTATCGTTTTATTCGGACTAGGCTTTGTTATGCCATGGTTACGTAAGCGAGAAGCAAGACGTGAATTAATTTAAAAAATAAAGCTCTCTAATTAGGTAAATTCCTAACTAGAGAGCTTTTTTGGCTGTACGATAAATAAAGTTGATAGGTATTTTGCCATCAACTTTATTTTTGTATACCATTTATTAGTAATAACCATTTAAGAACACCAAAAAAGGACACCATTCATGCCCTTTAGATGTTCGACCC
>NZ_VDFP01000040.1 GCF_009600985.1 Companilactobacillus halodurans
TTGATGACAAACATTAAGCGCTCTGGCAATTGCACGATTGGAATAGCCTTGGCTGTGCAGCGTAGCAATTCTGCCTCGTTCAAACGAAGTTAGGTGCTGACCTTTTTTTCTGACTGTGGTATTCTGTTCTTGCATCAAGACAATAACCTCTTTCATTGTTTGTGTAGGAACATCAATGATAACAGAGATTTGTCTTGGTGTTTTTTATTTTATCAATTAGCTAAAAGTATTTGGCTAACTTGATTATAAAACGCGCGCAAAGAATTCAAACAAAACATTATCAACCTATATAAGCAAGGCGAATCAGCTGCCCAACTGGCCAGAGAATATGGCATTGGCTATTCAACAGTTCATAAGTGGATCCAGGGCCAGGCCAAAACTCAATCCGGTAAATCGCCAGACGAAATCAAAGCGATGGAAAAGCGACTGGCTTCCCTGTCTGAGGAGAACGAAATCCTAAAAAAAGCCCTGGGCTTCCTTGCGCAGAAGTAACCAATATTTTTGATTACATTCACCAAGAAAGCCATCACCACCAGGTAACTAAGATGTGCCGAATCCTCGGTGTTTCCAGAGCTCAGTATTATCGTTATCGATCCCCCAAACCTTCAAAACGCCGGGTCGAAGATGCGGACTTGAAACAACGGATTCTGCGGATCTTTGCGGAATTTAAGCAGCGATACGGTGTTATGAAGATCCACCATGAATTGAATCTGGAACTTCAACCACTGCAGCTTCGGTGCAGTCCACAACGGATTTCCCGGCTCATGAAGGAACTGGATATCCACTCCGTTACCGTCAATAAGTGGAAAGCGGCTTCGGCTTCCAAAACCAAGGTTGAACAGCGTCCCAACTTGCTTAAGCAGGATTTCTCGACCACTGGTTTAAATCAAAAATGGACCGCTGATATGACCTATATTCAAACGAAGCGTAATGGCTGGTGTTACTTATCAACCATCATGGACCTGCACTCACGACGGATTATCGGCTATTCGTTCTCAAAAAAGATGGGTACTGATTTAGTCTTAAAGACCCTGGAAAGCGCGGTTAAAAATCGAACCATTACTGGGGACCTGATTATCCATACTGATTTAGGATCACAGTATACCAGCGATGATTACAATCAACGTTTAACTGAACTACATATCCGCCACTCATACAGCCGTAAGGGTTGTCCGTATGATAATGCGCCAATGGAATCCTTTCACGCTTCCCTCAAAAAGGAATGGGTTTATCCAGTGCCGGTCTTTGAAGATTATGAAACTGCCGCTGCCGTCCTTTTTGAATATGTGCATGCTTTCTACAATAGGAAGAGAATTCATAGTTCACTGGGCTACCAGACCCCCTTACAAGTTGAAATTGCAACGCTTACGAGCCAAATGGCCGCCTGATTTAATGCTTTCCAGGGTTCAAATAAGTTATTAATCGCGATTAATGATTTATTTGAGCTGTGGAAGGTAAACGCGGTTCTGAATGTCTCTTAAAATCTGTCTCAAATATTTACTTCAATCCAATTCTTGACGCTACCTTAATAATGTAACGGAATATAATTATTTATGGTTCCTTTAAAAGATATAAAAACTTGCCTTAAGTGGAGGTTAATAGTGCTAACGTGTGAACTATTACACTTTAATTTGTTTAATCCGGATTAGAGTTCAAATCAAATTTATAAGCTATATTATAAAATTAAACCAACAGTATAGATGTAACAATAGAGTGTACCCTAATGGCCTTTTTTATTTCTGTGCTATACTAGGAATTACAAGTGTTCATTAGAACTGTCCAAAAGGAGAACTGGAAATGGCTAAAATCGGTTATGCGCGTGTGAGTTCCAAGGAGCAACATTTAGATCGACAGTTAGCGGCTTTAAAAGACGTTGATAAATTATTTACGGATAAATTAAGTGGGGCTAACACTAATCGGCCAGAACTGCAAAAAATGCTGGCCTATATTCGTGAGGGAGATATTGTCCTGGTCACTGAATTAGATCGCTTAGGCAGAAACAACCATGATTTGACTAAGATCATGAACTCCATTCAAAATAAGGGTGCCACCCTAGATGTGTTGAATTTGCCGTCCATGACAGGGATTGCTGACCCCAATTTACGTCAACTCATGACCAACCTCATTATTGAACTTTATAAATACCAAGCTGAAAGTGAACGTAAGCGGATCATCGAACGTCAGCAACAAGGGATTGCCTTAGCTAAGCAGCAGGGTAAATATCATGGGCGCAAACCCCAATACACCCAAGACGATCCCCGCTTGCAACACGCTTTTAAGCTTTATCAAACGGGTATGAGTGATGTAGATGTTGCCCGTAATACAGGGATTAAACGGACGACCTTTATCAGATATCGAAAGAAATTCAATATACAAAGATGATGTTTACATGAGAGAATCATAGCAGAGCGGACCACTTGAAACTTCTAACTCCACTAAAATCCGAGAAATGACCAAGAAAAATGACAACTCTTCGAATATTGTTACTTCAAATTAAAATCAAAAATGATTACCTTAAAAATTGAGGTTTTTTAATTAAAATAATATTATTTTATGCTGTGTTATCCGCAATTCTAAATCTGGATCATAGTGATATTTGATAGCTTTGTAGCAGTATGTAAATAAAATTATTATTCTGATAAAAGCAAGCAACGATTGACAATTCTGAGCGTTATTTTTCGAATCATGGCGTTTTTATATTACAATGATCCTAGAAAAAGTAAAGTTATGGAGGCGATTAGATGAGTGATTTGGATCAGACAAACAGCTATCGATACGTCATTGTTGGTGGCGGAGTGGTTGCTGGCTATGCCGTCAAGGGAATTCGACAGGAAGATTCAGAGGGTGAGATCTTAATTATTTCGCAAGAGGCGGATGTCCCATATGAACGACCGGCACTGAGTAAAAAACTATGGCTAGATGATGAATTTACTGAAGAGAACATTCAGATTGGTGCTGAAAATTATCCCAATGTGACTTTTAAGTTCAAGACAACGGTTACGGCTATTAATCGGCAAGATAAGGTCATTACATTGGCCGATAGTGAGCAAATCAAGTATGAACAGCTATTGCTAGCAACTGGCGGAGAACCTAGACAAATCCAGGGACCTTCTGATCCACATGTGCTAGTCTTTAGACAGTGGTCAGATTATCGCAAGTTACGTAAATTTAGTGGTCCGAACAAGCGAGTTGTGATCATTGGTGGTGGATATGTTGGTACAGAGCTCGCATCGTCACTGACCCAAAATGAGACTGAAGTTACGATGATTTTTCCAGAAAAAGCGCTGGGTGAGGGTAAATTTCCTGAGCCTATTCGGACTGAGTATGAAGCCACGTTCAAACGCAATGGTGTCACACTGATGAGTGATCAGTTTGTCCAATCATATCAACGCCAAGGTGACCACTTGACTCTATTGACAAAGGATGGTACGGCGATCGCAGCCGATACGATCATTGTTGGGTTAGGCGTTACGCCGCGGATTAGTTTAGCTGAAGACAGTTGTTTGGATTTAGCTGATGGTGGTGTGAAAGTTAATGAGTATCTCAATACTAGTGACCCAGCCATCTGGTCTGCTGGAGATATTGTCTCTTATCCAGATCACATCTTGGGTCGGCAACGGATTGAGCACGTGGACCATGCCCGACTTTCTGGTGAATTAGTTGGCCGTAATATGGCAGGTGCTCACATGAGCTATCAGCATACCCCATACTTCTATTCCATGATTTTTGATATTTCCTGGCAAGCAATCGGTAATATTGATCCTAAATTGCAATTGATTTTTGATCGGCGAACGCATGGATCGCTTGTCTATTTCATAGATACCGATAAGTTAGTTGGTGTTTTAGTTTGGAATGTTAAGGTGAATCTTGATGATGTTCGCGCATTGCTTGCGAACGCTCCAGCTACAGATGATCTGGTGGGCTCCATTCGAGAGAAGAAGGCTTAGTATCTGGATGAGATATCGGTGAATCATTGCGTCATCACGAATGTACTTTAGAACAAAATGGCCATCATTAACGATGGCTCAGTAGCAAATAAAAACTAGCCTTGAGTCATTTTAAAGTGCATGAAGTGCAACACAAAAGTTAGACAAAATTGAATATTTTTAAACTGCTAAGGCATGTTCCCTGTATTCGCAGGGAGTCATGCCTTTTGTTTTCGGCTGTTCGTCAAATCAAGTTGATGGCGGTTCAAGTTAACAGTTAGACCATAAATGGTCTAGCTGCTTTTTTATTTGGCTGATGAGCTTGCTCGAAGCCAAAACATTTGAATATTTATACATTCAGTAAAGTTGTTCCAACTACGATATCCATAGGCACTACTTTTTATCTTTTTTGTTCTTCCAATGATTCCCTCTAAAAATCCGTTGGAATATTTAAGCTTCAGTGCATTTAATACTTGTTTACGATATTTTCTTAATGATGTCATTGTTTGATCCATAGCGGTATTGAGTGGATGATAATTGAGTAGTATCTGATTCATTGTATCAGTATCGCCTGTTCTAATAGCCTTTAAAATATCTTGATATACTTCGTAGGACTTGGCGAAACCTTCGTCCAAATCTAAACACTTTGTGATTAAATTTAGATCCGTTTCATAATAACCAACACTGTACTGATACTTAGGGTTTATCTTTTCGATGGAATCGAATGATTCCAAGAATTTTTTCCAATCTCTCTTCATGAACAAGTATTCTTTACTTCTTTTAGGCATTCGTTTCATTACCTGTATTCTAGTTGAATTGAGAGAACGATTCATCATCTGAACGATATGAAATCTATCAACAACGACTTTGGCCTTTGGAAACAACTTTGGTACTAAATTAATGTATCCGGCATTTAAATCCAAAGAAATAGTTTTTACCTGTCTTCTGACTTTCAAAGGAAATCGACTGAAGTATTTACTGATTTGATATGAAGTTCTTCTGGGCAAGATATCACCCGTACGATGATTATCGCTATCTAACCAAATAAAGCTCATCTTGTCAGTAGACATAAATTCATCAAATGCCATGTGCTTAGGAAGATGTTCAGGAAGTGATTTCTTGTGCATCTTGGCTTCTTCATCGATGATACGTTGAACGGTCTTATCGGAGACGTTAAAACGTCTGCCGATATCCTTCAATGATGTATTAAAAGCAGTTTCTGATAAGATCATTTGTCTAACAGGTTGTGCGATTTGACAATATTCCCAAACATAACTAGTTTTGGCTACAAAGATAGAGTTACAAGATTTACATTTATACTTTTGACGTTTCAGACTTATATACGTTGGACGTAATGATAATGATGGAACGACTATCATATTTTTATTAAATCCATTCTTAACTAAGTGGCCTGCAAGGCCACAGTTAAGACAACGGTCAATCTGTTTAGTTAGCATTGCAAAATAGACTAAGGACTTGATGCCATTAACTAACATAAATTTTGAGTCTTCAGTAAAGATAATATTCTCATCTTTCATTTCAAGAGCGTTTCGTATAGACTTATTACTTAGGGACATCATTCAAATTCCTTTCATTGTGAAGCTGTAGAGGGTAGAACATCTAAAGGTATGGATGGTGTCTTTTTGATGTTCTAAAATAGTTTTATTAATAAATGGTATACAAAAATAGAGTTGATGGCAAAATGCCTATCAACTCTATTTATCGTACAGCCGTTTTTTTGTCTTTACTAGTTGAATGACAGTGCTAAAGTCTTAATTAGACAGTTAGACAGTGATTCGGGGGAGAATTATGTTGAAAATTAAGGCTTTTCTTTTGGGGATAGCGGTTTTGCTAGGATGTGCCAGTTCAGTAACTGTTATACAAGCTGCAGGACTAGGTGGTCCTAATGTCGGGGATTATATATATGAAGATCAAGAAGTAGTTACTAATCAACAGTATGAAAAACTGGAAGATATCAATGATCAAATTGAAACGGGGCCTAATCCGCAAAGATTATATATTTTAGTATTGAGTGATAATGATAGTATAAGACGCTTTAATTATTTAACTGATAATGATCCTAAAACTAAAGGAATACCAGAAGATATAGTTAATAAAACTGGTGAAGTTTTATATGGACATAATCATTATTACGATATTGATTCGGATGAAAATGGTATACCAGATTGGAAAAACAATTATTTGGTCTACGATTGAAAGAATAACCGGGTTTATTTTGATCCTAGTGATCAATCAAGTTCATATATTACGGACCTAATGTTTTGGAAGATTAAGATTGGAATGAATAATTTAACTGATGGAACCACCACACAGAGAATGGAAGCTTTATTTGATCTAGCAGAAAGATTAGAACCAAAGTTGAAAAAGGTTGCTGATAATAAAGAGTTCATATACTCGAAAAGCTATTATGATATTAAAAATATTGTTAATGGGGTTTTGCTTGTATTAGGGATAATCGTTGGATTGGTTATCTGGTTTATTATTCATCGGCAAAATAAGAACCATCCTCATAATAGCGGTGGATCTGAGTTAGGCAATTCAGATTATGATGCTGGTTTTGACGAAGGGTACTATATGGGAAGTCAAGATCCATTTATATAAAAAAATTTCAGTTATGAATTTGTTTGATTTTTTAGTTTTACCGGTTTAATGAGAAATTTATTTTTTTGTGAACTAGCAACGGGAATAAATTTTTTGCCATCTTTATAGACAAATTGGATAACATCATAATTGTTATCTAGCTTTTTTGCCTGTTTGGAAACTATATCTTGAATTGAATAAACATACATTTTTTGGTCATCAGTTGCCTGTCCAGATTGTACAGCTTCGTAAGAAGTCTTCAGATACTTCTGCGTTTGTTTGTCAGTCAAACGAATGACCACTACAGAGTGGGGATGCCTACTGGTACTATCATTGATGTTTTGTTCGGTTTTAATCGTTACAACGCGTCCATTTTGATTGAATTTTTGGTTAAGATTTTTTTGGATAGATTTGTATTCTGGAGTTGTTTGTCT
>NZ_VDFP01000041.1 GCF_009600985.1 Companilactobacillus halodurans
ATGGCGAAGTTGTGGCCACTTTATCTCAGCAAGAAATTAGTTCAATTAGTACAAAGGTCCAACAATTTTTCTGAAAAGCAGATGTTATTTATTGATAAATGCAACAAAATAACCCCCAGCATCTACATTATAGATGCTGGGGGTTATTGTTTCAATGTTTTTTAGGGGCTATTTCTAGATAATGGACCCTATTTATTGAAATGGGAGAGTAATTTTTTCAAAGAAAAGGGGGTAAAAACTATGATTAAAAAAGGCATTACAAGAGTAATAATAAAAGTAATGAATTCTTGGAGTTCAATTTTTTCAACGTTACCAGGGTAACTTTTGGGAATCGGAATTAAAAAGTCGAGGAAGATTGGTAAATATACAATGCTATTAACTATTACAACACTACTTATTCCGATTACGTAATGAACCATAGAAAAAGTTAGGACTTGATTGTGTCTGAAGTATTTTTTTTGAGCCTGCTGTACAGTTTTTTTCCTAGTTACAATGTCATGCCTTGCAGCGTTGAATAGGAGTGAAAAGCCTATTAATGCAACAATTATTAATATAAAGCCGAATGAATTGGTAACTCCAACTTCTGAAGTGAAATTTAGAAAAAAAGGGCCCAAATATTTGGAGATGAACCAACTAGATAAAATTGAAATAATAATTGTAAGAATGTTTTTAAAATAGCCATTTTCAATGATAGTATCATTTATATGGTCACATAAATATAAAAAATCAATTGTTATGAGAAAAAAAACAACTAATATTACGATTAACCATGAGTACAAGGCTGATTTAGCACCTCTTTCTATTTTTTTGATAAAAGTAAAAAACTAAAATAAGCAAAATGATAAACTAATATATATAGTTTATCATTTTGCTTATTACTTTCTATGCGTTTTGTTCAATTAACTTGCGAAAAGCTTTAGCGGCGTCTTTTGCTTCACTGTCAGTATAAGAAGGATATTTTTGTAATTTAAACTTTTTAAAAGCCAATAAAGCGGTTTTATAAGCTGCACCCCATGAACCTGTACCACCTTTTAAAAGAGTATATGTGTCGTTCTGTAGTGAATCAAGGTCATCATCAAAACGATTACTTAGGTAAGAATTAAAGCGAACGGAGCTTTCATTACCGGTGTAATAAGTTTGGTAGATTGCAAATTTAATCCGAACGCTGTTCGGACAAAAAAGATCAACTTCCTTTAAAATGGTGTTTACCACAAACCCATTTTTTAGGAGCTGATCTTTTGTCTAGTATAACCTATTCTGAACGAATTAAAATTGAAACCTTTTGTGAGCTAGGACTGACCAATATCCAAATGGCTGAGCGGTTAAAACGATCTCCGTCTACGATTTCTTATGAATTATCTCGTTGTCAACCTTATCAAGCTGAATTAGCACAGGCCAACGCTGAATATAAACGGGCGCATTGTGGCCGAAAAACTAAACTGAATGCCAAATTAAAGCAAACCATTCTAAACCATTTACGTCTAAGCTGGTCACCAGAAGTGATTGCGCATGAGCTTAAACTAGCCACTAAATCTATTTATAATTGGCTATATCAGGGGAAAATTGAATTCTCCTTGAGTGAACTACCTGAACATGGGCTACGCCAACGGCGTAACCTTGACCAACGTTCTAAATATAATCAATCATTAGGGCGTTCAATTGAACAACGACCAATTGTGATTAACCAACGTAACCGCATCGGTGATTTTGAAATAGATACAGTGGTTGGACCTCGTGGACATAGCAAGGCTGCTTTATTAACGCTAATTGATCGCAAATCACGTTTTCTTTGGGCTTACCGATTAAAAGATCGGACAGCGGCGACTGTTAATGAAGCCCTAACTATGTTTCTAACAACTTTTAAGGGACCGGTACACACCTTTACTGTCGATCGTGGAACTGAGTTTAGCAATCTAGTGTCATTTGAACCACAATACGGTATTCAGACCTATTACTGCCATGCTTACACGCCCGCTGAACGCGGCAGTAATGAACGATTCAATCGGAACTTACGTTATTTTTACCCTAAGGGGACTTGTTTTGAGCACATTAGTGCTCAAGATTTAACAATGACGTTACTCGAAATTAACCAGCGCCCCCTTAAAGTACTTAACTGGCAAACACCTTACCAAGTGATGCTGACTGATTTGTCAAAAAATTCGGATTAATTTTGCAATCTACCATTTTTCCTCAAACACATCATATCTTTTAGGCTGTGTCACTATCATTCTTCTATTATTCTCTGTTATAGGGTGTGCTTTGCAAGAACTAACCGAATTATTGGTTAAATCATTAACTACTGATTAGCGGATATAAAATGAAATCCGACTAAGAGTATTACGCAAATTCCCCCAAAAATTAAGTTTGTTCGAAACGTTAGATTCCTGTAATTGTGAATCAACATATTTGGCAAGTTGCACTAACTCAATCGGCAAACCAGAAATGCGTTTACCTAAGGGAAGTGTTTTGTCTGCGTTAAATAAATCGTATTGGAGAGATTTTAGAATATCTGTATAAGAAGTATCACTGTCTAAGTCTTGCTGGCATGTTAGCAAGCTTTGCCGTAAAGTGTTAAATTTAGTGGCATCAACTTTTTTATATGCCCGATCAATTAGGATTGATAGTTTCTTTTGTTTTTCATCCACAAACATTCCTCCTTAATAAGTCATAGAAAATCCAGGTTATTCTTATCTGTCAATGTTTTTTATAAAACACATGGTTTCCGTAACTATTAACGTATCCATTGATCATTGTATTAATAACATGTGTTGTTAAGCTTTATGTAAACTAATGATAGCTAGTGATACCCCAATTTAGAACATCTGCGACTAAGCCAGTTAATGCAACAATATTGTATGCCAAGGAAAATAAGTAAGAAAGATATAACAATTTATAAAATGAATTATTTTTCTTATTATTCCATGCAATTATTGGAGAAATGACAATGCCTAAAGGTGCTAATAAAAAGGAAAGTAAAGAAAGTATTAATAAAATATTTCCATTATCTTTTAAGTTTGGTGCAGTATTTATGCTCTCAGGGAGAGGTGTAGCAGGTACATCTTTTTTCTGTAGTAATTAGCAAATTTATTTAAGTCAAAATTATATAAATTACTTAGCAAAACAATATTCTCAATATCTGGAAAAGATTTTTCATTTTCCCATTGATAAATAGCTTGCCTAGAGATTCCAATTTGTCAGCAACTTCAGTTTGTATAAGTCCAGCTGAAATTCGCTTATCTTTTAATTTTTTCCAAGATTCAAATAAATTCCTCCCAACCACATTATTTAGCATTACCAAAAATGCCACCATTTATTCTTTGGTTGTTCAAAAGCGTTGTTTTTTATTGAATTAGAGTCACTATTTTTAATAGCAATCATTTTTAATTCTTCAATCTTCTTTTCAGCCATTAAATGCAATTGCTGTGATTGATCTAATAACTTTTGCATTGACTTTAATTGCTCATCTTTCTCTTTAATCTGGTTATCTTTGACTGATAACTGCTCTTTGAGCAATTCTATTGTATCTGTATTCTTGTTACCAGTGTTACTAGTAAATGTTACCCCTTCTGGTTTTTGGCTGTTACTACCAATAAAATGCTGTTTTAGCAGTAAATAACCTGAATTGACAACAACTAAGGTTTGTACCCCGTTCCTAGTCACGGTTTGTACATAGTTTGCTCTAAAGTTTGCATCTAGTTTTTTCCTAATGGCTTGTTTTGATACACCAAATTCATCAGCAAGTTCCCTAATTGTTTTAGGCATGGGTTCCAAACCCCTCTCGGAGTTCAGCAAGCATTTCTTGTCTTGTCTGATCTCTTATTTTTTTATCATGCTCAATCTGTCGTTCGGCTAAAATCTGTTTTTCAGTTGAGCCTAGTGGTAGGCCTTTAACTTTATCGGTAGCGCGCCATTTTTCTTGTTCTGTTAATTCACCATTATGCTGGATATTAAAAAGTTTTTGACGCTCATCTTGAAACTTACCTTGGGAAAAGTCGTTTGCATCTTTACTTTCTGGTTTCCAGGCAAAAGAATAACCGATAACCGGCTTTCCACGTCCCTTACCATATTTTTTTCTAATCGTTAGCCCTCTAAATAATGGAGTCAATTCCACTTTTATTGGTTTTATAACATATCTATCAACGTCTCCTGGCTTTTTCCAATAGCTTTGTGGAATATCAAGTAATTCAAAAAAATCTTCTTTTGATAAAAAAGCATAGCCTGTTGTTCTAAACCCCTTTAACAATCTGAAAGCAGTTTTGGCGTAACTGCTTCTAAGATCTCTGAATTCTGCTAAAGCGTATCTAACCCAAGTATCCAAGTTATTAAGCAGAGGTAAAGCATCCTTATACACCTCAATGTCTATATAAGGAGATTCAGTTTCACCAACAATTCTAAATTTAGTAAACATTACAAATAGTTCTCTGTTCAATCCAGATTTACTACGTCGTCCAAAATGAAGACCCATCAGTTTTTCATAAGTTCGCTGAATATCATCTTCAAAGCGACTATTCGCAGTTGGCTTATAATTACTCAAGTCTTTAAGTTGTTCAAAAGAGAATCTAACGGTTTGATCACCTTTATCACGCATACGAGAAATGATCGAAAAAAATAAGTTCATTTCAATCGGAGTAAATTTTCTCAGAGGAATAGTATTTAATTCAGGGTCATATTTTATTAGTTCATTGCTCATAATTGTACCTCCAAGACCATTATACGAAATCAACGAGTTTTTATCAACGAGTATCGTAATTTTTATCGTTGATAAACAGACAAAACCTCGTTGATAAACAGACAAAACCTCGTTGATAAACAGACAAAACCTCGTTGATAAACAGACAAAACCTCGTTGATAAACTTCTGTAAGCCTTGGGAGAGTAAGGCTGAAGAGGGGTCTAAAAGAGGTTTAAAAGAGGTTTATAAAAAAGGTATATAAGAGGCACCACTGTACGAGATCAAGACCTAAAATCAAAAACACAAAGGAGTGAGCCAAAAACCGGCTCACATTAAACTCCATTCGCTACGCTCCTTGCGCCTCACTTCGTGCGTTGCCTAAAAAGGTGTGGCAAGCCACATTTATACGGGCGCTGACGCCCCGCACCCCGTCCAAGCTGAACCAGCTTGACCGTTTTTTCACTCGCCGTTAGGCAGGAAAGCAAAGTTTTATAGAAACTTTGGCTTTCGCCAATTCAGTGTTAAGACTGGTTAAGAGCTGTCAATTCCTTATGCTCCCACGCTTTGCTCGTCCGCTACCATTGACAGCAAACACTTAGTTTTTCTAAGACTTAATAAGAATTTAACTGCTATACCTCTTTTTTAAGGCCTTTATTTTTAATTCTCAGCAGTTTTAAGCTTATTTACATATAATTATGCCAAAACAAAATAAAAAGCCCTCAGCAAGCTTTTAGAGGGCTAAATTACAAATCCTGGTCGATTAATAATATCTTCTTGTCTTTTTTGCAAAATGTAAGTGTACAAGGAATTATACAAATTTTGTTTGATCTCATCAGGTTCATTAACAAAAGCTTCAAACAATTCTTGAATATCAACTTGCCAAGGATCAACAAGCATTTCATCAATTGGCTTTAATACTTTCTTTTCGTCCATCTGAGTTACTCCTAACATTAGCTAATTATTTCAGGTTTAAATTAAAGGAATCTTTTTACAGTTAGTTATTCAAAGATTGTGATTAAGTTTAGAAAGAAAAACGGTGTAAAGCAATTAAAAAGATTTGTTTGAGCGCAGCGAAATCTAATACAACTTTTTTTAGTATAAGCACAATCAACTTTAGTTGTTGTGTGTAAATGCGCTTTGAACTAAAAAACACCCTTTATTTCAATGATCAAGTTAGCTATTTTTTAGCGTTATTAAACGGAATGAAATGAGTTTAATGCGCGCTTACACATAGAAAATCTATGTGAGTCCGCAAACCGAGCAAATCTCGGTCAAAGCGCACTTACACTCCACCAAAAATTAGTGGAGGTTTTGTGCTTAAAATCTGTCTCAGAAGTTGCCTTCGGCAACAACTAAAAATCCAAATAAAACTAACCAAAATCAATTTGATCTAACATAGTTTCGGTACTGGCTTGGTCTAAGCCTAAATAAGCTAAAGTCATGGCTTCACTTGAATGATTTAATAAGTGCATGACTAAGCCAATATTGTAATTGGATTGCGTATAAACGCGATAAGCTCCAGTCTTGCGCATTGTGTGGGTACCAAGGTAATTAATATTTAAAAGATCGCCGACTTTGCTCATGATTTTGTAGAACTGTTTTTCTGTGATATGTCGTTCGGGGTGTTGAATGGAAGGAAAGAGCCATTCAGATTGTAACTGATTATCAAGCAGCCATTGACGATACAACAAAAGGTCTGTTTGAACCGGTTTAAGATACAAGGTATTAGGTTTACCAGTTTTTTTATCATGAATAAACGCATTTTGTTTAATGGAACCGTTCGGATTAAAAATATCGGTCTGTTTTAAGCACATAACGTCACTGACTCTTAGTAGCGTAGCTTTACCAACTTGAAAAATTGTATAGTTACGACGGCCAGCTTTAAAATTATTGAGTAACGTATCTTGAACTTCTTTGAGAATATTTGAATCTTTGATGGGTAGGACAACTTGTTGCATAGTCTTTTCTCCTTTTCTTGAGATATTAAAGCAGTTATGTTATTATTTTTGTAAGGAAAAAGTAAGGAGATGATATTGTGAGTGCAGGTAATGTAACTAAGGTTAGCTCAAAGATCACAAGTAAAAATCAGATTACAATTCCTAAAACAGTACGTGAACTGTTAAAAGTTCGGTCTACTGACACAATTGAATGGCAGATTGAACCAAATGGTAAAGTAATGATTGTTCGTAGTAAAC
>NZ_VDFP01000042.1 GCF_009600985.1 Companilactobacillus halodurans
TAACCTAGAAGAAAGAATTAACGAATTACGCAAAGAAGCCATTGATTACTCTACTAGAAAATCTTATGTCACGACCAAATTATTTTTTATCGCCAACATGATTAAGCACAACACAAGATCATCTCGCGAGTTATTAAAAGCCTTAAAAGGCGATCCCAGTGTATTGGCTACAGTTCCAGAAAAGGAGCTATTCAATCGTTCAACGTTGGATAAAAAATCTCTTTCAAAAATGGTTGAAGACCACAAAACATATATTGATCAACATGAATTTTTTGAGAGTATGAACAAAACATTTAATGAAATCACGGAAAAATTATAAATGTTCTGTACATGTGTTAATCACATGTATGATCAATACGTGTACATGTTAATTATAAAGGAGGACTACCTATGGCATTCGATCCAGAGAACAAAAACATAAAAAAGGCACTACAAAAAAATGAAACAGAACAGCAAACTGATACTAAAGATAAACTTGTTATTCCTGTTTTTAAAGATGAAGAGGAACGTACTAAGAACTATACCTTTTCACTTCAACCTAGCGCACGCAAAAGACTTGACGGTCTGGCCAAAGAACATAATTTTAAATCTGCCTCCAAATTTTTAAATGAGCTTATAAAAAATATGTGATGTCACTTTAAGGGGGGAGATATTATGGGAATTCCAATCAATGATACATTTTTGTTTACCAGCCTTATTGTCTTTTGGATAATCCCAGTCATTGGAATTGCAAAAAAGCACCTAGTAGATGACCGCCTTTTTATTCGACAGTGGTTATTTCCAATGCAGTATTGGTTACAGCTATTATTTGAAAAAATCAGTGGTAACCGTCGTATTTTCGTGAGAATTTTACAAATAATGTCCCTGTTTATTACTTATTTCTGCGGATTACTTATACTCCTTATGTTTAGTGCTTTTGATATTAATACAGCTAAGCATTTTAGTATCTTTATATTATTTGAATATTTACTTGTACCTTCTATCGCTTACTAGTTTCAACCAAAAGCTGGCAAAATATACAAGACCAAATAAAGTTGCCGCTTGGTAAGCGCTATGCTAGACTAAGATTAATTTAACAACCGAATAAAGAGATTAAGCTAAACAGAAAAAATCCCCAATTCACGAGGAATCAGGGATTTTAGGTTTAGCAAGTAGCTACAAGACAGCTACTTAGATTCAGTCGATTTTAACTTGCCGGTGAAAATCGACTGAACATTGTTCTTAATTTGTAGGTTAATTATACCGCAAACCAGTCCACAAGGACAAGTGAAGGATAGTTAAAAACAAATTAAATCCAATGGACTAAGTAGCTAACCGAAGCTATTTAGTCCATTTTTTGTTGTTAGAAATTAAAAAAGTTGCCGACTGGGCAACCAAGAAATAGACACATGCTGGTAAATTACAAAGCCTCACGGCCAAATGAACGCTTTGTAATTCAGTTAAAGCATATCAGATTTGTATTTTAAAGCAAATCAAATGTTTTAGCAACTCTCTTTTGAGACAGCGTATGTCAGTCAAGAAAGGGAGTTTTAATTATGACAAAATCAACAAATTTCAATTACTATGAAGCCGATAACGTATATGGAGCCTTATTTTTCCAATTTCCTAAAGTATTAATGTATGGCGATCAATACAAACATTTAAGCAATGACGCTAAATTAGCTTATATGGTCCTCAAAGACCGATTAGAGTATTCTTTGCGCAATAACTGGGTTGATAGTGAGGGTCATGTTTACTTTATCTTTACCAACCAAGAACTAATGGACTTGTTTAATTGCTCAAAGGGAAAAGCCATCAAAACAAAAACAGAACTGGAATCAATCGGATTACTCGTTCAGAAACAAATGGGTTTTAACCCGCAAACTAAAAAGAATGAACCGAACCGTTTATACCTATCTAAGCTTGATGTTAAAGCAACCGATGTCTATTTACGCGGTGAATATGGTCAAAATAGCCCTCAAACCCTTGCTACGAGCGGAAGTTCAAAAAATGAACTTCCGCGGGAGACCGTTAAAACCCTTGCTACGAGCGGAAGTTCAAAAAATGAACTTCCGCATAAGTTCGTTGACGACACCCCTCAAACCCTTGCTACGAGCGGAAGTTCAAAAAATGGACTTAATCTATATAAAGAACCTAAAGAAAGAGACAAAAACAGATACAATATAGATACTCAAAAGTTGGACTTTTCCACAGCCCATTTCTCACCAGCAGAAATTCAAAAGCAAAACCAGGATCTCATAAATCATGCTAATGACTTCTTAACTGATGAAGACAGTGGCTTACCGGTTTTCTTAGAACCAGAAGCCGTGCAATTACTTAGCTTCTGGTGCCGAACTCCGCAACAAATGCGGCGCTTTATTGGCATTATCTTAAACGCTAAATATGCTGTTGAAAAAGAACATAAAGATTTAGGCGTATGGATTATATTAGATGACCCTGATTTAAAAAAAATGATGACCAAAACATTAAGACGCTATTTTAATGCCCTAAGAAGCGATGAGAAACATATCAAGAATGTTGAGAACTACCTGTACGGCACCATGCAAAACCTATTTGGTGTTTGGTGGAACCAACAAGCAGCTAGAGAATATGCGGCCAAACACCCTAAAGAACAAAATATTGATAACGAGCGTTCTTGAAATTAAACGTCATATTAGCTCGTTTAAGCCGTTTTAAGTGCTACATGCATATAATTATTAAAATCGCTTTAAAATCGCTTAGAAGCAAAAATAGACACTTTGAGTGGCTGAATTGGCGCTTGGTGGAATAAACAAGCGGCTAGAGAATATGCGGCCAAACACCCTAACGATGAGCGTGCTTAAAACTAAAAAGCTATATAAGGCCATTTAAGCTGTTTTAAACAGATAGAGCATAATTATATTAAACGAGTTTTAAAATGCGCTTACGGGCACTTTAGGAACGTTGTATAAGTGCCATTGCGGAAAGGACAGCAAACTTAAATTCACAACTTTTAAAGAAGCAGGCTAATTGAGATGGTACTCAAAGATTAGTATAATGTGAGTAGTAATAAAAGGGGGGCGAGAAAATCATGGCAGTTAAGGAAAAGAAACGCGTACAAGTCCAGATTGACAAAGAATTGGCAGATAATACCGAAGCCGTTTTAAGCCAGTTAGGTCTAAACCCAACTACCGCGATCAATATGTTTTATAAGCGGATCGTAGCTGACGCAGCATTACCGTTTAAACCAGCCCTGAGCGAAGCCGAAAGAGCTAATTTAAGCCTTTTAAAGGCTACCAAAGAGACACCAGTAACAGAGTTCAAAGACGCTAAAGAAGTCGCTGATTGGCTCAATGATCCAGATGAGGACTAATGGCTTATCAGATTAAATAAATTAATAACTTGGAAGTGTGATGAACATGAAAGATACAATCACAATTAATGACTTTTTTGAAATTGCCAAAGAAACTGATTTAAAAGATTTACTTGATAAGTCATTACATGAGCCAGATCCAGAAAAGCGCAAAGTATATGACGCTTTATATACCTACTTTTTAGATAAAAGGCAAGATGAGGTTATTAAGCGAAGGGACTTTGTCCGTTGATAGATAAACCCTAATATATAATTGTTGCTGGTATTAACGGAGCAGGAAAAAGTACGCTATACGATACATTTCCCATCTTGTTTGACAAAACAAAACGGATTAACGCTGATGAACTTTTAAGACAAATGGGTGGCGATTGGCATAAAGATAGTGACAACTTAAAAGCCATGAAAGAAGAAATCAAACAACTACACTATGCTTTAGATCACCAGCAAAGTATTCACGTAGAAACAACACTGGCAGGTAGAGGCAAAGCTCAACTCAATTTGATTGACAAAGCTCACAAAAATGGGTTTGAAGTGACTTTATTATATGTTGCTTTGCGAGATGAAAATTTAGCTATCCAAAGGGTCAACGAACGGGTACAAAAAGGTGGTCACGGTGTTCCAGTAGCAACGATCAATAAACGTTATCAGCAATCCAAACATAATTTGCCATTAGTGGCCTTTAAATCTGATAAGGTCATGATCTATGATAATAGCGAAAAGTTTACCTCTGTTTATGCAAGAGAGAAGGGACAAGTTTTTAAGAACGATTTGAGGAATTTTCCTTGGATAAACCAAAATATTACTTATCCAGAAAAGGTGCAAAAGCAGTTACAAAATTTTGCAGATCAAAATCCAGAAGTAAAGCCTAAAAATGATCCAGAAAATAAAAACGATCGGCCTAGTTATTAGGTTGATCGTTTTTGAGTTTATTCGGTTTATGGGCGTTAACATAGTCAGCAAATGTTTTTAAAAGTTCTTCGGTTTGTTCGACCGAGAGGTTATCAGCTTGAAAGTATTTTTCTAATAAAGCCCCTTTTTGAATTAATCGGCGAGAACGGGCTTTGCGGGCTTGCCGATTTTCGTAGTATTTAGATTGCCGTAATTTAAAATCTTCTCGCTCAATTTTTTGTTTTAAACGCGCTTGCTGCTCGACTAGTTTTTCATATTGATTAGACATGGAATTTCCCCATCTCGTATGGCTAATGATCTACGGACTTTATCTTTAAAAATTCAGAAAATTGCTTGGCTAAAAGCTTAATCTGATCGTTAGACAAATTAGCATAATCTAAATTGGCTTGACTGATGATTTGTTTACCTAGCCGTTGTTCAATCTTATTTTTTTCGTCCTTAATTTTTTGATTAAGGGCTTTTAATTTAGCTTCTTGTTTTTCTAAGTTACTTTGAGACATAATGATTCCTCCAATCGTATTAAAAATAATCACCGACACTATATCATACAGAGAACGTTAAATCAAAGGATAGAAGTTGAAATAGCGAAGCGGAATGCATACACTATAAGTAAATTTATGGGAATCAGCAGGACGAGTGAAACGAGATCAATGCGCACTTACACATAGAATAAATTCTATGTTGTGCTAACCCCCAAAAAACCTGTATTAGAAGTCGCCGATGTCGACAACAGAAGAAAACCCATAGAATCAAAGTAAAGAGGTGACTTACATGGCAATTTTTCATATGAGTTTTAGTAATATTAGTGCTGGAAAAGGACGAAGTGCGATTGCCAGTGCGGCTTATCGAAGTGGTGAAAAATTATTTGATGATAAAGAAGGTCGCCGATATTTCTATGCCCGATCGGTAATTCCAGAAAGCTTTATTTTAACCCCCAAAAATGCACCAGAATGGGCCAGTGATCGAGAAAAATTATGGAATGAAGTTGAAAAGAACGATCGTAAATCAAACTCACGGTATGCAAAAGAATTTAACGTGGCTTTACCGGTAGAATTAAGTGAATCCGAACAGAAAGAATTACTGACAAAATATGTGCAAGAAAATTTTGTCGATCAAGGTATGGTAGCTGACGTAGCAATTCATCGCGATCACCCAGACAATCCGCATGCACATGTGATGTTAACCAATCGCCCATTTAATCCCGATGGTAGTTGGGGATTAAAAGCAAAGACGCAGTACATTAAAGATGAAAATGGCAAGCAACTTTTAACCAAAAGCGGGTTTCCAAAACAAAGAAAAATTTGGTTGGTTGATTGGGATAAAAAGGAAAAAATTAATGAGTGGCGAAAAAATTGGGCGTTGAGTGTTAATCAGTTCTTAGCACAAAAAAATATTCCGGATCGGATTAGTGAAAAATCGTTTGTCGATCAAGGGATTCAAGAGACACCTACCCAACACGAAGGCATTAACAGCCAAAGAAAAAATCGAAAAGCATTTAATCAACAAGTTAGAGCGCAAAGAAACGCTCAAGCTAAATATCATAATCTTGACGAAAAGATAAGAAATCATGAACATTTTGACGCGTTAACTGACGAGCTATCGTTCTCTGAAAAACACACAATTAGTCATCTAAGTCAGCAATTGAAAACCTATGTCGATTTAGAACATTTAGACGATAAACAGCGCATGCTATTTAATTGGAAGAACAGCTTATTAATCAAACACGCGGTTG
>NZ_VDFP01000043.1 GCF_009600985.1 Companilactobacillus halodurans
TAGGAGCTAACGCTTCGATTTATCTAGTTCGAACTCGAATTCTAATGGTACATTCTTTTGCTTGTTACGCTCCTGATCTTGGTTATTCTCGTAAAGCAAGCTCATCAATGTGTCTGATAGTAATTTGTTCAAATATCTTGCTGGTGTGTTTTCGTTATAGTTGACGGCTCGATAATCAGGCATATTTTCTTTACGAAAATTATCATTTCTTTGGTTATGCTGTTGTATTCCTTTTTTAGCCTGTTCAACTTGTCTAGCAGAAATCTTTTTATCTTGCCCTGCTTCCCCAATGAATAACTGTTGTGTCCCCCTATTCTTCAATACACGTAACAAATTAGCGTTTTGAATCTCATCAGATTTAACCTGTCCGCTTAGATAAGCAAGTCCCTGGGCATGTTCCTGGGTCGTGAATTGTACTGGCGGATTGTTTTTCAACTGGTCTAAATCACGCTTTTCTAGTGATTTAAGTTCAGGATTATAATAAACAACTGCTGTATATAGGCGTTCTTTTTCAGTCATTTTGACTTGATCAAGGCTCATATCAGGGAAAGTCTTACTTAACACGTTGTTATATTGCGTATCAACCACTTGTTTAATCTCATTTACTGCTGAAAGTTCTTTGATATTCTTCTTCAAAACATCTTGTTGTTTCTTATCAAAGTAACTTAACAATGTACCTTTTGTACGCTTAATATCTGCTAGTTGATAGCCTTTATTAGCTAAAATATCACTAATAGTCTCCTTAGCTCGCTGTTCTTGCTTTTCAAGCATTAACCAACTAGCAAAGGGACGTTTGGTAAACGTCAAAACTTGTTGGTTTAAAATGTTCGTTCTTATCATTGCTAAACGGTCTTTTAATTCGCCTCCTGCAAACACCTTTTGTTCACTATCTGTCTCTTCGATTAACTCACGTTGTTCTGCAATAGTTGTTTGTTCAAAATCAATATCGGGATAAAGCTTTTTAACTGTTCGACTAACAACCTTATCTAGTAACTGATTTGCTTCTGCTAATGACTTTTCTTGCTGGTTAATTGTTACTAATTGCTTTGTCATATCTTGTCCGATTGCTTGCTTAATTGTGGCACTATTTTTCCAATTAAACAGCATACGTTGTTTTTCGTCCACGTTTTCTAAACTAACAAATGTTTTTAGTTGCTTACTTAGTTGTGCAACTATATTTTTTTCATCAAATGAATAGTGACGTTGTAACGTTTCTATACGGCGGATATTATGAATTTTTTCATTGGCATTTTTAGCTTCTGCTTTTGCTTGTCTTTGCTGTTTAACATTGCGGTTAAATTTTTGGCGTTTTTCTTTCTTATCCCAATCAACTAGCCATATTTTCCTTGAACTAGGAAATCTACTATTTTTTGTATATGTTTTGTTACCATTTTTGTCTAAAATATTCTCTCGTTTGCTCTTTAATCCCCACGTTCCATTAGGATTAAATGGTCGATTGGTTAGCATAACATGAGCATGTGGATTATCTGGGTGGTCTTTATGGATAGCGGCATCCGCAACCATACCTGAATTAACAAAATTTTCTTGTACATATTTTGTTAGTAAATCTTTTTGCTCTTGCTCCGATAATTCAATCGGTAAAGCAACATTAAATTCTTTGGCATAACGTGAATTTGCTTTACGGTCTTTCTTCTCAACTTCATTCCATAATTGTTGCCAATCTTTCGCCCATTCTGGCGCATTTTTTGGTGTTAAAATAAATGCTTCTGGCATGACATCACGTTTATAAAAGTAACTTTTTACCTCTTTATCAGAAAATAGTTTTTCCCCACTTCGATAACTAGCACTAGCAACTGCACTACGCATTTTTCCAGCACTAATATTTTGGAAGCTCATGTGAAAAATTGCCATTGCTGTTATCTCCTTTCTTTGTGGGTTTGTTTTTGATTTTTGTTGTCGCCATAGGCGACTTCTGATACAGGTTTTTATGGTCTTAGCACAACACAATTTCATGTTGTGTATAAGTGCGCATTGACCTCGCATTGACCTCGTTTTACTCGGTCTGCTGATAACCATAGAATCGATTTTTTCCGTTGTTGAATGGAATGTATTCTTAATTCAATTTATGCTTACACTTAACTGAGTTTGTTATGCTTTAAATGCTAAAAATTGTTGCATATCCCGCTGCTTTCAACCAAAATTTGAATAACTAACTATCAAGAATTACGTATCTAACCTGGAATCATTATTTTAATGTTAGGAGTAATTAAGCTGGACGAAAAGAAAGTATTAAAACCCATTGACGAAATTCTCTCTGATCCTTGGCAGGTTGATATTCAAGAATTATTTAAAGCTTCTGTCAATGAACCTGACGAGATTAAAAAGAATTTGTATGATTCCCTGTATACTTACATTTTGCAAAAAAGACAAGAAGATATTATTAATCGACCAGACTTCATTATTTAGTCCTTCTAAAAGCTCCCTGAGGGCTTTTTATTTTGGCTTTGGTATAAATATACATAAATAGCCTTAAAATCGCTGAGAACAAAAAATAAGGCCCTTAAAAAGGGACATAGCAGTTAAATCTTTATCAAGTTTTAGAAAAGCTAACTATTTGCTGTCAATGGTAGCGGACGAGCGCAGCGTGGGAGCATAAGGAATTGACAGCTCTAAACCAGTCTTAACACTGAATTGGCGAAAGCCAAAGTTTCTATAAAACTTTGCTTTCCTGCCTAACGGCGAGTGAAAAAGCGGTCAAGCTGGCTCAGCTTGGACGGGGTTCGGGGCGTCAGCGCCCGAATTAATGTGGCTTGCCACACCTTTTAGGCAACGAACAGAGTGAGGCGCAAGGAGCATAGCGACTGGAGTTTAATGTGAGCCTGTTTTTTGGCTCACTCCTTTGTGTTTTTTGATTCTAGGTTTTGATCTCGTACAGTGGTGCCTCTTATATACCTTTTTTATAAACCTCTTTTAAACCTCTTTTAATGGTGTGTTCAGCCTTACGGCAACGTGGGATACAGAACTTTATAGAACACAAATTGTCTGTTTATAGAACACAAATTGTCTGTTTATAGAACACAAATTGTCTGTTTATAGAACACATCAGAAAGAATACCGTGTTATAATAAAAGAGATTTATAAAAGGAGGGGTTTTTGTGAGCAATGAACTAGTCAAATATCAACCCGAATTAAATACCATTCCGTTACGTAAATTCACCCCTATTGAAATGAATTTATTTTTTTCAATTATTTCTCGTATGCGTGATAAGGGTGACCAAACCGTCCGCTTTAGCTTTGACCAGCTAAAAGAGTTAAGTAATTACAAGCCCACAGCCAATCGGCGCTTTATCGAAGATATTAAACGCACCTACGACCACTTGATGGACTTGCGTTTCGGTAGCCGAAGCAAAAGTGGGTTGTCGTTCGAAAGATTTGTCATGTTTACCAAATTTAAGATCAACGGTGACGTAGACGAGCCGTACGTTGACGTAGAAATCTACAAAGACGCTTTGCCCTTGCTGAACAATCTAGAGAGTTGGGTACGATACGCTTTAACAGAGTTTAGAGATCTAAAGAGTAGCTACGCCAAGACGATGTTCCGCTTGCTAAAGGGCTATCGCACTACAGGTTACGCTTACTTTTCAAAAGCAGATTTTAATGAATTGCTAGACATTCCAACAAGCTACAAAGAATTTCATGTTAACCAAAGAATTCTGGCTCCTATTAGAGAAGAATTAACTCCTTTGTTTAGAGGGTTAACGATTAGAAAAAAATATGGTAAAGGTAGAGGAAAACCAGTTATTGGCTATTCGTTTACCTGGAAACCTGAAAAGAAAGACGCTAACGACTTCTCACAAGGTCAATTTCAAGATGAACGTCAAAAACTCTTTAATATTCAGCATAATGGTGAATTAACAGAACAGGAAAAATGGCGTGCCATTGATAAAGTTAAGGGGTTAACTCTAGGTTCTACTGAAAAGCAAGCATTGGCTGTCAAACAAGCCGAACATGATAAAAAAATAAGAGATCAAGCACGAAAAGAAGCACTTGCTGAACTCCGAAAGGGTTTTGGAAATCATGTCTAAAACTATTAAGGAACTTGCTGATGAATTGGGCGTTTCAAAGCAGGCTATATGGCAAAAGATAAAAAGAGATGCGTCAATCGATTTACGTCAATTTACATCAACAAAAGGCAATACTGTTTACGTTGATGTTGATGGGCAAAAAGCTATTAAAGCAATGTTCTCAAACAATTCGTCAACAAGATACCGTCAACAAAAAGATGATGTTGACGACAACAAAAAAGATGCGGTTGATGGACAAGATGAAGTGAAATTCCTTCGAAATTTAGTATCAGAAATTCAATCTGAAAAGAAAGAGTTACATAAGTTACTAGATCAGCAACAAAGATTGGCCTTACAGGACAAACAACTGCTCGAAGAATACAAAGCAGAAAACGACAGATTAAAAGTTCTCAAAATACCCTCACAGGAAACAGAATTCAAACACTTAGACAATCAATATAAAGATGAAGTGAACGCTCTTAAAGAGAAGTTGGAAAATTTGCAGGAACAAATCAAAATTCAAAAAAGGATAGAAGAACAAGAAAAACCAAGAAAATGGTGGGGACTATGGCGAAAATAGATGATTCAGTTAAAAAGAAAGTTCCAGAATTGCGATTTAAAGGATTCACTGATCCTTGGGTACAGCGTAACCTTGCCGATTTATCAGATGGATTTTCATATGGTCTGAATGCTGCGGCCAAAGAATACGATGGCGTACATGGATATTTGCGAATCACAGACATCGACGAAGTGTCACATTCGTTTTTACCTGAAGGACTTACTTCGCCTGATGTTCCAGAAGATCAACTGACAGATTATAGAATGGATGAACAGAGTATTGTATACGCGCGAACAGGCGCAAGTACCGGTAAGACGTATATTTACCGGGATTCAGACGGTGAGTTGTACTATGCTGGTTTCTTAATTCGGCAAAAGGTAAACAAAGAAACTTCGGCTCAGTTTGTATATCAAAATACTCTGACTAAAGCATGGGAACGATATGTTCAGGTAATGTCCCAACGTTCTGGGCAACCCGGAATTAACGCACAAGAAGTTGGGCGATTTGAGTTGGCCATACCCGAAAGGGCTGAACAAGATAAGATTGCGCACTTATTTAATAGTTTGGATAACCTTATCGCTGCTAACCAGCGTAAGTTAGATTTGCTCAAGGAACAGAAAAAAGGCTACTTGCAAAAAATGTTCCCCCAAAATGGGAGCAAGTTCCCGCAATTAAGATTTGCAGGGTTTGCTGACGATTGGGAACAGCGTAAGGTAGGTGAGTTGTATAAAGTTACAAGAGGCCAAGTCCTTGCAACAAGCAAGACAACTCCTGAGAAAGTTGGAAAGAATCAGTATCCCGTATATTCCTCGCAAACAAAGAATGATGGATTGATGGGGTATTACTCGGACTATCTTTTTGATACCGCAATAACTTGGACTACAGATGGTGCTAACGCAGGGACCGTTAACTTTAGACCCGGAAAATTTTATAGTACAAACGTCAATGGCGTTCTTCTATCCGCTGATGGTCTGGCTAATAAAGCAATGGCCGAAAATCTCAACAGATCTGCATGGAAATGGGTTTCACACGTTGGAAATCCCAAGTTGATGAATAACGTTATGAGTCAAATATCAGTCATGATCCCCGTAAATTTGTCTGAACAAGAGAAAATTTCTGAGTTTTTGATGATGATTGACAACACTATTGCTCTTCATCAGCGTAAGTTAGATTTGTTGAAAGAACAGAAAAAAGGCTTTTTACAAAAGATGTTTGTTTAGGGTCTATAACTTACAAATAACCCCTCAAAAACGTTTTTAAAATAGCCCCCAATATCTATAATGTAGATATTGGGGGCTATTTTGTTTCTTTTATCAATAAATAACATCTGCTTTTC
>NZ_VDFP01000044.1 GCF_009600985.1 Companilactobacillus halodurans
AATTTTACGCCCTTTTTTAGCTTGAATTTTATAGATACTAAGATTTTTAAACATAAAACTTAATTCTTTAATAATAGGATTTAAAACACGCTTAGTTATATCATTCATTTGATATGAATCTGGGACGTCCAAACGTTCTTTAAAATCAGCAATCTTTAACTTTACATACCCAGTATGTTTGTATTGTTTTAATATTCGAAACATATTTTTTGAATATGTAGATTTCAGTTGAGTCATTTCTTGAAGTTCAAATTTAGTGAAGTTGTTTGTTATTGAATTTAAGATATGTTTTAAGTTTGGGGAAGTAGATATTTCTAAATATTGTTCTTTCTTATGTATCTTATAATGATTAAATAAAACAAATCTTTCTATGATCTCTTCATCTTAATAGTTAGTTGTAGCATTTTTTGATAAACATCATCTAAATCTTTAACGAATCTATTAATATTACGAGTTTCTGAACTATAGTTACTTAGCTCTTTTAAAGTAGCAAATGATAAATGTAAAGTATTAGTATCTTGTTCTTTTAGCTTATTGCACATCGCAAAAAACAAATTAATTTCAGTACTTGTAAATCTACGTAAAGGGACTAAATTCATATCGTTTTTATATACGATAGTTTCTCCTGACATACAGCAACACTCCTTATAAAACTTTGACTTTAAAGGTCATAATTACAATTATGACCTTTAAAGTTTACAATTACGATTATAATAACACACCTATTATCAAGTTTTAACACATTTTAAGTGACTTATATTAAAAATGTCCCTTTAATTGTGGCAAAATGTCCCTTTAATTGTGGCAAAATGTCCCTTTAATTGTGGCAAAATGTCCCTTTAATTGTGGCAAAATGTCCCTTTAAGTTATTGTAAAGCCCTCTCTCCCTAAGGCTCAATAGGTTCCTAAAAAGGTTTAAAAAGACTTATATAAATATATATAAAGATCAGAGCCAAATTGCCCCAAGTTCAAAATTATTTTGATCTTTAAAACCTAACTCATTACTTTTTTGTAAAAAAGTAATATCAAAAAACTTCTTGAACTCGCCGTTCAAACTGCAGGGAATTGGAAGTTGTCCAATTCCACTGCGTTTAGTGTGGCGAGCTATGCAAGTGTATCAATTCCTTATACTCATTCACTTCGTTCATTCCGTTACCGTTGATACACAAAAAATTAAGAGCCTAGAACCTTGTTCTAAACCCTTAGTTAATCATTCTAATAATCTTTTGATAATTTATATTGCTTATAAGCTAAATAAACAAGACTTGCTTGAACAATAACTTGAGTTAAACTTAAACCCAGACTGATACGCTTTTTTAATTTTTCACGGTTAGCTATTTTTTCACTCCTTACCTGTTTAATTATTACGATACCCTTATTTTGGATTTTAAAGGGGTATATAGCGCATTAAATTATTTTGATTACTTATCCCTTAAAATTTATGATCAAGGGCATTTATGAGCTTCGCACAAAGCCACAGGATACATGCTAATAATATAAAGGGAATGAGATAGAGTAAATAAGCAAAATATCGCCAAATGGATTTTCCTTCAACGATTTGATCATGAATCGTTTGTAAAAAAGTATCAATCGACAAGCTATGACCGATAGGCCCTGTCACCATAGCGACTAACGCAACAACTAAAACGACATAAAATAAAGCGAAAAGGCCGTGCGTCATTTTACTTAAGGTTTGATTATACTTTTGGATCAGTTGATCATTTTGGCGCATTTTTCTTTCTAGCGTTTGCTTATAGGTCTGTATTTCATTTTCAGCTTGCTCATTGCGTTCTTTTAATGTTTGAATCAATTGGTTGGTTTGATTATCTATCGCTTTAAATTTGGTGTCTAAAGCCTGTTTAAAGTCTTGTTGTTGGTTATCTGTATTGAGTTTTTTTAAATAACTATTGGCTACACTGATATATTTTACTCGAGTGTCTTCCGTTGCTTGGTTAAAGGTCGAGATCGAAGCCTCGAGTTCGTTCTTGAGATTTTCGTTTTGCTTGTTCCTCGCGTTCTCGTTCAATTCGAGCTGCTCGAGATTTTTCATGAGCCAATCTTGCTGATTCAGCACGTTCTTGAGCGCGTTGTTGTTGTTCAAGTTGTTGGGTTCTTGCTTCAAATCTTCGACAATCTGCTTGAGTTGCGTTTCGATCTGACTGAGTTTCTTTTTGATTGCTTTCGTGTTCTCGTTTTCGTTTCTCGGTTCCAAAGGCATTGAGTACCTCCTCCTTATCGTAAGCATGACCTAATTTACTACCACGTACTTTCTTATCTTCTGCTAGGTGTTTATAAGTAATTGTTTTTTCAGTGGTACGTGCGATTTCAACGCCTTGAGGTTTCAATAATCCATTAAATTCATCAAAATTGGTCGCATTGTCTTTGGTTGCTTCAATTGCCATTCTTACTTGGTTTTTCCATGAAACTTTATCATTATCCGATTTATCAATGATATTTTGTTCGGCCTGGGTGTATCGTATGTCAGCTGTTTTCTCTTTGACGATACTCAATTCATGTTGTTGGCAAAGGGTATCACTTTGAGTGCGTATCTCGTAGAGTTTTTGGCGATTATTCACAAACTTTTTACCTGTCTCCATATTCACGCTATTAATACAAATATGATTATGAAGGTGGTTTTGGTCTGTATGGGTATAAATCGCAACTTCATGACCCGGTGCGACTTGTTCCGCTAATATGCGACCGATGTCATTGGCTTGTTCTGGTGTGACGTTATCTTTAGGGTCAAAGGACTGAATCACATGGTAACCTTGACGGCCGTTATCTTTGCCAAATAATAATCGTGTGGTTTTCATCTGTTCTTTGACGTAATCGACATCACAGTTGAGCCCACTTTTCTTTTCGGCTTTTTCTTCGTTTTCGGCATACGCGATGAGGGCGTTCATTGCTTTTGTCGAACCTAATTTAATCGTTGCCATAAATATCTCAATCCTTTACGCAGCATTTCTAGTTTCCGTAATAACTTTTTAGCTAGTGTTTCATCGATATGACTTGTATGTACGGCTTTGGTTAATTGATTTAAGTTCGTCCCAATCGCTCTTAATTCTTTCGCAATTTCTAAGGCGCCTTGTCGGTCGATACGTGGTTGTTTAATTCGTTTTTTCTGCGTCGCCTGTTTCGCAAGCATGGGAACTGATATATTAAGCGTCTCTGCCATAGCTTCTAAACGTTCATATTCTTCGGGCGTGACTCTAAACTTAATTTGCTTGCTTTCGCGTCTATAATCCGTGGTCAAAAAGCGCACTCCTTTCTTAATCGATCGTTTGTGATGCGCCGTCAAAAATGTGACGTCGAGGATCATCACAAAATACGATATATGTTTAAAGTTGATCAGATAGAACAACTTTAAAATACCGGCTATTCAATGACTGACGCTAATTGTTTTACCAACAATGAATGTCACCCTTGATAACCTTATCGTACATCGATTAAAGGAGTTTGGCAAGCTACGTATATGGTACCCATATATCCAGCTTGTTGGTGGCATTCCCCCAAGCCCCCTTGGATTTTTTCTGCGAAAAAATAGCAAATACCTATGAGTATTTGCTTAGTATCACGCGCAAAAATGTGCGCGTTGAATCATGAGTAATTACTCAAATAAAAATCATTGATATTTTATTAGTAATTACTCACCCAATCATTCCACCTATGTTAAAATGTTAACTAAGCAATCACTCATTAAAAACACTATATATTTTATGAGTATTTACTTAGTTAAAGGTGGAGTCAAAATGCCAAGTCAAAATCAAAAGAAAGCCAAAACGATTAATATTAATTTAACAGAAGCCGAATATGAAAAAGTGAAACAGTTAGCTGAAATCAGAAATTTAAATCCCACAGCTTATACACGATTAGTCGCTTTAGGGAATCGGATTAAGCCAACGGTTGTTGAGTTGCCTTCGAGCCAAATGACGATTGATACGAATGAAGATGTTGAAAATTTAAAATCGCAAGCTCAATCTAATGCGTATTACGCCAACATGTTTAAACGATTTGCGAGTTATATTGAAGATGACCATTTTTATATTAATCTGCATGATGTTCAAAGTGATCGGGAGTTGATTCAAGCCATTCATCAAGTTAAAAAGGAGAGTTATAAAGATGTCTGATTATGGTAGAATAACGAATGAATTTATAACACTAAAAAATGGAATATATAAAGAAATAAATGAATTAAATGGTAACTCTAAACTAATAAGTTTTAGATATTTATTGCCTTATAGAGTGCCAGTTAAAAACGGAGAAAGAATTATTTTTAAAGTAAATACTCATAAATCTGTTTTAATAACATTTACTCATAAAGAATTAGACGTATCAAAAGAGATATTAATGAATGAAAAAAACTATACGTTTGTAGAATGCACCTCTATTATCACTAAGAAGAATTACAAAAAAATGAAAGAATCAAGAGAGGGAAGGAAAAAAGAAGCATTTTCAAAATTATTTGATGAGCAAATAAAGGTATTGAATAATTTTATTAATATTATAATAATGAAACATCAATATCATAATATATTTGTCTTAACATTAAGAAGTATTTTAACTATACCAACTTATATCATATACGAAAATAACGGTAATGTTATACAATCATCAACTTTTCTTATAAATCCTCTAAGTAAGGTAGAAAATGATCAAAAATCAACTTTAAGTTATTCAGAACTAAAAAATGTTATTTTGAATTATAACTTATATTTATCACATCCAAGTGAACGGTATGCACTTATAATGAGAAAGGGGGAAAGAGCATTTTTCCTTTCAGAATATAATGATTCTATTGTATACATACAAACGTCTTTTGAGATATTTATTTCAGATTTTGTAAAGAAATATTATGAAATAAATAAATTATTAGATTCTGAAAAAATTAAAGATATCCTGGATTGTGGTTATAAAAACATTATAAATGATCATCTTTTGAAAATAATTGAGAAATTAAATTTAGAATATAAAGAAGAAATCATTAATTGCGTATCAAAGTATAAAGATGATTATTATCCAATGAGAAACAAAATAGTACACGAAGGGAAAAGTTATAAAGAAAGAGACGCAGAAGAATTTAAAGAAATTGTATCTAATGCTGTAAGATTAATAACATATGGGATGCATAAAGCTACTAATGATAGTTTCGTGAGTTATTTTACAACTTACAATATTCTTAGTGAAGAATTGGATATCGAAAGCATTAAAGATAAATATACGATTCCTTAAAGGATTATTTGGGAATTATAAACA
>NZ_VDFP01000045.1 GCF_009600985.1 Companilactobacillus halodurans
AAACTTTGAGAATTTTCGACTACGTATCCTGGTTGAATTAAAGAATAGCTATGTCAGTTTGAATTTTCACAGCGCACTAAAAAAAGCTGCCCGCTCCATTCAGGAACAAGCAGCTTAACTAAGCTAGACCAAATACTTTTCAAGTTTAATAATTTATTTCATCAGTACCACTTGATAAAGAACCAAAAAATCCCTCGCTAATTAAGAGTGGTTCTAATTATCACGAGAGATCGTGCTTAAATGTGGAAAGTTGTTAAATTAGTTTTGCATTTTCAAGTAGTTCTCCGAGCCAAGTCCCTTTAACTTTCTTGAGACCTTGATGCTCAATAAAACCAGGAATTGGCAGTTCGCTGTCAGTTAATTTTTGTTTGTCGTTCAAATAATACATTGATTTGAGAAGCTCGCGGATATCGTAGATGGAGTTGAAAACTTCAGGTACGCCGCGTTCAACATTTAACAAAGTATACACTGACTCCATGGCTGTCCTAATGGAATATTCTGTCGTAAAAACTGTGTCACGTGTCGGAGATTCAGCAAAGTTGCCAATGAAGGCCAAATTCTTTGAACCTGTTGGAACAATATCTGGACGGTCTCCTTTAACTCGCGGCATAAAATATGAAGTGATAAATGGCATATAAACAGGGTTAGTGTTGATTGAGTCTTGTTGAGCAAGTTTACTGATTAAGGCTTCTGGAACACCCAGGTGGTAAAGCCATTCCTCCGTGATCTCTTCACCAGTGCAATCTTCAATGTTTTTCTTGATATAGTTTCCTTGTGTATTGGAATACAAGCCATAGATCCATACGATAGTCTCATTTTCATTTTGCGATTTAAAATGCGGTTGCCGGTGAACGCAAAAGCTCATCATCCAATTCGAATCTTTGATCGTGATGATCCCGCCGGTATTGACTTTACCATCATGAAGGTCTCGTTTTGTTAAACGTTCAATGTAGGGTTCCACTGCAGGGTTTTTGACAGTAGCAGTTGCTGAAATGTACCAAGACTTCTTTGGAAGATTCTTGTAAAAGACTTTCGGATGACCGAAATCAGCAGATTGTTCTGCTAAGTTTTCCCACAATTCCCAACTTGGACCAGGTTTTGATGTTGTTGGTGCAGGAGTATGGTGATCACCGTAAGTTGAACTTTCCGT
The DNA here is from genome assembly GCF_009600985.1 of Companilactobacillus halodurans. GTDB lineage: Bacteria > Bacillota > Bacilli > Lactobacillales > Lactobacillaceae > Companilactobacillus > Companilactobacillus halodurans. The sequence goes on from NZ_VDFP01000045.1 coordinate 1,151, forward strand.
AATAGAACCGTTTGTAACAAAGACGATATCATTATCAGTTAATTGAATTTCTTGTGGAGTATCATCAACGGTCAGTAATAATTTTTGCGCATGTTTTTCACCATTGTTAGTATTGACGATCACATTGTTAACGATTGTATTAAATTGAAAATCCACGCCATGTTTTTCAAGATAATTTACGAGCGGTAAAGTCATTGATTCATACTGATTATATTTGTTGAACTTTAAAGCGGTAAAATCAGGTAGACCATCAATGTGATGAATAAAACGCATGCAGTAACGACGCATTTCAACAACTGAATGCCATTTTTCGAAAGCAAACATGGTCGACCAATAATACCAAAAATTGCTGGTAAAGAATTCATCCGAAAAGTATTCTTCGATGGTTTTTTTGCCCAAACTATCTTCAGGTGTCATGATTAGTTTGACGATTTCTTTAGAAGTTTTACCTAAGGTATACTGCCCATCATCTGGAACTTCATTACCACGTGAATGAATCATGCGACAATTCGAGGAATTGGGGTCATCTTTATCCAACCAGTAGTATTCATCGAGGTATGAAGCACCTGGAATCTCTAATGAAGGAATCGAGCTATACATATCCCACATACATTCAAAGTGGTTTTCCATTTCACGGCCTCCGCGAGTAACAAATCCAATGACAGGTTTCTTTGTGCCGTCTAAAGAACCGCCTGCAACTGGTAATTCTTCTAAGATGTGGATGTGCTTACCTGGCATTTGTGCGTCACGAACAAGGAAAACGCCAGCTGCTAAACCCGCTAAACCGCCGCCAACGATATAGGCAGATTTTTGGTCGACGCCTTTAGGTTTACGTGCATGTACTAGAGCTTCGTAGTTTCCATTTGAATGATACATATAAAATGCTCCTTTCTATTATCACTATTCAAAATCCATTATAGCTTTATATTGTATATTTTTCACGTAAAGCTCCTGCGAAAGTATTAATTTAGGAAAAACTAAATTTTAGGAATAAAACATCCGTCTGGATCTGAGAAAAAATACAAAGGTATAAGCTAATTTAGACTAATAATGGTATAACTGAGCTTAGTGGTTTTGAATTGAGGATGGAAATTAGAGCAGCAATTGATCAGTAATAAGAGTTATGACAATAAAAAAACAGAACATAAAAACTACTTTCTGTGTCCTGTTTTTTTATTTTAGAAAAATTATTTAATGTTCGATTAACCATGAACTTAGCAAGTTAATGTATTCATCGTGGTGTTCAACAAACGGCATATGGCGACTGTTTTGGAATAACTTCTATTGAGCATTGGACAAATGATCATACATAGTTTTAGCAATTAATGGCGTACATAAGTCATAAGTTAAAAACGACAATAACACCAATCGACAAGCAAAGCTTAAACTTGGTTGTCGATTGGTGTTATTGTCGTTTTTTAAACTAGGTATCAATCTTCAAGCTAAACTATAATTGATTTGGTTCTGGTTGTTGCCACCAATGAATGTTGCTTTAACAGTAAATATCCCGAATTAACAACAACTAAAGTTTGCATCTAGTTTTTTCCCTAATGGCTTGTTTTGATACACCAAATTCGTCAGCAAGTTCTCTAATAGTTTTAGGCATGATTTCCAAACCCCTTTCGGAGTTCAGCAAGTGCTTCTTGTCTTGCTTGATCTCTTATTTTTTTATCGTGCTCGGCCTGTTTATCAGCCAATGCTTGTTTCTCAGTAGAGCCTAAAGTTAACCCCTTAACCTTGTCAATGGCGCGCCATTTTTCCTGCTCTGTTAATTCACCATTATGCTGAATATTAAAAAGCTTTTGACGCTCATCTTGTAATTGGCCTTGTGAGAAATCATTGGCATCTTTCTTTTCGGGTTTCCAGGTAAATGAATAGCCAATCACTGGTTTCCCACGCCCTTTACCATATTTTTTTCTAACCGTTAATCCTCTAAACAAAGGAGTTAATTCTTCTTTAATGGGTTTTATAACAAATTTATCGACGTTAGAGGGACTATTCCAGTAACTTTTGGGCATATCTAGTAATTCAAAAAAGTCTTCTTTAGAAAAATAAGCATATCCAGTGGTTCTGAACTGTTTTAGTAACCGAAACATTGTTTTTGCGTAACTACTTTTTAAATCTCTAAACTCTGCCAACGCATAACGAACCCAACTTTCTAAATCGTTTAGTAAGTGTAAGGCTTTAGGATAAACTCGGATATCAACGTAAGGTATTTCAGCTTCGCCTTTAATTTCAAATTCGGTAAACATAACAAAAAATTCTCGATTTAAGCCGCTTTTACTTCGTCTACCAAAATGTAATCCCATCATTTTTTCATAAGTTCTCTGAATGTCATCTTCAAAACGGTTATTTGCAGTAGGTTTATAAGCACTTAACTCTTTTAATTGATCAAAAGTAAAACGAACTGTCTGATCTCCCTTATCACGCATACGAGAAATAATCGAAAAAAATAAATTCATTTCAACTGGAGTAAATTTTCGAAGTGGAATGGTATTTAACTCTGGATCATATTTAATAATTTCATTTCCCATGCTGTACCTCCTAATGATTACAAATTAATTTTAGATTATGTTTATCAAGTAGTCAACTTTATAACTCTACTTGATAAACAGACAAAACCTACTTGATAAACAGACAAAACCTACTTGATAAACAGACAAAACCTACTTGATAAACAGACAAAACCTACTTGATAAACTTCTGTGAGCCTTGGGAGAGTAAGGTTCAAGAGGGGTCTAAAAGAGGTTTAAAAGAGGTTTATAAAAGAGGTATATAAGAGGCACCACTGTACGAGATCCAAACCTAAAACAAAAAAACACAAAGGAGTGAGCCAAAACCAGCTCACATTAAACTCCAGTCGCTATGCTCCTTGCGCCTCACGCTGTTCGTTGCCTAAAAAGGTGTGGCAAGCCACATTTATACGGGCGCTGACGCCCCGCACCCCGTCCAAGCTGAACCAGCTTGACCGTTTTTCACTCGCCGTTAGGCAGGAAAGCAAAGTTTTTGTAGAAACTTTGGCTTTCGCCAATTCAGTGTTAAGACCGGTTTAGAGCTGTCAATTCCTTATGCTCCCACGCTTTGCTCGTCCGCTACCATTGACAGCAAACAGTCAGTTTTTCTGAATCTTAACAAGAATTTAGCTGCTATGTTCGTTTTTAAGGGTCTTATTTTTCGTTTCTAGCGATTTTAAGACCGTTCATATACATTTATATCAAAGCAAAAACAAAAAGCCCTCAGCAGGCTTTTAGAGGGCTAAATAACGAAGCCAGGACGATTAATAATATCTTATTGTCTTTTTTGCAAAACATAAGTGTATAAGGAATCATACAAGTTCCTTTTGATCTCATCAGGTTCATTGACAGAAGCTTCAAACAATTCTTGAATATCAACTTGCCAAGGATCAGCAAGCATTTCATCAATGGGTTTTAATACTTTCTTTTCGTCCAGCTTAATTACTCCTAACATTAAAATAATGATTTCAGTTTAGATACGCAGTTCTTACAGTTAGCTATTCAAATTTTGTTGCCAGGCTTATGAAGATTCTCTGCACAAAGCAATTAAAAAAATTTGGTTGAAAGCAGCGGGATATACAACAATTTTTAGCATTTAAAGCATAACAAAATCAGTTAAGTGTAAGCATAAATTAAATTAAGAATACATTCCATTTAACAACGGCAAAAATTGATTTTATGGTTATAATAAGACCGAGTTAAACAAGGTCAATGCGCACTTATACATAGAATTTATTCTATGTTGTGCTAGACCCATTAGAGACCTGTATCAGAAGTCGCCGTTGGTGACAACAAAATCAAACTAATTTACCCAAAATCAATTTGGTTCAACATGTTTTCTGTACTTGCTTGATCCAAGCCTAAATAAGCTAAAGTCATGGCTTCACTTGAATGATTTAGTAAGTGCATGACTAGGCCAATATTGTAATTGGATTGCGTATAAACGCGATAAGCCCCAGTTTTGCGCATCGTATGAGTACCTAGATAATTAATTCCTAATAGATCGC
>NZ_VDFP01000046.1 GCF_009600985.1 Companilactobacillus halodurans
GACGAATGTCGGCATAGCGTGAGCTATTAAGCCGACCATTCGACAAGTTTTGGGATTGTTAAGGGTTCCGAGGCTCAACGTCAATAAAGCAATTGGAATAAAGCAATAAAAGGAGTTGAAGAAGATGAGTAATAATTTAGATAAGGGATTGCTTATATCAACAGTTTTAAACGTTATTCTTTGCATGCTTTTAATATTAACTATGCGATTAGAAAGTTTAACTGTATCAGTTATATTAGCAATAATCACTGGAGTAAATGCAGTATATTTAGTTGCTAAGGTTTTAAAACAGAAAAAGACCTGATCTGATTAGACCAAGTCTTTTGATAGTGTTATATTAATAAACAAATAAAAAGAAGTCGCTCACGCCCCGTCCAAAGTTTGTGAATGCGACTTACCCAAAGAAAAAACACTAAGTTGTTTTTTTATATTTTGTATATCTAGATATTAAACGATATAAGTTTATTCTTCAAGATATATATTCGGGTGAGCGACTTCTTAAATTAAGGAGTCGATTTTTTATGAGTAAAAATAATCATACAAATCACTTAGAAAATCACGATTTAGACAATTTTTCTAAAACCGGCTACTCTAATAGCCGGTTAGGTGTACATATTGATGACACCCCCCACCCAAAATTAAGTTTTGATGCGATGACAATCGTTGGGAATTTGAACAAAAACAATGCTAAAAAGCTATCTGAATTTATGAGTCTAGAACCACAAATACGACTTTGGGATATGCTTCAAACAAAATTTAAAGCTAAAGCATTACAAGAAAAAGTTTATATCGAATATGACAAAGTAAAAGCAGATACTTGGGATAGACGTAATATGCGTGTCGAATTTAATCCAAATAAACTTTCACATGAAGAAATGATTTGGTTAAAACAAAATATTATCGACTACATGGAAGATGACGGTTTTACGAGATTAGATTTAGCTTTTGATTTTGAAGATGATTTGAGCGATTACTATGCTATGTCAGATAAAGCGTTGAAAAAAACCGTTTTTTACGGAACAAGTGGCATTGCAGAAACAAAGTACTTTGGTTCTCGTGATAGTGATAGATTTATCAGAATTTATAACAAGAAAAAAGAGCGTAAAGACAATGCAGATGTTGATGTTATGTCTGAACATTTATGGCGTGTAGAAATTGAACTAAAACGAAATATGGTTGATATGTGGAATGGGTGTTTTGACGATTTGCATATATTGAAACCTGATTATACAACAATTGAAAAAGCTACAGAACGCCACACAATTATGGCGTTGTTGTTTGATGAGAATGAGTGGGGAAAATTAGAACGTAGAAGAAAATACAAAATGCGTAAACTAATGCAAAATATATCGCCAATTGATTTAACTGAATTAATGAAATTGACCTTAAAGGAAAATGAAAATCAGTTACAGAAGCATTTGAATTTTTGGTTAGGGGAGACGATTTTATGGAACAAGAAACAAAAGAACGCTTATCAAAATTTATTGAAAGTATAGAGAAACATTCACTTGAGTTAAAAGATTTAGAGAAAGATATTGAAGATAATGATTTTAATATTAAAATGCTAATCCAAGAAATAAATGTTTATACTAGTGATATTCTGTATGAGATTTATGGATTAAAAATTCATACAGAATATCCAGATTGATTTTGACTTTGAACTTAGTGAATTAAATTTTATACACGCAAGTGATCATAAAATTTATGAACGTATAGCAACCACATTTTTGGTTGCAGAGATTTTGATTTTGAATTTGGTTTTGAACTATGAGTGGCTAGCATTTTGCCACTCATTTTTTGCGTTAGCAAAAACATAAAGGGTATGGGAATATTCCCATCAAGCCGGTATATTCAGAACGAAGTGGCTAGAATATACGACGCTTGCTAAACCACAATATCACTTGGAATTTTGTTGATTATCATATAATCTACAAATATAGAAAGTCATATATTTCGAAGAAACGTGGTGGGATTGAATGAGTGAACATGATAATAATTTGGCTAGCGATTTGCCTGTTGGGGAAAACCGAAAACCCAACCGCAAAGAGCCAAAACAAATTAGTTTCAGAGTGAGCGAATCCGAATATGAAAAGTTAAGGTCATCAGCCGAAACTTTGAATATGAGTGTGCCGAATTTCGTTAAGAAAAAGGCACATGGGAGTCGATTGGTAGCGCCCAAATTTGATAAAGAGACGCGACAATCGATTGCCAAAGATTTAAGTAAGTTGGGTGCGAATGTAAATCAGATTGCTAAATATTGCAATCAACATCAACATGAAGCCCCGAATTATGAAGGCTTGGAATATAATATCAATGCAGTACGTGAAAGGTTTGATGAGATATGGCAAAAGATAAATTAAGAATTATATTTAACATTATTTTAGTTGTTTTGGTTTTAGGATATGGTGCTTTTGTATTATTCACAGATTACGGAAATGCAAAATGGTCACTTATTTTTATTGGTATTTTAATTGTTGTTGGAGTTTCAAGAGATATCATTGCACCTAAACCAACAAGTAGTGATGAAAATGGCAACAACTAAATTAGGTAATACCAAATCAGCAAGTCGAGCAATCAATTACGCAGAGAAACGTGCAAAAGAAAAAAGTGGTTTGAATTGTGATGTAGATTATGCGAAATCGGCTTTCAAACAAACAAGAGCCTTATATGGTAAAGAAGATGGGATTCAAGCACATACGGTTATTCAGTCTTTTAAACCTGGCGAAGTAACACCTGAACAATGTAATCAACTTGGCTTAGAACTTGCAGAAGAAATAGCACCTAACCATCAAGTAGCTGTTTATACGCATACAGATAAAGACCATTATCATAATCATATTGTGATTAATTCAGTTGATCTAGAAACTGGAAAGAAATATCAAAGTAATAAAAAACAACGTGAATTAGTTAAAAGAGCAAATGATGAAATATGTATTTCACATAATCTATCAATTCCAAACAGACAGGCAAAAATTCGCTACACTCAGGCAGAAAAAGCTATTGTTTTTGATAAAGAAGAATATTCTTGGAAAGATGAATTACGTGAATTGATTGAAAATGCAAAAGAACATACAAGCAATTTAGAGACGTTTTCAGAGCATTTAGAAGAAAAAGGGGTAAAAGTTAAGCTTCGTGGCGAAACAATCTCATATAAGCCTGAAAATGCAAATAAATGGGTGCGTGGAAGAACGCTAGGTTCAGATTATGAAAAAGGGGCGATTGACTATGAGCATGAAAGACATCAAGAACAACAAAGAGAACCCAAATATGCAGACGGATTCAAGGTCAACTGGGACGCAGTCGAGCAGCACACAAAACAACTTGAAAAACGAAGAATTGAACGAACTCAAAAGACAAAACAAGCTAATAGTAAAGTATTTGGGAGAGATACAAGAGAGTCAGAAAACGAGAGAGAAAGAACAAGAAGCAATCACATCAAAATTGAAAGAGACGATGAAGGACTTTCGAGATAATAGCATAAAAACACATAATGATTTTGTGAGATTACTTCAAGATAATTTAAAAAAAGTGAATACAGAAGATATTCAATCAGAACTACGACAAGATATTCGTAAAGTTCAAGATGAAAACGAAGAAATGTTACGTAAAGTGAGAGCATCACATGAACACTATCAAAAAAGGCAGAAACAGTTATTTACAGGTATTGGGGCTATGTTGTTAGTCTTTATGTTATTTGCTTTAATTATGACCATAGGCAGTGATTTTATGAGTTTCTTGCATGTAGATGTATTACAGAAAGCCATAGCGAGCAAAATAAGAGCGTCTGAGGGCTTTATGACATTTGTTTGGTATATTGCTTATGGTTTACCTTATATATTTGCTATAGGACTATTTATTGGCTTGTATGAATGGATTAGAGCAAGGTTTCACGATTAAAAAGTAATGTGATAAAGTTTGCTAAAAAGGAGATAGAAAATGCTTATATTTTTATTTATTTTGGCTTGTGGTCTTTTAGGTTATTTTTTGATTAATCGTTCTAAAAAAGATTAGGAAACGCATTTATGCCGAGAAAATTTATTGAAGTTGAGAAGAACCCTTAACTAAACTTGCAGACGAATGTCGGCATAGCGTGAGCTATTAAGCCGACCATTCGACA
>NZ_VDFP01000047.1 GCF_009600985.1 Companilactobacillus halodurans
TGTCATATTGACGGGAATTGTCGGCTCTAAGAACTGTAAGGTGTCATCAACCCCTTCGCCTAACGTACTCATGAGAAAGGCGCCATAGTCCTCAAAGACGTCTTGCTGTTCGGTTTCATTAAGTAGATCAAGGTTGATCCCACTAACTTCCAAAATGCCAACGAGATTACCCGTTTTGGTAACTTCGTAATTACCATACATACCCACCACCAAGCTCATGTCATCAATGGTTTCTTTGCCACCATTGATTTTAGGCGGTTGGTAATCCCAATCTAGCCTGGCTGATTTATTGGCGGTTTTGTTCTTCTTCAAACGCATTTAGTTCACCTCGCTTCTTCGGTTTTAAATAAAACAGTTTCTGACCATTGGCATAGCGGCGTTTCAACTTAAAGTTATCCCGCACTTTAATATTCTTTCGCGCCGCAACTGGCCTAATTGTTAAAATAGCCATGACAATCGTCATGGCTAAGACAACAATCACTATTTTTATCAGGACTAAGATCAGACCATAGGGTGGGATCGCAATAAAAATTAAGCCCACTAGTCCTGCCAGCGCCGCATAGCCAAAATCCTTCAAGGTGTAGTCTTTCCAGATCCCGTAATCTTTATCTACGTTCTCTGGGAAGATAAATTCTTTTCCTTTCTTCATTTGGCAGGCTCCTTTTTAAATTAAGTGAATAGGCTGTAAACCCAAGGTAATAGCCAGATAATCGCTGCCGCTAGGGCCACTAAACCAGCCACCCGACCAACCGCGTGATAAACCTCTGATTTCTCTCGCGGATCGTCTGCGTCAGGCATTCTTTTGATAATAATAAATAGCGCGACACAAATCCCGACTAAAACGACCAAGCCAGTTAAAATACCTTGGATCGTCTTACCAGCGCTGGTTAGCTTGCTTCTAACTTCGCCACCGTCCGCCGCCAAAACAACCTGGGCGTTCATCAAGCCCAAATAGATTGCAGTAGCTCCAGTAGTTGCTAACGCTTTTACTTTGCTGAACTTCATGTTATTCCTCCTTCCTATCGTCTTCTGATGTTCTTAATTGAATTTGTTCTGCCTGCGTTTCTTCTGGCTCACGCTGATAGAACTTGTTCATTTGTTCCTCGGCAATTTGCTGGCTTGGTAATGGATCGGTGGCTAATTTGACGCGGCCGTTTTCACTCGTGGCTAAGTAATACTCTTTTTCTGACTGGCCTAATTCTTGGGTCTCTAAGACATGCAAATTATGTTCGTAACGGTCTAAGGCGTTATCAACTTCTAAGCCATAGAAACCTAAGAAACCTTCCAGGAAACTCTCACCAAAAAAGGTCATTTCATTTTTGATCTGCTTATATTGATGAATCGGTTTATCACTTACCAATTTTTCGGCCTTTTTAGCATTTTGACTGTCTTGATGGCGATTAAACCAGCCCCTAAGTTTTAATGGCGGCATTTTTAGCTGACGTTTAACGGCCTTCTTAATCATTGCTCGGCGAACTTCATCGATTGGCTGGCCGTCTTGGTCTAAAATTGCTTGTAGCTGCTTCTGGTCAGTTAGTGCTTGGTCGTCATCAACCACAATCGCCTTTTGGTCATCATGTAGTAACTTGCCATTAATGCCTTGCCAGCTTTCTACTTTCATTAAATCACCTCCTCAAAAAAAGCGCGTTAGGGACGCTAAACAACTAGCTTTCCCCTAACCCGCCCGGTAAAATGGATTATTAGGAGGGTGACACCTAGAAGTTGCGGTTCTAGGTGCTGATCCCCGTTAGCAACTCTACTGCTGACGAGGACGCCCTCTTTTTTTATGTGATTTTTAACCCACTCTATCCCTTCATCAGATATTAATTTATTGGTACCTGAACCAAGCAAAAATTGATCAGGAAACTCTGGATGTCGTTTGATCCAGTTGCTGACATAATTTCGGCCACGCCCCAGCTTGTGATTAGCTTGCGTTACGCTGTACCATTCCTGATTGCCTGTCACATGTAAGTTCTCCTTTCTTAATTTAGTCATAATTTAACATCAAAAGGTGTAACTTACACCATTTATTTTTTTACATTTAGGTTACAAGTGCCTGCCCCCATCTTCATGCCGGTTTCGAGTTTGGTGTTGCCGTTGCTTTTTCGTCATTTCCCACTCGGTCTCCTTTAGTCCACGTAGTTTCTGTTTTCTTAGATAGTCCGTATTTTTCGCATATAAAATGGTCATTAAGGCTTCGTCCAAAATATTCATCAGGTAATTTTTCGGGCTAGTTGGGTGGTAATTAATGGCCCGATAGTCTTTAACTTGAGTCTGCTTATATTGATCAAAGCGCATTGTCTGTTGTTTCAAACGGGTTTGCACCATTTCAATTTGTTTGTGATCCAACTTAGGATCTTGGCCACATTCGCCGATAAACAGTTGCCGAGTGCCATCATGTTTTAAGACCCGTTGTAATCGGTAGTTCTGAATATCTTTTAATTCCATTTTACCTAACAGGTAATTCAAACCAGCTTGGTGTTGCTGACTAGTAAAGACTACCGGTGGCTGCTGTTGCAATTGACTAAAATCATTGGCGCTTAATGGCTTTAATTCTGGGTCATAGTAAACCACAGCGGTATAGATTTGCTCCTTGTCAATCGTCTCTAGCTTATCGAGGTCACTGTCCGGAAAAGCAGTTGTTAGAATGCTGTCGTATTGGGTTTGCACCACGGCTTTAACTTCCCGCATGACCCGTAAATCTTTGACCGCTTTAGAAATGAATTCGAGTTCGTTAGGTTGATAAACGGCTAGCATGCCCCGATCAGTATGCTTCAAATCGTCTAACTGGTGACCATGTTTGGCTAGTACCGTGGTTAATTGCTTCTCAATTGTTTGGGCCTGCTGATTAACTAACTGCCAGCTGGTATATGGCCGCTTGGTAAACGTCAATAATTGCTGGGTTAATAAGTCGTTTCGAATATTCATTAAACGTTCGTTTAATTCACTGCCTTTGAAAATCGTTTGTTCACTATTAGTTTCTTTAATCAGTTCCCGTCGTTCAGCTGCGGTTGTCTGTTCAAAATTAAGTTCCGGATAAAGCTTTTTAGTCGTGCGATCAACTACTTTATTTAAGAGTTCATCTGCTTTTTTTAGTGAACTTTCTTGTTGGTTAATCGTCAATAATTGCTTAGTGACATCTTCACCAACAGCGTGCTTAATTAAGGTACTGTTTTTCCAATTAAATAGCATGCGCCGTTTATCATCTAAGTTCTCCAAACTGATATAAGTTTTCAGTTCATGGCTTAACTCTTTAACTACCCGTTTTTCATTAAACGATAAGTGTTTACTTAGGCTATCTAAATGACCTCTATTGATTACTTTTTCTTGGTTGTTTTTATAACTGGCTTTGGCCTTGCGATAGTTCTTAACTTGTTGGTTAAATTCTTTTCTTTCATGCCGCTTACTATTGATTCCCTCATGTTGCATTGGGGTATCATCTATTCCCTCCTCGATAAATGATTTTTCGCTGATCCGATCGGGAATATTTTTTTGCTCTAAAGCCTGATTTACACTTGCCGCCCAATTGTGCCGCCATTCAGTTATTTTTTCTTTTTTATCCCAATCAACTAACCAAACTTTCTTCTGTCTTGGAAAGCCACTTTTAGTAAATGTTTTATTTCCATTTTCATCTAAAACTGTTTTAAATTGTAATGGCATTCTTTCAATATCTTGATCAATCATGGCTATTTGACAAGCTTTAATAATATCCTCATTGGTAATCCCGTCCCTATTTCCCAGAGTAAGATTTTCAAGAATTGTCCCAGAAAAAATATAGGGACTTTGAGGAATATAATTAACAAATTGCCTCAATGTATGTTTATCCACATTTTGAATATCATTATTATTTATATAAACTTTACCAACATTCGGCTTAAAAAAATCAACTAATAGCTTAACTAACGTTGATTTACCAGAGCCACTCATTCCCACAATTGTTAATTTTTCGCCAGATTCAATTTTTAAATTAATATTATTTAAAACGTTATTCCCATATCCATAACTATAGTCAACATCTTCAATTCTAATATCACCAACCAACTGAGAATAATTCTTAACTGCTCTTTGTTCATCAAATTCG
>NZ_VDFP01000048.1 GCF_009600985.1 Companilactobacillus halodurans
TAAGCACGCTCATCGTTAGGGTGTTTGGCCGCATATTCTCTAGCCGCTTGTTTATTCCACCAAGCGCCAATTCAGCCACTCAAGGTGCCTATTTTTACTTCTAAGCGGTTTTAAAGCAACTATAATATAATTATGCATGTAACACTTAAAACGGCTTAAATGAGCTTATATGCCGTTTGATTTTAAAATCATTCATTGTCAGCGTTCTGCTCCTCGGGGTGTTTAGCAACATATCCTCTAGCCGCTTGTTTATTCCACCAAACGCCAAATAGGTTTTGCATGGTGCCGTATAAGTAGTTCTCAACATTCTTGATGTGCTTCTCATTGCTTCTCAGGGCGTTAAAGTAGCGTCTCAAGGCTTTAGTCATTAAAGGTTTCAGTTCCTCATCATCAAGTGGGATTATGACACCAATATCTTTGTGATCTTTCTCAACTCGGTACTTAGCATTTAATATAATGCCAATGAAGCGCCGCATTTGTTGCGGAGTGCGGCACCAAAAACTGAGCAGCTGAATGGCTTCGGGTTCTAAGAAGACTTCCCAGCCACTTTCTGAATCCGTTAAGAACTCATCAGCATGTTTTACTAAATCCCGATTTTGGATTTCTATTTCAGCTGGTGAAAAGTTAGCTGTGGAAAAATTTAACTTTTGAGTATCTATCTTGTATCTATCTTTATCTTTTTCTTTAGGTTCTTTATATAGATTAACTGCACTTTTTGCAGTTCCGCTTGTAGCAAGGGTTTGAGACACTTTTGGGCTATCTTCACCGCGTAAATAGACATCGGTTGCTTTCACATCGAGCTTGGACAGATATAAGCGATTCGGTTCATTCTTTTTTGTTTTTGGGTTAAAGCCCAGTTGTTTTTGCATCAGCAAATGAGCGGATTCGAGTTCTTTTTTAATTTTGACGACTTTTTGATTATGGCAATTAGTAGATTGTAAAATTAATCCGAACGCTGTTCGGACAAAAAAGATCAGCTTCCTTTAAAATGGTGTTTACCACAAACCCATCTTTTAGGAGCTGATCTTTTGTTTAGTATAACCTATTCCGAACGAATTAAAATCGAAACCTTTTGTGAACTAGGGCTGTCCAATATCCAAATGGGCGTTCGGCTGAACCGATCACCGTCAACAATTTCTTATGAATTATCTCGATGTCAACCTTATCAGGCTGAATTAGCACAAACAGATGCCGAATACAAGCGATCACGATGTGGTCGGAAAACTAAGCTGAGCGATGAGTTAAAGCAAAAAATTCTCAACCATTTACGTCTAAGCTGGTCACCAGGAATGATTGCTCACGAATTTAAACTAGCTACTAAATCTATTTATAATTGGCTAAATCAGGGGAGAATTGGTTTCTCCTTGAATGATCTACCTGAACATGGCGTAACGTTGACCAACGATCCAAATATAATCAATCTTTGGGGCGATCAATTGAACAGCGTCCCATGATGATTAATCAACGTAATCGCATCGGCGATTTTGAACTAGATACAGTCGTTGGCCCTCGTGGGCATAGTAAGGCAGTTTTATTAACTTTAATCGATCGAAAATCACGGTTCCTTTGGGCATACCGGTTAAAAGATCGGACGACAGCGACTGTTAATGAAGCACTAACTAAGTTCCTAACCACTTTTAATGGTCCGGTGCACAGCTTTACTGTGGACCGTGGCACTGAGTTTAGTGGGCTAGTATCACTTGAATCACAATATGGTATTAAGACCTATTACTGCCATGCTTATACGCCAGCTGAACGTGGTAGTAATGAACGCTTTAATCGGAATTTACGTTATTTTTATCCTAAGGGGACTCGTTTTGAGCACATTAGTGCTCAAGATTTAACGACGACGTTACTCCAAATTAACCAGCGACCGCTTAAAATACTCGACTGGCAAACACCGTATCAGGTTATGCTGACCAATTTGTTCAAAAATTCGGATTAAATTTGCAATCTACCGTTTAACATTTTTTGATGCCGAGCGTAACAGCCAGGCTGTCAATTGGCACTGTTCAATTGTGTTTTGACCGTCGAACCCGTGCCCACTGAACCACGAACATCATTATCAGAACGACGGCAATTGCACCGATTGCGGCTGGTATCACGGTCATTCCGGCTAACTCAGGCCCCATCGGCCCCAGCACACCTTCACCAATGAGTGCCCCAAGGACGCCAGCAATAATGTGACCGATCCAACCCCGCGATTGACTGGGGCTCATGATAGCACCTGCAAAAGCACCAACCGCCGCGCCAACAATCATTACCCATAACCAATGCATGCTGTCATCCCCTTTTTAGCGGCGGTGTTTGAACTGCCGCACTTCTCGAAACACAGTCAATCCTAATTGCCCAATTGCAATCAATAGTGACAATTTACCCCAAAAACCAGGGGTCTGTCGTTTAATTTTAGCCATTACGGACACCTCCATCTTTTGATAGCGCTAACAAGTGCTACTTCAACAAATCCTTTTATGCCTAATCACAATTACTGCGGCTGAAGCGCCTGGGCAGAAACGGTTCCGATCACAATAAGTATCATCGCCCCGCTCACGACTGGCAACAACGTCATTCCAGCAACTGTTGGCCCGAACCATCCAAAAGACAGCTGGCCACCAAGTACACCGAATAAGCCTGCGATTAAATTAATTGTCGTTTGACGCCGACCATGTGCGCCTACCGCATTTGCAACGATACCTATTGTTAGTCCTAATATCGCAACACCTATCCATCCCATTGTGAACACGCTCCATCCCGATATTGTGTGATTAAAATTATCATAACTATAATATTTATATTGAGCAATCAAAATGCTCATTGACCCGACTAATTCAGTAATGATGCATATCATTTCCAGTCAAACTAGTGTTCAAGATATACTGAGACTATCAAAAGCTTACTAAATAAGCGATGAATAAACTTAATTTTTTAATCAAGAGGCGATTGTCATGGCAACAA
This sequence comes from Companilactobacillus halodurans, assembly GCF_009600985.1. Lineage (GTDB taxonomy): Bacteria > Bacillota > Bacilli > Lactobacillales > Lactobacillaceae > Companilactobacillus > Companilactobacillus halodurans. The sequence goes on from NZ_VDFP01000048.1 coordinate 2,956, forward strand.
CTTACGGCATTTTCTATAACGGACAAGCGGGTAATGGGCAAGCGGCAACCGTCGCCCATCAAACCGCGCAAGCGCTATCGAACCACGGCATTGAGTCTCAATTACTGACAACACCAGGAATCCCCCGGGCAATTGCGTTAATTAAGCAAACACTTCCTCAACTGTCAGCACTAATTGTTATTGGTGGAGATGGCACACTGAACGTTGCAATGACAGCCCTAATCCAAGCTGAAGCACATATTCGTATCGGTGTTATTCCCATGGGAACGGTTAATAATTTTGCAACCCGCTACCAGTTACCAACTGACCCCCAAGCGGCCATCGAACTAATTTGTACTCAGCCGGCGACCCAAGCAGTCGGCATGCTAGTTTGTAATCAACGCCGGGCAGTCGTGAGTTCACTGACATTCGGTAATTTGGCTGACATTTCCAATGAAGTTCGACAATCTGAGAAGCAGCGATTCGGTAAATTAAGCTATCTTTACCGTGCTATTCGCCATATTGGTCACAATAAGTCACTGCCAATTCGATATCAATTCAAACACGAAGGAAGCCACACCTTAAAAACATGGTTCTGTTTGATTACAACGACCAAATCAGTCGGTGGGCACGTCTATAGCGCGTCTGCTCCAGGAAAAATGCATATTAGTCTACTTAACAACATTGGCTGGCGGCAAGTAATTCCATATATTTGGTTCGCACTAACGGGGAACTTGCAAAACTCCAAGGCCATTACACAGCTAACGGCAACCAGTGCACGAATTACGAGTGCAACTGGTCAAGCCGTGACGACACGTATTGACGGCGACCCAGCGGTTAAACTGCCAATTGAATTGACCTATTTGACAGACCGCTTCGAATTGATCGTACCAACAGTCATCGAATAACGACGTATTTTTTATTAATATATACATATATTAATTGCAAGAATTCATGTTATCGTCATTCTTATGAAGAGTATTTACCTTAACAAAAGCAAGCACAAATATACTTTAAGACAAAAATCACAAATTAATTTTTTATCTTGTCCATTAATAATTGGATTTCAGATACCAACCTC
>NZ_VDFP01000049.1 GCF_009600985.1 Companilactobacillus halodurans
AAAATACTTAAACAACGATCAGCGTTAGCTGCTCGTTTAGAACCAACATTCACAGAATTAAACTCAGGAAAAGAACGTAAGCAAGATAAAGAGCATATTAGACGTTTACAGGATGAAAATTCAAAACTTAAGAAACAAAATAAAAAAGTAGCAAATGAACGTGATGAAGTGATAAGAGAGCATAAATCATATATAAGTCTTGTGAAAAGTGGATGTAAAATAATCAAACAAGCAGTTGGGGAAGATGTTTATCATAAAGGGATTAATATGATTGATAATAAAGTTAAAAGTAATTTTAAAGATAAATACAGAGAAATGGTTACTGTTGATGACAATGATAAACGTATGTTCCAACGAAAAGATAACGAAGTGAAACGTATGCAATTTGAGAATAGTAAGATGCGTAGTAAAGGCAAAGATAAAGGTTTTGATTTGGATAGATAAAAATAAGGCGCTTAACAGATTATTTTTACTGTTAAGCGCCTTGCCTTATTAACCTTAATCAAAGAAATCATTGATTGATGATTTCTGAGGGAGAAGCCATCACTTTTCCTTCAATGTGTATATTATAACAAAAGCACGCAATTATGCCGAGAAAACTTATTGTTTGGAAAGGGCTATGTGTTAGCTAACTTGTTAGCGAGTTGGTTGGACTTGAATTGGGATTAATCCCAAGAAAGTACCAACTCAACAACACATAAAGCCTGTAGGTTCCAAACCATAAGGAAATTGGAATAAAGCAACAATGTTTAGTAAACTAAAAAAGAAAGGGGTTTTATTTTGTTTAAATTTTTTAAGAATAGATCAACTGCTATTTGTTATGCACTTCTTCTTAGTCTTATCTTTTTAAATGTAGTTGGTCCTTTAGGTGTTCCTCTAGGTATTTTACTTGGAGTGTGTTTAGGACAATTTAATGACAGAAAGAAAGATAATGCATTAGATAATTAAATAAAGCATTAAAGTAAAAGACCTAATAATATTTTATTGGGTCTTTTTTGTTTTGGTTTTTATGATTTTGAACTGCAAATTTCGGGGCGTAATGGGGGGGGATACTACGACCCCCCATTATTGTGCCGAGTGCCAACATTTTATTTTTATAGCTTTTCGCCTTTACTCTCCCAAGGCTTATAAGAGATTTAAAACGACCAACGTTTGTTGGCGATTTTACCAACGTTTTTCGAATGTTGTGCTAAAAGTTGTTAAAAGTACACAACTATGATACTATATTTTTAATAAATTTATTAGTTTAAAAGGAGAAAAAAATGACTGAGAAAAAAAGGTTCACAATTACTATGTCGGATAGTTTTTATGAGTATTTAGAAGAATTATGTAAAGAAAAAGGATTGAGTAAATCAGCAATGCTTACATTGATTTTAGATGAATATAAGAAAGGAGAAAAATGAGTATAAAAAAAGAGCGTCCTCGCAAAAGACCGCTCTTGAACATATGCTTATATTTTCAAAGGTAATTATATAACATGACTAAAAAAATAACAAAGGCTAGAAATTTTGCATTTATTTTATATCCAGAAAGTCTTCCTGAAGATTGGGAGGATTGTTTAATTAAGTTAGGGGTTCCAATGGCTATTAGTCCATTGCATGATAAAGATGTAAGTGAACGTAAATTTGAAGATATGAATGATAATGAAAAAGACATTGTGAACAATGGAGATAAAGTATATAAAAAAGCGCATTATCACATTTTATATATAGCTAAAAATCCAGTTACGATTGAGAGTGTTAGAAACAAAGTTAAACGCGCTTTAGGTAAAGAATCTGTTTCGCATATAGAAGTTGTTGATAGCGTAGAACACTATTATCAGTATTTAACACATGAAAGTTCAGATGCTATTAAGAAGAATAAACATAAGTACGATAAAAAAGATATTAATACTATTAATGATTTTGATATAGAAAGATATGTATTTTTAGATGAAAGTCAGAAAAGAAGTTTGAAAAACACTTTGTTACAAATTGTTAAAACAAAACATATAGTAAATGTAATAGATTTAATGTCTTTCTTGGAATTATATGGTGATGAATATGACGTTGATAATATGAATTATGTTCAAGATGTTATTAGTGCTAATGCTAGTAGTTTTAGACTTTGGTTTGAAGGTAATTATCAATGTGGATATAGAGCAAGATATGCACAAAGAATTAACAGTGTAACAGGAGAAATAGTAAATGAAGAATGATAATATACTGGATTGTGTTTGCAAAATAATAGATAAATATAAATTAACTAATATAAGAGAATTAAGGCGTTTTATAAATAAATGTGATGGGCAATTTGGTTTAGTGAATATGAAAAACATAAATAAAGTCATAAGTTTAAATGTTGACTTAATTAGATTACATTTTGATTTTAATTTTTCAGAGCTTAAAGGTTCGAAAGATTCTTAGTGAATTAAATTTTATACACGTGAGTGATCAAAAATTTATGAACATTAGCAACCACCATTTTTGGTTGCTGGGCTTTTTGGTTTTGAACTTTTGGACTTCCGGTTTTCGGAAGTCCAATTTTTGCGTAAGCAAAAACATGCCTCGCAGAGCACACGGTTTAACGACTTATAAAATAAGTCTAGTGTGTTAGACTTTAATAAATAAAGGCCACGAAAACCAATGAAACAGGAGGGCAATTATATGTCGTATTCTATAATTAGAGTTGCAAGAGTAAAATCAAAAACAAACACAACTGGAATCCAAAAACATGTTCAAAGAGAAAATAAAAATTATGAAAATGATGATATAGATTTAGAGAAGTCGTATTTAAATTATGATTTAGTGAATGATAGTGATATTGATTTTAATCAAAAAATAGATGAGAAAATAGAACAGAATTATGCAGGTAAAAGAAAAATACGAAATGATGCTATTAAACATATTGATGGCGTTATTACATCAGACGAGGATTTTTTTAAATTTAAGAGTACAGAAGATATAAAGAGCTTTTTTGAAGATTCCAAGCAATTTTTAGAAAATGAGTATGGAAAAGAAAATTTGCTTTATGCAACGGTTCATATGGACGAGAAAACACCACATATGCATTATGGATTTGTCCCGATTACAGAAGATGGTCGTTTGAGCGCTAAAGAAGTAATTGGTAATAAAAAATCATTAACAGAATTTCAAGACAGATTTAATCAATATTTGAATGATAAAGGATATAGATTAGAACGTGGAGAATCTAAAAATAAAACAGAGCGAAAGCATCGCCAAGTTGAGCAGTATAAGAGTGAAACTAAATACCATGAGAAAGAAAAAGAATTTGCTAGACAAACACTTAAAGGGACAGAAAAACAAATTCAAAACCATCAACGTTTAATAGACCATTACAAGAGAGAAATTAAACCTATAAAAGCAAGCTATGACAATATGAAAAGTGAATTGAAAGATTGGGAAGAAATTAAGTTACCAAAATTAAAGAAAGAAGCTCAAAATATAGAAAATCAAAAGCATAAAGAGTCGAAAAAAATCGAGGATTTGAAACAAGAACGAGATAGACATTTAGATATTTTAGGTTCTGTAGATTCACAAATAGATGAATATAAAGAGAAAAATGCATATGAGAAAGTAAAATTAGACGAAATAAGAGCAAAAAAACAAAAAGAGGAAGAAGAGTACCAAAATTTAATAAATGTCTTAAATGAGCCTGTAAATGACAAATATGAATATGAGTATAAAAAACCTAGTCTGTTTTCAAAAGAAAAAGAGGCGACAGGTAAAGTAATTATTTCAGAGGATAATTATAAAATACTTAAACAACGATCAGCGTTAGCTGCTCGTTTAGAACCAACATTCACAGAATTAAACTCAGGAAAAGAACGTAAGCAAGATAAAGAGCATATTAGACGTTTACAGGATGAAAATTCAAAAC
>NZ_VDFP01000005.1 GCF_009600985.1 Companilactobacillus halodurans
ATGTATATTACTATAACAACAAAAGGATAAGGACAAAATTGGCCGGAAAGACACCGGTAGAATACCGGAATCTTTCCGACCAACTGATTGCCTAAAATAAACTCCAATTAATGGGGTTCACTTCATTCTCTCTTGGTTGATGATTTTATTTTTAAAAAAGCTCTCAACTTTTGGAGGTTATCCTTTGGTTGAGGGCTTTTTTGTTGTTTTATACGTTTAGTGCTTTTGGTGTTTTGCTGCTTTATAGTGGAAACGAGTTCCGTGGGGACAACTTCCTACACCTAAGGCTATTTCCCAAATCACTCGCAAGGTGCGCGAGCAATTCGTGAAATTGTCTTAGGCTCCGGAAGCTGACCGTCCCCACTGCACTCTCTAACTGAAACGAGTTCCGGTGGGGCAACTCATTGCGGCTAAGCCTATTTCCCAAATCACTCGCAAGGTGCGCGAGCAATTCGTGAAATTGTCTTAGTCCTCGTGAGCTGACCGCCCCACCTGCACTCTCTTTTTCTCTAATCCTGCAATTCTCTAATAGCCAAAGCAAAATCACCTAATGTTGCTGAGCCGTTGTCTTTGATTTCTGGCATTGTGATGTACTTATCTAATTCTGGTACTTCTACATAATCGTTTAGTAGTTCTTTGAATTGTGCTCGTACTTTGTCTAGGAATGGTTCGCTGACTACTCCACCACCGAAGACAATTTTGTCTGGTCTTAGGATCAATGTTACTTGAATAGCTGCTTAGGCTACGTAGTAGGCCATGATGTCCCAGGTGTGGTCTGTTAGTGGTACTTCTTTTCCTGGTTTGCCTAATCTAGCATCGAATGTAGGTCCGGCTACTAATCCTTCTAAACAATCGCCGTGATATGGGCAGATTCCCTTGAAGTCTAGGTCGTCAGGGTGACGTTTTAAGAATGTGTGTCCCATTTCTGGATGTCCAACATCTCCAACAAAGTCACCGTTAGAAATAGCACCAGCACCTACACCAGTACCGATTGTGTAATAAACTAATGAATCGATTTTTTCGTTAGATAACGTTGACATAACGTATTCGCCATAAGCTGAACCGTTAACATCAGTTGTCCAAAACATTGGTATATCAAAGTTTTCTTTCATCTTGCCGATGAAGTTTGTGTCTTTCCAACCTGGCTTTGGCGTTGACGTTATATAACCATACTTGGGTGAGTTCTTTCTTAATTCAATTGGTCCAAATGAAGCAATCCCTAAAGCCTCAATGTCGAATTTCTTAAAATAGTCAATTGCTTTTTGGATTGTTTCCTCAGGTGTTGTTGTTGGGAAATGTATGCTGTCCTTAATACGGTAATCCTCATCACCTACGGCGCAAACAAATTTAGTTCCACCTGCTTCAATGCTTCCTACTAACACGTTTATCTCTCCTTATCGGGTAATCGTTTTCAATGTTTTATACGATACTATTTTTTATTTTTGACGTCAAATATTTTTATATACAGTTTATACTAAATTCGTATTAAAGGCGATATAACAGTCTTGAAACGACCAAAAAAACCGTCCCAATTCATTAATGAATTGGACGGTTTTTAAAAAATAATTGAAAATTAGTAAACGGTACTGCTTTCATTTTCTTTAAAATCTTGAAAGGCTTTGATAGTTAAGTCACGATCGTGTTGTTCTAAATTTAAAGTTGATTTATCTGTTGAACCACTATCTAAAAATTTATACATAACGTCGTCACGGAATCCGATTTTATCAGCATCTTCAGGAGTATTGCCATAGTAACAAGTTTTAATATTTGACCAAATGATAGCACCTAAACACATAGGACAGGGGTAAGCGTTGGTATATAATTCGCAACCACTCAAATCGTGAGTTTTGAGTTTCTTGCAAGCCTTACGGATAGTCTGTATTTCACCATGGGCAGTAGGGTCATCATTGGATAAAACGCTGTTTTTACCTTGGGCCACAATCGTTCCATCTTTGACGATGACAGTTCCGAAGGGTCCGCCAATTTGAGTTCCAACATTTTTTTGAGCTTCATTAGCAGCAAGCCGCATGAATTTCTTATCGTATGCCATTAAAAGCGACCTCCAATCTTTTCTAAATTCAGTATAAAGCATAATGATGGTATAAAAAAAGAATTAAAAACTAAATAATTTTTAATTCTTTCCATATTAGTATATTTTTGTATCGCGAATTTCTTTCAATATTTTTAAAGAACCATCTTTGTAACTTAAGAAACCATAGACAAGGATTCCTAAGATACCACAGATAATAATTACAATGATAGCTCCGACTTTAGTTGCCTCAGAAATCACTTGGACAATTAATAAATTAGCAATTCCAACAACTACAAGCATGATTAAACCGTCGATAAAAATGCGGAATAATTTTTTGGCTAAGACTTTATCGATAATTTGGAACTGTTTATTCAATAATCTAAAGTCAAAATAACTCATAATTACAAAAGCAATCGTCGTTGCGACTACGGGTCCGTAAACGCCAAGCATCAAAGTCATTGGTAATTGCAAAATAATTTTTATCAAATAGGCAATGGCTAAGTAAATCATGGATTTTTTCATGTGGTTAGTTACTTGCAAGATATTTTCCAAAATCATAAATGAACAATAGAAGAAAGCTTCAAAACAAGAAACAATCAAAACTTTAGCTCCTAAAATACTTTGATTATAGAAAACAAAAGCTGTCCAAAGTTGGCGACTGATAGCGATGACACCAAATGTAGCTGGCAAAATAATAAAGATAGTAAATTGCATAATCTTACGCATGAAGTTTTGAACTTCTTTATTTTCAACCTTACGACTGACCATCGCTGATAATGCGGGAATAACTGAAGCAGAGACTGAAATGGCTAGAGAAACTAGCACCATGATGATTTTATTAGCTTGGAAGCCAAACATCGCATACAGATTATCGATGGTTTTTTGACTAGCATGTAAAATCAGCTGGTAAATCCAAGTAAAAGTAGTCTGATCGAACAATTGCAAAACGGTCATAATTGTATCGACTAGCAAAAAGGGAATAGCTGACTTTAGCATTGAACCAAAGTTGATATCTGATGCTGGAGCCACATTTTTTGGTGGCTTTATATCTTCAATTGTTGTTGAACGTCTGACTTTGACGCGAATCCAAAGCAAGAATAAGTAAGCTAAAGTGGCACCAATAAATGAAGCAAGAGTAGACTGATTAACAGCAGAAATATAATTACCCTTTTGTAAAATCATAATTGTATAAGTGGCATAAAGCATGTAAGCCACACGAGCAATTTGTTCAATAACTTGAGAAAAAGCTGAATATGAAATAAAAGCATAACCTTGAATATAGCCACGAAGAATTCCTAAAGCAGGAATAATCAACATTGCAATACTCAAATATTTAATAGGCGTTACGACGCGCATATCGCCTGCCGCTAGTACGATAGCAACATATTTTGCTCCAAAGAACATAACGGCAGCACAACCGATACCAACTAATGTCATGTAGAAAGTATATTTTTTAAAGAGCTTTTCACTTTGGTCGAATCGGCCTAAAGCATTGTGTGCTGCAACTTCTTTTGAAATTGCTGAAGGAATACCAGCAGTTGCGATGATTAAGAATAAATTGTAGATATTATAAACTTTACCGTACATCGCATTGGCAGCATAAACGGCAGCGGGTCCAATCCAGATATTCCAAGGAATAATATAGACGACAGCTAAAACTCTCGAAATTATTCCACTAATGGAAATCCAAAGTGAACTCTTTAGTAATGAATCTTTTTTCATTGTATTTTCCATTCTTTATAAAATTACTTATATTATAGAAGATTTAGGATTATTTAAAGAAAACAGCTACCAAAATCAAAGCGATTAAAGCAGGCAATCCTTGTAAAAAGAGAATCTTCTTTGAAGCTGTAAAGGCACCATAAAGGGCCACAAGAACGATGTAAAGCATCATAAGGATAAGAATAATTTTTTAGAGTTGAACCAGTAAAAAATAAGATCATTAACATTATTAAAACGCCAAAAAGGCCATTATAAATTCCTTGATTAGCAAGAGCAATTTGTGCGTGCTCTGATTTAACAAAGTCCAATGGCATATCAAAGGCTTTAGCTTGCATGTCAGGTTTAGCAAACATCTCTAAAAAGGCGATGCCGACATGTTCAACCGCAACCAATGCCACGATGAATAAGGTCAAAATTTGCATGATAATCTTCTTTCTGTGTAAAAGTATAAGATAATATTAAACTGTTTTGTTTTGTTGTACAAATTCAATTTCTGGATAAAAAAGAAGAATCATAAACAGATTTACGATTCTTCATTAGGTTTAATCATAACAAATTTTTTAGCAAATTTACCCTTTTGATTGATTTTAGCTTGTCTAAGACTGTCCATTTCTTCATACGTAATAGAAGCATCATCTAAAATAGCACGGATAACTTCCTCTAAATCCCCGAGTTCTTCGACTAAGTTAGCACGTGTAGCAGCAGTTTGAACTTCTTTAGCTTCTTCAATTATCTTTGTACGTAATATTACGCGATAATCTTCATTGGAAAGAACTTCGAACTGAGTATCGTCAGAAATAATATCCGGAATTTTATCCCGAACTAATTTTTTCATATTTAAATCCCCCCTAAAACGTCTGTAAAAAAGCTTACCATGAAGCTTCAAAACTGCCAAATCAAAACTAAAAAGCTATATGTTTGATAACAATAATATAGTCATGATATTATTATATCGAATAAAAAAATATAAAAAGTGTTGATTATTATGAACTTATCGGGGATTGTGATTGCGGAAATTTATGGCAGCATTTTGCTGCTCATAATAATTTTAATAATTATTATGTTATTTATAAATGACCTTATTCGTAAGAGGATGGTCTATGCTTGTCGAGCAACCCTAATGGATAAGGATAAGATAGTTCAAATTGCAGTTGATGAAAAAACAGCTGATTATTTAAAAAGCAATAGTAATCAAGAGCTTTATCGCGTCGATGATTTTATTTCCAAAGAAGACGATTTAATTCGTTATAAATTGTGTTTGAAGAAGCGTAGTTTTGATTTTTATCTCGAGAAAAAAGATTTTTGGAATTACAAGGTTGTAGCAATAAAAATGTATTAATAGGCTTGTCCTTAAAGGATAAGTCTTTTTATTTTCACAAACTTTTATTGACTATTGTAAAAAAATCGGCTATCATGTCTATAAATTTTATCTACCAACAGGTAAAAACAAACTAGGAGGAATATCATGTCGGCATGGGATACAAAATTTGATAAAAAGGGCTTCACGTTTGATGATGTTTTATTGATACCAGCGGAGAGTCACGTTTTACCGAATGAGGTAGATCTATCAGTTCAATTAGCAAAAAATATTAAATTAAACACTCCAATTTTGAGTGCAAGTATGGATACAGTTACCGAAGCACCAATGGCCATTGCAATGGCTCGTCAAGGTGGACTAGGTGTAATTCACAAGAACATGAGTATTGAACAACAAGCTGACGAGGTTTCCAAAGTTAAGCGTTCTGAAAACGGAGTAATCATTGATCCAATTTATTTAACAGCAGACGATGAAGTTAGCCAAGCTGAAAAGTTGATGTCAACTTATCACATCAGTGGCGTTCCTATCGTTACAAGCGTTGATGAATTAAAATTAGTCGGAATCATTACTAATAGAGATTTACGTTTCATTACAGATTATTCAGTAAAAATTGGTACCGTTATGACGAGTGAAGACTTGATAACAGCACCAGTTGGTACATCTTTGAAGGAAGCTGAGGAAATCCTTCAAGATCACAAAATCGAAAAGTTGCCATTGATCGATAAGAGCGGTCGTCTCGGTGGTTTAGTAACAATTAAAGATATTGAAAAAGTTAAAGAGTTCCCTAAGGCAGCTAAAGATAAGTATGGTCGTTTGCTCGTTGCTGCAGCTGTTGGTGTCACAAGCGATACCTTCGAACGTGCTGAAGCATTGTTAGATGCAGGTGCAGATGCAATTATCATCGATACAGCTCATGGTCACTCAGCTGGTGTTTTAAGAAAAATCAGTGAAATCAGAGCTAAGTTCCCAGAAGCAACTTTGATTGCCGGAAACGTAGCAACTGCTGAAGGTACTAAAGCCTTGTACGATGCTGGTGTTGATGTCGTTAAAGTTGGTATTGGACCTGGTTCAATTTGTACAACTAGAATCGTTGCCGGTGTCGGTGTTCCTCAATTGACAGCTGTTTATGATGCCGCAAGCGTGGCCCATGAATATGGCAAGACAATTATTGCTGATGGTGGTATCAAGTATTCAGGTGACATTGTTAAAGCTCTAGCAGGTGGTGGTAACGCCGTTATGCTTGGTTCAATGTTGGCCGGTACTGATGAAGCTCCTGGTCAATTTGAAATTTATCAAGGTCGTCGTTTCAAGACTTACCGTGGAATGGGTAGTTTGGCTGCCATGTCTCACGGTTCATCAGATCGTTACTTCCAAAGTGGAATTAACGAAGCAAACAAGTTAGTTCCAGAAGGTATCGAAGGTCGCGTTGCAGCCAAAGGTGCTGTTGGCGATGTGATTTACCAATTGCTTGGTGGCTTACGTTCAGGAATGGGATATGTTGGAGCACATAATCTTACAGAATTACAAGATGCTCAATTTATTCAAATTTCAAATGCTGGATTAAGAGAATCACATCCACATGACGTTACAATTACGAAAGAAGCACCTAACTATTCAGTTAAATAAGAATAAAAAAATGTCGATCAATTCTTGATCGGCATTTTTTGTTTTAACGATATTTAAATTTTTATTTTGATTGATAACTTGGTCCAAAACCTTATATATTCGGCATTTAATTAACTTATTAATGTTAGTAAATTAATTGAATTTAGTACATTTTCTAAAAGATAATTCTTGTATACTATCTCTACATTAAAAATTAGGGGATAGAAAAATGAATGAACGAGAAAATGTGATCTTTAGCGAGTTAGCGGCAAATTCTGATTCAATGGAAATGAAATATGGACGAGACTCTTTCTTTGATGGAAGTTTAATAGAATTAATTTTATTAGGAATCGGTTGCGGACTTATGACGTTTTTCAGTCTAGGTATCTTGTATCCGTGGGCCCTATGTTTGTTATTTGGATGGAAAATTGATCACACAGTTGTCGATGGTAAGAGAATGCACTTTTCTGGAAGTGCGATGGGACTGTTTGGCAACTGGATAAAATGGCTTGCTTTATCCATCGTAACGCTTGGTATTTATTCATTTTGGGTTTGCATCAAACTAGAAGATTGGAAGGCTAAAAATACTAGTTTTATTAATTAAGATTTTTCATTACTGTGGCGGAAGCTATAACCAAAGTAAATTATTAATCCTAGTATTGTCCAGCCAGCGTACATTTTCCAAGTGAAACTCTGCAATTGAGTCATTAAGTAAATGCAGGCAACAAAAGAAACTAATGGAAAAACAGGATAAAATGGCACTCGAAAGGCTGGTTTAAGGTCTTTAGTATTTTTGCTATGGCGTAAAAAGATAACACCAATTGAAGTTACGGCAAAAGCTAATAACGTCCCGATATTGACTAATTCAGTAATTTTTTCAATTGGTACGACCGCAGCAACTGTAGCTGCAACCAAGCCAACTAAAAAGGTACTACTAATTGGAACTCCTTGTTTACTGAGATTTTTAAATCTTTGTGGCAATAAGCCATCACGACTGAGTGAAAAGATCAAACGGGTTCCACCGTAAATTACGACTAACAACACTGTTGTCATACCCATGATGGCACCTAATGAAACGATGCCAGAGACCCAATTAAGATTAAGCAAATTTAGCGCGTGTGACACGGGGTCAGCCACATTAAGTTGTTTATAATTGACTGCTCCGACGAGAACCAAGGAAACTAATCCATATAAGATAGCAACAATTAAGAGTGAAGCTATGATTCCTATTGGCATGTTTCGTTTAGGATTTTTAACTTCCTCGCTGGCTGAAGAGACGACGTCAAAACCTAGAAAGGCATAAAAGGCCACGGCGGCACCTCGTCCGATTCCACCAACGCCAAATGGTAAAAATGGTTGATAATTCTTAGGCTTAACGTAAAAGACTGTTACGGCAATGAAGAGCAGGATAACAAAAATTTTGACGTAAACCATAATTGTATTAACCTTCATTGATTCATTTAAACCTTGCAACAAAAGGACTGTTGCAATCAAAACGATGATAAACGCAACTAAATCAAAGCGTCCACTTGGGTTTCCGGCTGTTCCAGAAGCTGACTGTAAAACTTTTGGTAAGGTAATTCCAAAGCCGGCTAAAAGGTTCCGAAAATAAGCTGACCAACTGACAGCTGTTGATGAAGCTGCGAATAAGTACTCTGAAATCAACGACCAACCGACGATCCATGCGATTATTTCGCCATAGACTGAATAAGAATAAGTATAAGCACTTCCAGCTAAGGGAATAGTGGAAGAGAATTCTGAATAACAAAAAGCAGCGCCGATACAGACTAAGGCTGCTAATAAATAAGTCAAAATAACCCCAGGGCCAGCATAATTTGCGGCAATGATACCTGGCGTGATGAAAATTCCTGAACCAACTATGACGCCGACACCCATGATGATTAGGTCTTTAGCGCTGAGAGTTCGATTGAGACTAGTTTGTTCGTTTTCTAAATCATGAACGATATCTTTTTTTCGAAAAAGTGATGGCATTTAATATACTCCAATCTAATACTTTTTATTATGGCATTTCAAAAGTTAAAAATACAGAGTCATTTCTAATGATATTATATTTATTTTAATATATAAGCTTACATTCACGAAATTTGCTGATTAGTGATAATATCGAAATGAATACGATTAAGAGGTGAAATGAATGAAGTATGATTTTGACAAGATAAATGACCGTCGCGATACCAATTCAAACAAGTGGAATGTTGAGGAAAATGAGTTGCCAATGTGGGTTGCTGACATGGACATTCAAACAGTTCCCGAAGTTATTGAAGCCATGCACAAGGATGTCGAACGTGGCATTTTTGGTTATCAATACGTCCCAGATGAATATTACCGCGCCGTGGCCAATTGGTACAGAACTGAGCACGATTTTTCGCCAAAGCTTGAATGGCTAGTTTTCAGTACTGGCGTTATGCCATCAATAGGTGCCATTTTGCGTCATATGACTGACGTTGGCGATAATGTCTTATTGCAAGAGCCTAATTATAATTCATTTTATAAGACGATTACAAATAATGGTCGTCACATTTTGAATAGTGAATTGACTTATAAAAATGGGACTTATGAAATCGACTGGGATGACTTGGAAAGTAAATTAGCTGATCCACAAACAACCGTTATGATTATTTGTAATCCTCATAATCCAACCGGCCATATCTGGGATAGCGATGTTTTAACCAGAATTGGTCGTTTGGCATGGAGATATAATGTCATGATTATTTCTGACGAAATTCATGGAGATTTGACGATGCCAGGTTATAACTATACGCCATTTGCTTCGTTGGATTCAGAAATTACTAACAATAGTATTTCTTTAGTTTCTCCAAGCAAGACTTTCAATTTGGCTGTTTTGCATGCTTCAACGATGATTATTCCTAATAAGGATGTTCGTGAAAAAGCTGCTCGTGCCGTTGCCATTGATGGTTCCAATGAACCTGGAGTTTTGGCCATCGATGCTTCAATAGCCGCTTACACTAAGGGAAGCGAATGGTTGCACGAATTACGTAAATATATTCAAGGCAATCGTGAGTATTTGGAAAAATTTGCTAAAGAAAATATTCCTGAAATCAAAGTTTTGCCAGCTCAAGCAACTTACTTAGCTTGGATTGACTGCAGCAAGTTGACTAATGAGTCAGATAAATTTAATCAATTTTTGAGAGATGAAACTGGTTTGTATCTAGCTGAAGGTACTAAGTATAAAGGTAATGGCAATCAATTCTTGAGAATTAATTTATCTACTCCTCGCAGCAACGTTGAAGATGGCGTTCAACGACTTAAAGAGGGAATCGAGAAGTTTATTCAAAAAGATTCTGAATAGGTTTTTGATTCAAATTTAGATATTGGTATAAAAAAAGTTGTCAGTTCAGATTTTGAACTGGCAACTTTTTTGATTTTTTTAATAAGATTGATGTGTCGCTTCTTTGCTTTATAGCGGAAACGAGCTACGTGGGGGCAACTCCTTGCGGTTAAGTCTAATATTTCTGTTGGCTGCTTCGCAACCAACTGAGATATTGGTCTTAATCCTCGGGAGCTGAGCGCCCCCACTTCGCTCTCTTTATTTAATAATCATCATAATAATAGGCACAACGATCAAACTCATCAAAGTAGTTTCTGTAACCATAATCGCGGCGTAATTTGAATCGGCGTGATAAAGTTTTGCAACTACTGGGGCATTAGTCATTACTGGCATGGCTGCTTGAACGATAAAGACTTGTCTCATCAATGGTGTTGAAGGGATGAATAAGAATAAGGCGGCCATTAATAATGTGGCACATAAAAATCTTCCAAAGAGAATAGCGATGTTGTCTTTGTGGAAGCTGATATTCTTTAATCCAGCATTAAAGATGGAAATTCCGATGAAGATCATCGATAAAGGAATCGTTAGGTTTCCTAAGTATTCAAAGTCCGACATTAAAAAGTTTGGTAGTTGAATATGTAAGATAACTAAAATCAATCCAATGATAAATCCTAATAATGGTGGCGAGAAGACTTTCTTTAAGGTGGTCTTTAACTTGAAGTGACCTTTGATTTCTCCATCCATTTGGATTAGGTAAGTTCCTAAAGTCCAAAAAAAGGTTGTATTAGCCATGTAATAAACTAAAACGTAAGGCAAACTCTTCTCGCCAAAAAGTGCCATGTTGACGGGCAATCCAACAAAGACGGTATTGGAGTTGAAGAACATTGAAGAGAACAATCCTTTATGTTTAGGATCAATCTTCAAAATTTTAATTAATAGAATTGAGACAAAAATCAAAATAGTCATTGAAATGACTGGAATTGCTAAATCAGGTAGCAATTTAATTAATTTTTTAGCCGTAAAATCCTTAGTAATAGTGGAAATCATATAAGCAGGCAAGGCAACTTGCGTAACTAATTTGGCAATTAAATTAGTTGCATTTTCAGAAAACCAGCCTAAATAACTCAAACCATAACCAACGGCAATCAAGCCGATGATGATGAGGATTCCCTGAATACTTGAGAAGAAAACACCCATGAAAAAAACACCCTTCATTTAATATTTATTCCCTATGGTACTCTTTTTTCACAAAGATTGGAAAGGTTGATTCAGCTATTTTCAAAAGAGGTGCGACCCACTTATTTAAGCGGATGAGTCTAAATGGTTTAAAAATAAGGTTCATTAAACTACAATTGACAACGAGGTAAGCGCTTTAATGTGTTTACTAATGATTGAGGAGGAACAAAATGGCTTATAAAACGATTAACCCTTATAATAATGAACTTGTGAAATCTTATCCTGATGCAACATCAGAAGAAATAGAACAGGCTTTAAGTACTGGAGATGCTCTTTATAAGAAGTGGAGAAATGAGCCAGTTGCTAGTCGTTCTGAGACTTTACATAAAATTGCTGATTTATTGAGAAAAAATGAGGATGAATTAGCTAAGATTGCCACGATCGATATGGGTAAGTTGATCAGTGAATCAAAAGGAGAAGTTGAATTGTGCGCTATGATTGCCGACTATTATGCTGACAATGGTGCTGATCTTTTGAAACCAACTCCTATTACAAGTCGTAATACTGGGGATGCTGAAGTAGTTAAAGAAGCAACCGGAGTTTTGATGATGGTTGAACCTTGGAATTTCCCATATTATCAAATTATGCGTGTCTTCGCACCAAACTTTATGGTTGGTAACCCAATGATTTTAAAGTACGCTTCTAATACACCAGGCTCTGCAGAAGCATTTGAAAAAATCGTTTCTGAAGCAGGAGCTCCAAAAGGCAGTTTGACTAATTTGTTTGCCAGTTATGATCAAGTTAGCGATATTATTGCCGATAAGAGAGTTCAAGGCGTTGCTTTGACAGGTTCAAAGCGTGGTGGCCAATCAGTTGCTGCTAATGCTGGTAAGAATTTGAAGAAGAATTCGATGGAATTAGGTGGTTCTGATGCCTTTGTCGTCTTATCAGATGCTGATATTGATAAGGCGGTTAACCTAGCATGGAGAGTTAGAATCTATAATGCTGGTCAAGTATGTACTTCTGCTAAGAGATTTATTGTCGCTGATAATCTCTATGATGAATTTTTGAAGAAATTAAAAGAAAATTTTGAAAAATTGACGCCAGGAGATCCAATGGATCCAAATACTACAATTGCTCCAATGAATTCTAAGCGTGCTAAGGAAAAGCTTCAAGGACAAATCGATAAAGCTGTTGAAGGCGGTGCCAAAATTTACTATGGCGACAAACCAATTGATTTGCCAGGTCAATTTTTAGAACCAACCATTTTGACAGATATTTCTAAGGATAATCCTGAATTTTACGATGAATTATTTGGACCAGTTGCTCAAGTCTTTAAAGTAAGTTCAGACCAAGAAGCTATTGATTTAGCTAATGACTCTGAATTAGGACTTGGTGGCACAGTTGTTTCTGGCGACCCACAACGTGGTAAGAGAGTTGCTGAAAAGATTGAAACAGGAATGGTCTTCGTCAATTCCTTCTTCATCTCTTTGCCAGAATTGCCATTTGGCGGTATCAAAGGTTCAGGTTATGGACGTGAAATGAGTGAATTAGGTTTGATGGCCTTTGTTAATGAGAAATTGATTGTCACAGCTCAAGAACCAGATTGGAATAATCCAGCTGGTGGTCTAGCAGTTTTTAAATAAAATTAATTAGAGCGTTATAACGAAAAAAGACATCTATCCAAGTTTTCAACTTAAACTTGGATAGATGTCTTTTATTTATTAATCTAATTCTTCTTCAGAGTCATCACTGACTTTTTCAGCTTTAGGTTCTTTTGCTTTGACTGATTTACGGTTCTTGACGAAGTAGACGATGGTCATAGCTATCAAGAAGACCACGCCAACTAGTAATGAAACAGTTGTTTCAGGGTTTAAAAACATGAAGACTAGGATAACCAATAATGCCGCAATCGATAAGTAATTACTGATTGGGTAAAATGGCATCTTGAATGGATGTTCAGCCATCTTATCTTTATTGATTTTTCTGAAACGTAGTTCACTGAATAAAATCACAAACCATGGAACCATTCCTGGTAGAACACTGGAACTATATACGATAACGAAAATATTACTTGATGTATGTAGGAGTGCTGGCAATGAATAGTTCAAAATCAAACCAATTAAGATACCAGTTGAAATTGCGATAACTGGAATATAAGGAACACTGTGTTTTGACAATTTTGTAAATGACTTAGGCAAATTCTTTTCGATACCTAATGTGTAGAGCATCCGGCTGGAACTGAAAATACCAGAATTACAGCCTGACATAGCAGCTGTCAACATAACGAAGTTAATGATTTCGGCTGCAAATGTAATACCAACTTTGGAAAATGTTTCAACGAATGGTGAACCGATCGTACCTAATTTGTTCCAAGGATAGATAGAAACGATAACAAAAATTGCTCCGATATAGAAAATCAAAATTCTACCAACGATTGAACGAATAGCTTTCACGATATTTTTTTGTGGATCTTCAGCTTCACCAGCTGTGATACCGATAACTTCAATACCTTGATAAGAAGCTACAACAATCGATAATGCAAAAATAAATCCTTTCAGACCACCAGTGAAAAATCCTCCGTTTGTCCAAAGATTGCTGATACCAACAGGGTTACCGTGGTTACCAAAACCAAAGACAATGACGAAAAATCCTAAAATGATCATCATAATAATAGTAAGAACTTTAATTAAGGCAAACCAAAATTCCAATTCACCATATGCTTTAACTGATGTCAAATTGGCTAAGCAAAGTGTTACAACAACAATAACACCTGCAATCCATTTTGGCATTGTGGGGAACCAGAATTCCAAATAAGTTCCCACGGCGATAACTTCACTGATACCAACGACTAAATATTGAAAAACATTACTCCAAGCTGTCAAATATCCAATCACCGGATGTAAATATTCGGTTGCATATTTGGCAAATGAACCGGTTGAAGGGTCCACATAAAGCATTTCCCCTAAAGCACGCATTACCATATAAAGAATTAGCCCAGCTAAAGCATAAGCCAATAAGACTGAAGGTCCGGTCCACTTGATGGTGGATGCAGAACCCATAAATAGACCGACTCCGATGGTTCCACCTAAAGCGATCATTTGCATTTGTCTTGAAGATAAACTTCGGCTTAATTTTTCTTTAGCCATATTAATCCCACCTTTTGTGTTCACAAGAAATGAACACTTGTTTTTTATTGATGGACTCTATCATACATCATGTTTGTGAAGTTGTCATATTTTTTTCCAAAATAATATGAAAATAAGAAATTAATATTATTATAATTAATAATTGAAATAAAAATAACTATTTTTTAAACCAATATAAATACACTTATATATATTTACAAATCGCTCTATAAATTGGATAATTGGTATATATGAGTAAAGGGAATTTTGGGATCTTTAAATAGTCATGCGAAATATAGGCCAAACTTTTAACTTATATTTCGCAATAATTTTTATGAGAAACAAAATTTATAAGGATAAAATTATGGACATTAATATATTTATTGAGCGTCGTAAATCATTAAAGATATCCCAAGTTAAACTATGCAAGGGGATTTGCACCCAATCGACTTTAAGCAAATTTGAGAACAATGGTCGAGTTCCTTCATTGAGCATTTTGAGCAAACTTTGTGCACGCTTAGGGCTATCAGTTGATGACCTCTATCGAAATGCTTTAGCATCAACGACTCACATGAGAAACGTCTTGAATCGAATTGAAAGCGAATTGATGATGCAGCGTTATTCAGATGTCGGTAACAGTTTAGATGAAATCAAAGTGGGTGAAATCAAGAGTGACTCCCAAGAGATGCAATATTTCTATGAAAAAGGACTGTATAATGCCCTCACTAATGGTAAAACTGAGGATACTTTTTATTATTTTGCACAAATTTTGGATAATTTGGACGAAAACCATCGAACGATTTACTCTTATTTGGCATACGTTGGTTTAGGAATCGTTTATTCGCGAACTGATCAAAAAAACAAGCCGACTTTTATTTTACTAAAGTATTTGATTATATAGAACGTCATAAGGATGAAAATTTTGACAAGGGTAGCATTAACGCTTATTTGCGTATTCTGACAATTGTCTTTTTCACAGCTGACTTTTATTTAGAGAATGAAAAATATGATTTAAGTACACAATTGGTCTACCTAGGAATCAAACTCTGTTCTGAACAGCACATTACCTATTATTTACCCCGGTTAAAATTATTATCAGCTCAAAACGCTATTGCTCAGAAGAAGCCAAAAGAGAAAATTTTAAGTTTGTTAGCTGATGCTTCAGCCTTTGCGCGAATCAATCATAATGAAATTGTCGGTTTGAAAGTTAAAGCACTGCAAGGGAAATATCAAAATGAGTCTAATGACTAAAAATATTAAGGCACATTAAATAGGAGGAGATTTGATGACTAAGGGTACAAAAAAGGCATATATCGACTTACTTGATAACTTAGATAAATTAGAAATTTCCTATAAAATAGTTGATCACCCAGCTGCTGAAACTATTCAACAAGCAGATAGTTATATTGCAGGTTTAGAGGGCGTTAGAACTAAGAGCATGTTCCTTAAAGACAAGAAGCATTTTTATATGATTGTTATGGATGATAAAAAGCGTCTTGATTTTAAAGATTTTCAACAATTGACTGGTACTAAACGTCTGTCGATGGCGCACAATCATGATATTGATGAACAATTAGGTTTAGAAGCAGGAATAATTTCTCCATTTGGATTAATTAACAACCAAACTCATAATATTCAGGTGTTCTTTGATAAAGAGATGCTAGATGCCGAAAATATTTTGACCTTTCATCCTAATCTCAATACCCACACGATTTTCTTGGAAGCATCTGACTTAATGAAATTTATTAAAGCCTGTGGCTTCGATTATAAAATTATTGATTTAAAGTAAAACAATAGGCATGACGATCACAAAAGATTGCCATGCCTATTAATTCTGTTAAATGTACATATAAATATTGTAATAATAAATGATCGTAACCTATACTATAATGATTTTAGATTAGATAAAATGGGGGGGAGTTATATGGCCAGCTTGGAAATTAAAAATCTTCACGTTGAAGTTGAAGACGAAGAAAAGAAGACGAAAAAAGAAATTCTCAAAGGTGTGAACTTGCAGATGCAAACAGGCGAGATTCACGCCATCATGGGACCAAACGGAACTGGGAAATCGACTCTTTCGCAGACAATCATGGGTCAGGCAAATTATCACGTGACAAAGGGCGACATCCTCTTAAATGGACAGAGTATTTTGGATTGGCCAGTTGATGAACGTGCTCGCCAAGGCCTTTTTTTAGCAATGCAATATCCTGCTGAAATAAAAGGTGTGACGAACGCGGAGTTTTTGCGATCTGCCATCAATTCTCGTCGACCCGAAAATGATCAGATTTCCGTCATGGACTTTTTAAAAGAACTCGACCACAATTTAGACTTATTAGATATGAGTCAATCAATGGCGGAACGTTATTTAAATGAAGGCTTTTCCGGTGGCGAAAAAAAACGCAATGAGATTTTGCAGCTGTTGATGATTAAACCTAGTTTTGCTTTATTAGATGAAATTGATTCAGGCCTTGATATCGACGCTTTAAAAGTTGTTTCTAAAGGCGTTAACTCGATGCGAGACGACAATTTTTGTGCTTTAATAATCACGCATTATCAACGGTTATTGAATTATATCAAGCCAGATGTTGTTCATGTGATGATGGGTGGAAAAATCGTGAAGAGCGGTTCAAGTGAATTGGCCGTTAAATTGGAAAATGAAGGCTACGCTGGTTTACGAGATGAATTAGGACTTGATGTTAAATTAGTTGACGAAGATTAGGAGGAGCGTGATGTCACCAAAAGAGTTAAAGCAAATTGCACTTGCTAATGGGGAACCGGATTGGTTTGTGGAAACGAGATTAAAAGCAAGGGACTTGATAGAACAGTTGTCGTTGCCTAAGATGCAGCGTTTCGATTATCATTCTTGGCAGATGACGCCTGATATCAAGCAGATTTTCCATACTGACTTGAAATCAGGGTCAGATTATATTTTGATGGATTTTTTTGAAGCTTTGAAAGAGCATCCAGAAATTATTGAGCACTATTATATGAACCAAGTTATTAAATTTTCTGAAAATCAGTTAGCTGCTTACCATGCTGCTTTTGTGAATCAGGGTATTTTCCTGTACGTCCCCAAAAATACTGTAGTTGAACAGCCGATTGAGGTTAATTTGGAGCAGTTGTCGGACAGTCCCTTTGTTTCACATATTTTAATCGTGGCTGAGGAAAATTCAGAATTTTCATTTATCCAAAAGATGACTTCTAAAGGCGATAAAAAATCTGTAGCTAATTGCATCGTTGAAATCGTGGCAAAAGATAATAGTCGAATTAAGTATGCGGCAGTCGATGAACTTGGTGAAAATGTCACTTCATATTTGAGTCGTCGTGCTAGTGTCGGTCAAAATGCGTTTGTCGATTGGTCAATTGGGCTAATGAATGACGGCGATACCGTAGCTGACTTTGATACTGACCTCAATGGCGAAGGTGCCCATTCAGAGATTAAAGTGGTCGATATCACGTCTAAACGTCAACAAGAAGGAGTCAATACTAGAGTTACCAATTATGGTCAGCATTCGATTGGAAATATTAATCAACGAGGCGTAATTATGGATCGGTCTCGTCTTATTTTTAACGGAATCGGTCATATTGAAAATGGCGCCAAAGGTTCTCACGCTGAGCAGCAAAATCGGGTCTTGATGATGTCTAGTAAGGCTTATGGCGATGCCAATCCGATTTTATTGATTGATGAAAATGACGTTATTGCAGGACATGCCGCAAGTGTTGGTCAAGTTGATAAGAATCAATTGTATTATTTGATGAGCCGAGGAATTGATCAAAAAACGGCCCAAAGAATGGTTATTCGTGGATTCTTAGGCGATGTACTCGTAGCGATTCCTTCAAAGATTATTCGTCAGCAATTAATTGAGACGATTGAAAGGAAGTTGGAAAATGGACAAAAAATTTTTGAAAATTAGAGAAGATTTTCCAATTCTAAAGCAGAAGGTTAATAATGAACGCTTGGCCTATTTAGATAACGCCGCTACAAGTCAAAAACCACAGGCAGTTTTAGATGCAATTATGAATTTTTATCAAAATGACAATGCGAATGTACATCGAAGCGTCTATACGCTTGGACAAAGAGCGACTGAAGAATATGAAAATGCCCGCATTAAAGTTCAAAAATTTATTAATGCAAAAGATGCTCATGAAATTATTTTTACTAAGGAAACGACTGATAGTCTTAATCTTTTAGCTAGCACTTATGGCGAAGAGAATATTCAAAAGGGCGATGAAATAGTGATTTCCTATATGGAACATCACAGCAACTTGATACCTTGGCAACAATTAGCCTTGGAAAAAGGAGCCATCCTCAAATATATCGAATTAACTGCTGATGGTCAGTTGGATTTAGCAGATATGCAAAATAAAATCACTGATAAAACTAAAATCGTCGCTTTAACGCATGCTAGCAATGTCTTAGGCGTTACCAATGACATCAAAAAAATGGCCAAAATAGCACACGCTCATAACGCCGTTATGGTAGTTGATGGAGCCCAAGCAGTGCCTCATATGCCAGTTGATGTTCAAGATTTAAATGCTGATTTTTATGCCTTTTCAGGACATAAGATGCTGGGTCCAACGGGAATTGGCGTTTTATACGGTAAGAAGCAATTGCTTGAGAAGATGTCGCCTTATCAATATGGTGGTGAGATGATTGATTTCGTCAAGAAGTATCACAGTACTTGGACTGAAATTCCCTGGAAATTTGAAGCTGGCACGCAAAATATTGCTGATGCAATTGGATTAGGCAAAGCAATCGATTATCTAACAGATTTAGGGATGGAACAGGTTGCTCAAATAGAATATGAATTGGTTGATTATGCGTTGCCAAAACTTTTGGAAGTACCAGGACTAACTGTCTATGGTCCAAAAAAAAGCAACAAGCATAACGGTGTTATATCCTTTAATCTGGCGAATATTCATCCACATGATGTTGCCACAGCTTTTGATATGGATGGTGTATCTGTCAGAGCGGGACATCACTGTGCCCAGCCGTTAATGGAATACCTAGGAGTATCTGCCACTGTCAGAGCTAGTTTTTATTTTTACAATACTAAAGAAGATGTTGATCAATTATTAAGAGCCATCTTTGAGACAAAGGAGTTTTTCAAAGTATGAGTTTATCAGGATTAGATAATTTATATCGAGAAGTGATTTTAGACCATTCCAAACATCCACATCACAAACACCTTTTAAATCAGGCTACAAAAAAGATTACTTTGAAAAATCCTACTTGTGGCGATGTGATTAATTTAGAAATAGCTTTAAAAGATGATGTAATCGAAGATATTGGATTCACTGGTTCTGGATGCACGATTAGTCAGGCTTCGGCTAGTATGATGACCGATGCAGTTATTGGAAAATCCACCACGCAGGGACTTGAAATGGCCCAGATATTTTCTGATATGGTCATGGGTAAAAAACATTCACAAGAGGATTTAGATAAGTTAAAGGATGCGGCCATTTTATCGAGCGTGATGCAATTTCTGGCTCGTATTAAATGTGCTACTTTATGCTGGTGGGCTTTGAGAAAATCTTTGGGAGATGAAGACGATGATTGATTTAAATGATTCAGATTACGAGTATGGCTTTCATGACGATGTAAAACCTAAATATTCGACCGGTCGTGGTTTAACTGAAGAAACAGTTCGCCAAATTTCAGCTGAAAAAAATGAACCGCAATGGATGTTAGATTACCGTCTTAAGTCTTTTGAACTCTACCAAAAATTGCCCATGCCAAACTTTGGGCCCGATTTATCGGACCTAGATTTGAAGAATATGCTTTACTATCAAAAAATGACCGATCGTAAGTACCGTGATTGGAATGATGTGCCAGATAAATTGAAACAAACCTTTGATAGGCTTGGGGTTCCAGAGGCTGAGCGGAAATATCTGGCTGGGTCGTCGGCCCAATACGAATCCGAAGTGGTCTACCACAATATGCGCGACGAGTTTGGTAAACTGGGGATTCTCTTTACTGATACAGACACAGCTTTGCAAGAATATCCAGAGTTGTTTAAGAAATGGTTCGGTAAATTGGTCAAGCCTGCAGACAATAAATTTGCGGCTTTAAATGGTGCCGTTTGGTCGGGTGGTTCATTTATTTATGTGCCCAAAAACGTACGCTGCGATATTCCTATCCAATCGTATTTCCG
This sequence comes from Companilactobacillus halodurans, assembly GCF_009600985.1. Taxonomy (GTDB): domain Bacteria; phylum Bacillota; class Bacilli; order Lactobacillales; family Lactobacillaceae; genus Companilactobacillus; species Companilactobacillus halodurans. Next base: position 20,447 of record NZ_VDFP01000005.1, read on the forward strand.
CTTGAATTCAGAGAACTCTGGTCAGTTCGAACGGACTTTGATTATTGTCGATGAAGGTGCCAAGGTTGATTACGTTGAAGGTTGCACGGCTCCTAATTATTCTTCTGACAGTTTGCATGCGGCCGTGGTGGAAGTAAACGTCAATAAGGATGCGTACTGCCGTTATACAACGATTCAGAATTGGTCTGACAATGTTTATAGTTTGGAAACTAAACGGGCAGCAGCGCAAGAAAATGCCACGATGGAATGGGTCGATGGCAATCTTGGTTCAAAGGTAACGATGAAATATCCGAGCGTTTATTTAAATGGCGAAAATGCTAGAGGAACGATGCTGTCGATTGCAGTCGCTAGTAATGGGATTCATCAAGATTCTGGAGCTAGAATGATTCATAATGCCAAGAATACTTCTAGTTCAATCGTGTCCAAGTCAATTGCTAAAACAGGTGGTTCAGTCGATTATCGAGGGACTGTTCGATTTGGCAAGCATTCCGATGGCTCAAAGGCCCACGTTGAATGCGACACGATTATCATGGATGACCAATCTTCTTCTGATACGATTCCCTATAATGAGATTGCTAATGCCAACGTTTCGATGGAACATGAAGCGAGAGTTTCTAAAATTTCGGAAGAACAGCTCTATTATTTAATGAGCCGAGGAATTTCTGAAGCTAAGGCTACGGAGATGATTGTGATGGGCTTCGTTGAACCGTTCACCAAGAAATTACCAATGGAATATGCGGTTGAATTGAATCGCTTGATCAGTTTTGAAATGGAAGGTTCAATCGGATAATAGGAGGTCACTATGGCAGAAAAGGCAAAAAAAGACCAAGTCATGGATGCACTTGAAAAAGTTATCGATCCAGAACTTGGCATTGATATCGTCAATCTCGGTTTGATTTATGAAGTTGAAATAAAAAATGACAATCAAGCAACTATCACCATAACCTTGACCACTATGGGCTGTCCGTTGAGCGATATGTTAAATGATGCCATTAAACAGGCAGCTAAATCCGTTTCCGGCATTACAGAAGTTGAAATCGAATTAGTCTGGTATCCAATTTGGGATATTAGCAAGATGAGTCGCTACGCGCGAGTAGCCTTGGGGATACCTGAAGGATTTGGTGTCTAATTTCCGTTTTTATTGATTTTTTTATAAATTCCTTGAAAGAAAGGTTGGACTCAATTAAGATTTAGATATTGAGATTTGAAAAAGTTCAAATAGAATACGGGGGATTTATTTTGAAAAAAACAACATCATTATTGCTCAGTGGAGTTTTAGTTTCAGGGATGGTATTAGGAGGCATTATAACTCCAACAGCAGTAAATGCTGCTAGTGCAGTTACACAAGCATCTGAAAATGTAACTAATAAAGTAACTTATTATTTAGCATCAAATAGCGAACAAGTTGGTCAACCAGTTGAACTAGAGGGCACAATTGGCGCCAAGATTACTAATGTACCAGATGGTTACACTTTAGCAGACGGCGAAAATGCTACTTATGTAAAAAATGAGGGTTCTGATAATTCAAGTGTTGGGGTTACTATCACACCATTAACTTCCGCAAAAATTAACTTTGTGGATCAAAACAATAAACTAGTTAAATCAGAAACAGTTAATGGTGGCGTTGGCAATAGCTACACAATTTCAAACTTGCCAGCTGGTTGTTCATGGCCTAAAGATGCTAATAAGACAATCACTTTGGAACAAGGCAAGGAATATAACGTTCCTGTCGAAAAAGAAGTTTCTAATACTGTTATCTTCAAGACAGCTGATCAAACAGAAGTTGGCCGCACACAAATTTTTGGAGACAAAGCAGGAGACTCAATTTCACTAACTGATGAACAAATCCCCGCAGGTTATGCAACCGATGGCAAAGCTCTCACATTGCAAACTGAAGGCAATACGCAAATCGTGACAGTTACTAAAGCAACTAGCGATGTCACACCTTTTACTGGAAAAGTTAAAGTTGGCAAAACATTTACTAATTTGTACACAGTAAAAGGTGAACAAATTAAAAGCCGTGCCTTAGCCGCTGATTCATATTGGATGGTCGCTAATAAATTAGTCCTAAACGGCAAAACATATTACCAAGTAGCTACAACCGAATGGGTTCCAGCCGACAACGTTACAGTTGTTTCACAAGAAACATCAAATGACGATATCGTTCAAAAAGCTGATAGAAATGTTGTAACAACTAAAGATGTAGCTTACACAAAACTTTACACTCAAACTGGCGACCTTATCAGTAACCGTGGTTTAGGCGCAAAATCTGCTTGGGCAACAGATAAAATGACAACCGTTAATGGCGTTAAAATGTATCGCGTTGCTACAAATGAATGGGTTAAAGTAACTGATATTGTTGAATAGAAATTTTTATATATTAATGAACTAATTAGAAGTCACAAATCAATTTTGGTTTGTGGCTTTTTTTTGTGGGTAAATTATGAAAGAAACAATATAATGTTATCTTTATTCATAAGCATTAGCTTATATTTGAATTTATTATTTATTACATCATCATTATAATTGTAGGAATTTTAACTAATTTAAAATATTTGATTTTTTTATTGCTAGGAATTTAAAGATATATTACATTAGGATTACCTTATGAGTATTAAGGAAAAATATTTTTATTCCGGAGGGTATTATGAAGTTAGCTAAAAGTATAATTGTAACGGGGATTCTATTTTCAAGCATTTTAGGTGGGGTTAATGCTAGTAATATTGTTTCATTGGCAACTGCAGCATCAGATTCAAATCAATTGCCAAATGAACAAGAAGTGACTATTAAATTTGAAAATGTTGATGATAATTCAACAATGCAAGCAACAATTAATTCTAATGAATCTAAAATCACAAAAGAAAAAATTGCTACGAAATTAAAAGATGCTTATCCAGATTATGGTATCTTCAATATACAAGATGAATATAACGTTGATAATAAAGTAGTAAAAGTAGAGGTTTCAAAGAAAAAAAACATCACTTTACATTATTTGAACGGTGAAACTGAATTAGAAAATACATCTAACTCAATAGAAGTTCTGACAGCAACTAAAGAACTGGGTACAAATTCTTTAGTAGAAAAAATACCAAGCGGGTATAAAGCGAGTGAAACGATTTTAAATTTAAAAAACCTTAATACTGATGGAAGCCTAAACGTTAAAGTGGTGCCAATTACAAGTATTAATTCCAAAAAAGAAGTTCAAGTTAAATTTAAGAATGTAAATAGTAAGTCAAAAGATAAAATTGATATTAAATATATTAAAGTAGATTCTTCAGCTAATAAAATCTCCAAACAGGATTTAGATTTTGATGATAATAAATATGAATTAGTTGGTAATGATAGTTGGGAAATACTGAAAGATGGTAATTTAAATTATGTAGAAGTTTCTTTTAAACCTAAAGATACAATTGTAAATAAACCAAATACATCAACTAATGCAACTCAAAACCTAAACGTAACAGTGACATACATCAACAAAGCAACAAACAAAACAATCACAACTTCAACAATCACAGGTAAAGTTGGCGACCAACAAAAGCTTACTTTACCTAAAGGTTACAAACTTGCTAATGGTGAAAATGGCACAATCAAATTAGACAGCAAGACAAAAGCTGTTAAAGTTTACCTTGTAAAAGAATCTAACAAGGGTGTTGTTTCAAATCACCGTAGTGTAGTTAGTGTTAATGGTAAGGGATATGCTAGATTGTATGATCAAGAAGGTAAGGAAATTACTAACCGTGTTCTCAGCAATGGTTCAGACTGGGCTTCTGATGAAACAATGGTTCTTGATGGCGTTACTTACTACCGTGTAGCAACTAACGAATGGGCAAAAGCTAGCGAAGTTCTTGAATATACTGAAAATATCACTACTATTCAAACTACTGGTGGTCAATATAAAGTATTATTCGATGAAAATGGTAAACAAATTAGTAACCGTGCTATTGCCGGAAACTCAAGCTGGTTTACTGACAGAACAGCAACAATCAATGGTATCAAGATGTATCGTGTAGCAACTAACGAATGGTTAAGAGCTAGCGACGTTAAATAATTTTTTAAAATCATAAAAGTTTTGAAATCACGCAAAAAGGCTAATCCGTTATGGATTGGCCTTTTTTTATGACTTTTATAAGTATTATTTTTAGAAGTATTGCAATAAGTCAGCTTCAGTTAACTTATCTTTTTCTTCTTGATTCAAATCGAGGATGATTTCACCTTTTTTCAAAACGATTAAACGGTTGCCGTATTTCATAGCTTCTGATAAATCGTGGGTAATCATCATGCAAGTCAGTTCTTTTTCTAAGATGATACGATTAGTTAATTCCATTAAATCCTTGCTAGTTTGTGGATCAAGAGCGGCGGTGTGTTCGTCGAGTAGAAGCAATTCTGGTCGTTGGATGATGGCCATTAAAAAGCTCAAAGTCTGTCTTTGACCACCGGATAATTTTTCGGTGAAAGTATTCAAGCGGTTGTCCAAGGTGGGCAAGTTGGAGATTAACTCTTTGAATTCAGGGAGGTTTTCCTTCAACTTACGTAATCTTAATCGTCTAGGAAGTCCTCGACGTTTGGCTAAAAGCAGATTTTCCGCAACGGTCATTCGTGGTGCGGTCCCCGATTTTGGGTCCTGATAAACTCGACTGATGTGGCGACTGCGCTTAGCTAGATTTTCAGAGGTAATATCTTCACCATTCAATAAAATTTTACCAGAGGTTAATTTGTTGGTACCGGTGATGGCGTCCAGTAAAGTCGACTTCCCAGCACCATTAGTTCCGAGAACGACTAAGAAATCCTTGGGATTAATCGTTAAATTGATATTATTGAGAATATTCAAAGTGTCATCGTCGTTATAGATTGTTTTAACGGCATCTTTTATTTCTAATAATGGTTTCATTCGGTTTTAACCCCATTTCTAAGAGTTTTCAAGAATTGTTCGCGAATCGTTGGCAAGGCTAGGCACAGTGCCAAAATGATAGCTGAAATCAGTTTCAAGTCGTTAGTATTGAAGCCTAGTTGCAAGATGGCCATCAAAATCAGACGATAGAAGATACTACCTATGACAATGGTGATAAGGCGAATACTTAAGGGAACATCTGGATAGATGACTTCACCGATGATGATAGCAGAAAGGCCGATAACGATGACGCCGATACCCATGTTGACGTCCGCAAAACCATTTTGTTGGGCAATCAGACCACCAGTGATAGCAACGATTCCGTTTGAGACCATCAAGCCGATGAATTTCATCACAGTTGTGTTGATACCAAGGGAAGCGGCCATAGTTTCGTTATCACCTGTAGCAATCAAGGCTTGCCCTTTTTCAGTATTCAAGAAGATGATCAGTAGGAAAATAATCAAAGCAATCACAACGATTCCTAAGACGATGCCATTGAAATTAGTAGGCAACTTATCCAATCCGAATTGATTGAAAATGTTAGTTGATTTAGTCAATGACATATTAGCTTTACCCAATATACGTAAGTTAATAGAGTAAAGAGCGGTCATCGTTAAGATACCGGCTAAAAGAATCGGAACGTTTAATTTAGCGTAAAGAAATGCGGTCGCAAATCCGGCCAAACATCCGAAAATAAAAGCAATGAAAAGCGCGTAAATCGTCGAATGACCACTTTGAATCAAACTGATAGCAGTGACAGCGCCGAGTGGGAAACTGCCTTCAACCGTCATATCAGGGAAGTCCTGAATCCTAAAAGTGATAAAGAGCCCGATAGCCATAATCGACCAGATAAAACCTTGACTTATAGTAGAGACAATTAAATTCATTTGATAATCTGTCCTTTCTTTTTAGCTTCCTTAATAAGTGAATCTGAGAAAGTAATATTGAGCTTCTTAGCCATTTTTTCGTTTAACATCAAGTGTCCTTTTTCCATGAAGGTAACTGGTGTCGTAGCGGTCTTCTCTTTACCCTTTAAGATATTGACGACGTGTTCGCCAGTTTTTTCACCGAGTTCATATTGGCTAAGACCGACAGTAGCTAAACCACCATCTTTAACCATGGTAGTTGCTGCAGGGAAGACAGCGATGTTTTGTTTTTGAGCAATTGAAGATAGGAGTTTCATACCAGAAGCTACGGTATTGTCAGTTGGAACGTAAATCGTTTGAACACTTTCAGCCAAAGCCGTTCCGACCTGTTGAATATCGTTGACAGAATTGATACTTGAGACCTTAACGGTAATGCCTTCTTTTTTAGCCAATTTTTGCATTTTTTTCATTTGGCTAGTGGCTGAGGCATCGCTAGAAGTGTAAATAATTCCAATCGTTTTCAAATTAGGGATGACCTTTTTCATTAAATCTAATTGAGCTTTTAGTGGAGCTTGGTCGGAAACACCGGTAATATTTCCACCTGGCTTTTTATTGTTTTTAATGATTCCCGCGCCCTCAGGATCAGTGACAGCTCCCATAACGATGGGAATTTTGTTAGTAGCGTTTTTCAATGATTGAACTGATGGAGTAGCGATACCGACTGCTACATCCACGTTGTCTTGAACGAATTGTTTACTGATCGTTCGTAAATTACTTTGGTCGTTTTGAGCATTTTGGAATTCAATTTTGACATTCTTGCCATCAACGTAACCATTTTTCTTGAGTGTATCGTTAATCCCCTTATTGATTTGATCCAAAGCTGGATGCGACATTAACTGCAAGATACCAACTTTCGGGATGGCATTTTGCTTTTGTCCATCAGCTCTTCCTGTGTAGAAGTATGCAAAAATTAAGAACATTGCTAGTGCAGCTAGCGTAAAATAAAGTCTTCTCGTATGTTTCATCGTTATATTCCCCCAAATTAAAAGGACAATCCCAGAATTTTTGTGGGATTGTCCTTAGAAAATAAAATACCCACATGGTTATTTTGTATAAAAATTCCATGTGGGCTCTAAAATTATCATAGTTTAATAAGCCGACACGGATACAATCCACTCCAGATTGAATCCATATCGGATCAATCTGAGTTATCGGCTTTGCCAACGAATATTTATTAGAGAGTATGTATTTTTCATAATGTTTTCTCCTAACAAATTGATGACTCAAATATATTTCAATAACTAACTCTTGTCAACCACAAATTTATAATACTTTGCCTATTAATTATTTTCTGAAAAAACATATAATGTAGACATTGGCAGAATTGCGAGGAAATTTATTTTATGAGAAAAAATATACGATTATTGTTAATCGTGGGGTTGATGGTGATTTTTGCCACAGCCTTAACGTATTTTGACAGTTTCTTGTACCACGACCCTGTGGTAAGAGTGACAAATGTTAAGAATCTTAGTAAAAATACTTCTAAGGATCAGTACAAAAACACCGATACGCAAATCACGCAACGTGTCAGTGGTAAATTATTAAATAGTAAAAATAAAGGCAAAACGATTTCGTTTCACAATACTTACTACAAGTCGCAGTTGACTGATACAAAGTATAAAACTGGACAGCAAGTTATCCTAGCACATAGCGGACACTCGTATTCACCTCAAAATATCAAGCGTGACACGAGTCTGGTCTTTACTTTCGGACTAGTCATTTTCCTATTGTTCTGTATGAAATTCGACCGGAAAAAATTATTTATCAGTGTTTTGATTAACATCGTTATTTTCTATGGCTATATGCAGTCGATTATTAAAACACACAACAACGCGTTACTTTTGATGACTATCATAACGGCGTTATTAATTTCTGCAACGGCGTTATTAGTTATTTTAGGGCCGACTTATTCAGCTTTAATGGCTTTTTCGAGTACGGTGGTTGCTACGACGGCCGCAATGTTATTGAGTACTTTTATTCTTGGAATGACAGGCTACAGTGGGATTCACTTGGAACTTAACGATTATGAACTGCAGCCATATCTGAGCGTCTTCTTGTCGCAAGTCATTTTTAGTGTTTTAGGTGTTATTCTTGATGAGACGATGGATATTTCTTCATCTTTGATTCAAATGAAAAAGGAATTGAGCGATGTAACTGATAAGACGCTCTTTAAATCTGGTATCAATATCGGTCGGGAATTGATTGGACCTTTAATCAATATCTTGTTATTTATTGTGATTGCGGAGAGTTTGAATGTTGTCTTACTTTATTTGAGCAATGGCAATTCCGTCGGCTACACGTTGAACATGACCTTGAGTTTAGGCGTCACACAGCTGTTGATCAGTGCTATCGGTATCGTTTTGACAGTGCCGGTCACTAGTTTTATTGCTAGTAAAGTAATTACAAGGAGGTTGAATTAATGCTATATCTATTTTTAACTTTCGTTGTTCTACTATTATTAGTCAGTGGAACTAGAGGATTTACTTTATTATTCGGACTTGGCATCAATGTTATTTCAATTTTAGCTTTGTTAATTTTGATTGCAGATGGCTTCAATATTTTAATTACGACTGGTATCGTTGCGTTAATAATTTTGGTAGTCGCAATTTTTATGAATGTCGACAATCCGCAAACAGCCAATACAGCTTTTAAGACGTCATTGATAATTGTAGTTATTATTTTATTGATTACGATTCCCCTAGAAACCTGGGCTAATGCTCAAGGGATGGGGGCTGAAAATCAAGATGAACTTGAAGCCTTTTCTCTAGCCGCAGGAATTTCATTTCCCGAATTAGCAATTTCAATCATCGTTATCAATAGTTTAGGAGTTATTTCTGAAACCAGTGTGGCGATAACGAGTGGCTTGAATGAAATCGTTGATAACAAGCCAACTTTAACGCCAAGAGAAATATTTAACGATGGCTTTTCAGTTGGCAATAAAATTCTCAATACGCAGACTAATACTTTGCTCTTCAATTTCTTTTCTTCAACTTTTCCATTGTTTTTCTTGATTCATTCATTGGGATACAAATTTTCAGAAATCTTGAATGATAAATTGATTGTGGCGCAGATTTTAACGACTTTGATTTGTACGATTGGCGTTATTTTGACAGTGCCGATTACATCTTATTTGGTTTATCGAAAAGCTAATAACAAAGTTAAAAAAACTGAAAAATAGCTCTCTGAAACCGTTGTCACAAATTGTAATCAAACCTAGAATAGAGTTAATAATTCTAGGAAGAGGGCAAAGTATGACAGAGAATAATTGGTGGAAAAAATCAGTAGTTTATCAAGTTTATCCAAGAAGCTACCAAGATAGCAATGGCGATGGTATCGGCGATTTACCAGGTTTGACGAGTCGGTTGCCTTATATCAAGGACTTAGGAGCGGACGTAATTTGGTTAAATCCAATCTACAAGTCTCCTGATAAAGATAATGGCTATGATATTAGCGATTATCGCAGCATCCAGCCAACCTATGGAACGATGGATGATTTTGAAACAATGCTTCAAAAAGCACATGTTTTAGGATTGAAAATTATGATGGATCTAGTGGTCAACCATACGTCTGATCAGAACAAGTGGTTCCAAGAAAGTCGCAAGTCAAAAGATAATCCTTATCGTGATTATTACGTTTGGCGCGACCCAGTGGATGGTCACGAACCTAATAATTGGGGTTCTTACTTCAATGGTTCCGTTTGGAAATTTGATGAACAAACAGGCCAATATTATTTGCATCTGTTTGCGGAGGGTCAACCCGATTTAAATTGGGAAAATCCTAAAGTTCGCGATGAAGTTTGGAATGTAATGCGGTTTTGGTTAGACAAAGGCGTCGACGGATTTCGAATGGACGTTATCAATTTAATCTCTAAACCTGCAGGTTTGCCTGACGGAAAGAAATTGCCTGATGAGAAATACGCTGACGTGGGTAAAGTCGTTGCTGACGGTCCCCGTTTAAATGAATTTCTCCAAGAAATGAATCAAAAAGTTTTATCTAAATATGATGTGATGACAGTTGGCGAAATGCCTGACTCAACGCCGGAAGATGCAATAAAATACACCGGATTGGATTCACACGAGTTGAACATGGTCTTCCAATTCGATCATGTGGGACTTTCTGGAAATCCCGATAAGCGTTTGGGAAAATGGTATGATGCTCCAGTCAAATTGACGGAATTAAAGCATTCTTTGAGTAAGTGGGAGACCGGGCTCAATGGCAAAGGTTGGAACAGTTTGTATTGGAATAACCACGACCAACCTCGGGCTGTCTCAAGATTTGCAACAGATAATCCGAAGTATCGGACAAAAGCTGCGAAAATGTTAGGGACCACTTTACATATGATGCAGGGAACACCTTACGTCTATGAGGGTGAAGAATTGGGAATGACCAACGTTCACTATACGAAACTTTCACAATATGAGGATTTGGAATCCTTGAATGCTTATCATGAATTCGTTGAGGATGAAAAAATCGTCGATAAAGATTCAATGTTGAAGTATCTCTCTGCTAGGTCACGTGATAATGCTAGAACGCCGATGCAATGGGATGAAAATAAGAACGCCGGTTTTTCTAGCGCCAAACCTTGGTTTGAATTGAATCCTAATTATCAAGAAATCAACGCTCGTGATCAAATTGAAGACAAAAATTCAGTCTTTAGCTACTATAAGAAATTGATTGAATTACGTCATAACAGCGATTTGATTGTTTACGGCGAGTATGAATTGCTTGACCCAGAGGATGAAAAGGTATTTAGTTACAAACGTCGTTATAACGGTCAAACACTCTTAGTTATCAGTAATTTCACTGACCAGAAATTGACTCGTGACTATGGTCAAGAAAAGGGCCAGTTGTTGATTGGTAACTATGATGATGACTTAAATATGGAAATTAGACCTTACGAGAGCAAAGTTTATATTTTTAAATAAATTTAGAAATTAAAAGGAGATTCTCAAATCAATGAGAACCTCCTTTTTTATTATAAAAATCGTATTTTAAGGTAAGTCGTTTCCAGCAGCGAAGTAAACGTCGTACCATTCTTGTTTCGTAAGGTCGATGTCTCCACCTTGAGCACTGTCAGAAATATGTTCAGGATTCATTGTTCCAATAATTACTTGAATATTAGCAGGATGTCTCAAAATCCAAGCAGTCGCAATCGCATTCTTGCTGGCGTTATATTTATCAGCTAATTTTTGTAATTCATCATTTAACTTAGGGAATTTATCGTTGTCGATGAAGGTTCCAGCAAAGTTACCATATTGGAATGGTGACCAAGCTTGAATAGTTACGCCAAGACGTCTGGAAAATTCAAGGATGCCACCATCATGGTTGATCGAGCGAGTATCGGTCATGTTGGTATGCAGTCCAAAGTCAATCATACCGGTGTGCATGATGCTAAATTGCAATTGATTGATAATCAGTCTTTGGTCAACAGCTTCTTGAACGAGTAAATATTGTTGAGGATTAAAGTTTGAAACACCGAAGTGACGAACTTTGCCAGTTCTTTGCAATTCATCAAAAGCTTCAGCCACTTCTTCAGGTTCCATCAATGGATCGGGACGGTGCAACAAGAAGGAGTCGAGATAATCAATTCCTAAACGTTTCAAAGAACCATCGACAGCATCGATGATATGTTGTTTTGAAAAGTCATATCTCTCGCCGGAAACGATGCCACCCTTAGATTGAATAAAGAGATCGTCACGGTCGACGCTGCTCTTTTTAAGAGCTTGACCGAAGATTTTTTCTGAATCGCCATTGCCATAAATATCAGCTGAATCAATATAATTAATGCCACTGTTATAAGCAGTGTCGATAGCTTTAGCAGCTTGGTCAGGATTCAATTTGTTCATCCTCATGATTCCTAACGCAACTGCTGATGCTTGCCAATTAGTTTCACCAATATAACGTTGTTTCATAAAAATACCTCCAATATTTGATTAACAATTTTATTATTGAATGTTGCCTGTGAGAAGTCAATAATTAAGATTGCGCTTACAAAGACTATTCTAAGCTTTTTTACAGTTATTTAGTAGAGGTGGTATTCTAAAGATATAATTTTAAAAACAACCGATTTTTGCTGCAAGAAAAATTAGTTAGATGGATAATATGTTGAAATTGGAGTGGATTTGATGAAAGCAGTTGCTGGAAGAACTTGTCGCTTTACCGTTATAACGGACTCGTTATTGAGAATTGAAGAAGACATGAGTGGTCAATTTGAGAATCGACCTACCCAGACAGTGGTTAATCGAGATTTTGCCAGTCCTAAGGTTCAAGTTTTACGTGATAACAACCAACATGAGATTGAAATCGAGACAGACTCGTTTCACTTATACTACGATGGTGGTCGCCTTAATTCTGAATCTCTTTATATCGATTTGAAAAAAGGTCATGCAACTTATGGGAATCGTTGGTACTTTGGAGCTGACAACGATAGCCATCGCCAAAACTTAGGTGGCACGATTAGAACTTTGGACAAAATCGATGGAGCAACTGACTTAGGCAAAGGTATCATGTCAAAAGACGGCTACAGTTATTTGGATGATTCGAAATCCTTTATTTATCAAACAAAGACTGACTCATTTACAAAAAGAGAATCTGAAACAGTCGATGGTTATCTGTTTTGTTATGGCAGAGACTATCAAAAATCTTTAAGCGACTTTTATCAACTGACAGGACCAACGCCATTATTGCCTAGATATGCTTTAGGAAATTGGTGGAGCCGTTTTTATCAATATACGCAAACTAGCTATCAGGAATTAATGGAAAAATTTGCTCAAAAAGATGTTCCAATTAATGTTTGCGTCCTCGATATGGATTGGCATAAGTTCGATATTCCTCAAAAATACGGTTCTGGTTGGACTGGTTATTCATGGAACAAAGAACTATTTCCAGAACCGGAAAAATTACTCAAGTGGCTTCATGAAAATGGTGAAAAAGTTACCTTGAACGTTCACCCGGCTGCTGGTATCAGAGCCTTTGAAGATAATTATCAAAAAGCTTGCGCAACGATGGGGATGGATCCTAAAAAGGGTGAGCCAATTTCCTTTGATTTAGAAAATCCTAAATTTAGAAAAGCTTATTTTGAAGATATACATCATCAATTGGAACATCAAGGCGTTGACTTTTGGTGGATTGATTGGCAACAAGGCTTGGCTAAATCAGAAAACAAGATGGATCCGCTCTGGTTGTTGAATCATTACCACTATCAGGATAACAATCGCAGAACTAACGGCAATGGACTGATTTTGAGCCGGTACGCCGGACCTGGTTCACATCGTTATCCATTAGGATTTTCTGGCGATACGGTGATTTCTTGGAAATCCTTAAATTTCCAACCTCAATTTACAATTACAGCGGCAAATATTGGTTACACTTGGTGGAGTCATGACATCGGAGGTCATATGCATGGCAGTTTCGATGGCGAATTAGCCACTAGATGGTTACAATTGGGCGTTTTCAGTCCCATCAATCGCTTGCATTCTTCAAATAATCTATTTTCAGGTAAAGAACCATGGAATTACCGCTTAGATTACGAAAAATCTCAAGAAAAATTCTTACGTTTGCGGACTAAGTTAGTGCCTTATCTAGATTCTGCCAATTATCAGACACATGTTGCAGGCATCCCCATCGTCAAGCCGCTCTATTATGACTTTCCCAAAAACGATAATGCCTATGCAATTAAAAATGAATATTTCTTCGGTGCGCAAATGCTGGTTTCACCCATCACGCAACCTCATGACAAGACTACTCAAATGTCCCATGCAACGACATGGCTGCCAGAAGGAAAGTGGATCGACTACTTTACGCATTTACCTTATAACGGGGCTACGGTCATCAAAAATTATCGCGATATTGATAAGATGCCAGTTTTCGTTAAAAAGGGAGCTATTATTGTTACTAATCCTGATTCAATGGCTAATATCAATGATTTACCGGAAAAGTTAGAAGTGGAGATTTTTTCTGGAGCCAATGGCAAGTTTGAATTATTTGAGCATCAAGGAAAGAAGATTGCAAGAACTAAATTTACTTGGGATGATCAAGAACAAAAATTGTCAATTGTCGTTGAAGATCCTGAACACATCGTGCCTGAAAAGAGAACTATTCAAAAGGTTATTTATAAAGATAATCCAGAGCAGATTTTTTCAGAAATGCGCTTTCGAATTCAACGTGCCAAAATTGAATTTGATTTGAAACAAAAGCTCTATGACAGTTTTACAGCTAAAAATTATAATTATTCTCAATTCATCAATCTTTTGAATACTTTGGATGATGATAATTTACGAAGTAGTTTAAGCGAAGTGGCTTTTATTCGTGAATCATTTTAATCAAATTTTACTAAGCTAGCGTCCTGATAACAGGGCGTTTTTTATTTTGCCGTGAAAAATAAAATTGTTATTCGCTTTCATAAACTACTAATTTTGTTAGAATAAGTAATGCGATAATATATATAAATAAAATTGATATTTGGAGAAGCGTGTCTATGGTCGTAGAAATTTTGTATCAAAAGGTTGCAGCTGATATTAAGAAGAATATTCTCTCTGGAGCTTATCCAGTTGATAGTTTGATTCCAACTGAAAATGATTTGGAACAAAAGTATGACGTCAGTAAAATCACTGTTCGTAAGGCAGTGGAACAATTAGTTGCTGACGGCTATTTGAGAAAGAAAAGCGGCATCGGTACTCGAGTTATCAGCGATAATCTCTTCAACAAACTCTCGAAAGCTAAGTCTTATTCAGCTATCGTCAACGAACAGGGCAAGTTGACAAAGGAGATTCTCTCTTCAAAGATTTTACCGACTGAACAAACGCCTTTAAAAGATGAATTCACTAGTCCTCGAGTCGTGTTTGTTAAACGCCTCTATTCACTAGATGATGAACCCTTTATTATCGTGAACCATTTATTGCCAAAAATTGAGGGGACATCGCAAGTTAAAAATCTCAATCATCAATCGTTATACAAGTTTTTAAAGGATAACGGTCAAGAAATCAGTCATTTTAGCGATGAATTCAGTGCTATTCAACTAGATGATGATGAAAAGAAGATTTTAAATAAGAAAGATGCTCTAGCTTTGAAACGCATCCGTCGTGGTTTTGATAATAAAGGAAATTTAATTGAGTATACTGAGTCTATCTATGACAGTAATAAAATGCCATACAAAATTGAATATGATATTTAATTAATCTTTATTTAAGCGTTTACATCATAACATTATAATGTTATGATGATTCCGAAAAAAAAGGAGGGTACTACATGGATAACTTTGTTAATTTTTTAAACGTCAAAATACTTCCCGTTGCCAATAAAATGGGAGCGCAACGGCATATGATGGCGATTCGGAAAGGAATTATTTCAACGCTGCCACTGACGATCGTGGGTTCTTTTTTTACGATTATCAATAATATTCCTAACAAAACGGTTGCCGGCTGGCTACTGCCTTACAAGGAAATTTTGGATATTCCATTCCGCTACACTGTCGGAATTTTAGCTTTATATGCGACCTTTGGAATTGCCTCGTCACTGGCCGATAGTTATAAATTAGATAAATTAACTAATGGTATTTTAGCTGTCTTAGCATTTATGATTTCTGCTGCAACGCCAATTAACGTTGAAAAAAACGTTAAAGGAGTTCTTGAGGCTGGTCGTTATATCAATATTGCCAATTTAAGTGCCTCGTCATTATTTGCTTCAATTGTTACAGGCCTTTTGACAGTTGAGATTTATCGTTTCTTTAAAGAAAGAAATATCACTATCAAGATGCCGGATGGAGTACCACCAGAAGTTTCCAATTCGTTCGTGGCTTTGATTCCAGCTGCCTTTATCTTGTTGTTCTTCTGGTTTATCCGTTACGTCTTGAACTTCAATCTAACTAACTTCTTGAGTATGATTTTAATGCCACTAAAAGGAGTTTTAGTTGGAAACAGTCTCTTCGGTGGTCTGTTAACTATCTTCTTGATTACTGGATTTTGGACTTTAGGTATTCACGGTGCTGCCATTATGGCACCAATTACCAGACCATTTTGGGAAATGTCGATTGCCCAAAATATGAGTGAATTCGCATCAGGTACTAGCGCTAACCACCTTTCAACAATCTTTACAGAACAGTTCTTACAGTGGTTCCTCTGGATTGGTGGTGCCGGTGGTACGTTAGCCTTGGTTGTCTTGTTCCTCTTCTCAAAGTCGGCTTACTTAAAGGATCTTGGTAAATTAGCAATCCTACCAGGACTCTTCAACATCAACGAGCCAGTCATCTTCGGTGCACCAATCGTGATGAACCCAATTTTGAGCATTCCGTTCATCGTCGCACCATTAGTGACCGGAACCTTGTCCTATGTCATGACAGTTACCGGAGTCGTACCGATGATGATGGCGCGGTTGCCATTCACAATGCCTAGTCCACTAGCCGCATACCTCAGCACGAACTGGAGCATCCCCGCAATGATTCTAGTCTTCGTCAACTTCATCATCGATTTGGCAATCTACTATCCATTCTTCAAAGTCTTCGAAAAACAACAACTAGAAAAAGAATAATGAGGTGAGACGATGATTTTTCTATTACTTGCAATTTATTTTCTAATCTGCGAAGTCCTCGTTCAAAAAGGCCTCGTACCGAAGTTTTTGAAAAAATTAGCCGCCGGAAAACTGATTTTATTCTCATCACTCATCATATTAGGCTTTGCGACAATTAGTTTCTTCTTACGCTTCGCTGTTATTTTCGTAATTTTAAGCACAATCTATCTGTCAATCGTAATTTCAGATTACTACATGAAGGAATTCCAGAAATGGGAAAGAGGTAAAAGAATATGACCAAGAGGACTTTAGGTATTTCACTTTATCCCGACCACAGCGATTTAAATGAAGACAAAAAATATTTAGTGCTGGCCAATCGCTACGGTTTTACCCGTATTTTTATGAGTATGTTGGAAGTTTCTGAAGGCAAAGAAAAAGTTGCCAAAAAATTTAGCGAATTGATTAAATTTGCTAAAGATCTCGGCTTTTCAACGACCTTGGATATTGCACCTAACATCTTCAACCAATTAGGAATCTCATATGATGATTTAGATTTCTTCTCGGAATTAGGTGCCGATGCTATCAGATTGGATCAAGGATTCGATGGACAAAAAGAAGCTTTGATTTCTTACAATCCGCAACACCTCAATATTGAATTGAACATGAGTAATGACGTTGCCTATTTGGACAATATTTTGAGCTACGCCGCTAACAAACCTTTCATTTATGGTTGCCATAATTTTTATCCTCAACGAGGGACTGGTTTGCCACTTGATTTCTTTATCAGTTCATCGACACGCTTTAAAAAACATGGGATTGAAACAGCAGCCTTTATCACTTCGCAAACTGGGACGATTGGACCTTGGGACATCAATGATGGCTTGCCAACCTTAGAGATGCACCGGGATTTACCAGTTGAGATTCAAGCTAAGCATCTTTTCAGCACCGGTCTGATCGATTGCGTAATTATCGGCAACGCTTATGCTTCAGAAGCTGAACTCAGAAAATTGGGTGAACTCGACCGCTACCAATTAGTTTTCAAAGTTGATTTAGCTGATGACATCACGCAAGTTGAACGAGAAATCTTACTCGATAATCAACATGTTAGACGTGGCGACATCACTGACTTAGTCATCAGATCGACGGAAGTTCGTAAGAAGTATAAGGATAGCAACAATTCAGTTAGTTTGGGTACCCATGATTTCAAGCGTGGCGACATCGTCATTGGTAATAATAATTTTGGTAAGTATAAGAATGAGTTACAGGTCGTTTTGGAAGATCACACCGACCCTCGAAAGAACAAAGTTGCTTCGATTGCACCTGAGGAATTATTCTTGCTCGACTACCTTGGTCCTTGGGCAAAATTCCGCTTTAGGAGGTGATCTTTTGGGAAGTTTATATATTCGAAATGGTAAGAATATTGATGGACAGCCACTTGAAGTCCTTTTGGAAGATGGCAAAATCAAAGAAATTGCTTCCCAATTGCGAAATGTCGATGCAGACTTAGAAATCAACCTGCACAACAAATCTTATATCAGTCCGGGTTGGATTGATGACCATGTTCACTGTTATGAAAAATTGTCGCTTTATTATGACGACCCTGATAAGGTAGGCTATCAAACGGGCGTCACGACATTAATCGATGCAGGTTCGACTGGATCAGACAATGTAGGTGACTTTTATCGACTTGCACGCAAGAAAAAAACGAATGTTTATGCCATGCTCAATATTGCTAAAACCGGAATTTTGGCACAAAACGAATTAGGCGATTTGAACAAGATTCAACTGGAACCTTTTGCAGGAGCTGTTTTTAAATATCCGGACTTCATCATTGGGATGAAAGCACGTATCAGTAAGTCGGTCGTGGTGGATAACGGAATCAAGCCGATGATTTTGGCAAAGCAAATTCAAGCTAAACTGCCAAAACTGCCCTTGATGGTTCATGTTGGATCCAATCCACCTGAACTTGAAGGGATTTTGGATTTACTAGAAAAAGGCGATATTTTAACGCACTGCTTTAATGGTAAGAAAAATGGCATTTTGAATGCTGATGGCAAGATTAAAGAATTCGTCTTTAAGGCAGTTGAAAAAGGCATCATCTTCGATATTGGCCATGGCACTGATAGCTTCAATTTCCACACAGCTGAAGTTGCTAAAGAAAATCACCTTTATCCCCAAAGCCTCAGTACTGATATCTACCATAAAAATCGTGAAGAAGGTCCAGTTTATAACATGGCCACTTGTATCGAAAAGATGCTCTATCTAGGTTTTAGTTTGACCGAAATTATACCAATGATAACAAGCGTACCGGCTACGAATTTTGGCTTGAAAACTAAAGGTCGCTTGATTGAAGGACTTGATGCGGACGTAACGATTTTCAATGTTGAAGATGGCAAAAAAAAGTTGACCGATTCCGATGGTTATACAAAAGAGACCGATACAATAATTCGACCATTGTATAGCATTATTGGCGGCAAAATTTATTCGTTAGGAGAAAAGCATGGATCTTTATGAAAAGTACAATTTAAAACACGTCATCAATGCTGACGGCAAGATGACGATTCTCGGTGTTTCCAAAGTGCCTGATGAAGTAGTAGCAGCTCAAAAATTGGGCGACCAAAACTTCTTTGAAATGTCAGATCTCTTGATACAAACGGGTAAATATTTAGCCGATTTAGTCGGCAGCGAAGACGCCTTAGTCGTCAATTCTGCTTCAGCAGGAATCGCACAAACAATTGCTGGAATCATTGGACAAGGCAGCGAGTATCATCTCTACCATCCGTACACCAGTCGCATTACCAAACGAGAAGTGATTTTACCAATGGGTCACGATGTCGATTACGGAGCACCGGTTGACGTGATGTTGCAACTAGCCGGAGCCAAAATGGTTCCCGCCGGCTACGCCAATATGTGTAAACCAGAACATTTGGAGATGCAAATCACTGACCAAACGGCTGCCATCCTTTATATCAAGAGCCACCATACGGTTCAAAAGAGTATGCTCTCGATACCACAAGCAATTGAAGTCGCACATAGTCACGACCTACCTTTAGTTTTAGATGCAGCTGCTGAAGAAGATTTAACAAAGTATCTGAAAATCGGGGCTGATGTCGTAATTTATAGTGGTGCTAAAGCTTTAGAGGGACCAGCTTCAGGGGTGATTTTTGGCAAGAGCAACTATATCAAGTGGGCTCGACTGCAAGGTCATGGTATGGGTCGAGCTATGAAAATTGGTAAGGAAAATATTATCGGATTAACAGCCGCTATCACGAAGTACCTGCAAGATGGACCAGAAACTGGCGACTCGATGATTGAGCGACTCGAACCATTTGTTGCTGAATTAAAGAAGATTCCTGACTTTGAAGTCAAGGTGATTCAAGATGCCGCTGGCCGTCAAATCTATCGAGCAGAGGTGAAGCCTGTTGGCAAGTTATCCGCTGAGCAAATTTGTGACCAATTACGAAATGGCAAAACTGCCATTTATGCCCGTGAATATCGCGTCAACCAAGGATTCATCGAATTCGATATTAGAGCGGTCGACCAAAGCGAAATGGACCAAATCGTTGCAAGATTAAAAGAAATCGTTGGAGGAAATTAAGATGAGTTTACGACCAAATTATTTAGAGAACGGAATTTGTTTGAATGTCTTGGCTAATTCAGTGCAAAATGCCAAGGACTGTTACGAGGCTGCACAAGGTCATGTCGTTTTGGGAGTTTTGACGAAGAATTATCCTAGTGACGAAGCGGCCATTGAGGATATGAAGAAGTATCAAGCTGAAATCGACAATGCTGTATCTGTTGGACTCGGGGCAGGCGACCCTAAGCAAAGTGGTATGGTTACTCGAGTAGCTAAAGCTATTCAACCACAACACGTCAATCAAGTGTTTACTGGAGTTGGAGCTAGTCGAGAAGCTTTAGGACAGAATGAAACTATCATCAATGGTCTAGTTTCACCTACTGGAGAAGTTGGTCTTGTCAATTTAGCCACTGGTCCACTCAGCAGCCAAGAAGAACCAACCAAAGTTCCAATTGAGACAGTTATCGCCTTATTAAAAGATATGGGCGGATCTTCCATCAAGTTCTTTCCTATGAAAGGTTTAACTCATGAAGAAGAATTCAAAGCGGTAGTTAAAGCTTGTGCTGAAAATGATTTTGACTTGGAGCCAACCGGTGGAATTGATTTAGAGAACTTTGAAGAAATTGTTCAAATCGCCGTCGATGCTGGTGTTAAAAGGATTATCCCTCACGTTTATAGCTCAATTATCGACAAAGCAACTGGAGATACTAAACCTGAAGACGTTGCTAAACTCTACGAAATTATCAAGAAATTTTAAGAGGTTCAAGGATGAATATTTTAGCTTTTGGTGAAGTATTGCTTCGTTTTACAGTTGCCGATAAAATGCTGCTTGAACAAACCGATGACCTCCACTTATCGACAGTCGGAACTGGCGTCAATTTATTGAGTAGCTTAGCTCACTTTGGTTATGACACTTCGATTTTGACAGTATTACCAAATAATCCCATCGGGAAAAAAGCCAGTGCGGATATTAGAAAATTAGGTATCTCCGATAAAAAAGTTATTTATCAAGGCAACAGCATCAGTAGCTTCTTCGTCGAATTAGGCCAGGGAGCAAGACCACAAAGGGTGACCTATCAAGATCGTTTAGCTAGTTCCTTTAGTCAGATGAAAGCTTCAGATTATGACTTTGAAAAAGCTCTTTCGGGAGTAGATATCGTCCATATTTGTGGAATCTCGTTGAGTTTAACGGATCAAACCAGAGAAGCAGCTTTTAAATTAGCTGAAATGGCGCACGAACGTGGCAAAGCCGTCTGTTTTGATTTCAATTATCGCAATCAATTGAATAAGGGCAATACCCATTTAATGATGAAGAAACGCTATCAAAAAATTCTACCATTTATCGATATAATTTTTGGAAGTAAAAGAGATTTAACCGATTTATTGGATTATCAAGAAAAAGACGAAACTAAGTTATATCGTAAATTCTGCCAAGATTATCAAATCAACTTTTTTGCCGGCAGCAACCGCAGTTTTGTCGAAGGCAAGAAGTATTTTGCCGGTTTCTTGTTCCACGATAATAAAATCTACCATTCAGCTGCTAAAGAATTGAATATCCTCGATCGAATCGGAAGCGGAGATGCCTTTGCCAGTGGAATCCTAACCGGATTGATTGAAAAGTGGGATTTTGACGATACCTTGGAATTTGCGATTGCTAATTCCGTTTTAGCACAAGCTTCAATGAATGATTCACCTATCTTTAGTCGGGAGGATGTTTTTAATTACATCGATTATGAAGGTAAGAATGATTTAATCAGATAAAATTTATAGCAGGTCCCATAATCTTAATCAATGGTTATGGGACTTTTTTGTAAAAAAAAACTCTTCAAATGATAAGTATATATACACTTATCATTTGAAGAGAGGAATTATTTAATATCTGAGTATTTGATTAATGATATATCATTTTGATCTATCCATTTTCTTGTTTGAGGATTTGTCAGCATAGCGACTTCTTGAGTACGAGGAATAGTTAAACTTGAATGTGTAAGAATATCATTATCTAGATAACCTGGATGACAGACCATCATAGAATATCCATCTTCATGTTCTGCCAAGGCAGCACGTCTTAACGTATCGTAAGGGTCGTAATTATCATTCATACTATCCATATAACTATATAGCCTGATATTTTTGAAGGGGACTGAATCAGAATCAGGGCCAAGGGCAAAATCTAAGAAATTAAGATTATGACGTTTAGCGACTATTTTTAATCCCTTAATGAAATTATCACTAACAACCGCATGGCCTTCAAAATAATCTGGATCGCGACCAACTAATTGAACAAATTTTTGATATTGGGCTTCTATTTCCATAACTACTTCATCTAAATTTACAAAATCTTTATTCACGGATCTATAAACCTTTGAATGAACGAAAGTTCCATCAAAATTTGTGATGCTTGGAATCAATTTAGGGTCACTTAATGGTTTACCAGTACAGATGACTGTATGTAGTCCTAGACAAACATCTGTGTCTTTTAATAGATTTAAGCCGTTTTCTGTTTCAGGCATGTTTACCATAACACCAACGTTATTTATTAAACCGTTGTGAACAGATTCAGAAATACCGAGATTGATAGCTTTTGAATATCCCAAATCATCAGCACGTAATATCATTTTTTTCATATTTAATTATGCCTCGACTAATTTTAGATTTTTACTTGATTCTTTACTGTTTCCAGTTTTAGGTTCAACACCAATTATATAAGTTGCAATTGCAGCAACCACAATAGTAATTCCAGCGGAAATAATTGCATTTATGAAGTTGGCGGTTGTTCCACCAATACATGCACTTAAGCCGAGAAAATTAGCAACAGGTACAAGAGAATAAGCATCTAGGTGAACGATACCAGCATATAATCCACCTGCAAATCCACCAAGCATCATTCCGATAAATGGACGCTTGTATCTAATAGCTAAACCATAAAGAGCTGGTTCGGTAACACCACCAATAAAGCATGCAACAAAATATCCCCAAGCGAGAACTTTTTCATCTCTGTTGTGTAGAGCCAAAGCAGTGCCAATACACATACCAGCAACTGACATACTTGCGACTAATCCACCGATACTAATAAAGTTTTCATGACCAGCTGTCGCAAAAATCATCATCATAGTTGAAATTAAAATCAAGTGCATTCCAGTCATTACTAATAGTTCCCAAAGGGCACCAATAATTGCAATACCTAGGATACTCCAGATACCGCCTGATTTACTGAATGCTAGAATACCATCTGAAACGTATTGTCCTAAGAAAGCACCAGCAGGTCCAACAACAGTTAATGTGATAGGAAGCATTACTAATAGTGTGACTGTTGGAGTTAAAACGACTGATAAGGAATCTGGTACAATTTTTTTGACTAGTGGTTCAATATAAGACATAACCCAAACTGCAAGAATTATTGGAATTACAGTACTACTGTAACTGACCAATTTCATAGGAATACCATAAACACTGAAGGCCTTTCCAGCTTTTACAATGCTAGTTAGATTAGGATCCAGTAAAATAGCACCTAAAAGCATTGAAATCATGGGACTTGTATGAAATTGTTTTGAAGCTGTATATCCCAAGAAAATTGGGAAGAAATAAAATCCTGCATCTCCGACTAATGTAAATAGCTTATAAGTATCACTACTTGTAGAAAGCCAATTTAACATTGTTGGTCCAAAAATTGCTACAAACATTTTGAACATGGAAGCTCCAACAAGTATTGGAATCAAAGGAGTTAAACTTCCAGCTAACTTGTTTAAAATAGCTGACCCAAGTTTTTTCCATGAGAATGGTTCTTTTTTGGTCAAATCTTTATCCAGATTTTCATCAATGGGAGCATTTTTTGTTAATCCACTAATGGCAATCAATGCATCATAAACTATGGGTACAGTTTGACCAATAACAATTTGATATTGACCACCAGAACGATTGACTCCCAAGACTCCATTAATGCTTTTAATATTATCATCATTGGGAATACTTTCATCTTTTAGATTAAAGCGCAATCTAGTCATACAGTGTGTTACTGATGAAATATTGGCTTTTCCACCAATTTCATCTAGTATTTTATTAGCTAAATTTTTATATTTTTCGTCTTTTTTTGACATACTATTTCATCCTTTCACTGACGTATCTTTTTTATTAACTATTCTTTTGACATAAATCATTAAGTAAAATAGTTCATCATCGTTACTACTAGTCTTAAGTTCTTTATCAATATAATTTGCAATACGTTTAGCACCTAAATAAATATTTGGCTCATGTTCCTTAATAGTATTAAATAGTTCTTTATTATTTTGTTCAGTTAGTTGATTATTGTTTTTAACCCGTTGGATGTAATAACGAAGATGCATAATAAAACGGTTGTAAATAAATTCTTTTCGGTTTATGTCAATATCAAATTCTTGTTCTAGAATTTTTGTAGAATAATCTATCAATTCATCAATATTTTTTCTTCTTTCACTTTTGATAGTTGGTGATTGAGAATTGAGAAAATGTAAGGCAATCGCTGTAACTTCTGAGATTGGCATGTTAATGTTCAATCTCTTTTTTATTAGATTAACGGCATAATAGCCCACTTTAGTTTCTTTTGGATATAAATGTTCAATATCATATGAAAATGGCAATTGTGCGCTTTTATATTTTTTGAGTCTTGTTATTGCAAAATTGATGTGATCAGCCAAACTAAATAAAATATTAGGATTTAGTGGTTTATTAATTACCCTTTCAGCTTCTTTTAAAATATCTTCACTTAAATCAAAAATATCTGAGGGGATTTCCTTTAAAAGTTGATAATATTGAAAATCCAATTTGTAAAATGTCATTGATATTTTATTAAGATCTTTAACTTCATATGGTATCTTTCCAAAACCTATTCCGTTTCCAAAAGCAACGACTTCCTCTCCATTACTATCAATACAAACAGCAACATTATTGTTAATCTTTTTAACTACTTTCAATTACCTCACTTCCTCTCAATTAATAAAATCTAAGCTTGTTTTAAAACTGGCTGTCCAGATTTTATAGAATGGTTCTTTTTGCTTCCTAGTTCAATGGAACCATTATACCCATCTGTAAAAACAACCATTGTGGTCATATCAACATTAGCTTGTTTTAGAATTTTTCGATTTATTTCCATAATTGGTTGTCCGATTTTTACAGATTGATTTAACTTGACCTTTGATGAAAAGCCTTTACCATGCAAATTTACTGTATTAAGTCCAATGTGAACTAGGATATTAATATCGTTTATATCTGATTGGATACCAATGGCATGTTTACTGTCAGGCAATGCAACAATCTTTCCAGAAACTGGAGATACTACAATATTTGAAGAATCATCTGGCTTTACTGCAAAACCGTCGCCTACCATTTTTTTTGAAAATACTTCGTCATTAACCTCATCAATTGGTATACATTCACCACTAATTGGTGAAACTACTTCAAAAAGTTGCTTTTTTTTACTTTTTAATCCAAACATTTTTTCCTCCACGACAAAAAAACTCTTCAAGGCACACACTTTACCTAATATGATTAATAGATAAAGGTAATGCCCCAAAGAGTTTTGGGTAACAATCCTTATGTTTTTTAATTAATTTAAGTCACTTATAAACACTTACAAGCGCTTACAAAAGAAATTATAGCACGTAGTAAAAAGAAATCAAATGTTTTTTAATGCAATGATTTTATTTTATTAAATAATTAATGATATATATATAAATCAAAACCCGTGGTAATCAAATTTTTAATTACCACGGGTTTTAGTCTAAATATTATTTACCGAAAGTTCTTTACTCTGTGATTTAACAAAGTTCACAAATCTCATCACATCAGGTTGTGTTTCTTGCTTCAAAGTCGCCATATAAAGGATACGCTGCCAGTTGGGAAAAGAAATAGGAATTATTTTAACCGGCAAGGTTTGTAGAATTGACATATTGGGGACGATGGCGATTCCGAAGCCATTGGCAACTAAGCCAGCAATAGTTTGGTCTTCTTCGACTGAATAAGCGCTGATAGGTTGTCCTCCGACGTCGTTAAAAAGTTTATTCATGATGGGATGCAAGCCACTGCTTTTAGAAAAGGTAATTTGTGGGTAATTCAAGGTCTCCATCAGACTGACGCTTGATTTATTGGCTAGGGCATGGTCGATTGGGGTGATGCAGACCATGGTCTGTTCAGCAATGGGGAAGAAGTCTAAATCGGGATAGTCGTCTAATTTTGAACAAAAGGCGACGTCGTATTTTTTAGCTCGTAAGTCATTCAAAATATCGGGGGACAATCCGGTTCCAGTATTAAATTGGAAGTCGACGGCATGATTGTCCGTTGATTTCAAAAATTGTTGAGCAATATTTGGAAGCCATTTGACGCTTAGCGTTCGTAAAGATGCTAGGCGGATGATGGCTTTTTTCTTGTGGAAACTTTTAGCTTCGGCAATACTTTTATCCAGTGAAATCAAAGAAGCTGAAACGCTGTTGGCAAAGAGTTTTCCGGCTGGAGTTAAAGCGACGCGACGGCCATTTTTTTGAAACAACAATAAGTCTAGTTCCTTTTCCAACGAATGAATCGCCTTGGTCAAACTAGGTTGCGTGATGTGTAACATTTTAGCCGTTTGGGTATAATTTTCCGTCCGTGAGAGGGCTACAAAATAACGTAAATGATCTAAATTCATAACGATTACCTCTTTAAATCAAATATAACAGAACCGATAACTTTTAGCTATGAATGGTTGTGACAAAGAGTAATTGGACGCTGTTTTAGAAGACGATTACATTGGAGTTGTAAGTAATATGTGAATTAAAAAACATGCATATTAATAATCCAGAATTTTGGAGGAATTAATGATGACAAAGACACATCCAATCACGGTGAGTTCGTGGACTTTGGGCGATAAGTGCAGTTTTGAAGAGCGCTGCAAAGCGGCCAGTGCTGCGGGTTACGACGGCATCGGTTTACGAGCTGAAACTTACGTCGATGCTTTAAATGAAGGACTAACTGACCAAGATATTCTAGATATGTTGGCTAAATATAATTTGAGATGTACTGAAGTGGAATACATCGTGCAGTGGTGTGAAGAGCCACGTTCATATGAACAAAAATATAAAGAACAAATGTGCTTTCACATGTGCGAATTGTTCGGCGTCAAGCATATCAATACTGGTTTGATGGAAAATTATTCAGTTGAATATACAGCTAAAAAGCTTCAAGGATTAGCTAAGAGAGCTGGCAAATTGATTATTGCTTTAGAGCCAATGCCATACAGTGGTTTGACTGATTTAGACAAGACTTGGGCTATCATTCAAAAAGCTGATTGTGACAATGTTTACATGCTTTTAGACATGTGGCACTGGGTCAGAGCTAACCAACCTTACGATAAGTTGACCAAAGAGCAAGCTAAACGAGTTATCTCCATTCAATTGGATGACGCTTATAAAAGACCTTATGCCCAGTCGATTTTGCGGGATGAATCAATGCATGACAGATTAGCTCCGGGAACTGGCGATTTGGATACAGTTGGATTCGTCAAAATGATTAAAGATGCCGGAGTCGACCCTAAAGTCATTGGCGTTGAAGTGATTTCTGATAACTATATGGCTAAAGGAATCGATTATGTAGCCGATTATACGTACAAAAATACGGTCAAAGTTTTAAAAGAAGCATGGCCTGAAATTTTACAAGAAAATAAAAAAGTGGAGGCATAAAGATGAGTGATACATGGTTAGGTTTAAATGGAAAAGTTGTTGTTATTACCGGTGCTGTCGGTGGAATGGGAACAAAGTTTTCTAACGATTTTGCACAACAAGGAGCTAATATCGTTTTAGTCGATTTGTTAAAGGATAAAACTGACGCCTTAGCTAAAGAAATTTCAGAAAAATATAATGTGGAAACTTTGGCAATCCAATGTGACACAACAAATGAAGCTCAAGTTGATGATGCCGTTAAACAGGTAGTTGCCAAATTTGGCAAAGTCGATGTCTTGGTCAACACCGCCGCCATCTTAAGATTTTCACCTTTGGAAGACTTACGTTTAGACGAATGGAAACAAGCTTTGAACGTTAATATTACCGGTTATTTCTTGATGTCGCAAAGATTTGGCAAAGTCATGATTAAACAAAAGCACGGTACCTTAATCCATATCTCGACTGCCGCTTCACTTTCACCCGAAACCTACAGTGGTGCCTATAGCACGACAAAGGCAGCGGTAAATATGATGTCCAAACAAATGGCCGCTGAATGGGGACAGTTCGGACTTCGTAGCAACTGCGTTCTTCCATGTTTGGTTAAGACACCTTTGTCAGAGAACTTCTACAGTGATCCTAAGGTAGAAGATGGCAGAAAACGCTTGGTTGCCAGCAAGAGAATCGGTAATCTAAACGATATTTCTAATACTGTCTTATTTATGGCTAGTGACCGTTCCGATTACACTAACGGCAGTGAAATCATGGTCGATGGCGGAATTCACATGATGATTTCTGATATGATTCCAAAGCCAGGTGGCCGTCGTCAATATGCTATTGATCACCATCAACCAGCTAAAAAGTAAAAATTAGTTTTTAGAGGAGGTTTCACTATGGAAAAACGTATTTCCGGAACGACCGGTTTATTCACGCTCTTGGGTTCACCAGTTGGGCATTCAGGTTCACCAGCAATGTTTAATTTTAGCTTCCAAAAACAAGGTTTAGATTATGCCTATTTAGCCTTTGACGTGAAAAAGGATCAGATGCCACAAGCAATCGATGCCCTAAAGCTATTAAAAGTTCGCGGAAGCAATGTCACGATGCCTTGCAAAACGATTGCTGCAAGTTTAGTCGATGACCTTTCGCCAGCTGCTAAAATTATTGGCGCTATCAATGTTATCGTTAATGACAATGGAAAATTGACAGGTCACATCACTGATGGGATTGGGTTTGTTCGCAATCTTAAGGAAAAGGGCGTCGATATTGCCAGCAAAAAACTAGTTATCATTGGCTCCGGTGGTGCTGCCACAGCGATTGAAGTTCAATGTGCTCTAAATGGCGCTAAAGAAATCGCCATTTTTAGTCGTCAGGATGAATTTTATCAAAATGCTGTCAATACTAAAGAAAAGATTGAAAAAGCTACGCCAAAAGTCAAAGTTAATGTTTATCCACTCGATGAGCAGGCTAAGTTACAAGAAAAAATTTCTCAAGCTGATATTTTAGCCAATGCCACAGTCGTTGGGATGAAACCAATGGATGGCAAGTCTTTAGTTGATAAAAAGTTTTTGCGTTCAGATTTAGTGGTTGCGGATACTGTTTATAACCCACTCAAGACTAAATTGATTAAAGACGCTGAATCCTTAGGCTGTATTACTGCACCCGGTAAAGGGATGTTGTTGTGGCAAGGAGCTGCAGCTTATAAGTTATTTACTGGTAAAGAAATGCCGGTTAAAGAATATCAAGCTTATGAGCAAGAACAAGCTAAAGAGACAGTTAAAGAAAATTAATCAGTTAATCAGAAAAATATTATTTGAAAAGAGACTCATATTTGAGCCTCTTTTTTGTTTCCATGAATAACTAATTTTCTCAAATAATGAGGAAAAATAATTTGTTCAAAAATGATAATTTAATTAATAAAATATGTGATACGATTCGTATGATAATAAATGGATATTAATATCGGAATGTTTGCCGACTTATTATATTTATATTGGGGATAATTTATGATGAGAAAATATGAGTTTATTAAACGATTATTAACCATCGCCTTTATCACGATGATGGTATTTTTATTTAGTGTGGTCAGTGTTGCTCATGCTGCCACAACACCGGATTCGTATAGCAATGCCGATGATGATATTACCTGGAATTCGACAAGTGGTTCTTATTCGTCAATTCAATTGGTTAATATTGGTACTAATATGGATTTAGGTTATACTTTTGGACTAGCGCAAGATACAAGCGGGAATGTTTTTAGCATGGATTCAGATAATCCCTTAGTTAAGACTAATAATGATAATACAGTTACTAACGATTCTGTAGTTAATGGTACTAATAATTTATATCGTTCTAAAATGAATATATTTTTAAGAGATAATAAAAAGTATATTAGTTCAGTCTTTCAATCTGGATACGCAACAGCAACAACTAATACTCAAAATGTTTCACTGACCTCTCCAGATTTCTTAATTGTTCCAACAACGATGCCCTCATCTGTTACTACAAAAAATTATGCGTTACTTGCAAATATGACTAATAAAAAAATCTATACTGGAAAAGATAAAAATGGACATCTAGCACTAAAAATTGTCGGTGATTTCAAACGTGGTACTGGTACCGGAAGTAATGATTTTGATTTACAAGCGGAAATTTTATTAAGAGCTTCACCTTCAAATTCAGCCGATGTTCAAAGAGAGCTGTTTCTCAGGAACAATTCAACCAGAACTCAAAACTTCCAATTTCTTTTTGGTGAAGATACTAAATTGGGTGATGATGATTCAGTTTTTATTAAGGATTTAGGTACTCAAAATGGTCTTTATATTGAAAATTCTCAAACTGATTCTGATGGTGTTATCCATAATTATAAGTTAATAGTTACAAACCAAACAGTAGATGGATTTGATCAATATGCTGGCCAGGCTTACACTTCAGGAAGTGGTATGAATTGGGCTTCAGGGTTTGACAGTAACGGTAATGGTGCTGAGTCTAAAGATTATAATTATGGTGCCGATATTACTGGCAAAGGTAAGGTAGATTCAAGCTATTCTTTGAAATGGAATAAAACTTCTTTAGCACCAGGAGAAACTTCCCACTATGGTTCAACCATGGGTGTAACTTCTAAGCCTTATGCTTTACCTGTTGTATCAAAAAATTACACTAATGAAACTACTGGACAAACTGGTAGTAAGGCAACCAATCATGTCAATGACACATTGAAGTTTTCTCTAAATGTTCAGAATAATGGTTATGGAAGTTCGTGGACTTATAAAACTTTGGAAGATAAGATTCCTGATGGCTTACAATTTGTTTCTGGATCCTTACGTTTGATCGATAATGATGGAACTTCGCAAAAGCTTTCAGATGATGATTATGATTCTTCAACAAAAACATTAACGATTCCACCGGCTTTGTCATTGAGTGATGGTCAAAGAGCGACAATTATCTATGAAGCTAAAATTGATCGGGATGCTGGCAGTAAGACAATTACTAATACGGCCACTTTCACTGGTCACGATACAGTAACATCTGATAAATCCTATACGGCCTCAGCTAACATTTCAGTGGAGAAACCAGCGTACGATTTTGAATTTACAAAGCAAGTTAAAAATCTGACGAATAATGAAACTGACTTTAAAGATAGTACTGATGCTAAAGTCGGCGATACCTTGGAGTATTATATTTACTTTACCGTTAAAGGAACTGATTCTTTGGAAGCTGGGTCACAATTGACTGAAAAATTACCAGCTGGAATAGAACAAGATGGTGCAGCTAGTGTAAAAGGACCTAAAGATACGGAACCTTATCAAAGTAACAGTATCAGTACCGGTATCGCTCAAGTTGACCCTGGAGAAACGGTAACAATTGATTTCAAAGCCAAAGTCACATCAGCAGCAATCGGAGCAGTGGATAATACCGTAACGATTTCAGGTGGCACAACTTCGAGTGGAACGTCGATTCCAACGATGGATTCAACTACTGCTACCGCAAATATTCAAAAGTCCGACGGCATTACTGAAGTTCCAAGTTTAATTGATTTTGGAGCCGTTGATCTTGGTGGTAAATCAAAGACCTTAGGCAATATAGCCACAAAGGGACAATTAATTGTTAACCATCCCGATAGTAACGATTTTTCCGTCAATGTCGCTTATGATAATGACGATCCAAATTCTCAAATGATAAATCTAGCTAGTGGCGAAACGATGCCAACTGATGGAACAAACTTATTGTTCCTCAGACAACGTGATGATTCTGATACTGATTCAGGAACTTGGCAGCCGGTGTCAGCTTCAGGTACGCGTATTCGGACAAAAGATTTCGGTGGCAATCAAGATTCCCTTAATTTAACTAATTATATTGGAGTCAATGATTGGCAAATCAAAATTCCGCAAGATACATCGAGTGGAGTTTATCAAGGGACTTTGACTTGGAGTCTTAACGAATCACTTTAATTTAGAAATAAAATAAGAGTCAAAACATAATTTTGCATGATGGATGCAGAAGTTATGATTTGGCTCTTTTTATGTGGATGATTTTACTTTAATACTTTAAGTGAATCAAATTTCACAGGGACTATATTCAATGTAAAGTAAGGCGAATCAATAAGAAGAAACATAATATATATAATATCGTCGATATCACAACCGTTCCTGTGAGAGAATTTCTTTTAGATTCGACTTCTGTATCAGGTTGATTTTTGAATGACCAATATGTAGTCATAAAAGTAATAAAGGAAAATATATTCCCTAGAATTAATTGGCAGGTGGCCAAATCGATTAAAATGATTCTATTCTTTTTGTTATTAGACATACCTTCAGAACCTTTAATCCATAGGGCGTAACCAATCATTAAATTTAATAAAATAACAATAAACATAATTGCGGTATATGGACTTGCCTTTAAAATTTGTTGGAATCCAATATTTTTTGAATTGCTAATCATTAATATATATAGTCCATAAAGGAGAGAAGTAATAAATAGCATTAAGTAATTTATTTTATAGATTTTTTTTGAATTCAAAAGAACTATCCTCTTGAAATTTGAGGCTATTTTATTCATTAGTTGGATCCTCCTAAAGCTTTTTATTTAATACCATTGTAAACGCTTTCTTGAATTGCTCAATCGCTTTTAGGAGATTTGAAACGCCTTTCACTAACTTATTTTGGATAGGTATCTATATAAGACCTAAATAAGGCATCTGCTACTAACTCTAAAGGTGAGAAATAATTGTATTCAGTATTTGGTGCGGTTGAGATATTTAAAATAGTCGTACTGTAATACATGTTATAAGTTGCTCGGGAAGCCAAAGTGTTTTTTGATAATGGTGTTATGGATATGTATGGAACATTTTTTAATTTTAATTTCTTTAAACTTTTGTTTAGGTCGGTATTTTCTCCACTAAATGAAATTACAAATAAGATATCATTCTCCGTAATGTCATTTAAAACCCATTCCAATTCAGTGAATGCTGGAATTTTATAAAACAGAATATTATAGGCGAGAAAATTTCTTGCTATTAAATCTGCTGCTCTTTTTTCTCCCCAACCCGTACCATAGATATATATTCGTTTTGCATTATGTATATATGTCGTTAGTGGGGTCATGTTTGTCTGGCTGAGTAATTTTATTGTATCGTTCATATCATTAATTAAAATATCTAATTGATTGGGTTCTAACGGTCCTGAATTGTCGGCATCGTTTTTTAAGAAGTACTTAAATTCTGAAAAACCTGTAAAGTTTAATTTCTTCGCAAGTCTAGTTAGTCCTGCGGGTGATGAATAAACAATATCACTGATTTCTTTAGAATTTAAATTACTTAAAATTTTTTTGTTTTTAAGAATAATAGATAATAGTTGATAATCATTTTCAGTTAATCTGTCTGAATATTTATTAATTAATTCTTCTATACGCATTTCCAAAGTCCTCCTAAAAAAATGAAATTTGTTTCAGAGATTTGAAAGGGCAATCGTTCTTCTAAAAAGGTAAGCGCTTGCGATAAAATTTAACAATCTGTTTAAACTTCATTATATACTGTCTTTGTTGAAAAAATAAAAAAATTTATAGGAGGCATCGATTATGAAGCAAACTGATTTGCATGTAACAATAGCTGGCGGAGGTAGCACATACACTCCTGGAATTACTCAGGCTGTTTTACATAATTTGGATCGCTTTCCAATGTCAAAATTAATTTTATATGACATTGATGAAGAAAGAAATGAGGATATGTATTTAATAATTCAATACATGTTGAAGACAACTAATCATGATGACATTGAATTAGTTGCAACTCTGGATCCAGAAGAAGCATTTACAGATTGTGACTTTGTTTTCTCTCAATTGCGTGTCGGCGGGATGGAAATGAGAGAAAAGGATGAAAAAATTCCTTTGAAGTATGGGCTAGTTGGTCAAGAGACTTGTGGTGTAGGTGGTTTTTCGTACGGACTAAGATCAATCAAAGGATTACTTGGTGTTGTTGGTTATGTTCAACAATATTCACCCGATGCCTGGATTTTAAATTATACAAACCCAGAAACTTTAATTGCAGAATCTATTAGAAGAGTATATCCGAATGCAAATATGTTAAATGCTTGTGATATGACGATATCAATTGAAGAAACAATGGCTCGTGATTTTGGATATGATAGAAAAAATTGGATTTGTCAATATTATGGATTAAATCACTTTGGCTGGTATACAGAGATTTATGATAAAAAATTAGAACGTGATGTTATGCCTGAACTTATTGAGAAATTAAGAAATAAACCAATGAAAATTGCTTCATTTAACAAAGGCGATCAGTCATGGCAAGATGCTTGGAATAAGTTATCTAAAATATTGAACTTATTCCCCGATTATTTGCCAAATAATTATCTGGAATATTATTTCTTCCCAGATATCATCGTAGATGAAACAGATTCCAATTATACTCGTGCCAATATGGTTATGGATGGACGTTTAAAGCATACTAAAGAAATGGCTAACGAAATTAGAAATAATGATGATGGAAATATTCTAGACTTTGATTTTGGAGAACATGGTCAATATATTGTTGATATGGCAACATCAATTTTAAATGATAGTCATCAACGGTTTATGCTGATTGTGCCAAATCATGGCTCTATTCCAAATTTGCGTTCTGATGCAGCTGTTGAAGTGCCTGCTTACGTTGGTCGTAAGGGTGCTGAACCAATATCAATGCGTCATGATATTCCGGATTTCCATAAAGGTTTAATGGAAGCTCAAAATGCAGCGGAAAAATTATTAGTAGATGGTTATTTTGAAGGATCATATCAAAAAGTTCTTCAAGCATTTACATTAAACCAAACTGTTCCTTCAGCAGACAAAGCAAAACTTGTTTTGGATGACTTAATTATTGCAAATAAAGATTACTGGCCTGAACTACACTAATATGGAGGTATAGGAATATGATGGCTAAGTTCCAGCGCTTTGGTGGCGCCATGTTTACACCCGTTGTATTTTTTGTATTTTCTGGAATTGTTGTAGGGTTAACTGCAGTCTTCACTAATCCGGCAATTGTTGGTGGACTTGCAGCACCAGGCACAGCATGGATTTCTATTTGGAAAATCATCGATGCTGGTGGGTGGACCGTATTTAATAATATGGAAGTCCTTTTTGTTATTGGTTTGCCGTTAGGGTTAGCCAATAAGGCAAAAGAACGTGCATCGCTTGAAGCATTTGTAATTTATATGACATTTAATAATTTTGTTAATCAGATTTTACAAATGTTTGGTAAAAATTTTGGAGTAAATATTAACTCTACTTCTGAAACAAGTGGTCTAAAGGTTATTGCTGGTGTTAAAACACTTGATACAGGTGTTATTGGCGCTATTCTCATTGCAGGTATTGTTGTATGGCTACACAACCGCTATTTCGGTACAAGATTGCCTGACTGGTTAGGAGTTTTCCAGGGGTCAGCTTTTGTTGCAATGATTGGATTCTTCCTAATGATTCCAATTGCAGGATTATTTGTATGGATTTGGCCTGTTTTCCAACATGGTATTCTACAAATGCAATACTTTATGGTTAAATCAGGGAATTTTGGGGTATTTACATATATATTCCTTGAAAAGGCTTTGCTACCATTGGGTTTGCATCACTTCATATATGCACCATTCCAATATGGTCCTGCTGTAATCGAGGGTGGAACAACTTTATATTGGGTTAAGCATATTAGTCAATTTGCAGCAACATCTACACCACTTATTAAATTATTCCCTGAAGGTGGTTATGCTTTACAAGGATTATCTAATATATTTGGTATTCCTGGTATTGCTTTAGCATTTTATTCAACTGCTATTCCCAAAAACAGGAAGAAATTGCTTGCTTTAATTATTCCTGGGGTACTAACAGCAGCCTTGGCAGGTATCACTGAACCGTTTGATTATACTTTTCTCTTCATTGCACCAGCTTTATTCTTTGTTCATGCATTTTTAGCAGCTAGTTTAGCAACTACTATGTATGCATTTGGAGTAACAGGTGATATGTCGGCAGGGCTAATTGATATTACCGCGAAAAATTATATTCCGATGTGGGCAAATCATTGGCAAACATATGTAATTCAGTGGGTAATTGGATTGATCTTTATTGGAATATATTTTGTAGTATTTAAATTCTTGATTTTGAAATTCGATTTTAAAACTCCCGGTAGATCAGATGATGAAATGGTCAATATGTTTACGAAGGATGATTATAAAAAGAAAAAATCGAAAGGACAGGATAATGGTCAAAAATCCAATAATCCGTTCCGTTCAGCTGCAGGAGCTTATATTAATTTATTAGGTGGTCCTGACAATATAGCGTCAGTAAATAATTGCTTTACTAGATTGCGATTAACAATAAATAAGCCAGAATTACTAGCTACTGATAATCAATTTATGTCAGTTGGAGCAAAGGGAGTTGTACGAAATAAAGACGCAGTCCAGGTTATAATTGGACCCGATGTTACCAATGTTCGTGAGGAAGTTGATGACCTTATAGACAATGGTGGCTGGGAAGAATTTAATAATCAGACATCTGACCCAACGTCAGTTGAAGAAAAAGAACAAGAAACTAAATTTATTACTAATGAATCTCAATTATTTGCTCCAGTTGATGGTAAATTTACAGAAATTGAAAAATTAGATGATGGTGTATTTTCACAAGGATTGATTGGTAGTGGTTATGCTGTTAATCCCACAAGCGAAGATATTTATGCAAGTGTTGAAGGAAAAATAGAATCAATTTTCCCTACGAAACATGCTATTGGTATTAAAAGCTTAAGCGGTGCGGAAATACTTA
Source organism: Companilactobacillus halodurans (assembly GCF_009600985.1). GTDB lineage: Bacteria > Bacillota > Bacilli > Lactobacillales > Lactobacillaceae > Companilactobacillus > Companilactobacillus halodurans. Next base: position 57,302 of record NZ_VDFP01000005.1, read on the forward strand.
TTCATTTAGGCTTAGACACTGTTGAAATGGAAGGGAAGCCATTCGATATTTTAGTAAGTGAAGGTGATGAAGTTAGCGAAGATACTAAGATTGGTAGGATGGATATAGAACAAATAAAAAGAGCAGGGAAAAATCCAGTCGTTATTACTGTTCTAACCAATGGTGAAAAATATTCTATTGATAGGTTTAGCAAAGTTGATGGAACAAATGTTAATCATGGAGATTCAATAGTATTAACTCACAGACTATAATAAAGTGAAAAATTAATTTTTATTAAAAGTATTCTTTAAGGCTGATAATTCAACTTTTGAGGGATACTTTTTTAGATTTTATATGTATGATATATATATTTTGATAAGTACAAAAAATGTGAGATAGATTTGAAAAATCCATCTCACATTTCATATATAATTAGAAATTAATCTTTAGTTACCTTCAACTCCGCCAAGCTTTTTGTCGAAATCGTCTTTTGGTTCCTTTTTATCGACCCAGTGCAAATCAGCGTTCATTGACTTCAAGAAGTCTAAGAAAGCAGCGTTGATTCCCAATGAATCCAATTCAGTTGGTGAAAGTTGATAGTTGATGGAGTCTTCTTGACCCAATTCAACTTTTTGAACCCAGTTAGGTTCACGGATTGATTCACGACCGATAGCCGCAAAAGTGATGCCATCGTTGATAACTTTTTCAGCATCAGCGGGTTTTTCGATCGATCCAACAGAGATAAGTGGGAGACGGTCGTTAACTGTCTTCTTAATCTTTTCAATGATAGGTTCATCGTCAGATTTATCGTTTAAAGAAGTTCTCCAAGCATATCCCATTGAGATATGTAAGTAGTCGATAGGTTGGTCAGCTAGAACGTCGATAAACTTCAAAGTATCGTCCAAACGGATACCTGGTTCTTCAATTTCCTCAGGTGAGATGCGGTAACCAACAATAAACTTGTCGTCAGCGTATTCCTGAACAGATTTTTGAACGCGCTTGATAATTTCCAAAGCAAAACGCATTCTGTTCTCTAAACTGCCACCCCATTTGTCATTGCGACGGTTGGAGTGTGGTGAGAAGAATTGTTGCATCAAGTAAGTGTTGGCACCGTGAAGCTCGATACCGTCAAAGCCAGCTTGAATAGCACGACGAGCAGCTTGACCGAAATCTTCAATAATTTGTTCAATCTCGTCTTCAGTTAATGCACGAGGAGTTTCAGCGTTAGGACGCAAAGCAGCGACCGGACTAGCAGAAACAGGTTGAACGCCACGAAGAATCTTTGAGTTAGACATTCTACCAGCATCAAAAATCTGCATAATAGCCTTAGTGCCATTTTGCTTCATCGTGTGAGCCAATTTAGTAAGACCAGGCATGAACTTGTCGTCAGCAACAGAAGGTTCACCTTCAAATCCTTTACCGTCATTGGAAACATTTAATACTGGAGTGATGAACATTCCCACTCCTCCAGTATGAATGTCGAAGTATCTCAATTCATCTTGGGAAACTGCGCCGTTTTCAAGAGCTGCGGCTTCAGTCATAGGTGGAATGACGATACGGTTCTTGACTGTCAAACCATTTTTAAATGTATAAGGTTTCAAAAAATTATATTTAGTAGCCATAAATATACCTCGCTTAATAAGTTTCAATAAATTTATTGTAATGGTATATGTGCTAGAATTACAGTACGTACTTTTTAGTAACCACTAAATATAAAAGAGGTTTTCATATAATGGTAGAGAAGAATTATCATATGACCATCGATTTAACTTTGTCCATTATTAATGGCAAGTGGAAATCCTTGATACTATGCCATTTGGGTGATGGATCCCAACGTAATGGAGAATTATTACGAAAAATACCTGATATAAGTCAAAAAGTTTTAACTCAACAATTAAAAGAATTGATCAATGACAAAGTAGTCAAAAAAACTAATTATCCAGGCTTGCCACTGCATGTCGAATATTCCCTGACCAAAGAGGGGCGGTCTTTACGACAAGTGTTGATTGATATGTCAGCTTGGGGTGAAGAACATGCTCGAAAGTTAGCTCAAGATGGGCAAAAGATTTCTTTTACGACTGACAATTATCTTGGATATTTAAGAATTAAAGAACCTCAAAAGGACATTAATCAGCGTTTGGCTGAATAATGTCCTTTTTTAGTCTATTCAAATGGATTCTGCATTTGGGTCACATAACTAGCCATCCGGTCAGAGTAACTGGAGTCCTTAAAGAGATTATTGATTTCACTCTTCAATTCGGTCAGATTATCCGTTATAACGCCGTCAGTTCCCATAAAGATCATCCGCTCCATTGCTTCTGGGTCATTGACTGTCCAAGCGTAAACGTTTTTTCTTTGTAAGTGGGCGTCATCAACGAATGATTGATTGAGAGTAGAGTATTCCATCGTGAAAGCATTGGCGTTGGTGAGAGGAACCCCAAACAAATTGAAGGTCAAGATGTAACTAGTTTGAGCTTTAGGAATCAAATTCTTAGTCTCTTGGATGTAGTCGTAATCAAGTGAGTGAATCATGTCCTGGTTTTTCACTAAACGTTTACCATATTTCTTCGCAAAAAGCCGGACAAAATCAGCTTTATTTCCGGGGACATCTTTTAGTTCGACTAACAACTTTTGGTGCAGGTCTGTGGCGGTAGCGAGGTAATCATCAAAACTAGCAATGTGAGTCGTTTGACCGTTTTCGTGAACTGTCGTATTTTTCAGTTCTTTTAGAGTCATTTGGCTAACTCGCTTGTTGATGCCAGCAAGGTTCTTGAGGGTATTGTCATGGAAAACAACGAATTGATGGTCTTTAGTTTCTTGAAGATCCATTTCGATGTAATCGGGCTTTTCTTTGGCCGTCTTTTTGAGCGACTCGATAGTATTTTGAACGCCATTTCCATCATCGACGCCACGATGAGAAATCGTAATTGGTTTAGTTAGCAGCCAATTGTTGAAATAGGAAACATCGTAGCTGACAAAACTAGTTAAAACGGCTGCTCCCAAGATACCCCAGAACCATTTATGATAACGATGTTCGCGAGTGGGGAAGAAATAATTAGTCGTGGTATCACTTAAGATAATCAAAACGGCCATCCCTAAACCATAAAGACTCGTCAAATAATTGATTAGTTGAATAGCCACCATGTTAAAGACAGCCATTGGGAAATCAATTTTGGTTAAGAAGGCGGTTTTGTCAATCACGCTTTGACAAAAGATTAGGATGCTAGTAGAGAGAAAGGTGACAATTGAAACGATGATAAATAATAGAAGAAAGACGCCAAAATACTGAATCGTTTTTCCTTTAGTTTTGCGCCAACTATCATTGATAGCAGAACCGACGGATTTGTTTTTAAAAATCATAGACGGTAGAACTAAAATCCAGCGCAAACCAATATAAAAAATAACAATATAAATAAACGCTAATAAAATTCCCAGTGGCAAGTGTTCTTGAAAGAGCCAATCCAAAATAAACTCGGGAATTTTGACTTTATTCAAAAGACTGGAATACAAGCCAAAACTACCAAAAGGAATAATAATCAAAAAATAAAGCAGAAAGAATCCAAAAGCTTTGAAGGGCAATCCAAAGAGATTCTTGCTGACGCTCTTCAAATAGTCCCACCAATTTAAACTGGCATGCGATTTGATAGCTTGAAAACTGACCAAAAGCAACGTGAATTGCGCGAAAACCAGTAAGAGCAGTATCAATAAAACCATGATTAATCCGATGACTACCAAGGGTTTATGAGTAATCAATTCCAAGACATTATTGTAGGAAACATAATTGACTTTGCCGATATAGTTGATGCCGTTAGCAAGAAAGCTCAGCACCGGTACGACAATAAAATTAATTATCAATTGAATCAAAATAATGATTTGACTGTACTTCCAGAAATATTGCCCAAAATTACGATTTTGTCGCCGAAATTCACGAATGATTTCCATAATTAATCCCCCAGATAGATAATTGATGCCTTTATAATAATAATAACAGGCATAATGAAAATGGAGACAACGAAAATGCAGATGCATCTAAATCATCAACCCTTTGAACAAATCAAAGCTGGTACGAAAAAAATTGAAATCAGATTAAATGATGACAAACGTTCACAATTAAAAATGGGTGAAAAAGTTGAATTTACTGATTTAAAGACAAATGAAAAAATTATAACTGAAGTATTGAGTCTTGAAAGGTTCCAAACTTTTAAGGAGTTATTCAAAAAATACTCAGGACCAATCATCGGAAGTCCGGAAACTGAATCTATCGAAGAATTGGATCGAGAAAATTCTGAAATATATTCGCGCAAGTAGGAAAAAAACTTTGGAGCCTTGGCTATCCATTTAAAAGTTATTTCAAGAATTCAATGATTTATAAATTTTAGAAAATTCTAGCAAAAATTTTTCTACGTTGCTGCCAGGGAATTTAGTAGTCAGAATACCATAAGGAACGGTAACGTCTGTTTCTAACGGAATTGAGACTAAATTAGGATGGATTCTCTTCCAAGGGGTTAGGGTAATGAGAGCCACATTTTCTTCGACAGCTTGATTGAAAGTATTCATATCGTAACGGCCATTAGTTTCAGAAATATTGATTTCTGGGAAGTCAGTAGCAATCGTTTGGCGGAGTTGGTCGCTTTTTTCGCTGATTCCCAAAGGAACACTGATGAGGGTCTGATTTTTTAAATCTTTAAAAGTTATTTGGCTTAATTTGGCTAGAGGATTGTCGCTTCTAACCGCAATTCCAAAATTATATTGGCCTAAGGGAAAAGCTCGAAAAGATTGTTTTAAAGTGGTGTTGTCAAAAGTTCCAACTATTAAGTCACACTGTTTACCTAACATGGCATATTCTCGATTACTGGACCGAAGGTCCTCTTGCAACTGCACGATGCGGATTTGAAAGTCTGACATCTGTGCAGTTATTTTTTTCCAAATTTCCATAAATGGATCAGCCGGATGCAAGATGGACGTGCCAACAGTAATAATTCCTTGTCCAGATAAGCCGACTTTTCTAGTTTCGTCAATTGCGGTATCTAAAAGACTTAAGATTTGTTGAATGTAGGGCAAGAATTTTTGACCCTCAGCTGTCAATTTGGTGCCAGTAGCAGTACGAACGAATAGTTTTAAGTTTAATTCATTTTCTAAGCGATTGATTTGTTTCATCACCGCTGTTCCAGAAATAAAACTCTCTTCGCCAGCTTTGGTAAAACTACCATAAGTACTAACTCTGATAAATGTTTGTAATTGCGAAATATCCATTATTCAAATCACTCCTTTTTTATAGTATAAACTTTTGGTTAATACTATATCAATTTATAGATTCTTCTAATTTCTTTTTATCCTCGTATACTGGTATTTGTAATCAAGAACGAATGCAGCGGAAAGGAAATGAGGATAATAAAGACTAAAGGAATACTTAGTACGCTTTTCTTTGTAGCAGTTTTGTTGTTTATCAGTTTCACAGTGGGTTCCAAGGCGAGTGAAATTGTTCAAGGCAGCTCCCAAAAAGAAATATCGACCAAAAATGTAGTTGGTACTTGGGTTAATCATCACGATAAGAATTTACATCAAAAAATCACCTTCACTAAGAATCATAAATGGCATGAGAATCAACATGATATAAAGAATATCTATTCCGGACATTGGAAGATTATTGGCAAGCGAACTATTAAGTTGACGCCGTATAACGAAAAAATAGTTTTTGATAAAAATAATTTCCACCAAATAAAGGTCGTAAATTATCATCACATTTTAAATAAGAAAAAATAACTAGGAGGACATTAATATGTCAGTAAAAAATAAAGTAGTTGTAATTACAGGAGCATCATCAGGTATTGGAGAAGCTACTGCTAAATTGTTAGCAAGTAATGGAGGTAAAGTTGTTTTAGGAGCAAGACGAGAAGAGCGTTTACAAAAAATCAGTGAAGAAATTAATAATGATGGTGGACAAGCTACTTATAAAGCCACTGATGTCACAAAGCCCGAAGATTTAAAGTCATTGGTAGAATTAGCCAAATCAAAATTTGGTGCCATCGATGTTATCTTCAATAATGCGGGAATCATGTTGACTTCACCAGTTAGTGAATTGAAAGTAGACGATTGGAATAAGATGGTCGATGTTAATTTGAAAGGTGTTCTTAATGGTGTTGCTGCAGTAATGCCAGACTTCACGGCTCAAAAACATGGTCAAATCGTAACTACATCTTCAGTTGCTGGTTTGAAAGGTTCAATTGGTTCCGGCGTTTATGGAGCAACTAAATTTGCGGTCAGAGATTTGATGGAAGTAATCCGTATGGAAAGTGCCCAGGAGAAAACTAATATTAGAACTGCTACTTTGTATCCAGCAGCTATTAATACTGAATTGTTGAAACACATTACTGATGACAATTCCAAACAAAGAATGGATAAATTTTATCAAGCCGTTGGAATCACACCTGATGCAATTGCACGTGTAGTTAACTTTGCAATTGATCAACCAGAAGATGTCAACGTTAACGAATTTACGATTTACCCAACTAAACAAGGCTAATTTAAAGGAGAATTTATGCAACGAGTAATTTTATTAGGTGCAACAAGCAATATTTCTAAGTATTTGATTCCAATGTTATTAGAAGAAACTGATTGTGAATTGACGCTTTTTGCCAGACAAGCTACCAAGAGGTTGACGCAGTATCAAGATAATCCACGAGTAACTTTGATTGATGGCAATTGGAATAATCAAGCTGATTTAGACAGTAGTATCGTTAATCAAGATATTGTCTATTTAGCCACCGGACATTTTATTGAAGCTAATGAAAATGTTGTTTCAGCCATGAAGAAAAATCACGTCAACAGATTGATTGTTGCTGGTGGTTTAGGGATTTATGATGAAGTAGCTGGTAAATTTGGTCAGTGGAATGCCAAAATGATGGGTGATTACACCGGAATTAAAAAGGCTGCAGCAGTTATTGATAATAGTGGCCTGAATTATATGTTCTTTAGAATGAGTTGGTTATACAATCAAGACAATAACTACAAATATCAAATTGTTCCTCAAGGAGAACCACTGAAAGGAACACAAGTAACTCGTCAAGCAGTTGCTAGATTGATTACAGATATTGTAGAAAAACCAACCTTATATAAAGCACAAAGTATCGGCGTTGTTGAACCAAATACAGAATGGGATAAACCATCTTTTTACTAAGGAGTAATTTATGGAAATTAATGTTGATTTAAATAACAGTTATCTACCAGATAAATATACTAAGTATTCCGATACGAAAGTCAGTGGTCAACCAGTAATATCTTTTCCAATTGAACTTGAAAATATTTCTCCAGACACTAAGTATCTGGCTATCAGTTTGATTGACTATGACGCAGTCCCACGGACGGGATTTCCATTTATTCACTGGTTAGCAAGCGATATTTCTGTGACAGAGATTATTCCAGAAGATTTCAGTCGAAAATTTTCTGGTCCGCAGGGCAAGAACAGTTGGTATTCACGCTTTTATGAATTGGATGATGAAAAAGTTATCAATCATTACGCTGGACCAACGCCACCGGACAAGCCTCATAATTATACGTTGACAGTTTATGAATTAAACAGCGCTACAGAATTAAAAAATGGCTTTTTCTACAATGAATTCTTAGATGCAATTAAAGATAAGACCATTTCTCAACAAGAAATTAAGTTACCAGCTAAAAACTAGGAGTAAATAAATGACAAAAGTTACATTAACAATTAATAATCAAAAATTATCAGCCGATTTTTTCGACAATGATACGTCCAAAGCTTTAATGGAACAGTTTCCTTTGAATGTGACGATGATGAATCTTTATTCACGTGAAATGACTTATCGTTTTAAAGAAGCTTTACCCGCAAAAAAAGCTAAAACTAGTGGTTATGAGGTCGGAGATATTGCTTACTGGGCACCTCGCCACAGTTTTGTGATTTTTTATAAGCAAACAGGAGAAGTTATTGGCGAATTGCAAAAAGTAGGCCACATTAAATCGGATGTTTCTCTTTTTAACGGTCTTGGTGATACCAAAATCAAATTTGAATTGGAGGAAAAATAAGTGACCAATGTTCTAATCCTTGGAGCTTACGGGAAAATAGCCCGAATCGTCGAACAAAATTTGTTAAATAACCCTAACTATCAACTGACATTATTTTTGCGCAATGCTTCGAGATTGAATATGAAAACAGCGACTAATGTTAAGGTCGTTGAGGGGGATGTTGCTAATAAAGCGCTCCTAGAAAAGTATATGTCTGGTCAAGATGTGGTTTATGCAAATTTAAATGGTCAAATGGAACGTTGGGCTCGAAATATTGTTCAAGCAATGGATGCCTCTCAAGTAAAACAATTGATTTGGATTACTGGATCAGGTCTTTATCATGAAGTTCCCGCTCCATTTGGATCTTGGGTCGAAAACTATGTTGGACATGAATCAAAAGAAGATACTAGACGTGGTGCTAAAGTGATTGAGACTAGCGACTTAAATTACACAATAATTCGTGCAGCTTACATGATAAATGCTGATGAAGTTGACTATGAATTAACCAAAAAGGGAGAAACTTTCAAGGGGACGATGATTTCACGTAAGAGTATCGCTGATTTTGTTGTGAAAATTATTGACCATCCTGAAGAATATATTCATGGAAGTTATGGTATCAGTAAACCAGGGACGGATGATAAATTACCTGAAATTCGAATGATGGAACACGATTTATAAGGATTACTTTTTTAGAAAAATTAATTTAAAGTGCAAAGTATCCCACTATTATCACCAACCACATGAAATAATGGTACGTTCCAATATTTGACAACGCTTACAAAAGATAATATATTTAAAGGTGTAGAGAAAATTTAATATCTTTTATTAGGTTGGTGGTATAAATGTCAAAGGTACTAATTGTCAACTCTGGTAGTTCAACTTTTAAATGGAAGCTGTATGGTTTGCCAGACGAAAACGTTATTTCTGAAGGTATGGTAGATCGCCTCGGCCAAGTAAATTCTGTTTTCGAAATTAATTTTAATGGAGACAAGATTCGTAAAAATGAAACAATTTTAACTCATGAAACAGCTGTAAAAGAAACTTTACAAATGTTGTTGAAGATAAATGCTATAAAAAGTTTAGATGAGATTTCTCGTGTGGGACATAGAGTCGTTGCTGGAGGAACAATCTTTAAGGATTCAGTTGTAATTACACCAAAGGTTGTCCAACAAATCAGTGATCTTTCAGAACTAGCCCCATTGCATAATCCTAGCCAAGTTGCTGGAATCAAAGCTTTTGAGAAACTCTTGCCAAAAGCAATTCAAGTGGCTGCTTTTGATACATCGTTTCATCAAACGATGAAGCCAGTTAACTATTTATACAGTGTTCCTTATGAATACTACAAAAAATATGGCGTAAGAAAGTTTGGTGCTCAAGGTATCAGCCATCGATATGTTTCCAACATGGCGGCCGATTATCTCAATAAGCCAATTGAAGACATGAAGATTATTTCTTGTCATCTCGGTAGCGGCGCTTCAATCGATGCCATTTCCGGTGGCAAATCAGTTGATACTTCAATGGGTTTCACCCCTGAATCAGGACTTACTATGAGTACACGTGCTGGTGATATTGATCCATCATTAGTTGCATTTTTGATGGAAAAGTTGAAAATCGACAAAGTCGAAGATATGGTGAAGATTTTAAATAATGATTCAGGACTTTTAGGACTTTCAGGTCTATCGCCAGATTTGCGCGATTTGTTGGCAGTTAAAGACACTAATGAGAGGGCTAATATAGCTATTCAAATCTACGTTAATCGCATTGTTAAATATATCGGTTCATATATTGCCTTATTAAATGGTATTGATGCTTTAATTTTTATAGCTGGAACTGGTGCTAATAATCCTGAAATTCGTTCTATGATCGTTGATAGCTTTAGATATCTTGGAATTAAACTTGATAAGAAGACCAACAAGGAAAGCAAGGGTATCAATAAAATCAGTGCGAAAGATTCAACTTGTGATGTTTTAGTCATTCCAACTAATGAGGAATTGATGATTCTAAAAGATGTTATTCGTTTAACAGGAACAACTGATGAAAATGATGAACAAGTGATTGAAAAAGAAGAAGTTACTAATTAATTTTAAAAAATAAGCTTCAGTAAATAGTCACATTGAAAGTGGCAAATTTACTGAAGCTTTTTATGTTAATTATTTTTCCAGAAATTCGATGAAGAGTTTTTGATAGATATCGATAAAGTCAAGAAACATTTGTTTATCAAGACTTTCATTAACTTGGTGTGGGGTATCGTTACCGGGACCAGCAATAATAAATGGGAAATCTTGAGGTTTTCCTTGAACTAAGTTTGAAGCATCAGTGACAGGAGAGATAGGTCCAATTTGAATGTCATCAGTTGCATATGGCTCCATCAATGTTTTGATAGCCTTAACCAAATAATTGTCGGCGTTCATCAAAACAGGACTTTCATTCATATAAATGTCAGTACTTATTTTTGCACCTTGATTATTGTATTTATTCATTAAATTATTTAATTCAGAAATAATTTTATCGTTATCATATTCAGGAATTGTCCGAGCATTAACTTCAGCTTCAGCATAATCGGGAATTGAGTTCACCTGAGTACCGCCCTTAATCAAAGTGGTATTAAAAATCAAAGGTCCCATCGTTTTTTGAGAAATTTTGTCGTCACGGAAAATTTTGTTAGCATCAAGCAATAGTCCCATTAAAGCATCAATAGCGTTGAAGCCATTCTCAGGCATTGAACTGTGACTAGCTTTACCCTTGGAGATGAACTTAATGTCCATTGATCCTTTTTCACCATAACCAATGTTATATCCGGAAGGTTCAGCAATGACTAAACCGTCGACATCCTTCATATAACCATCTTTTAAGAGATAACTCGAGCCTTCTTCACCAACTTCTTCACCCATGGTTGCCATTAAACGAATCGTTCCTGATTTTGGCAAATTTTGGTGATGCAATTCAATCATGGTGATGATTAAAGCTGTGAGACCAGATTTCATATCGGTGATGCCACGACCAAATAATTGACCATCCTTTTCGGTCATTTTAAAAGGATCAGTGTTCCAATCATCGCTATTACCGGCTGAGACGACATCCATATGACCAGAAATTCCTAAAACAGGTTTGCCAGAGCCAATTTCAGCTACTAAATTAGCGCGGTCACCGCGAACCTCTTTAATATCTGATTTGATATCGTACTTAGCCAACAGCTTTTGTAGATAAGTTGCGACCTCTTTTTCGTGGTCATTGACAGATTTTATTTCGATTAAATCTTTTAAAATATTTAAACGCTTTTGTTCATCTAAAAGTGCCATAATAAACTTCCTTTCACCAATGCAATTCTTCTTTTAAGATTAACATTATTTTACAAATTGTATGGATTTTAACTCTTGAAAAAAGTCCCTTTTTAAATACTCAAAAAAGCTGTTATATCGGGATTCAAATTAATTTTTGATTAGAAGATTTAATGATTGATGCCTTAGAAGTGGAATCTATTGAGAATTTCATGATTTTTGAAAATATTGGATACGTAAAACTAATTTCAGAGCCTACTTTTCTTCTAATTTATTATCGTTAGATTTCTGTTATTATCCTATTAGAAGAAAGAAGGTAAATTATGGAACATCCCAAAGTAGCAGCTGATTATTTAGAACCGGCCTCATTTTTTGATATTTATAACGAAGAAGATTTTTTCTTGAACAATTGTTTATTAAAGGGTGAGTTTATCGACCAAGAGAAAATTCAACGTCCTACACTAGAACAAGTAGTCGTCAATCACGTTACTTTTAGTTCATGTGACTTCAATAGAGCAGATTTCACCGATGTCATTTTTAAAAGTTGTGATTTATCTAACTGCCAATTAGATGAAGTAAGTTTTTATCGAGTTGAATTTCAAAATTGTAAACTGATAGGGACAAATTTTGACCAATCATATTTCAATAATGTCGTTTTTGAGAACTGCCGGATGGATATGGCAAATTTGAATCGAATGAATCTAAAAAATACAGACTTCGTTAACAGTTCTTTGAAGGATGTCAGTTTCAATGAAAACAAACTAGTTAAGACTCATTTTAGAAATTGTGAACTTACTAAACTTACAGCCCTCAACACGCCACTAAAGGGCATCGACTTGAGTGATTGCCAGTTCGAGACCATAGATTTAGATAGAAATTATCTACGAGGATTGCAAGTGAATGCTGAACAGGCGGTCTTTTTAGCCCAATATTTCCTAGACATCAAGATCAAATAATTGGATTTGGTCTTTTTTTTAATCTCTTCGGTTGACAAATGTAAACTAGAAGATTACTATAATTGACGTAGATTACATTTGTAAACAACAGTTGAGGAGGCAAATATATGACAAGAATAATCGTTTTAATCGTCGGTTTAGTAATTATTGGTTTTATTCTCTGGTGGTTCTTCGGCAAACACCAAGTAGCACAAGCCACAGCCAAGGTTTCTGATGATAACCAAAGCGTTGACGTTGAGGTCAATGGTGGTTATTCACCAGAAGTTATCACTTTGAAGAAAGATGTTCCGGCAGTTTTGAACTTCACGAGAAAAGATGCATCGAGTTGTTTGGATCGAGTTGTTTTTTCTGATTTTGGTATCAACAAGGAATTACCACAAAATGAAGAACAAAGCATTCAAATTGATACATCTAAACCCGGTGAATATCAATGGGCTTGTGGAATGGATATGTTCCACGGCAAGTTAATTATTAAGTAATAAATTTCAATAAATAAATGGATTAATGAGGAGAAAAGATTATGGCTAAGTCACAAAATGTACAAAAGGTTAACGTAAATGTTGCAGGTAAGTATGAACCAGAGGTTGTTAATTTAGAAAAGGGCGTTCCCGCAGAACTCACTTTTACTAGAACTAAGGACCAAGGTTGCTTAGATGTCGTTCACTCAAAGGATTTGGATTTTGAAACAGAGTTGCCACTAAATGTTTCGCAAACAGTTAATATTCCAACTGATAAGAGTGGCGAATTCGACTTTAGTTGTGGAATGGACATGTTCCACGGAAAGGTAGTGATTAAATAATGACAATTACTAAGCGTTTCTGGATTGCGCTGATCTTCTCAATCCCAATGCTGATTGGTATGATTTTGATGCCATTTGGCATAGCTTTGCCAGGTGGCGCTATTACACAGTTTGTTTTAACGACAATCGTTATGTTGGTCGCTGCCCGTCCCTTCCTGCAAAGTGCTTGGGCTTCATTTAAAAAGCATCATTCCAACATGGATACTTTAGTAGCGATAGGAACAGCTACAGCCTACATCTACAGTGTTTATGCGATGTTGACGAACCAAGCGGTTTTCTTTGAAAGTGCCGCTTTCGTGGTTACTTTCGTACTTTTGGGACAAGTCTTTGAAGAGAGAATGCGTAACAATGCTTCAAATGCCATCGAAAAATTGGTCGATTTACAAGCCAAAGAGGCTGAAGTATTGCGTGATGGCAAACTAGTGAAGATTCCACTAGAAGAAGTTGTCACAGGTGATTTAATCAAAGTAAAACCTGGTCAAAAGATTGCTGTTGATGGTGTTATCACTGACGGCAGTTCGACGGTCGATGAATCGATGGTCACTGGTGAAAGTATGCCGGTCGCAAAGAAAGTCGGCGACAAGGTTATTGGTTCAACAATGAATAGTAACGGAACTTTCATGTTTAAAGCACAAAAGGTTGGTTCCGATACGATGCTTTCCCAAATTGTCGAGTTGGTTAAGAAGGCTCAAAATAGTCACGCTCCAATTCAAAATTTGACTGATAAAGTTTCTGAGATTTTCGTTCCCGCTGTTTTGATTTTATCAATTGCGACGTTCTTAGTTTGGTACGTTTTCCTCGGTGCTACGTTAGCTAATGCCTTGATCTTTGCGGTCTCCGTGGTTGTTATCGCATGTCCATGTGCTCTAGGTCTTGCTACACCAACTGCTTTAATGGTTGGAACTGGTCGTGGTGCCAAAATGGGTATCTTAATCAAGAATGGTGAAGTTTTGGAAGAAGTTAACGATGTTAAGACTGTTGTCTTCGATAAAACTGGTACTATCACCAAAGGTAAGCCTGAAGTAACAGATATTATCGGTAACGAGAACCAAGTTCTAAAAATCGCTGCTGCTTTGGAAGAATCTTCAGAACATCCTTTAGCTACTGCTATTTTGAATCGTGCTAAAGATATTGCGGCTCCAAAAGCCAGTGATTTCAAGGCCATTGAAGGTAAGGGTGTCTCAGCTGTTGTTGATGGCAAAAATGCCTTTGTCGGAAATGATAAATTACTCGACGATGTAAAAATTGACGATGATTTAACTTATAAGATGACTCGTTTACAAGATGAAGCTAAGACAGTTGTCTTTGTTGGATTAGATAATAAGATTATCGGTTTGATTGCTATTCAAGATGCTCCTAAAGAAACTTCTAAAGAAGCTATCGCTACTTTGAAGAATCGTGGTTTGAGAACAGTTATGTTAACTGGTGACAATCAACGTGTCGCTAAAGCTATTGCCAAAGATGTTGGAATTGATGAAGTCATCGCTGACGTCTTGCCAGGTGACAAAGCTGACCACGTTGAAGATTTGCAAAAGAATGGTAAAGTTGCCTTTGTCGGCGACGGTATCAATGATGCTCCAGCTCTAACAATGGCTGATGTCGGAATTGCCATGGGTTCAGGAACTGATATTGCCATTGAATCTGGTGGTATCGTCTTGATGAAAAATGATCTTCGCGATGTTGCTAAAGCTTTGGAACTCAGTCGCAAGACCTTCAATCGTATCAAGTTGAATCTTTTCTGGGCCTTTGTCTACAACGTCCTAGGAATTCCAGTGGCTGCCGGTTTGTTCTATGCTATTGGTTTGACTTTGAGTCCTGAATTAGCTGGACTAGCAATGGCCTTCAGTTCATTGTCAGTTGTCACAAGTTCAGTCTTGTTGAATAGAGCTAAGATTTCAACAGGTGATAATGTCAAAGTCGCTTAGAAATTGAAGAATTGTTAGCATGATATCTCAAAACTCCATATCCTTTTGTATAATTGATAGTTACGGATACTATCAGTACCAACAGTTGTGTATTTCAATTAAATATATTGAGACATAAGCCTTGATTTAAAAATAAGAACGAGATGATAATTCTAATTATTGGAGTTATCATCCCGTTCTTTTGTTTTAAATATAGAAATTCAAATGACTTAAAAGCCTCTCAACTACTTAAGAATTTTAGTGATTCATTCAAGGACAAATAAAAATCGACTTTTGAGTTCCTTGAAGAATTTCATAATGATTCAGCTTTTTCTTGAACATATTTTTCAGTTCCATCAGCAATAGCTTCTTTATAGTAGTCACATTTCCATCTTATTTCATCCAAGGTTCTATGCAAATCTTCAATCTGAGAATTGACTTGTTTTTCTCTGTCTAAGAAGAATTCAAGGCGTTTTTTTAAAGTGGAATCACCTTGCTCAATCAATTGAATATATTTCTTTATTTCTTTTATCGGCATGCCAGTCCTTTTTAAACATTCAATTGATTGGATGGTATGAATATTAGATGAACTGAAAATTCTTTCGCCATTATTATTTCTGTTTAGATTAGGAATAAGATTCTGTTGATCATAGTACCGGATTGTTGGTTTAGTTAGATGAAACTTTATTGCTACTTCATTAATTCCATAAAATTTCATAATAAATATACTTCCTTATTCTTGCGTTAAAGTGCACTTTAATGTTTATACTGTATCGTATCAAGAATATTGGAGGAAGTAAATATGAGCTTAAAAGATAAAGTAGTTATTATTATGGGTGCATCAAGTGGTATGGGCGCTGCTACGGCTAACCTACTAGCCCAAGAAGGAACTAAATTGACAATTGCTGCACGAAGATTAGATCGTCTAGATGAAATAAAAGCTAATAATTCCGGAGCCAGTATTTTGGCCATGAAAGCCGATGTAACTAATATTGATGATGTTAAAGCAGTAGTTGACAAAACTGTTGAAACTTATGGTCGAGTTGATGTTATGTGGAATAATGCTGGAATAATGCCTGTCAATGAGCTCAGAAATAGTGCTCGGACAGAATGGGATAATCTCATAAATATTAATATTCACGGTGTTCTCAATGGGATTGATGCTGTTCTACCAACAATGATTAAACAAGGTTCAGGCCATATTATTTCAACAGATTCCGTTGCTGGCCTAGTCACTCATGCTAAATTCGCTGTTTATGCCGGAACCAAAGCAGCTATTCGCTCTATCATGGAGGGACTTCGTCAGGAGGAAGGTAAGAATGGTATTAAGTCCACAACCATTTATCCTGGTCAAGTTGCAACTGAACTTGGAAATTCGATTAATAATAAAGCTTTGCGTAAGCAGATTTCGTCTGATATTAAACAACCATCGATGACTGTTCTTAAACCTGAGGAAATTGCTAAAACAGTATCATTCATAATTGACACACCTGCAAACATGTCCATCAATGAGTTAGTTATTCGTCCAACTGCAGAATTATAGATAATAAATAGTGGATGATAGTTGAAATAAGATAAAACTCGAATAATTTTTAAACGGCTGTATTCTAGTATTTACCTGAATTACAGCCGTTTAGTGTATCTAATTGACCTTTATTATTGAGTGCACCAGACGTATAAGCCGTTCTTTGGTCCGTATAGACAATGGTAGTTGCGTTACTAGTGATTTCAAACGTCTTTTTATCAATATTATATGATTTACAAAATGCTTATTTAGATAGATTGGAAGAATAAAAAATCTTTGAGAATATTAAATTTACCCTCCAAAAGTGTCTTGTTCTAAGCATAAAAAATCCTTCTATGAAAGCCAGATGAATTTATATTATTTCATCTGACAACCATAAAAGGATCAGCTCAATTGATTATCAGGCCTATTTTGCTAATGTCTATTTTTAAAAATAAAGAATTTCGAAAGAATATAGTTACCAATAATTGCTAAGATTTGACCAACAATTTTTGAACCAGTTCCATTAGCACTAAGTAATGAAATACCGACCCAAAGCGTGGCACTTTCAATTAAGTAAGTTAATATTCTGGTTCCATAAAAGACCAACATTTCAGCCAAAGCGGTATTGGATTTGTGGCGAAAGACGATGATTCGATCGACCCAAAATCCGACTTGAACCCCTAAGAACCAAGCTATAATGTTAGCAAATTGATAATTTAAATGAAACATGTGATAGAGAATGAAAAAAGTACCAAAATTTACGATAACTGAAATTATTCCCCACAGTAGATAACGAACGGCTTGTTTGCCGTTGCTTTCTTCGACTGGATCTTTTTGTTCTGGAAAGACTGGTTCAGCGTCATTAATTCCCTCAGAAACATCATCGATAGCTTTATCCAATGGAGTTTCTTTAACGTCATTTTTCTTATTCATTATTAATTAAGCTCCCCCATATATTTGCATGTAACTCAATTGTGTCTACTTAAATATTAAACCTTTTTATATATGGGAAGACAAATTTTGTGACTTATTTATCAATTACGACGCTTTTTCAAATATTCTTTGCCATAGTAAACGCCGTAGCAAATAATCAAGAAGGGAATCATATAGAACAAGGCTGAACGCTGATTGGGGTCAAAAACAATCAAGATACAAGACAACAGACTCATAATAAAGGCTGCCCAAGGCACGATTGGATACCAAGGCGTCTTAAATTTCAGCTCCGATAAATCGTGTCCAGATTTGAGAAAATTTTTACGGAAGTTGATTTCTGATAAAGCGATGGCCATCCAAACAATGACTACTGCTAGTCCGGAGATGGACACAAGGACTAAATAGACGGTTGAGGCTGCTACAACGCTTGAGACTAAGGCAAAAATTCCACCAATCATACTCAAACAAAGAGCCAACATCGGAACATCGTGTGAATTAGTTTTGGCATATTTTAAAGGAATCATGCCTTCGTGAGCTAGTGACCATAACATTCTGGTTGAAGCGTAAAGTCCGGAATTGGCAGCTGATAAAATGGCTGTTAAAACGACGAAGTTCATCAAATCGCCAGCAAAGGGCAAACCGATGCTATTGAAAACGAGCACGAAAGGACTTTGATTGACCCCGGCCTTTTGCCAAGGAATCAAGGCTGACATGACAACGATGCTGCCGATAAAAAAGATTACTAGACGTAAAAGAGTCGTATGAATTGCTCGAGGAATATTCTTTCCTGGGTCTTTTGTTTCGCCAGCTGTTACTCCAATCAATTCGGTTCCGGAAAAAGCAAAGTTCACCGTCAACATTGTGGTAAAGACAGCTTTAAAGCCGTTAGGAAAGAGACCATCTTTGAAGAGATTGGTAAATAAAGGTGCGTGAGTAGTTCCTTTAATAGGAATGACACCAAAAATTGCTAAAAAGCCAACGATAATAAAGATGACAATGGCGATAACTTTGATACTGGAAAACCAAAATTCGGTTTCGGCAAAAAAGCGTACTGATAAAGCATTTGAGATAAAAATCACTGCCATGAACAAGGCACTCCAAATCCAGGTAGGTGAATTGGGGAACCATTGACGCATAATTAGTCCTGCAGCAGTAAATTCAGAACCTAAAGCAACTGTCCAAGTCAGCCAATATAAAATGGCGACAGTAAAACCAGTTCCTGGTCCAATGTAGCGGTCAGCATAAACGTGAAAAGATCCTGTTTCCGGCATGGCGACCGACAATTCTCCTAAACACAGCATGACTAAATAGACAACAACGGCACCAATGCCGTAAGCTAAAATCGTCCCGATTGGTCCGGCTTCATGGATGGTATAACCAGAACTCAAGAAGAGCCCGGTTCCAATAACGCCGCCCAAGGAAATCATGAACAAATGTCGTGCTTCCATGTTGCGTTTTAATTTAATATGAGTTTTTTCTGTGGTAGTTTCTGTAGATTCCAACCTTCTCCTCCTTGTGTTACCCTTAAAATTAGAATAAAATTAAAAAAAGTTTAATCCTTATAATAGTCCACATTATTTTGTATAGCAAGATACTAAGAGAAATGGGAGATGTTAGTTTGCGTGATTTGATTTCAGAAGATTTAGAAAATAAAAAGGGTTTGGTAGTCGATGGAGCAATGGCAACCGAACTAGAAAAGCATGGCGTAGAGACAAATAATGATCTCTGGTCAGCGACAGCGCTGATTAAGAATCCTGAAGCTATCACTGCTGTACATAAGAGTTACTTTCAAAGCGGGGCTGATATTGCTATTACTAATACTTATCAAGCCAATGTCAAAAAATTTGAAGAATTAGGTTTAAGTGAAGAAAAAAGCAAGAATCTGATTGTTCAAGCAGTAAAATTAGCTCAAAAGGCACGCGCGGATTATTTTGATGCACTACCTAAAGCAGAACGTCAAAAAAGAGCACCACATCCTTTAGTTGCTGGTAGCGTGGGTCCTTATGGAGCATACTTAGCTGATGGCAGCGAATATCGAGGCGACTACGATTTGACGCAAACTCAATACCAAGATTTTCATCGCCAAAGAATGCAACTGTTAGATTCTGCGGGAGTCGACTTGTTCGCCTTTGAAACGCAGCCTAATTTTGAAGAGGCCAAGGCGTTAGTTGATCTTTTGGTGAAAGAATTTCCAGAACAACACGCATGGCTCAGCTTTAGTATCAAAGATACGGAAACATTGTGTGATGGAACATCATTATTTGAAGCTGTTCATTATTTCGATGAGGTCAAACAACTATCTGCCATTGGAGTCAATTGCACTACTTTAGAAAATATTGAAGAGACAGTTAAGAATATTCGGTCAGTGACTGACAAAAATATTATCGTTTATCCTAATAATGGCGATATTTACGACCCCAACACGAAAACTTGGCAAAATAATCCTCAAGCTGACACTTTCAGCGATTTAGTTCCTAAGTGGCTTGAAGCAGGTGCCGATTTAATCGGTGGCTGCTGTCGGACGACTCCGGAAGATATTCAACAAGTTTCAGAAATTGTTAATTGCTAGACACTATATATAGTAAAATAATTAAAATCTCCTACAAGATGTTCCATGTGAAACATTTGGTGGGAGATTTTTTTGTAATAATCAATAAAAATAAAAAATTTACACATGGTTTACAAGACAATATCTCATTTATACTGGAGTTATAGAGTCAGCTATGATAAGTTTTTTGTAATTAATCAGTTTGATTTTCATTTGATGGTGACTTGTAAATTTTTTCGAGAATATGGAGGGTGCTTTTTTGGAAAATGTTTTGACGATTGCCGGTTCAGATAGTTTGGCTGGTGGCGGATTAGAAGCTGATTTGAAAACTTTTGAAGAATTAGATACATTTGGTTTAAGCGTCGTTACCAGTATCGTTTCGATTCAAAAAAATGGGATTGCTATTTATCAAGAACCCATTTCTGTCATCGAGCAACAATTGGATTCGGTCCTAAATAATTTACCGATTCATTATTTAAAAACGGGTTTGCTAGGGGATTTAGCTACCTTAAAGTTGCTCACTAGTAAATTACGTCAAAGAAATCAAAAGATGGTCGTTGATCCAGTGTTAGTTTTTAAAGAGGGCGATGCGGCCATTGAAAAAGACTATCTAGATTATTATCGTCAAAACTTTTTGCCAATGGCATATCTAAGTACGCCTAACCTAGACGAAGCTGCCAAGTTGAGTGGAATGCACAAATTAAAAAGTCGAAGCGATATTCAATTGGCAGCAGAAAAAATTCAAGCTTTCGGCTGTAAAAATGTTGTTATAAAAGGTGGCAGTCGTCTTCCAGGTGAAATTGCACTAGATTACGCTAAGTTAGGTCAAGACGAGTATTGGTTAGAGGATACAAAAATTTTGACGGGTGCTATTGATGGTGCTGGCTGTACTTTTTCCGCTGCAATTACCGCACAACTTGCTCAAGGCGAATCTTTGATTTCTTCGATTAAATTTGCGAAAGAATTCGTTCATCTTGGGATTGAAAATGGGATTATCGTTAACAAAAAATTAGGCAACGTTTGGCAAGGCGCCTATCGACAAAAGAGGATAAATCATGGGGCATAGTTCAGTTAAAACAATCAGTTTGATTGCAATTTTGACGGCATTAACAGTGGGGATGTCATTGTTAGTCGTGATTCCGATTCCTAATACTAAAGGGATGGTGACCTTATGCGAGGTCGGAATTTTTACTAGTGCCATTCTGTTCAAAAATCCGGTTGGCTTTTCAGTCGGCGCTATCAGTGGCTTTTTAATCGATATTATTTCGGGTTTTCCCGTTTGGTGCCTTTTTTCATTAGTTATCCACGGTCTGGAAGGTTTTGTGGTAGCATATTTAGTACCGAAGGAAGATAAATCCATCAAAAAAATTATTTTGCCGTTACTCTTAGGCAGCATAATTATGGTCGTCGGTTATTGCTTAGCTACTATTTTACTGTTTGGAATAGCCGCCGGCTTAGCTTCAATCATTGGAAATATTTTTCAAGTTGTTTTCGGACTAGTCGTGACGCTTCTAATCGTCAAAAGTCTGGCTAGGTTCAGCAGAGTTATAAATTAAATACTTTGGGGGGATTTTAAAAATGGATTTAGAAAAAATTAATACACAGTTAACAACAATCGTAGATGATGTCTTGGCTGCAGCCAATTTAGAGGAGAATGACCTATTTGTCTTAGGATGTTCTACTAGTGAAATCGTCGGCGGCACTATTGGCAAGGAATCTAGTCCAAAAGTCGGTGAACAAGTCATCAAGACTTTGATTTCTGAATTAAAGCCTAAAGGGATTCATTTGGCTGTTCAAGGTTGTGAACATATCAACCGCAGTTTAGTAGTTGAAAGAAAAGTTGCTAAAGAAAAGGGCTTTGAAATTGTTTCAGTCGTTCCAGCTTTGCATGCTGGTGGAGCAGCCTCAATCGCTGCTTTTAAACAATTTGATGACCCAGTTGAAGTTGAACATGTCGTTGCTCAAGCAGGATTAGATATTGGCGATACTTCAATTGGGATGCACGTTAAGTTCGTTCAAGTACCGGTTCGTCCAAGTTTAGACCAATTAGGTTCAGCTCATGTAACAGCTTTACGCTCTCGTCCTAAATATGTTGGTGGTCCAAGAGCCAATTATGATCCAATTAAATAGAAAATTAAAAAGCCTTTGAGAAGATTTTTCTTTTCAAAGGCTTTTTGAATACCATCGATAACTTTTTTTTATATTCCATTATCGTAAATAAGTATTTAACCAATCTTAGTTTGTTAATTATACTGATTATTAATAAGTAAATAGTTGGAGGTAGAAAAATGGCAAAAATTTTTGTAACAGGTTCAACGACTGGCTTAGGATTTTTGATAGCCAAAGATTTAATAGCTAAGGGTAACGAAGTAATTTTACATGCCCGAAATGATGCTAAAAAGACAAAGGTTGAAAAAGAATTACCAAAAGCAAAGGCTGTGGTTGTCGGTGATTTGAGTTCAATTTCTGAGGTAAAGAGTATTGCCGACCAAGTTAATAAATTAGGGACGATGGATGCCATCATTCAAAATGCGGGCGTCTATAATAATGACTCGAAAATGACTTTCGATGTTAATGTCTTAGCACCTTATTTGTTAACAGCCTTAATCAATAAACCAAAACGAATGGTTTATACTTCATCAGGTATGCATCAAGGTTCGAGTTTAAATCTGGATGATTTAGAAAATGAAACTAGTTATTCATCATCCAAATTACAAGTCATATTATTGATGAAACAAGTGGCCAAAAAGTGGCCTGATGTGGCGGTCAATTCAGTTGATCCCGGTTGGGTGCCAACGCGAATGGGTGGAAAATTTGCCAATGACGATTTGACAATGGGATATACGACTCAGATTGAGTTAGCAACTGCCGAAAAATATCAAAAGACGACTGGTCATGATTTCCATCATTTAAGAATAGCTTCCTATGATAAACGAATTGATGATGAAAAAATACAAACTGAATTTATCGAGAAATTAGTTGAAATGACAGGCATCAAAATACCTGATTAAAAATTTGGTGACAATATCTTTTAATACAGGAATTATCCCGCTTGTGCTATATTTAAAGCGATTTAGTTCAAGGGGGAACCAGCTATGGAAATGATGATTTCAACTTTTATTATCACTTTGGCAGCAGTCATCAGTATTTTTTTGGCACAAGCCTTTCAAAAAGTATCAGTTAGTTATTTTAGTATGCTGATTGGAGGAATTGTCGCTTTAATTCCTGCTTTAGGGAATCATATTGAGAATTTTAGCTCAGAAATATTTATTGGCTTGATTGTTGCACCATTGTTATTTTTTGAAGGACAGGCTACTAGACTGAATTTAGTTGGCAAAGAATTCAAGCACATTGTTCAAACAGCACTCTTTTTAGTTGTTTTGTGTATGATAGCAGCTGGATTTAGCGTTTGGTTCATTGGTGATTTGAGTTTGCCGCTAGCTTTTATTTTGGCAGCAATCAGTACCCCAACTGATGCGACAGCCTTGGATTCAGTGAGCAATGGTTTAAAAACCCCGAACACAACTGGAACTTTTTTAAAATTGGAGTCGCTTTTCAATGATGCGACCGGTATTATTTTGTTAAATATGACAGTTTTATGGTATGTCAACGGCTATATCGATTATGGAGAAACGATTTTAGACTTCTTGATTTCTGCTGTTGGTGGAGTTTTGTTTGGTTTCTTAGCAGCTTTTGTGATGGTTTTATTTCGTCAAGTTTTATTGAGAACTTCGTTTAATTCATTGAACGCGCAAAACATTCTTTATATTATTACGCCATTAATTATTTACTATTTGGCTGAAAAAATTAGTGTTTCTGGGATTATTGCCGTAGTCTGTGCAGGATTAGTTCACAACGCTGAAGCTCAGCGGACTAAATTGACGAATGCACCTCAAGTTCAACAAGGTTTTGGTTTGGTTTCAATGATTACCGAAATTTTTAACAGTATGGTCTTTGTGATTTTAGGATTCATGTTCGTTAAAATTCTTAGTGATGAAAAGATTACTACTAATTCTTTGAATTGGATTTTTATTGGGATAATCTTATATCTGGTTAGTTTAGTGATTCGTTATTTCTATGGTTGTTTACGACTAAAATTGAAGAATCGTTCAGCTTGGATATTCTCATTAGGCGGCGTTCATGGAGCCGTGACGTTAGCCTTAGCCTATACTTTAGCTGAGGCCCACGTGAAGACGGGTGATTTCAATTTAGTTTTAATGTCGGAAAGCGTTTTGATAATTTTGAGCTTGATTGTGCCGACAATTATTTTTCGATTTATTTTGCCTAAAGACGTTTCCAATACGGAAATTTCGCAAGAGGTCACGCAATTGCGGCAAAATATGGTTCATCGAGCAGTCGAAGCTGTTAATCAGATGTATCTGCCTGACAATGTGAAGCAATCGGTCATTTATGATTTGAGAAGTCAAAAGCAGCGGACAAAAACGAAGGATTTTATGAAGGCCTGGTTAGATGTAGTCAGACATCCAGAATTTACCGGACCTGAAAAGGAATTGGAAATGCGAGCATTTATGAATGCTTTTTCCAAAGAGCGGGCTTATTTAGATATGATTTCGCAAAGTGAAATTAAGTATCAAGATTATGTTTATGACTTATATAATGAGGTTCTTTTAGCGGAAACTTTGGTGATTGAACCCTTAAAAGAAAGTGATGATGTTTGAAAAATGCCTTAGTTTCATTGTTATAATAGGCTTCTAAAGAACAACAACTAGTTGGCGAAAGCAGGATCAATATGGAATATAATGACAAATATCATTTAACTAAAGATCAAAATCGTCGTTTTGCTCGCATGAATTTTACTAGACTAGTCCATACGAATGCAAGATTTGAAGGTATCAATACGACACTTCCTCAGACACAAACAATTATGGATGGAATGGGAGTCGATGGCGTTGATATAGATGATATCAATACCATCGTACAGATAAAAAGAGGCTGGCAATTAATTACTGAAAGTGACAAGTCATTGAGTTTAGAATTTGAAAAAAATATCAATAAAATCGTTGCTAAAAATGATGCACTGGTTCCTGGTGAATTTAGATCAGGTCAAGATACAGTTGATATTGGTTTGGATGAAGACCTTGTTCCTGATATGGTAGATATCTCTAAAGAAGAAAAATATTTGAATCAATTAATGGAGTCCAATTTATCAGTAACTGAAAAGTCAATTAGAGTTATGTATCATAATATGCGGGGTCAACTTTTCTGGGATGGTAATAAACGAACAGCAACCCTTATCGCAAATAAGTTGATGATTGATAATGGAGCAGGGTTGATTAATGTGCCTCTTAATTTATGGACACAATGGAACAAATTAATCACTGACTACTATCAAACCAATAAAGTAGATGATTTGTTGAAATGGACATACACTAATGCAATACAAGGAATAGATATAAAATAATATTACACATAAATTTACTAAAAAAAGTCGAGACAATTAATACATCTTCAAATAGATGTAAAAGTGTCTCGACTTTTTGAATAAGCTTTTTAAGCTAATAATTTTCGATTATACCAATAAACTAGGACGATTAGAGGTAAAGTTATCATCATTATAGGATAGAACCATGCTATTGGTAAGAAATTACTGATTAAACCACCAGTAATAGGACCAAGCGACATCCCTAAATCAACTCCGATAAAGAAAGTACTGTTGGCAATCCCGTGTTCATCAGGATTAACGACCATCAAAGCTTTAGCTTGACAGATTGAAAACATCAGACCATACCCAACAGCTAATCCAGTGGTACTGACTAGTAAAAAGAACCAGTTAGTCAAATGAGTTAAACCAATCAGTCCAATAAAATTACCGATTAAACTCATCCATAAAAATTTATGGAAGGGGACTCGGTCAAAGAGATCACGCATTACTAATCGCAAGACTAGTAAAATAACTGCATAAATTGGAAAGAAAATTTCCGCGGAGACATTGAAGTGACGCTGTGCAATATAACTTACGATGTAAGTTTGACTGGCAAAATATGGCAATGAAAATAGCAATAATATGATTGCGATTGGAACAACTCGTGGTTGCACAATCCTTAATTGGTGCGGTTTAGAAGATTTAGAACTTTTCGTAGGTAAGCCTTTATTGGTCACGAATTGAATCATGATTATTAATAATAAACTGCAAGTTGCTGCCACCCAAAAAGCTGATTGATGACTGACATGTTGGTAAAGATAAATACTGATTGCAGGACCACAAGCCATACCTAGAGCATTAGCTAAACCATAGATTCCCATTCCGGCACCAACACGAGTGGGTGGGAGTAAGTCAGCAATCCAAGTCGACATACAAACAGAACAAAGAGTGTATCCTAATCCATTAATAATTCTTAAAAAAGTTATTAAAGCAATATTAGTCGTTAGACTGTAACTGAAATTAGCAATCAGTAAAAAAGAAGCCCCAATCATGGTCAACTGATATTTAGAAACTCGATCAGTTAAATTTCCCGCGATT
Organism: Companilactobacillus halodurans; assembly: GCF_009600985.1. Lineage (GTDB taxonomy): Bacteria > Bacillota > Bacilli > Lactobacillales > Lactobacillaceae > Companilactobacillus > Companilactobacillus halodurans. The sequence continues at coordinate 83,715 of NZ_VDFP01000005.1, forward strand.
GGTCTTAAAAGTAATGAAGTAATATTCATAATTCCAGCAACTAAACCGGCGATGGCACTAGTAGCACCAACGCTTTGTGTGAATTGAGCGATAATCGGCGTAATTAACATCGAACTCATCATGTAAAAGAAACTGGCAATTAGAACTAAGACCACATTAGGTGTGTATAAACGATCTTTCATAATATGATTCACTTTCTAGAACTTAAAAAAATAGTGATTATTTCTCCAAATCCCGCTTAATAGATTGATGTATCAAAATGCGAGGATTCTAAATGAATTAAGAAGTCTTTTGATACAGCATGATTTCCATTATATTCCAAATTAATCTGGCAATGAACCTTTCACTAAAAGAAAGCGTTACTTATAAGAAATGAAAGCTCTCTAATAATTTAAAATATAATGCAAAAAAGGACATAACCGAAAATCACGGTAATGACCTTACAATTTAGTGAAGAAATATGTTTTTAGAAAGTGTCGTTAACTAGCTTGTTGGTCAGGATTCTTAAAGGGTCCTTTGACATTTACTTTAGTACCAGAATCAATCAAAGCCATTTTGAATGTCTTCTTATTGATGGTAAAAGCTAAAAGATTATTTTCATCGGGAATCTGGGCAATCGTTAGACGTTGATAATTATTTTTGACCCCCATGGTTTTGCTAAAAGAAACGAGATAATAATCGCCAATTTCCGGAACGTTTTCTAAATGTTCCAATTTGATAACCAATTGATTAGTATTTTTGTTTATTTTACGATTTTCGACCACTGTTCCTGAAACCTTTTGGATAGTTGAGTTAAATAGTGTCATAATTCATGCCTCCCATTATTAAATAAATCAATCTTCAATTTAGATAATAATACTTCCTAAAGCTAGCTTTATGTCAAGAAATATGCAAAGTTAATAATAATTGCATTAATCAGAAATAGCTGTTACTTTAATAGGTGCAATATGCACGTAAATTAAAAAACATAAAAAGAAGGAATTTATATGAAAGCAGCAATCGTAAAAGGGGCAGGAATCAATCCTGTTTATGCAACATTTAAGGAACCAGAAGCAACAAAAGATGAACTTAAAATTAACGTTTCAGCAGCGGCTTTGAGTAATTTTACTAAAAACCGTGCTTTAGGAAACCACTATTCTTCGACTAATGATTTTCCAATTATCGCTGGAGCTGACGGTGTAGGAACTACCAGTGAAGGTAAACGAGTATATTTTCTAATGCCGACTGCACCATTTGGATCTTTAGCCCAACAAACTATCGTTAATAAAAACCTAACTGTGCCAATTCCTAAAGATTTGGATGATGTTAGTGCAGCAGCTATTGCTAATCCAGGAATGTCATCTTGGGTCGCTTTAGTTTACCGAGCCCATTTTGAAAAAGGACAAACGGTTTTGATCAATGGTGCTACTGGAAGTGCTGGCAGTTTAGCAGTTAAAATTGCTTACCATTTAGGTGCTAAAAAAGTTATCGTTACTGGACGCAATGCGAAGAAGTTAGCTAATTTAGGAGCCGATGCAGCAGTTTCATTTGATATGATTGCTGAAAATGGTGCCACTGAATTTGCGGAAAAATTGAATCCATACTTCAAAGAAGGAGTAGATGTAGTCTTAGATTACTTGTGGGGCGATAGTTCTTTAGCTATCATGACAGCTCTTGCTAAAGCGGGTAATAAGAATAAAAGTCGCTTCGTCAGCGTCGGTGCTGCTAGCGGTCAAAATGAAATTAGTTTGCCTTCAGCATTATTACGTTCTTCAACGATTGAAATTCTTGGCAGTGGCGCTAAGAGTGCCTCGATGCAATAATTATTAATAAGTATTAAGGATGTCTTTGAATTTGCAGCGACAGAAAAAATTTCCATGCCAGTCAAGACTTATCCACTAACAGAGATTGAGGATGCTTGGAACGCACCAACCCAGCCACGTGTCGTTGTTGAGGTGAAATAAGTTAATGGAAGAAGAAATCTATAAATATTTTGTAAATATCCTGACTTTCTTCAATCGCACTGATCGGGATAAAAAATTAATTCAAGCAGCTGGCGTCAAGTTAGAAGCTACCTCATTACAAGCGTTTATCAGTATCGGGAGGATGCAGCCAACGAAGGTCAGTGATTTGGCAAATGTTTTGGGCAAGAATCATTCCAGTACCAGCCGACAAATTGATAAGCTGGAACGAAATGAATTAGTTGTGACCCATAATTCAAAAAAAGATTCTCGGATTCGAGAAATTTATTTATCACAAAAGGGTGAGCAAATAATAAAGAAAATCAATGCGGCTAGATCAGAGACGATGCAATCAGCTTTTGATAATTGGCAAGAAGCGGATAAGGAAAACTTGCTTTCAAGTTTGCGACACTTGTCTAAAACATTGGATGAAATTGACGATAAATAATTTATGGTTAGATATTTTTACTCAATTCGAGAAATCTGTATATAATGTTAATGTTATGAAGAGAAATTAGCGTTGAATTTAATCAGAGATTTTGGAGGGGAATATCATAGATAAGAAGCAGTTACGTAAACGTCAAATTCAAAAATTGAATGAGAATAAGCACCAAGTAGTTATCGAAAGCCAGCAATTATTGGAAAAGTTGAAAAAGACTCCTGAGTGGCAAAAGGCTACTTCAATCGCTACAACAATCAGTGGTCCATTTGAAGTTGCAACGACGCCAATTATTAAGGCTGCCCAAGCGGTTGGTAAAAAAGTTTATCTACCAAAGACGATGCCTAAGCGTCAATTAGCCTTTATCCACTTTACCAGTGCCGAAGATTTAGTTGAGAGCAATTTTGGGATTCCTGAGCCAGTTTATGATGCCGGCTTAGTCAATCAAGAACCTGACTTGGTTATCGTACCAGGATTAGCTTTTGCAACTGATGGCAATTATCGCGTTGGTTTTGGTGGCGGCTATTATGATCGTTTTCTTGCCGATTACCAAGGCAAAACCGTTGCCTTAGTTCCTTCAGTGATGCAGTTTGAAAAGGCCGATTGGCCAGTCTTTGACCATGATATTAAAATCGACCGTTTGATTTTAGTTTAGTGTACTAAATGTGTACTCAATACCCAGTAATTTTTATGCAACTTTTTATTAAATGAACTATGATTATCTTGATAACTAGATTTGAATTTAGTCATCAAGATATTTTTTAGCTTAAGATGTAAGAAGATGAAGTTATGAAGTTATTGAAAAAGAATCTCTTAAAAGCCACAGTTTTGGCTTTAGGTATTAGTGCGTTGGCGCTTCCTGCGACCATTAATGGCAATGAAGCAAAAGCAGCTGATTTACAATACGGATTAACTAGCATTGGCAATTCAATAGTTACTGTCAAAGATAATTCAGCTGAATTGTATAATGCTTTGGGACAACCAATTAATCAAAAGTTGTCTGAAAATTCCAGTTGGAAGACCAATCTGGAAAATACGATTAGTAACGGCAATTATTTTGGCGTTGGTAAAAATGAGTATCTCAAAGCTTCAGATGTAAATTTCTTGATGAATGAGGGAGCTTCCAAGTACGGTCAAATTAGTAGCACGCCTTATGATGGCGTTGTAATTACCAATTTGTCTGGAGCAACTGTCTACGATGCAGCTGGCAAAGCTAGTACAAAAATTTTACCAGCAGGTTCAGCTTGGAAAGTTGGAACCCAAAACAATCTTCCCAGTGGCACATACTTTCAAATAGGAGCAAATGAATACGTCAAGGGAAATGATGTTCGAGTTTATCAAGAAACCCTTGTATATCCGATTAAAGAAGATATAACTTTAAGAAGTGGAAGTCCCATCACGCTTTATGATAAGAATGGGCAAGTTCTAAATAACAAGACTTTGAGTCCTGATAGCAGCTGGTATAGCGATGAATTTGCGGATATCGGTCATGTGGGATATTATCGTGTAGCTAATAATGAATATGTATGTATCGTTGATGTTCAAGCGTAGAAATAAATAAACCAAAATAATCGATTTTGGTTAGTGTTATATGCCGTTCTCCATAGCAAAGCAAATTTGGCTGGAACGATGTGGGCACGACTTTAAGCCTTTGCCAAGATCAGGCAAAGTCTTAAAGCTCGGCCTTATTCTAAGCAATAAATTGCTAAGAATAATTTCACATCTGAGCCAATTTGCTTTGCTATTCCGGACTGGATTGTGGTTTTATTCTTTATACTAAAAACAGAAAACCTCCAATTAGATAATAGTTTATCGACTATATCTAATTGGAGGTTATTTTTATCTGAAATTACTTGAAATAAATAATAAGTGACGTTATCCAGTTGGTAGTGGCAGCTTTGTGGATGCTCAGTACTGAAATTCTACTTAGCGATTTATCGCTTAGTAGAAGACCGGACTTTTTGACAATTCCCGGTTTTGGAATTGGCTTAAAGTTGCGTCCAGTACGTTCCAGCATCCACAAAGCAGAACGGACGACGAAATATTTTTACCAAGACGATTTGTCAAAGCCTTTTAATAGCAACTATTTCAGATTATCCATATACTTTGATAAAGATTTGAAATATTGTTTTGAGGTGAGATTATGACAATCGATACTGACAAATTAGAATTTGGTTTAGATACTTTTGGCGACGTCGCATTTAACGATGATGGAAGTAAAATGACCTATCGTCAGTCTTTGCAAAATATTTTAAAAGAAGGGCAGTTAGCAGACAAATTAGGAATTGATGTCTTTGCTTTAGGTGAACATCATCGGGAAGAATATTCGATTTCCAGTCCTGAAATCATGCTGTCGGCTTTAGCAAGTACGACTAAAAATATCAAATTAAGTACCGCAGTAACTGTTTTAAGTTCAGATGATCCGGTCAGAGTTTATGAACGTTTTGCAACACTAGATGGAATTTCCAATGGTCGAGCTCAAATTATGTTGGGTCGCGGTTCTTTTACTGAATCGTTTCCATTATTTGGTTATGATTTAGCAGATTATAACGAATTATTTGAAGAAAAAATTGCTTTGTTTAATGAATTGATAACTAAAGATAAAGTGACTTGGAGTGGTCAAAAAACTCAAAGTTTGGCCAATCAAACTGTCTATCCAAGAATTGAACAACATCAATTGCCAGTCTTTGTGGGTATTGGCGGAACTCCGGAATCAGTTTTAAGAACGGCAAAGTACGATTACAATATGATGATTGCCATCATTAGTGGCGAAGCAATTCGTTTTGAACAATATATTGAACTTTATAAAAATGCCACTAAAGAATATGGGGCAAAAGTGCGTCAAATCGGCGTTCACTCACATGGAATCATTACTGAAACTGACCAAGAAGCCTATGATATTGGCTGGAAATACATCAAGCAAAGTATGGATAAAGTGGGCTTAGATCGTGGCTGGCCACAAATGACTAAGAGCCGTTATGATTTTGAAGTCGGTCAAGGAGCTTATTATGTCGGCTCAATTGAAACAGTGGCTCAAAAAATTGCTCAAACGATTTCGGAATTAGATATTTCCAGATTTGATTTAGTATATGGAACTGGCGGTCAAACAGAAAGTACACGAATTAAGACGATTGAATTATACGCAACAAAAGTAATTCCACGAGTTAAGGAAATTTTGGAGAGTGAAGATGATGAGTAAATTAACGATTGGTATCATTGGAGCTGGAAAGTTAGGGATGACCTTAGCTAAATTAGGGATCGATGCTGGCTATACGATTAATATTTCCGGTTCAAAAGCCCCTGAAAAGATTGATTTGTCAGTCAGCGTCTTAGCCAAAGGTGCTAATACGATGTTGACTAAAGATGTGATTGAAAATTCTGATGTAATAATTTTAGCTTTGCCACTAAGTAAATATCACCTTTTAGATTCAAAACTATTAAAAGATAAAATAGTGATTGATGCGATGAATTATTGGTGGGAAATCGATGGCGATGAAAGTCAGTATTATGATGAAAAAACGACTTCATCAGAGAATGTTCAAAAATATTTTGCCGAAAGTATCATTATTAAAGCCTTTAATCACATGGGCTATCACGATTTAGCCGCAACAACCGGCAAGAATCAAGCGATGGTTTATGCTGGAAATAATCAAGAAGCTTTGGAAAAGGTGGCAGAAATCATTAAAGATTTTGGCTTCGTGCCTTATTATTTAGGAACTTTAGACCAGACTAATCCGTTACAGCCACATGGCAGTTTGTTCGGTGTAAGTGCTGATGTAACAGAGGTTGAGAAAATATTAAGCAAATAAAAACACCAATTCACAAAAATCTGAATTGGCGTTTTTTATTAGCATTTATATTAGTCACTAACAACAATCATTGATTTGATGACTTTACGGTCAGTCATTGCTTGATAAGCATCATTGATTTTGTCTAGTGGAAAACTCTTTGTGAAGACTAGTCCAGGATTGATTTTGCCATCTAGAACAGCTTTCAATAGAAGTTCTTTATCATAAGTCGTTACTGAAGCAGGTCCACCGGCTAAAATAATATTGCTTTGGAATGAAGTAGCAACGTCCATTTTTGGTTCATGTGGCAAACCGACACGGCCAACGATTGAACCAGGACGACCGACTTGCATAGCTGTTTTAGTAGATAATTCAGTTCCGACACATTCAAGGACAGCGTCAGCACCAGCATTATTAGTTAGAGCAAGCATCTTTTTGACGCCTTCATCACCACGTTCAGCAATATTGTCAGTTGCACCGAATTTCTTGGCTAGAGCTTCTCTATCAGGGTGGCGACTAGTTGAAATGATTTTTTTAGCACCGAGTAATTTAGCAGCAATAATACCACATTGACCAACGGCTCCATCACCCATAACGACAACAGTATCGCCAGCTTTAACATTAGCTACTCGAGCAGCGTGGAAACCTGTTGCCATAACATCAGCTAAAGTTAACAGAGACTTCAACATGCCTTCGCTGTAATCGCTAGGTTTGCCAGGAACTTTGACTAAAGCCCATTGACCATGTTGGAATCTGATGTATTCAGATTGATTGCTCTTGCTAAAGTTATCGTCGTGGTTTTGGCAATCGCCGTCGAAACCAGCTAAGCAAGCAGGACAGTGACCACAGCCGTGCGTGAAGGGTGCAATTACAAAGTCTCCAGGCTTTACAGTGGTGATATCCGAACCAACTTCTTCAACGATTCCGATTGCTTCATGACCATCATTAGTTGAATTATTATCTTTTTTGTCGAATCCGCGATATGCCCAAAGGTCCGATCCACAGACGCAAGCACGAATGACTTTGATGATGACATCGTCATTTTCTTTGATAGTTGGTTTTTCGACATCTTTAACTGTCATTTGACCAGCTTTTTCAAAAATTGCTGTTTTCATGTACAATTTTTTCCTCTTTTCTTAAACATTACTTTAAGTATAACTTTTCATTTAGAAATAGAGTAATAATTGTAAAAAATATCAACGAATTATTGAAAAGATTTTCTGTACAAAATCAAAAACCTGTCATAAATAATCTGATGATGTTAATATATTCAATTGCAAAACAAAAAGCTATCACGAATAGGTGTGATAGCTTAAATGATTTTTGTTAGAATAATTAAAAAACCGACCATGATTTTCATCATAATCGGTTTAAGCGATAATCGCATTTATGGGTGGTCAGGGGATCGAACCCTGGACCCACGGATTAAGAGTCCGTTGCTCTGCCAGCTGAGCTAACCACCCATGTGTCTTACTGGTTGAAACGTTTCCCTCTCAACCAACGAGATATATCATACCATAGGCTCCAAATTCATAGCAAGTATTTTTTTAAAAAAAGTTCAAAATTTTTAAGGTGGGTTTATGACGATTTTGTTTTAATGGGAAATAACTAGTATAATGTTGATGTCAAGGAGATATAATATGGCTAAAAAAATTCTAGTAGTAGATGATGAAAAACCGATTTCCGATATTGTTAAATATAATTTGGAAAATGAAGGCTACGAAGTCATAACTGCTTTTGATGGACAAGAAGCATTAGATAAAGTAGAAGAAGACGATCCAGATCTTATTTTGCTAGATTTGATGCTCCCAGTTATCGACGGTCTTGAAGTAGCAAGAACTATCAGAAAAACTAAAGATACTCCAATTATTATGTTAACGGCTAAAGATACCGAAATCGATAAGGTTATTGGCCTAGAACTTGGGGCAGATGATTACGTTACAAAGCCATTCTCAAATAGAGAATTAGTAGCACGTGTCAAAGCACGTCTAAGAACGCAAACGCATGCTCATAGTGAAGATGCCAAAAGCAGCGAAATCAAAATAGGTGACCTAACCATTCTCCCCGATGCTTATACGGTAACTAAGAATGGTAAAGAAATAGAGTTAACGCATCGTGAATTCGAGTTGTTGCATTATTTAGCACAACACATCGGACAAGTGATGAAACGGGAACACTTGCTTCAAACAGTTTGGGGATATGACTATTTCGGTGATGTCAGAACAGTTGATGTTACCGTCAGAAGATTGCGTGAAAAGATTGAGGATAACCCAAGTCAACCAGAATGGTTGATGACAAGACGTGGGGTTGGATATTATTTGAGAGATCCGGACGCAGATTAAAAGAGAGCGAAACAGGGGCGGTCAGCCCTCGGAGCCTAAGACAATTTCACAGATTGCTCGCGTACTTTGCGAGTGATATGGGAAATTGTCTTAGGTGCAGAGGGTTGCCCCCGTGTAGCTCGTTTAAGTTAGAGAGCGAAACAAGCCCGGTAGCTACCGAGGATTAAGACAATTTCACGAATTGACTGCGAAGCAGACAAGGCGGGAAATAGGCTTAACCGGAAGTAGCTGGCTTGTGTAGCTCGTTTCCACTATAAAACAGTGAACAAGAACCATAAAAAAGAATACCAAACCAAAAAGGACTTAACTTGGAGATTTTAAAATTCAAATTAAGTCCTTTTTTCATACGATTATTTCTTTATCAAAATTGGGACCAAAATCACAAAACTAATAAACAAGTAAAAAGCAGAAGGCAACAAAACACTAACCAAAGAAACATTAGTATCCTGTGGCATCCCCTTAGTTATCACAATCAAAAAATCCAATCCAAAATGGCAAAGCATCGGATACAATAGATTCCTAGTTCGCAAAAAAATACTAGCCAAAACAAATCCAGTGGCCGTCGTAGCTATAACTTGTGCAAAAGTCATAATAAAATTTTGTGAGTATAAATTAATAAAATGGTCTAAACCAAATAAAATACTAGAAAAAGCAATTGGCAATAAAATACGGAGATAATTATTTTTTGAATTTTGAAAAATCCTAAGCAATGAAATGAGTACAATGCCTCGCATAAGATATTCTTCAGTTGTACAAGCAATAAGCCCGATTATAAAAGCATCTAAAAAATTTTGAATATTTGTAAGGCCAAGTATAGCTAATATCAAAAAGATAAGGAAGACACATTTTCTCTCATTAATACTCAACTTAATGGAAAAGGGAATTCGCTTTTTAGTAAATTTATTATTTAAAAAAAATAATAAACCTAAAAATAAAACTTTATCGATAACTAAAGTAGGCAAACTGCTGGAAATATTAAAAAGATTCAAAATATTAATAAAAGTAATTTCAAAGGCTAGTTGTATCAGTAATACGTAAAGAAGATTTTTTACTAGGGCCCTAGTTTTCACTGAACATTCATCCTCAATGATTTTGTTTTATAATTTTTAATCTTTACTAGCAGGATTTTTATTAATAATATCCTCATATACATCTTTAAACAACTGTATACATTTTATCTCTCCACTTGAATTATTTTTAATCTTTTGGCCATATATCATATCATTATCGACGGTATAAAAACTATTTCTAGTATTAATGTAGGCTGAAAAATTTTTATCATTATAAATTTTCTTTTCTTTTGCAGCTTCTCTTACAACGTCTTTAGACACTTTTGGAATAAAATGTGCTAACAAAATGGCAAGATTGCGAGTTTTATCAGGGATGCTTTTACCAGGTATTTCAAAATTAAAGGATACTTTTTCAAAAGGTTTTTGACTTGGGTATGTTACTATAGCTTTTTTTTCTCTTAAGATTTTTTCATAATTAATTTTTGACTTTATAACATTATTACTAAATGTATCTACATTATCGAATGAACCTATTTTGCTGGGTGAATCTGAATCCATTTGAGATCCTTTATGGTCTGGGATATCGTCTAAGTCGGATTCCTCATTGGAAATCAATTTTACTAATTTTTTTATATAACTTTCTATGAATTCATCACTACCCTCAAGTAAAAACGACTTTTCAGATAAATTTACTTCAATCTTACTCATTTTAAATAAACTTCTCCTTCATTTTTGGGTCCTTTCAAAACTTTGGTTAATGTTGCCATCATCTATATCAAAGTAAATTTGATTAGAATATTTTGGGAACGACTCCGAGCTTTTACACGAAACTATTTCAGGTATTGGAAATAGTTTCAAGTTGAGCCAGTATGTTCCAATGTTCACAAAACGTAGAAGACAACAATATGCTGCATTATCCTAATCTAAGGAAGAACCTTCTTCTTGATTGTATTTCTTTTCTTACTTAAGGACCATATTTTTTTCCATATGGCCCATGCTTTTTAACAATAGTTCCATATGGAAAACGAATAATTTATTTTTTAGATGTCGAAACGATTATTATAAAAGCAAGCCAGTTTTTTTGTTATCTTCATAGCTGTATAATGTAACTAAGTCTGTATCAATTAGGTGGAAAAATTTTGAAAAATAGGTTTGTCTTTCTACATTCGATTAATTTCAAAATCGGATTGTCATTTATTTTAATTCTTATTGTCACAATTGAAATCATTGGGGCTTATTTCGTACGTCAACTTGAGGATCAAAACATCTCTAGTTTTGAAAACTCAGTTGTTGTACCACCATATACACTCAATCAAATTTCTGGAAATTTAACTGATAACGATGAACACACGCGTGAAAATATTGGAAATACGATTCAAGATTATACGCGGGTAAGTACAGATATAACTGATGTACAAGTCGTTGATCGAAGTGGCATCATTGTTGGAGCTAAAGATTCAGATGGTTCTAATATAGTAGGAACGCAAACTCTTAAGGATAATATCAAGCAGAGTATCAAGACTGATAAAAGAATTACGCAGATTTATTATGAAAAAGATAGCGGAAGTTCCTATGAGTCGATTGTTCCAGTTAGTTCGCCTGATAACAGCACAGTTGTTGGGGCAATTTATGTCCGCGCCAGCATGGAATCAGTTTATACGGGCATCAATAATATTATTTTGATTTTCCTTACAGCATCCTTGGTAGCCGGTCTCTTGGGGGCTGTGATTGCAATTTTTATTTCACGAGCAATTACCAGACCGATTGATGAAATGAAGCAACAAGCTGTGAGAATGGCTGAGGGAGATTATTCTGGCCAAGTTCGTGTTTATTCACCCGATGAATTAGGACAATTGGCTATGGCCGTCAATGATTTATCGGTCAAAGTTGAAGAAGCGACGGAAAATTCGGAATCAGAACGACGAAGGCTAGACAGCGTTTTGACGCAAATGTCAGATGGGGTCATTGCGACGAATCGATTGGGTAATATCACCGTCATCAATGAAATGGCCCAAGAATTTTTGGAAAAAGACGAAGACGATGCAATTGGACAACCGCTAGTCGATGTCTTAGGCGTCCAAGATCAAACTAGTTTTGACGACCTTTTGGAAAATCCTGATCCAATGGTAATCGAAACGAATGATACCAATGATGATTACGACGAAGAATCTGATAATTCATTGATTCTAAACGCTGATTTCTCACTGATTCAACGTAACAGTGGTTTCATTAGTGGTATGGTCTGCGTCCTACACGATGTTACTGAACAACAAAAAATCGATAGTGAACGTCGTCAATTCGTTTCAAACGTTTCGCACGAATTGCGGACTCCTTTAACAAGTATCAGTAGTTATATTGATGCGTTGAATAATGGAGCTTGGAAAGATCAAAAGCTGGCACCACAATTCTTAGGTGTTACAGCTGAAGAAACTGACCGTATGATTCGTATGATCAAGGACCTTTTGAGTTTGTCACGAATGGATCAAGGTCGTTCTAAATTGGACAAGGAATTAGTTAACTTCAACGAATTCTTCTCCTATATTTTGGATCGATTTGATATGATGTTGAAAAAGGAAAAAGCTGATGCTAAAGAAGATAACAGTAAAATCGTTAAGAATTATCGTATCAAGCGAATCTTCACTAGCAAAGACTTGTGGGTCGAAATCGATACCGATAAGATGACGCAAGTTATGGATAACATCATCAATAATGCCATCAAGTATTCACCAGATGGCGGAGTTATCACTTGTCGGTTGTTGGAAACTAACAAGCACATTATTGTCAGCATTTCTGATGAAGGCTTGGGTATTCCTAGAAAGGATATCAAGAAAGTCTTTGAACGTTTCTATCGAGTTGATAAAGCACGTTCTAGAAAACAAGGCGGTACTGGCTTAGGTCTATCTATTTCTAAGGAAATCGTGGAGCAACATAAGGGTAGAATCTGGGTCAATAGTGCTGAAGGTAAGGGATCAACATTCTACATTTCCTTACCATTTGATCCTAACGAAACAGGAGGAGAATGGGATGAAGTTTAGTCGTTTAATCGTCCAACTACTATTGGTCGTAGCAGTCATTACCAGTGTTGTCCTATCCTTCTTCATTTGGACGAACACTGCTCGCTATCAACGAGGCCGGGATGTCGATGTGACATCTTCGACTGATTCAAATAAGAGCGAGATTCCTATGAACCAAGTTATCAGTCCAACTTCGGTAATTTGGCATGATAAAAATGATCAGCATTTGATTTATAACAGTAATGAAAATATTTCTTTAAGTATTCAAAAGGTAATGGAAGATTGGAAAATCAGTGAGCCTAAGTCTGTCTCTAAAAAAGACGGAGCTTATTATCAAAAGGTGATTCAAGCTAAAAATACGATTCAACTAGTTTATCCAACCGCTATTTCTATCAGTTCATTTGGATATTTATTGAATAATGATGGTTTAAAGAAGAGCAACAGTCATCAATTTAATCGGATTTTGATTAATTTGAAGAACAAAAAAATCAAGAATATTTACTTGGCTAATGATAATAATTATGCGGTTTATCAAGCTAAAGTTAAGAATTCTTCTTCCAATCCAATTTCTAAATTAGTTAAACAAGCTAATATCAATTTAAAGATTAGATTGAATATTATGAAGCATGGGATTTTTACTTTCTATTCCAATCCAATCAAGCTACAAAGCTATTCTTATGTGGTTACTGGAAAAAAGGATAGCGAGTATACTTCAGCCTTGTTTGATTCTAATACTGGTGGTTTGGTAACATCTGAGGATAACAACGTTTATACATATAATTATGGCGAATCGAAACGTTTAGTTTCTGATCATAATACTGAAGAATTGACTTTGGATGATTATACCGATACCTCGGTTCCTAAGTCACAATTAGCTTTCTTACAACGTGGTTATCAAAAAGTCGTCAACTTACAAAACCCAGTTTCTAACCTGCGTTTGTATCGAGCAGATTGGAAGAAAAAGAATCTTACGTTTAGAGAATATGTTGAAGGATTCCCAATCTTTAAGAAGAGTCAATTTGGTTCTGTTAGAATCAACTTTAGCCGTAAAGGCAGTACTGAAAAGTTCTTAAATAAAAACTTGGAAGTACCGGTCCCATCTAATCAAACAGCTACGAAGCTGAAGTCGACAACAGCTATTTTCAAAGGCCTTCAACGGGTTGGTTATTCACCAAATGATGTTCAAGACGTTGAGGTTGGATATCAATGGGAAGAAGAAACTGATAATGAGAAAGTCGTCGATTTGAAACCAACTTATTACATCAGAATCGGTAACCATTGGAAACCATACAATGAATGGACAAATGAATCTGCGGAGGAAGAATAAATGGATTTTAAAAGAATCGAAGTTATATTCTTGATAGTATTTTTCTCATTAGATGTCTTTTTATTCTTGTCTTTTCGCAATAGTCAACAATTAGTCAGCAGTTCTAGTACCAATACGTCGACCGTTTCAGAAATGAAAAAACGTAATATTAGTTTTGGCAGTCTGGATTCTAAGAATGGCTATGCTTATTATTTGGGTTCACAACCAGATGATTCTTTGGCTGAAAATTCTAATAAATTGACGGGTCAAAAAGTTGAATACGATGAAAGTGATCACAGTTTAACAAGTGGTTTGGAAGACCCAATTTCAATTACTTCAACTAATCGTGAAACCGTGATGAATAAATTCATTAAAAAAGAATCCAATGTTTTGTTTGGCAAGAGCTATAAATATGCCCCTCAATTGTCTACTAAGACGCGGATGGTTTACATCTATTCCGGAACTTTGGGCGATATTTATGACAAAACAGCACAGTTAACATTTACCATTAGCGACAATGAAGTGGTAGGTTATACACAGACGTATGTAAGATCACTGATAATTTTGCATGAAAGACAAGTTATCAAGAGTGAAAAAGAAGTCATTACGAGACTTTATGCCAATTCCGAAATACCTAATAATTCAAAAATTTCCTATGCGAACTTAGCTTATACGAAATTACTCGTAGCTAAGGGAAGTACGATTTATATTCCGGTTTGGTTTGTCACAATTAAAAATAAAGACAGTAAAGTTAATACTACTAAGAAAGTTAATGCCTTTACTGGTAATATTATCAAGAGTTCAACAAATGGAGATAGTGATTATAGTGCCCAATGACGATAGTTTAAAAATTAGTGTTTTGGCCAGCAGCAGTTCTGGCAACGCTACTTATATTGAAACGCCTAAGCATCATGTACTAGTTGATGCTGGGTTATCTGGTAAGAAAATTAAAGAAGCAATGGAAAGCATCGGCAAAGACATCAATACCGTCGATTCTTTGTTCGTGACGCATGAACATACTGACCATATCAAAGGAGTTGGTGTTTTAGCTCGGAGATATGATTTGAATGTTTATGCCAATGAAAAAACTTGGCAAGCTATGATGCCAAAAATTGGTAAAGTTCCAGAAGACGAAATCAATATTTTCAATCACAACAAAGTTTTGAGTTTAGACGATCTTGATATTGAGAGTTTTGCGGTTTCTCATGATGCTGCTGATCCACAATTTTACAAGTTCTACCACAATGGCAAGCAATTTGTGATTTTAACGGATACTGGTTACGTGTCGGATCGAGTTCAAAAGACGATTGAAAATGCGGATGGGTATTTGATGGAATGCAATCATGACGTAGAAATGTTGCGTGATGGGATATACCCATGGCCTCTCAAACAAAGAATTCTCAGTGAAAAGGGGCACTTGTCCAATGAAGATGGCGCACACACTTTAATGGATGTCATCGGCAACAATACCAAGCAGATTTTCTTAGGACATTTGAGTCATGAGAACAATACTAAAACGGTGGCTCGCACAGAGGTTACTCAAGTCTTAGAGGATCACGATTTTGGCGTTGGCCATGATTTTAAAATCAATGATACTGACCCTGCGATTGCGGATCCTTTGATTGCTTTATAAATGTGAACAAATTAATCATAAGTCGTTCATAATTTTTTCATAATTCAACGGTATATTAGACTTAGTAAATATGGGGAAGTGAATGTTAGATGAATAATGACAATAATAATGATAAGTCCGAATCAAGAGTAGAAGAAAAGAAGCGCGGTTCGAATAACAACAATAATTCAAATAAGAATTCATTATGGAAAATTGGAATCGTCGCTTTCATTTCGGCAGCTTTAGGTGTCGTAATTGCTTTTGCAGGATTTACATATTTTGGCAATAACTCTTCTGATACAGCAAGCAGTGGTTCTGCTGGAACTACGCAAGTAGCTAATACAAAAGTGAATACCTCCAGTTCGATGTCAGGAGCTTATAAGAAGGTCAATGGAGCGGTTGTTTCCGTAATCAACCTTCAAAAACAAAAGGAACAGTCAAGTGGCGATGGCAGTTTATCGTCGATTTTTGGCGATTTGTTTGGTGATAGTGGTTCATCGGATAATTCACAATCACAAGACCAAACTGATGGCGATAGCAGTTCTGATTCTGATTCAAATTCAGGCTCTAGTTCAGATTCTTCTAGCTCATCAAGTAACAGCAATTTGCAAGAATACAGTGAAGGTTCAGGCGTTATTTACGCTAAACAAAATGGTAAAGGCTATATCGTAACTAATAACCACGTTGTTTCCGGTTCTGATTCTTTGGAAATCATTTTAGAGGATGGAACTAAAGTTAGTGCCAAATTAGTTGGTACTGATAGTACAACTGACTTAGCTGTTTTGGAAATTCCTGGCAGCAAGGTTCCTGCTACAGCATCATTTGGCAACTCTGATAATGTTTCACCTGGAGATCCAGTTATTGCTATTGGTTCGCCACTAGGTAGCGAATATGCCACAACAGTTACTCAAGGTATCATTTCAGCTACGAATAGAACCGTAACGACACAAGACCAAAATACAGGTCAAGCAACTGGTGAGGCAACCGTTCTTCAAACCGATGCCGCAATTAACCCTGGTAATTCTGGTGGTCCACTAGTTAATGCCGCTGGTCAAGTCATTGGTATCAATTCAATGAAATTAGCCTCGAGTACTGATGGCTCTTCAGTTGAAGGGATGGGCTTTGCTATTCCAAGTAGCGAAGTAGTCAAGATTATCAATCAGTTAGTTGAGAATGGTAAAGTTGAACGTCCATCGCTTGGTATTAGAGTCTTAGACCTTGATCAAATCACAGATGATTCGCAATCAAGCTTGAAACTACCAAGCAGCGTAACTAAGGGTGTTGTAGTTTACAGCACAACTTCAGGTTCAGTTGCTAAGGCCGCTGGCATGAAGAAATATGATGTTATCGTTAAGTTAGGCAACAAGAAGATTACTTCGGTAGCCGACTTGCACACAGCACTTTACTCGCATTCAGTTGGCGATACGGTCAATATTCAATATTATCGTAATGGTAAGCTGAATACCGCACAGGTACATTTAACAAAAGAAAGTTCTAACTAAACAAATAAATTAGGCGTGAAACCAGTTAATACTAGTTTCACGCCTTTTTTTGAACATTAATTTATGATTAAAAGATTTATTTCGACTTTTCAGAAAACTAATGAACAGAATTTATCCACATTTGTTCATAACCTGTGGATAAGTGGCCAAATAATTGACAAAACGCTGTATAAAAGTTTTCCACAGATTTACCCACAGCTGTTAATAAGTTTTTAATGTTAATCGAGAAATCATCTCTAAATCCTAATATATCAGTAATAATTACTGTTACACAAAATTGGACAAACGTTTTTTTTATTGTGCACAGTTGAAATGTCATGATAATTCGTAATTTTAAATAAATTTGGCAATTAAATAATAATTTCGTATCATATTGATTGAGGAGATTTTTACAAATGAATATAAAAGTTGTTACAGTAGGAAAATTAAAAGAGAAGTATTTTAAAGCCGGAATTGCCGAATATGCCAAGCGTTTGGGAGCCTTTTGCAAATTCCAAATCGTCGAATGCCCTGATGAAAAAGCCCCTGAAAGTTTGAGTGAAGCACAAGATGCTAAAGTTAAACAAATTGAGGGAGAACGAATATTAGGAAAAATCAAAGACAAGGAATATGTGATTTTACTAGATTTACGAGGCAAAGAATTAACATCGGAAGAGTTAGCTAAAAAAATCGATGACTTATCCACATATGGGACCTCAGACATTACCTTTGTTATTGGAGGATCATTAGGAGTAAGTCCAGAAGTGACGAAAAGAGCCGATTTCAGTATCTGTTTTGGAAAATTCACCTTACCGCATCAATTGATGAGATTAGTGCTGACAGAACAGATTTATCGGTCATTTATGATTATTAATCATAGGACATATCATAAATAGAGAGTGGAGGCCGGGCGCCCAGCTTCCGGAGCTTAAGACAATTTCACCCATTGCTCGCGAACTATGCGAGTGATGAGTGAAATAGCCTTAGGTGCAGGAAGTTGCCCAGCCGCAACTCGTTTCCGCTATAAAGCAAAGAAGCGTGGTTTTAAGTTTGAATTTGAAAAAGCATCGAATCAATAATGAACCGTTATAAAGCAAAGAAGCGCAGTTTTTAATCTGAATTTAAAAAAGTGTGGATTAATAATTAACCGTTATAAACCAAATAAACTTAGCTTTTTAACTAGATTTCAAAATCGTAACCCAATAATTATCACAACAATCGAAAAAACATCAAATTTTACAATAATATGTCAATAACCAGAAAAATATTTAAAAATTAGCAAATTAATATTCATATTATTGAAAATTTAAACCTTAAGTTTCTTTTATTTTTTTCCAAAATAAGCCCCAAAAACAAAGATTTGTTTAAAATTAAATTTGGATAATGAAAAATTATTTTTAAATTAGGGATGGCTTAAAATGAGAGAAAATAAAATTTTAGTAGCTTCTGCAGTTGCTATTATGATGGCTCCCGCAGCTCTAAATGCATTGCCAACACAAAATGTTGATGCTTCAGCTGTCGGAACAGTTACCAAAGTTACACCGGTTTATGCTTCAACTGGTAAAGCAAATGGGACAACATTGCCAGCAGGTAGTCAATGGAAATTAGGACAACAAATTACTTTAAATGGCGTTGCCCACTATATGGTTGGAACTAACGAGTATATTCCAGCTTCAATGGTTTCAAATGTGACTGGTTCAGCTAACTCGGAAGATGACAGTCAAACAGTTGGTCGTTATGTCGCAGATAATCCAGATGCAGGAAAGACTGTCGTAGCTGATCAAGCGTTGGATATCGTTGATAATTACGGTAATTCAACTGGAAAAGCTGTACCAAGCGGCAGTCAATGGGTAATCGGCCAAGTATTGCATGTTAACAAACAGGTCTATTACCAAGTCGCTACTAACGAGTGGATTTCAGCTCAAGGAGTAACTGTAGTCAATCCAACTACTGACAATACTTCAGGAACTGATAGCACAAGTACTGCAAGTAAAGATGCCAATTATGGTAAAACTGGAACTGTGAAAAATGTCGCCAAAGTCTTTGATGACAAAGGGGTCGATACTGGAGTTGTTTTGCCAACTAACAGCCAATGGATCCTTGGCAATCACATGGAGTTAAACGGCATTGAATACTATCAGGTTGCAACTAATGAATGGGTCACAGCACCAGATATTTCGATTGCTGGAACAACATCGACTAATGATAATACAAGTTCAGGCAATGGTAGTTATATCGTAGCTTCAAAAGTTGCTGGACAAGTTGGGACTTTGAACTCGAATGCTGCTGTCGTTGATGGATCAGGGATTGATACTGGAGCAACTTTGCAAAAGGGTACTTCATGGAAGTTAGGTGGAAACCTCTTGTCATATGACAATCAGGCATTTTACCAAGTAGCAACTAATCAATACGTTTCAGTAGCCTACATGGATGTTCAAACTCCAAGTACAACTACGACTACTAACACAAATACGAATACTAATTCGTCAGTTCCAACACCTGGAAATGGTTTAGTAGGAACAACGAATAAGACTTTGAGAACTTATAACACATCAAAAAATTCATATGATATGACCTTGCCAGCTCAATCAACTTGGAAGATTTCTAAGTTAGTCGTTAACAAGTACGGCTCATATTGGGGTGAAGTAGCCACTAACCAATGGGTTTGGATTACTGATGTTACTTTGAATAGTGGTCTTAATTTGAAAGATAATTCATATTACGAACCTGAATTTGCTACAAGTATTAACAAATAAAAAAAGAGTGAAAATTATTAATTTTCACTCTTTTTTTTATTTATCATACGAATTTGTTTAGGAGTTTTTTTATAGTAATCTTTAAATTTGCTATAAAAATAAGTTCTGTTAGAGATACCAACTCTTTCAATAATTGTTCCTATAGGAAGTTCAGTATTGGTTAATAATTCATAGGCATTTTGCATTCTTTGTTCATTGAGTATGTCAGAAAAAGTTCGACCAGTTTTTTCTTTTATTAAATTGCTAATATAATTTTTACTATAATTTAATTGATTAGCAATTTTTTCTAAAGAGGTATTTGAATAATCATTTTCAATGGCGAACAAGATTGGAACGATTATTTCCTTACTTCCTGTAACTTCTTTTTCAAGTTGAGCATTTACAGCTCTTGCAAGTTCGAAGAATATAATTGGCACATAATGATTGATTATTTGATTTGAAAATCTTTTAGGAAAAAAGTATTCCTCCATTGTTCGTTCGAGAATATGAGGTAAATCTTCTCCAGAATTTTTTATTAACATAAAATTTTTATGACTATTGTCTTTATCACCATTAACTGCATTTAAAACAAAATTTAATGACGGTGAAAATTTGTGGCTCATGTTTGTTAAAAAGCTAAAATTAAGATCAGACCTTTTAAAGAGAAAATTGACTAAAATGTCATTTTCATTTAAAGGGTCTATTTTATGTTTGCTACCAGTATCTAATAAAATAATATCGTGTTTATGCAATATTATTTCATGACCGTTTACTACTTCGCGACATTTTCCGGAATACATATAATTCATTTCCAAAAATTGATGTGAGTGTAAAGGATATGGTGCAAAGCGATGATGCTTGGAAATATAGATTGAATTATTTTTAAAAAATAATTCATTATTTAAACGGTAATCGCCATGTAAAATTCTTTTTTCTATCTGTGGGAAATCCATTACAAAAGCATGATTCTTAAACTGTCTTTCCTCAATTTTATCTTTGTTTCTTAGTAATTGATCTAAATTCATAATTTACTTCACCTGTATATTTGATACTTTTTATGATTATATCTGACATTGTTATGTTAACGCTATCATTGTTTAATAGACTTGTAAACGGTAACAACAACTTGATTTAAGAATTTTAAAAAATATTAGGAGGCATTTTATTATGAAGAAAGGTTGGTTAATGAGGTTTTCACTACTTTCAATTTCTTTAGTGTTGACTTCGGCAGGTGCTATTTCTGGTAACATCCCGGCAATGGCTAAGACATTTTCTAATGAGTCTTTATCATCTGTAGAAATGTTAACAACGATTCCTGCTTTGATGGTAGTTATCTTCGTTTTACTTAGTAGTTTTATTGCAAAATGGATAGGTCAAAAACAGACAGTTATTTTAGGTTTAGTTATTGCATTGATTTCTGGATTGGTTCCAGTATTCAGTAATGATTTTACAGTTATTTTAGTTTCAAGAGCCACTCTAGGTGTAGGATTTGGATTATTTAATTCGTTAGCCGTAAGTATGATTAGTGATTACTTTACTGGCGATGAAAGGGCACAGTTGATTGGATTTCAAAGTGCTTTTCAAGGATTAGGTACGGCAATTATGACTTATGTAGCTGGTCAATTATTAAAAGTTGATTGGCACGTGACATTTTGGATTTATGCAATCATTTTGCCAATTCTAGCTCTATTTATTCTCTTTGTTCCAAGTCCTAAGGCAGATGTTGATAAGAAAAGTGGAAATTCAACTAAGAGCGTTAAACAATCCACAAATTTGCAAGTAATTGGTTATGTACTACTTTTGTTTGTAGTTCTAATCATCTACATGGGTGTTCAAGTTAAATTAGCTTTGTTGTTTACTTCAAATGGTTATGGTACAGCTACTGATGCTGCCAATATTATTAGTATTATGTCAATTGGTAGTATGTTAGCAGGATTTGCCTTTGGTACTATTTTCAAAGTTATTAGACGCTATACTATTCCTGTTGCAATGGTTTTAATGGCTGTCTCGTTCTTTATCTTGTCAGTTTCAAGCAGCGTAGTTCTTTCAGGAGTTGGTGGTGTTCTAACAGGAATTTCATTCTCATTAATAGTTCCATACCTATTCAATCAAGTATCTGTTGTATCTCCTAAGGGTTCAGCAACATTATCAACTTCATTATTACTTGTTGGTTCTAACTTAGGTTCATCATTTTCTCCATATGGATTAGCAATATTAGGAAACTTATCAGGTACTAATTCAGTAAATGGTGTGTTTATGGCCGGCGGCATTGTACTTGCAATTATGGCTGTAATTGGTCTGGTATTTGTTACTAGTCGAAATAAAAATCGTAAAAACGTTGTAAAAGAAGGTTAACTATGGCATTTACATTTCAAATAAATAATGGTGTTAAATTCAATCATAATAAAGAATTGTTAAAAAAGGCTGAAGAAAGTACACCTAAATTAAAGCATGAAAAAATTAATCCTGTAAAAATAGTAGATATCGTTTCTGATAAGAAGGCTATGAATGGTTATAAAGCTGTAGATAGCGAAAAGGACATTAAAAAGCTATCTGAATATTCATTCAAGAAGGGTGAAAAAATTGTTTTAGATTTTGGTAATCATGAAGTGGGACACTTTAATATTGATTTAAATTCGGTTGGATCACCAATGGATGCCCCATTGTATTTACACCTGACATTTGCAGAAACACCAGCAGAAATAGGCGTTGATTCAAGTACCTACGACGGATGGTTAAGTAGTTCATGGATTTCTGAAGAGTACGTTCACTTAGATGTATTACCAACCAAATTAAATATGCCTCGTCGATATTCATTTAGGTACGTTGAATTAGAGGTTATGGATACTTCACCCAAGTGGCAAGTAAGCTTTAGCAATCCATCATTAATCACTGAAAGTGCGGTTTCGGTTAAAGATGTACCAGAAGTTAAAATTGATGATCCTATGTTGAAAAAGATTGATCAAATAAGTATTAAAACACTTCAAGATTGTATGCAAGAAGTATTTGAAGATGGCCCAAAACGTGATCACCGTCTATGGTTAGGTGATTTGAGATTGCAAGCACTAGCCAATTATGCGACATTTAATAATCAGGATTTGGTCAAAAGATGTTTGTACTTATTTGGAGGAATGACTACTGAAGAAGGTAAGATTTCCGCTAATGTATTTACTAAGCCTAATCCTGTACCAGATGATACTTTCATGTATGATTATAGTTTATTCTTTATTGCAGTTTTAAAAGATTATTTTGATAACTTTAAAGACCAAAGCGTTGTTAATGATTTATATCCAATAGCAAAAAAGGAAATTGATTTAGCTCTTAAAGAAGTTGGAAAAGATAACGTTCTAAAGATGAACGAGGATTGGCCTGTATTTGTTGATTAGTCTAATGATATTGATAAACAAGCATCAGGACAAGCAATTCTTATCTATGTATTGAAACAATTTGTATCGTTAGCAGAATTGGAAAAAGATGATGATGTTGATAAGTACAAGTTGGATATTGATAAATTAACAAAAGCCGCAATGGATAATTTCTTCGATAAAAATAAAGGGCTATTTGTTAGCGGACCTGATAAAGAAATTAATATTGCTAGTCAATCATGGATGGTAATTGCTCACGTCATGAACGATGATGAGAATTATGAATTGATGACTAAATCAGTTAAAACACTATTCCCTGTTACTGGAATTGCTACGCCATATATGTATCACCATATAGCTTTAGCTTTATTTGAATCTGGACATAAAGATGACGGGATAAAGTTAATTAAAAATTATTGGGGCAAAATGGTAGATCTAGGAGCAGATACTTTCTGGGAAGCATTTGAACCAGAGGATCCAAACTTCTCACCATATGGAAGCCCAGTAATTAATAGTTATTGTCACGCATGGAGTTGCACTCCTACATACTTAATCAGAAAGTACTTAGTTAATAAGTAGGTTTTAGGGTAATGATAAAAAAATATTTGGTTTTTGATATTGGTGGAACAGCTATAAAATTTGGATTAATTGATCACAGCGGTAAGTTAATAGAAAAAAATTCTGTAAAAACGCCACAAAATTATTATGATTTTGTAAATTTAGTTCAATCAATACTTGATAGATATAATAATAAAATAAGAGGTATAGCTTTTAGTGTCCCAGGACGTATTGACCACGATAAGGACATGATTTTTGGAGGTGGCAGTTTACCATTTCTAGACAAAAAGAGTTTTAATAATATGTTTGAAGTTAGTGTGCCAATTAGTGTAGAAAATGATGGTAAATCTGCAGCTCTTTCAGAATTATGGTTAGGTAACTTGAAGAATATTAATAATGGTGCGTCAATTGTTTTAGGTACTGGTGTAGGCAGTGGCATTATTATGAATCATCATTTAGTTTATGGTGCAAATTATCAAGCTGGAGAGATTAGTTTCATGTTAAATGATAATGCCAATATAACCTATAATAGCCTTGAAGGTAGCTTAGGATCTGCAGTAAAAATGGTCAACGAAATTGCAGAGAAATTGAATTTACCAGATAAGAATGATGGCATTAAAGTATTTAATGAAATCAATAATGATAATAAATTAGCTCTAAGGGTTTTTAAAAGATATTGTCATAACATTGCCTTATTGATTCATAATATTCAAAGTGTTTTAGATTTAGATAGATATACAATTGGTGGAGGAATTTCTGCTCAAAAGATTGTCACCGAGACGATTAACAGTGAGTTTGATAATATAAGAAACAGTCTTCCAATTATAAAGACAACTTTAAAAAGACCTGAAATTGTTGAAAGCAAGTTTAAAAATGATGCTAATTTATATGGTGCACTTTATTATTGGTTGTTAAAGGCTGATAACGTCAATCAACTCCAAAAAGATATTATTTGAAAATATTTAAAATGATAATGGTGATTATAAATTACCATTATTTTTTTGCCCTGTATTAATAATTGTTCGTTAAGTGGTTAAATCAATAATTGCATTTATGCCACCATTTGCACTAACATGAACTACTAGTGGGAGTAAGTCCCAAATAAAATGGGTAACGATAAATCAATGATAAGTATTTCAATGCTCATGTAAAACAAGGAGAAACTGCAAAAACACTACCTGTTGCTACAAACACAAAAAATTCTGATTATAAATTAAGAATAGAAACGCCTATCTTCGCTACCTTTGAATAAATTAGGGGGTAAATGTGATAAAAAAGATAAATTTAGTAACTTTTTTCATGATGATAATCGGCATCAGTCTGGTTGGATTGGGCGTTTCGGTGTTACGGATAACAAATGTTGGAACTGATCCATTTTCAGCTATGAATATTGGCTTCAGTCAAATCAGTGGCTTGAGTTTTGGCGTGGCCCAGTTGATTGTTAATATCATTATTTTTATCGTTCAATTAAAATATAGCCGCGATACGATTGGCTTAGGCACCTTATTGAATCTGACATTGTTGGCCTTCATTTCTGATTTCTTTTTGAGTTTATTCCAGAATTTTGGCTGGTCTTCGTTAAATCTTATTCAAAGAGGCATTGGGTTAATCTTAGCCGTATTAATCATTTCTTTTGGGATGTCACTCTATATGACTAGTGGATTAGGCGTTGCTCCATACGATTCTTTGGGAATGTTTTTACCAAAGGTAACGAAGATTCCCTTTAGAGTCTGGAGAGTATTGACTGACGGGACTTGTGTCGTGATAGCATTCTTTTGCAAGAGTACGATTGGAATCGGTACTTTAGCCATCTTCTTGTTAACCGGACCAACGGTATCGATGATTAATAATAAATTTACCGTTAAATTTAAAGAGCATTTAGAAAATTTGAGTTTGAGTAGAAATCAAATTCATTCAAATTAAAATAATTAACTAAAAATAGGCACCGCAATCATTTCCTGATTGCGGTGCCTATTAAATTTTTTATAACTAAACCTTTATTCTTGAAAGAAAATACCGATAGTTTAAAATTAAAAATGTAAAAATTAAATTAGAAATAGCCTTGTTTTTTTTAATAATCAAGAGTATTCTAGCTATTAATTTCTATTAAAGACATAGAAATAAGGATTAGACATCAAGAAAGGATGATAAGTATGAATGTTGGTCTTGTCGGTGTTACTGGTTACAGCGGTAGCGTCTTGTACGAATTACTATTACGGCACCCAAACGTTGATTCAGTCAACTTGTATGGGCACTCCCAGAAAGTAGCACAATCTTTAGAATCGGTTTTACCGCAACTGCGACGACGAGCTAATATTTTACCTTATGATTCTGCTGATATCATGAAAAATAACCAGATGGTCTTCTTCGATGTCTCAGCTGGAGTTACTACAGAATTGGCTAAACCATTTCTTGATGCCAATTTTCCGGTAATTGATTTAGCTGGCGACTATCGCTTGAAATCACGTGATGCTTATAAAAAATGGTATAAAAAAGAAGCTCCAGATGAAAAATACCTCAAGCAATCACATTATGGATTAGTTGATTTTACGAGTTCTAAGGGTGCAACCTATGTTTCAAATCCAGGCTGTTATGCAACAGCAACGATTTTAGCATTAGCACCATTGGTCATAAATCACCTAATCGATACGACCTCAATCGTCGTGGATGCCAAATCTGGTACATCCGGTGCTGGAAAGAGTTTGAGTGAATCAACTCATTTCAGCCAAACAAATGAAAATCTGCAACTGTATAAGGTAAATCATCATCAACATATTCCAGAAATTGTTGATCAATTAAAGGATTGGGACGAAGACGTACCTTACATTCAGTTCACTACAACTTTATTACCACTGACACGTGGAATAATGGCCAGTTGCTATACAAAGGCAAAATCTGGGATAACTGAAGAAGACGTCAAAAACGCATTCGTCCAAACATACTCAGATCACACCTTTATAAATGCTACTGAAGGAGTTTTCCCAACTTTGAAACAAGTGATTGGAACTAACTTCTGTGACATAGGTTATCAATTGAACCCTGTTACCCACCAAATCGTAATAGTCAGTGTAATTGATAACCTCCTAAAAGGTGCAGCTGGGCAAGCAATTCAAAACTTTAATCAAATGTTTGAATTTAAACCAGATGCAGGGCTGGACTTGATTCCGGTTCTACCTTAAATAGGAGGATTTTTTTATGCAATCGATTTTAAAAAAAGAGCAAAAGTATCAGATTATACCATTCACTTGGCCTAAGGGTTACAAATCAGACGGAGTTCATGCCGGATTGCGTAAGAATCCTCAGAAAAAAGACATGGGATGGCTTTATTCAAAAGTCCCCGCTCAAGCTGCAGGTACCTATACCACTAATCAATTCCAAGCAGCACCAACCAAATTGACTAAACAAACTATCAATAAAAGTCACCAGTTGCAGGCGATGGTGATGAATACAGCTATTGCCAACTCAGTTACTGGAGAACAAGGCATGTTAGATGCTAAGAAAATGCAACAACTGACAGCTGATAAATTGGATATCACGCCTGACTTAGTCGGGGTCGCTTCAACAGGATTGATTGGAGAACCATTGCCAATGAAGACAATTGCAAAAGGTATTTCTCAGTTGGAATTATTAGATAACGATTATGTTACCTCAGCTATTTTGACAACTGACAAGCATCAAAAAACGATTGCTGCACAAGTTGAAATTGGTGGAAAAACTGTTACTATCAGTGGCTTTTGTAAAGGGTCAGGGATGATTCATCCTAAAATGGCTACGATGTTGGGATTCGTCGTAACAGATGCCAATATTCAAGATGGATTGTTGCAAGATATTTTGAGTCAACAAGTTGATTCGACCTTTAATCAAATCACGGTTGATGGCGATACTTCGACAAATGACATGGTGGTGACTTTAGCCAACGGATTGGCAGGAAATCCTGAATTAACGACACAAAGTCCTGAGTATGAAGATTTTATTTCAGCTTATAACGCCGTTTTAAGTGAGTTAGCTCAAGACATTGCTGCAGATGGCGAAGGATCGACCAAATTAGTTGAAGTAAACGTGGAAAACGCAGCAACTCATGATGATGCTCAAAAGGTAAGTAAAGCTATTGTTGGTTCTAATCTTGTCAAAGCAGCAATTTTTGGAGAGGATGCCAACTGGGGTCGAATCATTGCAGCCATCGGACAAACGAATGCTAAAGTCGACATTGAGCATACGAGTGTTTGGCTCAATGATTTGGAATTAGTCGACAATAGCAGCAGTGCTAATTTCGATGAAATTACTATGAAAGAATCACTAAAAGATAATAAAATCACTATTCTTGTGGATTTGAATTCGGGAACAGCCACGGGACAAGCTTGGGGCTGTGATCTCACATATAACTATGTAAGAATCAACGCCACATATAGAAGCTAAAAACAAACCAAAAAGTGTGGAGTGAAATGAAATGAAAGAAACAATCGTTGTAAAAATAGGCGGCAATGCCTTGAATCATTTACCAGAAACTTTTTTCCAACAATTAAAAACTTGGTGGCTTGAAGGAAAGCGAATCTTAATCGTCCATGGAGGCGGCCCCCAGATTTCTGCTTGGAGCAAGAGATTAAAATTGAGCGTTGAAAAAATCGATGGCATTCGGGTCACTAGTCAAGAAACTCTAGACGTTACTAAAGCTGTATTAATTGGCGTCGTTCAACCTAAATTGTGTCAAACGATTGCTGATTCAGGACTACCAGTCATTGGCCTAAATGCTAGCGACGACAATTTGTTGACAGGCGAATATTTGAATCAAGCAAAGTATGGTCAAGTGGGAAAAATCAGTGACATCAATGCTAATTATCTTGAAGGATTATTGCGTGACCAAATCGGGATTTTGGCTCCTTTAGCACAAACAGAAGATGGAAAGTGGCTAAATGTCAATGCCGATATGGCGGCAGCTAAAATTGCCATTCAGTTGCAAGCTGAAGCCTTAGTTCTTTTGACCGATGTACCAGGTGTTTTGCATTCAGGTAAGGTCGTATCGCAGTTAACAGAAAACAGTGCGAATGAATTAGTGGAAAATAACGTAATTAAATCGGGGATGATGCCTAAAATCAAGGCTTCATTTACCGCGATAAGAAATGGAGTCGGGAATACTTTCATTACTGACGATTTAGGTCGACCAGGAACGAAATTTCAAAATAATTAAAAAATTCTGGAGGCATAATCATGGAACATGTATTTCCAACTTACAGTCGTTTTCCGTTTGATTTAGTAGACGGTCACGATGTTTATTTAACAGATAATAATCAAAAGACTTATTTAGATTTCACCAGTGGCATCGGAGTTTGCAGCTTCGGGTATAGTAATGAAATCATTCAAAAAAAAGTTGCTGACCAATTGCAAAAAGTTTGGCACATTTCTAATCTTTATGAGAGCAAAATTCAAGATGAAGTAGCAGGAATGCTTTGTAACGACGACCAGCTAGCTTTCTTTTGTAACTCAGGGACTGAAGCTAATGAGGCTGCCTTTAAATTGGCTCGTAAATATACTGGCAAAACTAAAGTCTTAGCATTTAATAATGGTTTTCACGGTCGTACTTATGGATCAATGTCATTAACTGGCAATCCTGATATTCAAAAGGGTTTTGAACCTTTGGTTCCAGATGTCGAATTTGCCGATTACAATGATGACAAAGCACTCGATTTAATTGATGACCAATTAGCAGCTGTGATTTTAGAGGTCATTCAAGGTGAAGGCGGCGTTTATGTTGCTGATAAAGCTTGGCTCCAAAAAATTCAACAAGCTTGCCAAGAAAATGATGTTTTATTGATTATCGATGAAGTCCAAACTGGTATCGGTCGTACGGGCACTAAATTTGCCTTTGAACAATTTGATTTAGAGCCTGACATCATCACTTCTGCTAAGGCCTTAGGAAATGGGACCCCAATTGGTGCGATGATTGGCAAAAAGAAATTTGCTAAAGCTTTTGGTCCCGGCAGTCACGGAACAACTTTTGGCGGCAATAAATTATCAATGGCTGCAGCTAGTGGCGTCCTGGAACAATTAACGCCAAAATTTTTAGAACAAGTTCAAACTAAATCAGCTAGTCTGTGGGATAAATTAAATGAAGAAATCAAACCACTACAAGCTGTTAAAGATATTACCGGTTTAGGATTTATGATTGGAATTCACCTAGATGAATCAATCAATGTTAATGATGTAATCAATCAATTGCATGATAAAGGTTTATTGACTTTATCAGCTAAACACAACACCTTGCGTTTGTTGCCACCACTCATCATGAATGAAGCTAACCTATTCAAAGGCGTTGAGTTAATCAAATCAGTCTTATAAAAGTGCTCCACAATCGAAAAAGGTTGTGGAGTTTTTTTAGTCATAAATGTGTTTACTTAAGTAACGTTCGCTAGAGTCAGGGAAAACAGTCACGATATTTGAATTTTCTGGTAAGTCTTTTGCCACTTGTAAAGCTGCTGCTAGAGCGGCACCACTAGAACTGCCGGCAAAGACGCCTTCGTTTTTGGCCAACCATTTAACATAGTAAAAAGCATCATCGTCGCTAATTGTTTTGACATCGTCAACAGTAATTGATTTGAAAAATGGTGGGATGAATTCGACCCCGATACCTTCAGTCCGATGGGCATGTTCTTTGCCGCCGTTTAAAATTGAACCTTCAGGTTCTACAGTGATAGCTTTCATATTTGGGAAAGCTTCTTGCAAAGCTTGCGTGACGCCAACAAAAGTCCCACCACTACCAGATCCTGCTACAAAGGCGTCGATTTTTTGATTAGCTAAATCAGAAATGATTTCTGGTCCCAAAGTTTTGTAATAGGCTTCAGGATTAGCTGGATTTTCAAACTGCAAAGGAACGTAAGAATTGTCGATTTTACTAGCGAGTTCTTTCGCTTTTTTAATGGCACCAACGATACCGTCTTCAGAAGGAGTGTGGATGATTTTTGCTCCTAAAGCAGTCATTAAGATTTGTTTTTCCTGACTGAAACGTTCTGGAACTACTAATTGAACGGGCAAATGGTATTTTTGAGCAACTAAAGCAACGCCAATGCCAGTATTGCCAGCGGTTGGTTCAATGATAGTCGTGTGTTCTTTGATTAAGCCTTTTTTGATGCCATCTTCAATCAAATTGACGCCTAAACGGTCCTTGATTGAGCCGCCGGGGTTAAACATTTCCAACTTGGCATAAATGTTAACGTTATTTGGAGTTTCTAGATTCAATTTTAATAAAGGTGTTTTTCCAATCGTTTGATAAATGTTTTTTACCGAAAATTACAAGAACAAGTTAGCCACTTGTCCAAAAATAAATACGAAATATATCAGTACCAGAAAAGTACATTTCTAAACTCCACAGAAACTAGTGAATAGTTCCCGTGGAGTTTTGTAGTTTAAC